>DATDZA010000001.1:0-29357 GCA_035288865.1 Candidatus Nanoarchaeia archaeon
TTGGAGCCGCGGCGGAACTGCTGTTACCGTCGGATACAATCAGCTTAGCGACACAGCTTTGTACATTTTGAACCAAGCTAAGCACCATGGTTTAGCTTGAATGGATACTGCGGAATTTATTCCGCAGAGGAGGTCATTTTAATTCCTCCACTCTTCTAAAAATTTAATGCTCTTCTCTTCTTTAAAATAATCTATATTTAACAATAAGTTAGAAATCACAGGTTTTAGCATCTTTTCCATAAAGGTAATTATTTTAGTAAACTATATCTTGTTTTGGTTGTAATAATCAATCAGAATTCTTAAGAAAGTTGTTTAAAGTCAAATCGGGTTACAATTTTCCAAAATAATAACACAAAGAATACAATGTTTAATCATTTATATTAACAGAAATATTAACAGAATTTTATTTTATTAATAAAAAGTGATGAATGTGATTAAGGTTTCACAACTGGCCTTAAGATGGATATAACTAAATTTAAATGGTGCGGGACTACTGTTTTTTATGCGGAAATTATTGATTGAACTTTAAGAACAAGAGTTCAAAACCTTTATAAACCCCTTTATTTTCCCAGTAAAAATGAATTTGCTAAGCATAGTGATTGTCATAAGCGTTTTGGCTTTGTTATTTGTGGTTTGGCTGACGCGCCAAGTTCTCAGAAAAGACACTGGAACCCCTGCAATGCAGGAAGTTTCTGATGCGATTAAGGAGGGTGCTGAGGCATTTGTCAAGAGGCAATACGCAACAATAGGGGTTTATACTTTAATTCTTGCAGTTATAATCTATGTGGTTTATGCTTTTTTGGGAAAAACAGATTTGGGATGGAGAACTTCTGTTGCATTTTTATTTGGGGCCGTAAGCTCGGCAGTTGCAGGAATCGTAAGCATGCTGATTGCAGTCAGGGCAAACATAAGGACAGCAAGCGCAGCAAAAAGGAGTCTGAACGAAGCTTTTGTCACAGCCTTAAGGGGCGGCGCAGTTGCCGGTATTATAATAGTATCAATGTCGTTGCTGGGAGTCGCATTAATATATTACTTTTTTAGCTTGGGCCTTACGGTTGAACAGGCGGCAAAGCAAGTTCCGTTCTTGATTGTAGGTTATGGTTTTGGCGCTTCATTTGTAGCCCTGTTTGCGCAACTAGGCGGAGGAATTTATACCAAGGCTGCTGATGTCGGCTCGGATTTAGTCGGCAAAGTTGAGAAAGGAATTCCGGAAGATGATCCGAGAAATCCGGCAGTCATTGCTGATTTAGTTGGTGACAATGTTGGGGACTGTGCGGGCCGCGGCGCAGACCTATTTGAAAGCACCGCAGCGGAAAATATTGGCGCGATGATTTTAGGAGTTGCTTTGTATCCTTATTTTGGATTGCCTGGAGTTATGTTCCCTCTGGTTGTGAGGGCATTTGGATTGATAGCTAGCATTATTGGAATTATGACTGTCAAGCTCAAAAATGAAAATGAAAACCCGATGAAAGCGCTGAACAGGAGTTATGGTTATACAGCTATTCTTGCATCAATTGCATTTTTCTTCACAACAAAATGGCTGCTCTACACCGCCAAAGCGCCTAATGCCTGGCTGTGGTTTTTCTTTGCTGGAGTGGTTGGAATTGTTACAAGCACTTTGATTGTTTTAATCACAATGTATTACACAGAGTCCGATTATAGGCCGGTTAAAAGCATTGCAAAAGCATCCTTGACGGGGCATGCAACCAATATTATTACTGGATTTGCAGTTGGGCTTGAATCAACAGCGCTGCCGGTTGTCGTATTATCTGGAGCTCTTCTTCTTTCATTCAAGCTTGGAAACTTAAGTGGAGTGCCTCACGGTGGATTTTATGGAACAGCGATTGCAACAATGGGCATGCTCGCAACTGCGGCATTTGTTTTGGCGATGGACACTTTCGGCCCGATAACAGATAACGCCGGTGGAATTGCTCAAATGTCTAAGGCGCCTGAATCAGTCAGAAAAAGAACTGACAGGCTTGATGCAGTTGGCAATACTACTAAAGCAATAACTAAAGGCTACGCGGTTGGAAGCGCAGCGCTTGCAGCTTTCTTGTTGTTCACAGCTTATCTTGATGATGTTAAGGCCCACCTGAAAATTGAAACTATTACAATTGATTTGTCAAAAGTTCACGTTTTTGTGGGGGCGTTTATCGGCGCAATGCTTATTTTCCTGTTCAGCTCATTGGCAATAAAGGCAGTGGGAGATGCGGCACATAGCATAGTAAACGAAGTAAGGCGGCAATGGAAAGCAAAGAAAGGAATCATGACGGGAAAGGAAAAGCCGGATTATGCGAGAGTTGTTGACATCTGCGTAAAAGCTTCACTAAAGAAAATGATATTGCCTGGCTTGTTGGTTGTTGTCACCACAGTTGTTGTCGGAATGCTTCTTAAGTATGAAGCAGCGGCAGCATTTTTGATGGTTGCTACAATCACCGGAATTCTAATGGCCTTGTTTTTTAACAATGCCGGAGGCGCCTGGGACAACGCAAAGAAATACATTGAAGACGGAAATTTAGGCGGAAAAGGCAGCGAAGCGCATAAAGCAGCTGTTACTGGAGACACCGTTGGCGACCCAACCAAAGATTGTGCAGGTCCTTCATTGCACGTTTTGATTAAATTATTAAGCACTATCACTCTAGTTTTGGTGCCGTTGTTTCTATAATTTATTTTAATCTTAATAAATGCTTTTTTTTATAATAAACTTATTAAACACGTGGCTGCACAATTAGATTATGTCCAAAAAGAAATATTTTAAAAAACCCGCAAAGCAAGTCCAGATTGCAAAGAAGCGAATCAGGTTTCTGTTCAATGAAGCCAGAGAATCCTTGAAAAAAGACGCAAAGCTGTCAGCCAAATATGTTAAATTAGCCAGGAGGATGGCAATGAAATACAAGATAAAGCTGCCTTCTGAGTTGAAGAAAAAGTTCTGTAAAAGCTGCAATTCTTATCTTATTCCTGGCGTTAACTGCAGGGTTAGAATCCATAAAAGCAGAGTAATATACTATTGCCTCAGCTGTAAGAACTATATTAGGCATCCCATTAAATAAGCCTTATTTTCTATACTGAAAATAAAATTCTCATACTTATCTGAGCGAAAGTTTTATATACTAGTTATATCACTATGAAGTAATAACAAGTTTGGGGTGGGAAATATATGTGCGTGTTTTGCAGTTCAGGATTGACGGGTAAGCTGGAAGGGGCAGTGTCCTATGATAATATTAATGATAATTACAATAGCAATACCACTTCCTCATATATTTCAAACACAAATTATTAATTGAGGATATTATGGAATCAGAAGTACGTTACCAGAAAGCAGTTTCGGCATATATTGGTATTGTTGGCAAACAGGTTTCAAATGACTCCCTCAGGGAAGCTGAGTTGTTTTTGGCTTTCATTGACGGATACTTGGAAAAACCTGCCGTGGATTTAAAATTAAACCTAGACGATAAACGTAAACAAATGTTTGAATTGGGCCATCAGATAGCAATTATAGAATCAACTAATGGGCGAAAAAAATTGGAATTAATATTACATTAATGGTGTTTTTATGGAAGCAGACGAATTATTTTTGGACGAGGACATGGAACAGATTGAATCTATGAGAGATTCAAGAAAGAAGATGAAAGAAAAAGATTTTGCTAAATTATTGAATAAGAAAGATCTTTCCAAATTTGAAATGGATGAGATATTCTGTGAGTGATAAACGTGGATAGAAGAGAAGCTTTTAAGGCAATCGGATTGTTGGGTTTAGGAACCGCTGCTAGTGCATGTGATACGGTGGAGAATATCGCCAAAACCACCGGTGCAAAGTCACCAAGATATATTAGGGCAGTTAGATTGAAAGGGAAAACTTACGTTGAGTTTGAAGGAAAAGTGTTTCGCATTGATTATGAGCGGCCTGATTCTGGGAGGGGGATTAACCATTTAGTGGATAGATTAAATCCACAATTTGATGATGGAGATATTCAATCTGTTGGAAAATTAGCAATGAATCTTGAATACAAACGAGATGCATTGGAAGATTTAAGGGACGGTCAAGCTGTTCGATGGAGCTATAATCCATTAGTTAGAACCGCTGTTCTAAGCCAAACTGGACGATACGCAGTGCCGATACAAGTGGAAGCAAGAAATCTTGAACAAGTAATGTCAATTTATGGTTCACGTTAAGAATACTTTTTTAAACTATTAAATTTTCCTATCTCTTTATGTCAAACTACGACCTCGAATTAAACAAAGTAATTGAAAGAATCAACAAAGATAATCCTAAAATGGTGTGTGTTCAGCTGCCGGACGGTTTGAAGCCGAGGGCGAATGAAATTCAGCAGGCTATAGAAAAAAATACACAGGCTTCTGCAATTATCTGGATGGGCTCCTGTTTTGGCGCCTGCGATGTTCCTTTGCAGGTTGAAAGAATCGGCGTCGATTTGCTTATTCAGTGGGGCCATTCAACTTGGAGAGGCACTTGGTATTAAAAACTTGAATAATGCCTTCTCAATTCATGGGCATATCTTTCGCCAGCTATATTTTTGTTTCCTTTTAGCCAGTCACTAAATCTTATATTTCCTCTCTCCGGATTCTGGGATTCAAGCAAACCTTCGATTAAAGAATCCATTTCGTCTTTCGTAAGCACTGTATCATGTAATAATATTTTTCCAATTGCTTTAGCGCAAAGCAACGCTATAGTTGGCGACGCATGAAATACAAATGAAAAAGTGCCAGATTCTTTTTCGAGTAACCCAACTAATTCATTAAATGTAAAATCCTCTGGGCCTGCAACATTAAGCTCTAAATTTCCTTTTTCGTGCACGGATTTTATTGCCATATCCGCCAAATCATCGACATGGATTGGCTGTATTTTATAGTTTCCATCGCCAGGAATTGCAAATGCGTGATAATGCTTCAAGAAATAAAAAATATTATTTATTAAAATCTCTTCAGGGCCGAAAATAAGTGCGGGTCTTAATATAGCATAATCAATTCCTGAATTTCTTATTTTTTCTTCAACTTTACATTTATTCCTGAAGTAAGGAAATCTTGGGTTTCTGTCCGCATTTGACACGCTTATATGAACAAATTTTCTCACGCCCGCTCTTTGGGCGGCTTCCAGGAGAACATCTATATTCTTAATTGCATTCTCAAAAGTTGAACTGCCTCTGTCAAACCTTGTCCAGTGAGTATTATAAACTGTATCCACTCCTCTCAAGCTTTCTTCAAGCGCAGCAGGCTTGTCAAAATAAGGAAGCACCCCAACTCTTTCACCAAGTACATAACTTCTTCCAGGGCATCTTGTAATTGTTCCTACACGATGCCCACTTTCTAAAAGTTTTACTGCAATATGCCTGCCAGTATAATCAAATGCACCAGTTACTATGTCATATTGCGGGACGGCACTCTGTTCCATCAAACCTTGTAACCCCCTCATTCGTTCAAGAAATCTTCTGTTTATTTTAAATATTTCTGTAACCTTTAAATATCTGCTCAAACTCTTTCTTATAATGAAAACCTATTTCGCCGTCACCGGAATTGTAAAGTACAAAAACAAAGTCCTGATCCTTAAAAAATCCCCTGACGACTGGAACTATCCAAACAAGTGGAGTTTCTGTTCCGGCTACGTGAAGGAGTTTGAAGCTGCAGAAGACACAGTGTTAAGGGAAATAAAAGAAGAAACAGGTTTGGATGCAAAAATCATCAGGAGGGGAATCTTATTTGAATTGGAAGACAAGAAAAAAGGAAAAAGATGGGTAGTGACGCCTTTCCTTTGCAACGTGTATTCGCAAAAAATAAAGCTCGACCATGAAAATACTGAATTCAGGTGGATAGATTTTAAAGATATTAAAAAATATGACACAGTCCCGGGATTAAAGAAAGATTTAAAAGTTCTGGGCTTGGAGTGACTGATATGAAGCCAAAAATATTCTTAGGCGCAGACCACGCTGGTTTTGAGCTGAAGGAAGAAGTTAAAGCGTACCTCAGAAAGCTTGGCTATGAAGTAGAGGACAGAGGCGCTTTCAAGCTTGATGCTGAAGATGATTATCCGGATTTCATTTCCGCCGCAGCAAGAGAAGTTGCAAAAAATTTAGATAACCATAAAGGAATAATATTTGGAGGCTCAGGCCAGGGGGAAGCCATGGTTGCCAACAAGATAAAAGGCATAAGGGCGGCAGTTTTTAACAGCGATAATCCTGACATTGTAAAATTGTCTAGGCTGCATAATGATTCAAATGTTCTTTCAATAGGCGCAAGATTTGTTTCAAAAGAAACTGTATTCAGGGCGGTAAAATTATGGCTCGAAACCGATTTCAGCAATGAAGCGCGGCATAAAAGAAGATTAAAGCAGATAGAAGATCTGGAAAATAAATTATACAAATAAGATGCAATTCATAAACTATTTTTTTGCTTCCGTTGTTTCATTTCTGGGTTTGTTAATAGGGATTATTTTAATCAAAATTGCCCCTGAAGAGCAAAAGCCGCTGTCAAAATACTTTGATTTAATGAGGAAAATTTTGCTGCTGTTAATTTTTATTTTTTTAATGTTTTATTATTTTAATAGCGTTTTTTACCTGTTAGTATTATTTATATATCTTGTTTTTGCAGCAATTATAGAATACAGAATCCACGATTTATTGAGAAAATCTATGATAAATTACATGCTTCTTGGGATACTTTTTTATCTCAGCAAAAATAATATTAATCTGTTCGTGATTGAATCAAGCCTGATTTTGCTGCACGGGGTGATGGCAGCATCCCTTCTTTATGACAGGAAATTAAGAAATCACTTTAGATTATTATTTCATAACCTTGGATTCCTGGTAATTGCGATTGTTCTTTATTTCATTTAAACAAATAGGATTCTATAAAATAAATTAATTTACTCCTATTACTTTTATCTTGAATGTCAGTTCCTTTCCTGCCAATGGATGATTTAAATCGATTACGACTACATCATTCTTTACATCGCTGACAACAGCCGGGAGGTTCTGGCCGTCAGGCCCTTTCAGGATTAGTCTCCCTCCTTTCTCTATATTCATTTCGGCCGGAAATTTGTCTCTTGGGAACTCAAGCATAAGCTCCTTCTGCGCCTCGCCGTAAGCATCTTCCGGCTTTATTTTGATTGTTTTTTCCTCATCTAATTTCATATCTTTAACTCCTTCTTCAAATCCTTTGATTATGCCACCTTCCCCGATTGTGAATTCCAAAGGCTCTTTGCCTTCGCTGGAGTCAAAAACAGTCCCGTCATCTAATGTACCGGTGTAATGGACTTTGACTTTGTCGCCGTGTTTCATATTTAGTGCCTCGTGATAATTTTAAGCTAGGAAAAATCGTAAATATATAAAGATGATGGGATTCTCTTCATTTAATAAATTATTTTGGAGTCAATTTTATATTCCATAATAATCTTTTAGTTTCAGCAAGTGATTACCTTGGCTTAAAATATTATCCAGGTAATTTGACAGCGCATGGAAATTAAGAATTATGGGAATATATTTTTTTCTGTTCACATAATATAAAATGTATTGTCTTTGAAGTAGTGAATAGAGAAAACATTTTTAAAGGGGGTAACACTATCAATAAATTATGGTGGCGGCCAAAACTATAGACCAATTTAATAAAGATCTTGCAGAATATCAAGAAATAAAGTATTTTGTGGTAAAAAATGTCGCACTCGATAAGCTAGATGAAGCTGGATTTCAGGATTTAACAGCTAGGGTCCTGGTTTTAGCGAGGAGGGCACTAATAAATAAAAATTTTGCCGAACAATCTTACTCTCCTGAAGGTATCACAGAACTATTAAGTTATCCCGTGGTGAAAAGGTACGGATTGGAGACGAATCCGGAAGTGCACGTAACTTCAAAGGATCATCAAAGGGTTGTAGGCAGTGGCTTCTTACATCTCGAAGCACATAATCGTGAAAATGGATTTTTGTTTGGAGTTTATGAGGATCCAGCGGCCATTTATAGGGGAGTAGAACAAGTTATATTAAATATAATCTTGCGGCATGCAAAAAGAGTGAGAATAAGGAAACTCACAGCACTAATGCCAAAATTTGTTGATACAGAAAAGTTTTATTCTGAGTACAGATTTACTAAAGCAGAAAGCAGAATGACGGACGAATCTTTATATCATGAAATGCAGCTTCTGCTATAAAAATGAACTTTGATTTTGTCTTCTAATTTCACTTTTAGTGCTATATTTAAATTGTTTTTGCAATAAAATTATCCAATAAGCTATAATTATTTGCTTATTTTATAAATTCAACATTTTTCATTTCTTTGAAAGCGTAGTCGCCAGTTATGAACTTTGCGTTTAGTTTAAGTGAGGTAATATACCCTATACAGTCCGCAAAACTCAATCTTTTTTTTAGATGCAAGAGCTTGAATCTATTTGCCTCTTTTAATGTTGAATCATCTATTTTAACAATAATTGGCTTTATCAATTCGTATATTTCATCAGATTTTGTTTGTCCAAACTTCTTCAGAAAATAGAAATGAGCCTCCATTAAGTTGAATATTGTGCACATTGCCTGTTCCGGGTCAAATATATAATTTTTATAATTTTCATTGCCTAAAAATATTTCTATCAGGGCATAAGTATCCAGAAAATATTGCATTTCTACCAGTTACCCCATTCTTTTCTGAGTTCGTCTTTTGCCTTTTGCGCATCAATTTTAAGATGCTTGCCCATTCCAAATAGCTTTTGCAACCCAGTTTTTGAAGAGACTTCGAACTGAACAGTCTGCCCAGTTTTCAGACTCCTTTCTTCCATGTATTCCGGAGGCAAAATTATAACATTACTGTTTCCAGATTTCCTTATTTTCGTAGTTGGCATTTAAATCACCTGTGTAATACATGTGTAATACAGAGTATTTAAAGGTTTTGGAGGAAAGTTGATAGAAAAAATTTTAAAGAGAGGATACATGATGAAAGTATGAGTGAAATATATTATGCACCGATTAAAATTTTCCTTGAATCTGAAAATTTATTAATCGATAAATTTTCCATTAGAAAAATTACCGACGAAGAACGGAAAAGATTTCTTAAAGTTACGAATGTGGTTTTTAATGAAAATGGTAATGCAATAGGCTGGAGTATAATGGACCATAAAGATTCAACTTTTGTTCATGAAGTAGAACATCGTTTTATGGAATGTCAATATATTGTAAAGTTTTCTCATAATAATTTTGACAAATTTGACAAGCTAATATTAGCATTAAGATTGTTTAAAGAAGGAGGGATTATAGCTCCTGTAGCATTTAATGATTTAACTAACTCCATGCACTTCTTTTATCCTCAAATAACAAAAGATAGGGGGTAAATTTGAACTAAAAAATGTTGAACTTAAATCCATAGTGAAAATATATAACTTACTATTAAAAGAAGATGATAAGAAGTTTTTATTAGCTATTCAAAGATTTAATTCTTTAGTGGATACTCATTCAAATATTAGAAATTCATTTATTGATTGTATCACTATTTTAGAATCGTTATTTTTGGATAATGCTACCGATGAGCTTAGATTTCGTTTTTCATTAATAATTTCTTTTATATTAAATAATAAACTAAAGATTAAAGTTAATTTAAACAAAGTTAAAAAATTTTATGACATCCGCTCAATTTTGGTTCATTCTGGTTATTCTAAAGATTTTAAAAATGAAACTTTTTATGAATGTTTACATTATACTAGAGAATTGCTAAAATGGTACCTCTTAAATAAAAAAAATAGAAACGATAATTTTAAAAAAATTATACAACTATTAAAAATAAATTCCTAAACCTCCACTTCCCTCTTAACCACAACCTTTCCAGTAATTGAACGTAACATATGTCCAGTAACTTCCAAATCATAGAATTGTTTTAATGGAATCCTTCCTTTCACTCCAACAATCAACGGATATGTTCCAAACTGTCTGCAAAATGTTGTATTACCATCATAAATCTCGGCATAGCAATTCCCCAATACATTACCAGCTGGAACAATTCTTTGAAGCATTGGCCAATCAATTTTCTGCCTAATTTCATTGCGCCATTTCCAATAATATTTTTTATTTTTTCGTAAAAACTTGTCTTTTCCTTCATTAAAAAGTGAAGTTCCTTCAAATATTGCAACCTGACGGATATTAATGCGCCTAAGCATTAGCCCCTCATCATAAATTCTTGTTAACCATTTCATATTTTCTTCATGCGTTTTTTTGGTTTCATTGCGGAGCCCAAAAATAATATTTACCCCGGGCAAAAATTTAGGCATTCCGTCTGAACCTCGCTCGGCACCATATTTATTTAATATTTTAATTGCTTCATAAGCAACTTGTGGTGAAGTATTAAGAGTATTTGCTTTCACAACTTCCAAATCAAAAGATTCAACTCCAAAAGCTGCAATGTTTCCGGAAGTGCAGTATTTAACTATTGCTTTTGTTATAGCAAAATCATTTTTCTTGTCAAGGACAACTTTAACCGGATTTACATTATCTATATGTAAAACTTTTATGTCGGGGCAATTATCATTAATTTCTTTTAATAATTCAGAAGCATAAGGCAGAGTGTAAAAACAAGTTTGCTTTCCCAATCTAAAATACCTTGCACCAAGTTTATAAAATTCAATGATTTCATTAAGAACATCTTCTTTTTCCCGAAATTCAACTTTATTTTTAATTGGCTCTGTGCAAAAAGAGCATTTGCCAATATCACATCCGTGCCCAGTTTCAATCTCAATCATTCTTATATCGGGAATCTGTTTAATGATAGAAGCTCCTCTAATAGCATACTCTTTAGCTTCTTTGTACAAAAAGTTAAACATTTCATAAGATACTTTATCAAAAACACTTAAATCAGCTTTCTCATAAAATCTGCCGCCAAATAACTGTGTTCCAAAAACAGCAGGGCCTGTCAGGATTTTCTCGCAGTTTAAATTCTGAATCATTGGGATTATTTCATTCAAAGTGCCGGGAATAGCAGAAAGATACTTGCCCGGAACATGAACTCCAAGAACAACAATTAAAGTATCCGTATTTTGAAGAATTTGATTTACGTTTTTGTAATTTGTTGTTAAATTATAGGTTGTGATGTCTGTTTTCTGTGATTTTTTCGGCTCAAAAATATTTCCGTTACGCTTTCTCCATAATCTTAAATCATCAATAGTAAGGTAATTAACTTCTTCACCCAGATAACCGGTAATGTACCTGGGGTAAGTTCCCAGATAAGGTGGAACCCCTAAACCGGCAGGTTCATCAGTGTAGCAGTCTATTATAGTATAAGTCATAGATAAAAAGCATAATATGACGTGTTAAAAAGGTTTGCACATACTATGGCGTATAGATTTTTAAATCAATAAGCATAACCTATAATTATGGATTTGCAAAGAAAAGTAGAATTGATGAAGAGGTACAATTTTAACGGGATTGGTAATGCTAAAGATAGAATACACCTTGTCCTTAATCTATTTGGCTTTGGAGAAAATAGCACGGAAAGAGGAGAAGAATTGTTAAGCAGACTTCAAGGAATTTTTTCTAAAATAGACGGTTTGTATGGTACAATTGACTTTGATGAATTAGAAAGAGAAAACGCACAGAAAGATAATGACTTTGCGACTTTGTTTAGAACAAGGGAGATTCTTCCTAGACTGCAATCTGCCATTGCTCAATTATCAGATTACTCAAGAAGTCATCATTATCATGTTCCAACAGGTAACGAAACTTATAGAGTGATATCTGAACTACAACAGGAGTTAACTAATGCAGACCATCAGAGGGGAGTTAGCTACAGAGCAAGATTAAGAGATTTGGAAAAAAGATTAGAACAAACTGGAGTAATTCAAAAATAATTATCTATTAATGGTGAAGTAACTAGGTTTACATTTATGAAATTATTGTAAATTTCAATATATATTTTCTAAAATATATTTTATACTAAAAATTAACAATAACCTTTAAATACCTATCTTCAAAGTCATATAGTAAACCATGGAGGTGGTCTATATCGCAGATGTACAAAAGACATATGCAATGATTATTGGTGCAGTGCTAGTGCTTTTAGGACTAGTAGGATTCGTTAACAATCCGATATTAGGAATATTTGGAGTTAACGTCGCACAGGATATATTGCATCTTGTGGGTGGAGCTTTAATATTGTGGCTAGCTTTCAAAGGAAATGCAAAGCCAACAAACATGTGGGTAGGAATAGTAGCCCTAGTTGTGGGAATTCTTTGGTTTGCTGAAGGCGTGGATGGAGGTTTATTAATGAAAATCTTCGGGATAAACGCAGCAATCAGCTACTTGCACATAGCAGTTGGAGTTGTTAGCCTAGGAGTAGCTTATGGAGTTAAGGAGTAAAACTCCTTTTTTTCTTTTTATTTTTTCTTTAAATTATGAAACATCGAAAAATAGTTGATATTGTAAGTACTTTAGTTCTCGGCATAGGTATGTTGATTGCTTTCTCTTCACACGCATTTCATTCAAAAATCGGATTTGGGGAAGAAACATCCCATATCGCGCATGTGGTTTATGGAATGATCACTGCTATTATTGGGTTGGGAATTCTGATTTGGAACAATAAGGCGCTAAAATTTCAGAAGTAAATAATTAACAAAATTTTGTTTAATAAGATAGTATATTCAATAAATTTGGAGTCCTAAAAAAGAGAGAGGGCTTTGGCGTTACGGTTTATGTTGTTGCATTCTCTCTTGCAATACTCGAAGGTGTCCTTTGATATAACCCAATCTTCCAAGTGAAGGATTATTTGGACCGCCATTAGACTGTACTAATTCCAGTTGATAATTGGCTTTTATTTGTCTGATATCAGGAACTCCTAGTGACTCAGCAACAGGAAATAATTGTTCTTCAATGGTTGGTCTATATTTTGTAAAATTATCTGGAGTAAGAGCATCATTAGAGTCCCCCAGTAACATATTCAAAGTATTTACTACAGAATCATATCTTTTAGTTGTATCCTCAGAACTTGGTTGAGTTCTGACTACAGATTTACCAGCACTCTTTAACCACTCATCTTTTTTAGCTGAATATGCTGCTTTGGCAGCGGCAACTCTTGATGCATCATATAACCCCCTACCAAGACCTCTTTGAAGTGCTGCTTCAGCAACCACAGCACCAGGGATTCCTTGCTCAAGTAATTCTAGTGCTTCAATAGATTTTCGATTTTCTTCATTAGTTATTCTTTCTAAGGACATATTGACCTACCCCAATGTATAATAAGATGAATCACAGCTTTATAAATCTTTCGTTTTGTAACCATTAAATAGTAATAAAACAACTAGAACGCCAAAGCCCCTTATTCTATGTCTTAACGTATCGCTTCGCTCTTTTGATTGACGGACTCCAAATTTACTTCGCTTCGCAATTTTTCAGAACTAGGTAACTGGCAAAGAAACTAACAAGCAAACTCATACTTCAAAAAATAAAATCAAATAACAACCTTTATATTGCGAAATTAAAACTTAAGATTTATGCTATTGGAAATAATAATCTCAGTTCTTGCACTATTAATTGCATCTTTCCTTCTGAATTTCTACAGGGACCCAAAAAGAACAATTCCAACAGGCAATAATATTGTCTCACCGGCAGATGGGAGAGTAATCAGCATAATTGACACAACAGTCAGAGAAATAACTGTAAGCAAGGGAATGATTGGAAAAATAAGAACAATGACAAAAGACATTTCAAAAGAATGCTATGTTGTATCAATTTTCATGTCACCGCTTGATGCGCACATAAACAGGGCGCCAATAGAAGGCACAATAAAATCAATCCGGCATGCAAATGGCAAATTCTTCAAGGCTTATGATTTGGAAAAAAGTTTTGAGAATGAAAAGAATGAAATAATAATTGAAAACAAAAATATGAAAATCAAGGTAATCCAAATTGCAGGATTCTTGGCAAGAAGAATATTATGCTATGCAAAAGTCGAAGATAAAGTTAATAAAGGGCAGAAAATTGGAATGATAGCGCTGGGAAGCCAGGCAACAATAATAATGCCTAAATCTGTAAAGCTGAAAATAAAAATTAATGATAAAGTTAAGGCAGGAGAAAGCATTATTGCCGATTTAAAATGAAAGATTCTCTGATGATGCTGGCAAATTTCCTGAAGAACCCGAGACAAACAGGGTCTGTAGCGCAAAGTTCTAAATTTCTCACGCGTGAAATAGTTAAAAATGTGGATTTCAAAAACTCAAAATGCATAGTTGAATTGGGCCCAGGAATGGGAACTTTCACAAAAGCTGTACTTAACAAAGCCAGGCCTGACGCAATGGTTGTCTGCTTTGAAGTAAATAAAAAATTCTGCAGCTACCTTATTAAGAATTTTGAAGATAGAAGGCTGATAGTGGTTAATGCCGGTGCTGACAAAATAAAAGATAATCTCAAAAAAGTTAATATCAAAGAGGCAGATTGCATAATATCTGGGCTTCCATTCAGGAACTTTCCAGATAAATATAAGAAAAAAATATTAAAAGAAGTAAGGGATTCTTTAAGTTATAACGGCAGGTTTATACTTTTCCAGTATACAAATAATCTAAGAAAAATGCTAAAATGGTATTTCATCAGGGTAAGTAGAAAATTTATACCGCTGAACATGCCTCCTGCGTTTGTATATGTCTGCGAGAAGCAATTGAAATGAAATTAAAAATTAAAAGGAAAAAAATATTTTTTGCTGTAACTCTGATGAGATGTATTCTTGCGCTTATTGTAGGCCTGTCGCTTCTGCTTAACAGAAGCAACACATTCCCATTGTTTATACTGACGGCATTTATTGGTTTTTTTGAAACCTTGGCAGCAAGAAGGCATCCGAATGCACTGCGCTCAGTAATTGATTTTTTTGCAGACAAGCTTCTTGTAAATATTACTGCAATAATTTTAGGCATTAAAGGTATAATCCCGATATGGGCCGCTTTGATAATACTTGCAAGGGACCTGATTACAATAATTATAGGGACAATTCTTATTTACAAAGATCTGAGGACCGAATTCAAGCCCACTGTGCTTGGCAAAATAAGTTATTTCTTCCAGCTGATGGCTTTGGTGCAGCCGATTATAAGCCTGCAGATTGACTGGTACATAATGGGCACTGCGCTTGTGCTCACAGTGATATCTGGAATATATTCTTTGATAAAATCTGAATTTCGGCTGATAAGAAAGGCAAGGAAAATTGATGATTACAGGATTTTTTCACTGCTGAAACTTGCTGATATATTCACTTTGTTTAATGTGGCACTTGGGCTGATAAGCATTGTTTTTGCGATGAGCGATAATTTTGACTACGCCGCCTATGTGCTTCTGATTGCCGTTGTATTTGATTACCTGGATGGAAAAATCGCTGTTTCTATGCAGCAGCAGAACTCATTTGGAAAAGAGCTGGATTCGCTGTCCGACACAGTTTCGTTTGGGGTTGCGCCTGCTATATTCGGATTCAGCCTGATGCAGTATTTAGCCGATATCAGGCATTTTCAAATTACTTTTGGAATAATCTCATTCACCGTTTTCTTATTCTGCGGGGTTTTGAGGCTTGCAAGGTATAACATAATGGACATGAAAGGAGTATATCAAGGAATGCCGATAACATTGAACGGGGTAATCATACCTCTTGTTTATTTTGCCGGCTCAAAATTTTATCCTTTGGTTTACATAAAATTTTTGCCTTACATCTATCTTCTGCTTGGCATATTGATGGTGTCGTCATTAAAAATAAAGAAATTATGAATCCTGAATCAATGTCTTAAAGGCGAACGTTAGAAGAGCGGCATAGCATAATATCAATGTCGCAATCACAAAAAAACCCTTATAAGCAAAATCTATCAATAATGCCAGCGTAGATATGTAAGATGAGCCTACAGTCATTACGCTTATAGTTGATGTCAGGATTTTCTTGCATTTTTTGAAATAATAGATTTTTATCAGTGCACCGAGCAGAAGTGGAACCAAAAACATTATTCCAATTATGAAGGATAAATATTCCTTATACACAAACATAATTACAGTAGCAGAGATAAACGCCCAATCCGTAAAAGAATCAAAAAAACTTCCTAGTTCCGTCCTTTGGTTCATTAATCTCGCTGAAATGCCATCAAGCTTATCACTTAAAGTTATCATTGCAAATATGATTATTGCAACATAAATTTTTGATCTTAGAACATAGTAAATAAACGGAATGATGAGCAGAAACCTTGCAAGTGTAATGAGATTAGGCAGATTTACTATTTTGTTCCCAGTCAGCCTTCTGATTCTGAATAAATATTCTATTCCGGAAATCAGGGTTAACAAAACTGCCGCTAGCATTATATAATAGCTGAATCTCAGCTCCAGCAAAACTGCTACAATCGCAATGCTCTGCACAACAGTTTTTGCCTTGCCGAAATTGCTTGCAGGGACAATTAATTTCGACGGCAGAAGATAAATGCGGATTGCAGTCAAAACAACTTCTCTTGAGATTATAACAACAGCCATCCATAATTCAACCCCCCTTCCAATCAAAAAAATCAGGGCAGTTGAAATCAAGAACTTGTCGGCAATAGGGTCAATCAGCTTGCCGAATTCAGTCACTTGCTTTTTCTTTCTTGCGATGTACCCGTCAAAAAAATCTGAAATTGAGAGCATTCCAAAAATGAAAGCGGCAAGAATATTCCTGTATGGTATTTCTGCAAGCAGTATAACGGCAAACAGGGGAATCAAACTAATCCTTATGAGAGTTATCTTGTTCGGAATGTTGAATTTAAACTTCATGTTTTATTAAAAATTATGGCTGCTTAAATAATTTTCTGATTATGCCAAATTAATTCATATGTTATTTTGAGAATTATGGCTATTCTATGCAAATATATTTAAATTGATTATTTGGAACAGCATTTATGACAGAAACCTTTTGGCTGTTTACCGTAAAATGCGCGTATCTGATGCTGCCCGCATATTTTGCCAACATGGCGCCGGTTATAGTTAAAAGAGTAAGCTTTCTTGCTTATCCTATTGATTTCAACAAAGAATTGAAAAACAAGCCGATTTTGGGCAAAAACAAAACCTTCAGGGGCTTATTTTTTGGGGTTTTGTTTGCAATTATAATCTCTTATTTGCATTTTGTCGGCTATAAAACGGAGCTTTTAAGGGGTATTTCTTTTTTCAGCTATGATAATTGGCTGATGTTTGGATTTTTGATGGGAACCGGGGCTTTGACCGGGGACTTGATTAAAAGTTTTTTCAAGAGAAGAGCCGGCATAAGTCCCGGCGGCAAATTTATTCCATTCGACCAGAGTGATTTTGTTATAGGCGCCTTGATATTCATATTGCCAGTTTTTGCATTGACATGGGAGATTTTCTTAACTTCCCTGGTTTTGAGTTTTGTGCTCCATATTCTAGTAAATCATGCCGCTTTCTACCTCAAAATAAGAAACGAGAAATGGTAAAAAATAATTCTTAATTTTTTATTTAGTCTCCGATTAAGAAAATTTCTAAAATGCAATTAATTTAACCTAAAGATATTTAAATCAAACTTTTATCCTTCTGCACAATGCCCTCGTAGCTTAGCAGGTAAAGCGTCTGACTGTTAACCACCTTTCGCCTGGTTCGGAATGTTGGCATCTATCAGAAGATCACCAGTTCGAGAATCGGTTAGTATTGCTGACCGGTCAAAATTCTGGTCGAGGGCGTATGAGACCCTAAAAAGGTCTCTATTTTTTTTAAATGCTTTGGGTTATTGAAGCCAATCAGCACTAACCATCTATTTAAATTCTGAAATCCCGGTATTTCTAATCTAAAGTGAATCCCTTTTTTAGATACAGACCCATAAAACCCATTTGAAATTAATATAAATAAAATTTCCCTAAGGAACGCCTCTGATTTGCTGGCTATTTCTATTCTTGGATAATATCTAAAATTTCTATGCTGTTTTGAAAATATAATTGAGCCATCAGTATCCACAAGTCCTCTTATAAAACAAAATCCCAATTCATTTGAGTTATTTATCTCATTAGTTACGTGCAGGTGATCATATTTTTTACCTATGGGTATACCAATTGAATGAAGCATATCAAATATCTTCTTATCACTAAATCTTATAAACAATGCATTTTCTTTTTTCCGTTCTTGGACGACAACCTTTTTGTTGAAAATCTTCAAGAATAAATCTACAACTTTCTTTTCATGGTAATCCCGGTCGTCAAATTTATGCCCACAAATATAGATCATATTCTTTTGTTTCTTTGAGGATAGGCATCCATCCCCGCACATTATTCCCGCCAATTCCGCAAGTTCTTTCGTCATTTCCATATTAATCAACCTCCGAAGTTTTTTATTTCTACAAAAACTTGGGAGTATTACGAAAAAGAGAATGTTAAGTGAAACTGTGTAATTGATTTTTCGCTGATAAGCAAAAATCATGATTTGGCAGTTTTGCGTATTCTCTTTTTCAGAATTAGCAGTAGTTATCCTTTATATATTTTAGGCGGAGATGTCCGGTGCTTTTTTGTCCAGTGGTCGGGGGCGCTTTTATTTCTTGATAAAGTTTATTAATGATCAGAATATCTAAATTCAATGGCAAAGCATATAGGAATTGTCGGCGTAACCTCGGAAGGAGCTTCCCTGTGCTATAGGACAATCTGTTCGGAGGCTTCAAAAATAATGGGATTAAACCATCACCCTGAAATCTCCATTCACAACCACTCTTTTAATGAAATTTTGGAAGCGCAGAATAAAAGGGATTTTCCAGTTGTTGCCAAAATCATTGCAGACTCAATAAAAAAATTGTATTCATCCGGTGCGGACTTTATAATCATACCATCCAATTCAGTTCATTTCGCGTTCAATGAAATAGAAAAAAATTCACCAATTCCGGTTTTAAGCATTGTTGAAATTGCGGCAAAAGAATGCAAGGGAAAAAATTACAGGAAAGTAGGCATTCTTGGAGTAGGCATGACGATGAGCGACGGCTTGTTTAATGAAGAATTAAAGAAGTATAACATAACGCCAGTCAATCCAAATCAACACGGTCAAAAAATAGTCAATGATGTTATTTATCAAGAGATTGTACCTTCAAAAACAACAGTCAACACAATACAAAAAATAATTGAAGTTATAAACTCTTTAAAAAAGCAGGGATGCGATGCCGTTATCCTTGGATGCACAGAATTGCCGTTAGTAATAAACAGAAAAAATTCCCCTTTGCCATTCATAGACACAACAAGACTATTGGCAAAAAAGGCGCTTGAATATGCTTTGGAGAAATAAAAAATGCAGCAAATTCCCCATAAGCCATCAAAGCACATTCTTGTCTGCACAAATGAAAGGGAAATTGGAAAAGACTGCTGCTCGGATGTTCAGGGATACGAAATATTTCGGGAATTAAAAGACTGGGTAAAATTAAATGGGCTAGCTTCTTCTGTTTGGGTCACGAGAACAGGATGCTTAGGATTCTGCAATAACATTGGCGCAACAGTTGTTATCTATCCGGACCAGTTATGGTTCAGGGAAGTGAAAAAAGAAGAAATTCAAAAAATAAAAGATCTCATTCTTAGTTCTTTATAATAAAATATCTTTCTAATAAAATAGTTACAAATTAATTAAACTTGACACCTATATTATTTATTAACTAAACTTTAAGTTTCTTTCCTGGATCAATAATTACTATAATTCTAAAATCAATATCGTTCCAACAAACTTTATAAATAAACTTAATTTTCAAAGTGTATCTTGGGCCCGTAGCTCAGTCTGGTAGCTGCCAATCGCAGATTGGTCCGCTGGACAATTAGAGCGCACGACTGATAATTCAGTCTGACATCGTGAGGTCATGAGTTCAAATCTCACCGGGCCCATTTATTTTATTAGTTTATCCGTGCCATAGCAGATGGCACTTGTTTCCGCACTCAACTGACGGAACAGTGGGTTTGAATCTCACCGGGCCCATTTATTTTTCAAATGATTCTTTTCAGCGCTAATTTAATAGGAAAACAGATTACAAACAAATTTTAAGAAAAAAACCAAAAATATATTTTAACTACCAAAAAGTTTAAATACAGGTTATTATTCTTAAATAGCAACACTTTAATGAGATTCAAAAAATACAGATTAGGAGGGGTGTAAATGGCTTTCAAAACGATATCATTGATAGTATTTCTGGTAATTTCTGCATTCTTGCTGAGCAGCTGCGAAGTTTATCAGACTCTTTATGGCAATTCAGCAACAGCGCCTACAGGCCAAGTTGTATCACCTTCAGAAAATGAAAGCATGGAAACTATGGTTCCAGATGGAGATCAATCTATAGAAGAGGTAAAATCGGCTGAAGTTATGCCGGAGGTTGTTCCTGTCAAATCTGACGAAAAGCCGTTTGTTGTTGTGGTACAGGAAACTGATTTAGTGAACCTTGTTCCAAAAGCAGAAGACCCGGACAAGAATACGGATTTAATTTACACTTTTACATCTCCGGTAGATGACAGCGGTGAATGGAAGACCTCTTATGGTGATTCTGGAGAGTACACAATCACTGTTACTGTGTCCGATGGAGAAGCGGCAACTAGCAGGGATGTGCTATTAATTGTGAATAAAAAGGAAGAAGCTCCGACGATAGACAAATCCACCCCGCTTGAAAGCTCTTCGACCATAGATGAAACTCAGTCAATAGATTTCGGCGTCACTGCAAGCGACTTGAATAATGACCCTTTGGCGTATAAATGGAAGCTTGATGGAATTGAGGTTGGCGATGCAGATGCTTGGACCTACCAGACAGATTACGACAGCTCAGGTACGCACACCGTAAAAATTGATGTGTCAGACGGCTTGTCAGAAGCAAGCAAAATCTGGTCTGTTAATGTAAGAAATGTCAACAGGCCGCCAACGCTTGAAAAAATTAATGACATTGAAGCAAGGGAAACTGACAGGGTAGTCATTACTGCTTTGGCAACTGATGCCGACAATGATCCGGTTATATATTCCATAAGTGACAGTAGATTTAGGCAGGATGGAAATATGTTTACATGGGAAACAGATTACGATAGCGCAGGCACTTACGAAGTAACTGTAACTGCAGATGACGGCACCGATAAAGTATCGCAGATATTCAATGTTAATGTGGTAAATGCCAACAGGCCACCGGTAATTGTTGATGTAAGTCAGGAATAAATTTATTTATAGTGCTGGAATCGCATGAATGATTAATATTTTCCAACACTATATTCGGCGGACACAACTGCTGTTAAGAATTGCATGAGTAACTCAGAAAATCTGTGACTTGTGAGGCTCGTAAGACTCACTCGCCATGTCACGGATTTTCTTTATTCAATCAATTGCGTGTGTCCGACATTATATTTTGTTTTTTATTTTCACAAGTAAACTGGGGTAGATGGGGGAATAGATGAACAGGAAGTTTATATTGTTGTTAATCATATTTTTATTTCTGCCTATTGTGTACTCTATAACCACTTTTGTTATTCAGGAAACTGATAAGCTTAGTTTGCGAACACATGCTGCAGATCCGGATAGTGATAAGTTAATTTATTATTATATTCCACCTTTAAACGAAAAAGGAGAGTGGCAGACGACTTATGGGGATGCCGGAACATATAATTCAATAATTACTGTGTCCGATGGCCAGGCAAATGCAACTGAAGACATTCAAATTGTTGTTAACAAAAAAGAAGTTGCTCCTACGATAGATTACGCCTCCCCTAATGACCCAGTCACGATGAATGAATCGGAGTCAGTAAATTTTGAAGTGCATGCAAGCGATTTGAATAAAGACCCGTTGACTTATACATGGTACCTTGACAATAAAAAGTCAGGCTTCGGGCAATATTTTGCTTACAGTACAACTTATAACGACGCAGGCACCCATCGCGTTTTGGTTATAGTTTCCGATGGAACTTTGGATGCATCAAAAGAATGGACTGTTGATGTTCTTGATTTTGATGTTGGCATTCTTCTCAACCAAATAAATGACGTCACAGTAAACGAAGGCGATATTGCTAGATTAAATATTCCGAATTTTGCGAACTATGGATTGTCTTACACGGTTTCCGAACCTATCGGGAACAAGAATGAATGGCAGACAAATTACGACGATTCTGGAGACTACGCTGTTTTTATTCACGTGGCTGGAAACGGATTTAAGGGAGACAAAACTGCAACAGTTACAGTTAAAAATGTTGATAGGGCGCTGGTTTTTGACTATATAGGCAACAAATTAATAGATGAAAACCAAACTGTCACAATTAATTTAAATGCGGTTGACCCTGATGGCGACGAAATAAAATATTCGGTCGACAAGCTGCCTGACGGGGCAACACTTGATGGAAATAAATTTACATGGACACCGGAATTCGACACCGTTAAGAAAGAGGACTTTATTGACAGAGTGGTTGATAAATTTACAATATTGAGCAAAACATTTTATCTTCAGTTTGCAGCCGCTTCGAATGACGAGAAAATTCTGCATAATATTATAATAACTGTAAAAGACATCAACAGGGCTCCTGTTCTTGAAGATTTGCAGCCCATAACTGTCGATGAAGGCGACACAATAAAAATAGTTCCATTTGCTTATGATGTGGACGGTGACAAAGTTACAATTTCATATTCCGGATTCATGGCATCAGATACATACAAGACCAAATTTGGAGATGCAGGAATTAAATATGTTAAAGTTACAGCAAGCGATGGAACACTCGCAGCTTCAAAAACTGTGCAGATAATAATTAATCACGTCAACAGGCCGCCGGTGTTAGATAAAATAAAAGACTTAAAAGCAACCGAAGGCGATGATATAACGATAGTATTGAATGCGCATGACCCTGATGGTGACCAACTCCAGCATTCTGTTTCAAACTCCCCATCTCAGGCATCTTTGAGCGGAAATAAATTTATTTGGAGTGTGCCTTATGATTTTGCAAGAAGGAAAGAGGTAAAAACGCTTGATTTGATGTTTTATGTAAATGATGATAACTCAAGCGCAAGCCAGCCTGCAAGAGTGCATGTGACTGACAAAAACAGGGCTCCAAGAATAACTAATGCAAGCAGAAGCATCGTTGCTAAGGTCAATGAGCCAGTATTTATGTTTGTAAAAGCAATTGATGACGACAATGACCAATTAACCTACACCTGGGATTTCGGATTGCTCGAAAAATATCAGGCAACGGAGAATCACGAGAGAATTTTCACAAACCCAGGCAATAAAGTTGTGAAAGTCCTTGTAAGCGACGGAACAGATTCAGTTGAACAGATAATCAATATATTTGTTCAGGGCACCTCCAACATCAATAACCAGTTTTTGAACGATAGTGTCTACATAAAAGTTCGTAAAGTAAATATAACTTACAAGGAGACCAGAGTTTTGAGCGCTCAAAATGTCCAGTCATTAACAACCAGCGGCGGCATAACTTTACCAGCTGCCAACAGGCCCCCAAGAATTTTGGAATCAACAAATAACGTCGTTGCAAAAGTTGGCCAGCCTGTCCTGCTTTATGTTAAGGCAGTTGATGACGACAAAGATACTTTGGCTTATATCTGGGATTTTGGCTTTTTGGACTCGCACAAGGGAACCCAGTATCATCAGAGAACATTCACGACAGCCGGAAATAAAATTGTAAAAGTTACAGTCAGCGATGGCCATTACAATGTAATTCAGACTTTGAGTGTCAATGTAGTGGAATAATACTTATGAATAATCCAAAGAAAGAAATAGTGCTTGGACTTATGGTCTATCTGGCAGATATTGTATTGTTTTATTTTCTATGGGAAAATAATATTTTATTAGGCATTTCTTTTTTTCTAATTTCAGTTTTCTTGTTATTCTGGAATTCTGATTCACAGGAAAAGTTTGCATATTTTGTCAGCTTTTTTCTGGGGCCGATAATTGATATAGTTTTGGTCCCCACCGGGATTTGGAAATACGAAAATCAGACACTATTGCAAATACCATTGTGGCTTCCTTTTGCATATGGAATTTTCGGGCTGGTCCTTATAAAAATATCCAAAGCCGCCTTTAAAATTTCTGTGAAAAAATAATTTTCAATAACATTTATAAAGTAGTTTTCTCTCGAAAATATTATGCCTAAATCTGTGAAAATAAATGAGGAATTTGACAGCGCAGTACTGAATATTGCTATAGACACAATTAGAATCGGCAAGCAGGCAATTGTTTTTGTGAATACAAAAAAATCTGCTGAAAAGACTGCGGAAGACATATCAAAAAAAATGAAGAAAGATGAAGCTTTATCTGTAATTGCAGACGATGCTTTAAATACCCTCTCGAGACCGACTAAGCAATGCGAAAGATTGTCCTATTGCCTGCAAAAGGGAATTGCCTTTCATCATGCAGGCCTCACGCAAAAACAGAAAGAGATTATAGAAGATAATTTTCGAAAAGGCATGGTAAAAATAATCTGCTGCACCCCTACTCTGGCGTATGGGGTAGACCTTCCGGCTTTTAGGTCTATAATAAAAGATCTGAAAAGATTTACAGTTCACGGCTTAAGTTGGATACCAGTTCTTGACTATATGCAGATGTCAGGCCGTGCAGGCCGGCCGAATTATGACAGCGAAGGGCAGTCAATTGCAATCGCACTGACAAATTCAGAAAAGGAAAAGATTCAAGAAAAATATGTCAATGGGCTGCCGGAAGATATTTATTCAAAATTAGCTGTCGAGCCGGTGTTGAGAACTTATGTGCTGTCTCTCATTTCAGCTAACTTTATCACTACAAAAAAAGAATTATTTGATTTCTTTGACAAAACATTTTATGCATATCAATTCAAAGACTTAAGAAGATTGCATGCGACAATAATTAAAGTAATTGACTTACTTGACGAGTGGGAATTTATTTTAAGGTCTGGAAGCAACGATTTCGCAGGTGCTGACGAGCTTGATGATGAAAAATTCAAAACAACTTTGATTGGAAAAAGAGTTGCTGAACTTTATATAGATCCTTTGACGGCATATTTCATGATTAGCTGCCTCAGAAATGCATCTGATAAAAAATTGGATGCTTTTTCATTCTTGCAGATGATTTCCCACACCCTTGAGATAAGGCCGATGCTTAAAGTCGGATTGAGGGAGCATGAAAAAATACAGGAGCAGATGCTGGAGCTAAGTGATTATCTGCTCGAGGACGAGCCATCGATGTATGAGCAGGAGTATGAAGACTTCCTTAATTCAATCAAGACAGGCTTGATGTTTAATCAGTGGATAAACGAGCAGGATGAGGAATTCTTGTTGGAAGAATATAATGTGCGCCCCGGAGAACTAAGGGCAAAAATTGACATAGCAGACTGGCTATTATATTCAACAGAAGAGCTGGCCAAGCTTCTCCATTTCCAGTCAGTGCTAAAAGAAATTGTAAAATTAAGATTAAGGTTAAAATATGGTGTTAAGGAAGAATTATTGACATTAATACGATTGGAGAATATCGGAAGGGTAAGAGCACGAATCTTGTTCAGAAACAGGATAAAGGACATTCACGATTTAAAGAATGCCGACTTGGCTACATTGACACAATTATTAGGCGAGAAAACGGCATTGGGAATAAAAAAACAGATTGGACAAGAACAATTAGAAACTCCCGAAAACAAGAGAAAAGGGCAGATTAGCTTAAAGGATTGGGAAGAATAGCGGGTGGTGAATAAATCATAAGAGTATTCCGGCCAGCATCTTTTGCCTTGTATAATGCGCTGTCGGCATCACTAAGTAATAGGTTAACACTTTTTGTCAATTCAGGCGAAGTAGATATCCCTACGCTTACACTTAAATTACTGTAGCCTCTGCCTTTAACATAATGCAGAGCCTTAGCATCTTCTCTTCCTACATAATCTGTTAATTTTCTTTTCTTGAATCTATTTAGTATATCTCTCGCTGCTTTCGCAGCCCCATTTAGTTCAGTCTCTGGAAGAATTATCACAAACTCTTCACCCCCATATCTTGAGACAAAATCACTTGGCCTTCTATTACTTGCAAGCGTTCGGGCGACATACTTAAGTGCAATATCTCCTTGTTCATGACCATAAGTATCATTATAATTCTTGAACTTATCAACATCCACAATTAAGACTGAAAGAGGGTGATTATGACGGATTGCCCTCTGCCCTTCACGATCCAGACAACGGCTCAAGGCACCCCTATTTGGAAGTAAGGTAAGGGAGTCAATTAATGCTATCTCTTCTATCCTCCTCAATATTTCTTTTTTTTCGTTTTCTTCCAATCTTGGATGATTGTGTATATCATTCTCTAGCCTATAGAGCCTACTTTCTAAACTACCCTCACCAAATAAATCAGTCACCATTTGATTATAATGGTGATTATCCCCTTTATAAATCTATGCATTTTGTTACTATATATAAGTAGTAAATTATATTTTCAACAACCTTTATAAAAGATATTTTGTATCTTTGTTTTTAAGCCCGTGTGGTGCAGCCTGGACAGCACGTAAGCTTGCGGAGCTTAAAACCGGAGTTCAAATCTTCGCGCGGGCATTAATTTATGTATTTATCAGAACACTACAGTTACTTAATTAAATTTATTGATACTATTCATATCTCAGCGCATCCACCGGTTTAAGTTTTGATGCCCTGTAAGCTGGAATTGCGCCTGCAATCATGCCGATTCCTACAGATACTAATAGTGACTCTGCAAGCAAGCTTATTGGAATAACTGTCTTCAGACTCCCGCCCGGTAAGCTGCCGGACAGCAGGTTAGGCAAAAATCCGGATATAACTGAGCCAAGCGAAATACCCAAAATTCCCCCAACAAAACCGACCAATGCAGAATTCATCAAAAAAATCTGATAACAAAGGAAAGGCATGGAATAACTAACATGATAAAACTCAGAAAATAATTAATTAGTCATAGGCACTTCAATAACTAAAATAGCACTTTTATCTTTTGTTTTGATTTCCACTTTCTCTGTATTGCGGATTTCAGCAGAATCCCCATCCAGCAGTTCATTTTTTCCAAGCTCAACATTCCCATTTATGATAAAAATATAAACCCCATGTTCAGGTTTTTTTACCATGTAATTTATAATTTTATTTTCATCAAAAACCCCAATTGAGAAAACAGCATCTTGGTGCAGATATAATGAATTCTTATTTTTGCCTCCGGATACAATAATATTCAATTTATTTTTCCCATACTTCAAAAAACTTTTCTGCTCATAGCTTGGTTTCAGATTCATTTCATTTGGCTCGACCCAAACCTGCAGAAAATGGGCTTTACTGGTTTTTGAATGATTAGACTCAGAATGTGAAATTCCGGTGCCTGCAGATATTCTTTGCACTTCCCTCTCTTTTATTATTCCGTGATTTCCCATGCTGTCCCTGTGTTCCAAAGATCCCTCAAGGACAATTGAAATTATTTCCATATTGTCATGGCGGTGCATCCCAAAGCCCATGCCGGACTCAACTTTATCATCGTTAAAAACCCTGAGAAGCCCGAAATTCATCCGGCTTGGATTATGATAATTTGCAAAGCTAAAGCTGTGCTTGCTCGAAAGCCAGTCATGTTCGGAAACGCCCCTTTCGGATGATTTAAGAATATTTATTTCCATTTCCTACTTTTTTGTATGTTTTTCAATAAGTGATTTAATTTTATTCATTTCCTGTTCTGAGGTTCTTGGAATATTGTCTCCTAATTTCCAAAACTTTTGGCCGTGATAAACTATAGGTTCCTTTGCAGTTATTGGATGCACTTCCACCGCCTCACCTACAAATAAAGTATGGTCTCCGAGCTCTATTGTATTTACCAGTCTGCATTCAACATTAAGTGCAGCCCCGTCGACCATCAGGACCTTTATTTTTTTTGCCCTGGAGAATTTAAACCCCAATTCCCTAAGTAGTTCAATTTTATTTACATTTTTCCCGGAGCTTCCCCCTGCGACGCTCACAAGGACATTCTGGTCTTGCGCGGATAAATTAATCCCGAATTCTTTCTCTTCTTCAATATTTGCGTGAGTTGCTTCACTTGATTTGAGGCAAATCGCTATCAGACCCGGCTCATAGGATACCTGGTGCGTCCATTCCGCTGACATTATGTTGTCACCGTAGGGGCCTGTACTGGTAATTAAACCTACATTTGTCACAAATTTTTTTGCGGGATCGCTTCCCCAAGGTATGTTCATTTTTCATCACGCTCCAATTTTCATTTTGTCAATTTACGCAGTTAATTTATGTAGTTAATATTTTTTTTGTCAATTCCCTTAATAAACTCTATGCTAACATCATCACTGGGCAAGTCCTCCTCATATATTAAATTTGGCATGAACTTGGTTATATCCTGGGCTAACTTAGTCACTGTGTGCTCACTGCCAAAATGGCGGCTGCTTACCTGGTATACAAGCTGTCTCGTCTGCATCTCGTCGTATGACCCAATGGAATGGATGTACTCATGCAGTATCACGTGAAACAGATAATAATTGTAAATGGATGGGTTTGTTTGCAGGATTCTTGCAAGCGGCTTTTTGTTTATGATAATCATGTTTGCATTTAAAGAATAAAATGCGCCCACAAATCCATGGGAAAAGGCCCCTAAGTCAGATACACCAACCATTAATCCAGCCTGCTCAGCTCCTAATGATTCCATTACGATGCTCTTGACTAACTCAAATATATCTGCAAAAGTTTTTGCTTTTTTTAGCTCTTGTTCGTAATTCATGTTAAATAAAAAAAATTCAAAATTTATACGGGCCGGAAAAGAGGGGAAATCCAGCCCATATAAAAAAAAATTGATGAATTCTTTACTCTTTTTCGAATATAGCGTCGAATTTCTGCTGAAGCTCTTCTTTTTTCTTTTCCGATTCAGCTTCGTCCTTGTATTTTTCCATCATTGCATCGACAAATAATTCAGCAACCTGGTCAAGCTTCTTGCCTTTGGCAGCTTCGAGCTTTTTCTTCATCTTTTCTTTGATAAGTTCCATCTTTGCGCTGTGCGCAAGCCACATCATCATGCCCATCTTGTCATAACTTTTTTCACAGCAGTTGCTTTCGCCCGAACAGCCGCATTTTCCTTCGGCTTCATTTGAGCAGCATCCTCCGCTTCCTGATTCACAACAGTTTTCTTCCATTTTATTGCCTCCATATAATCCATTGTTGATATCATTAAAAATAATTCGCGATAAAAAATTAAAAATAAATTAAAACTAACATCCGCAATTTCCTTTTCCTTTTGGTTCCATTTTGGCTTCCTCCTTAAAAGTATATATAAACTGAATATCGGATATACGATACTAATATATAAACCTATCGGTCATACGATACCAATCAGGGCGGCATGGGGAAAATTATATATACTCGCGCTTTTATTGATAAAGCATGGAGAAATGCTGCTGCGATATGAGGGGTTTTCTTAGCTTTATAGTTTTGAGAATGATAGCCAAGAAGAATATGTCCGG
>DATDZA010000002.1:0-5140 GCA_035288865.1 Candidatus Nanoarchaeia archaeon
CAATGACATTGCCTCGCTGGCAAGGGCAACAACTGCCGGATTGTTTGTTTCAGTCTGCTCCTGCGGAGCTATTCCGATTGCAGCAACTTTGAGGCAGAGAGGAGCATCAACAGCATCTGCATTAACCTTTCTGCTTGCAGCGCCTTGGGGGGGATTATTGCATGTGTTCCTGATTTCGGGATTTATTGGAATAAAAAATACCATGATTTTGCTTGTTTTCTCGCTATTGGCTGCTTTCATTATCGGATTAATTCTTGCGAAATATGAAAACAATGGGCTGATTGAAGCTGGAATACCAAAAAAGCACAAGAAGAGCGAAAAACAGCTTTGCGTCGAGTGCGTTGACGCTGAAAAATTGAGGCTAATTCACGAAAATGAAAAACTGGACAGAA
Organism: Candidatus Nanoarchaeia archaeon; assembly: GCA_035288865.1. Classification (GTDB taxonomy): domain Archaea; phylum Nanobdellota; class Nanobdellia; order Woesearchaeales; family GW2011-AR4. Next base: position 393 of record DATDZA010000002.1, read on the forward strand.
GAATTATTTATTGTGTGCCAAAAAACATGTGGCACATTTTCAAGGATGTCGGAAAGTACATAGTCATTGGACTTTTCATTGCAGCTGCTTTGAAAGCCTTTGTTCCATCGGATTTGGTTGCTGAATACTTGGGCAATGAAAACAGGTTTTTGCCGGTTTTAATTGCAGTTCCAATCAGCGCTGTATTGGAAGTCGCATCAGAAGGGCTTGCTGTCTTGGGCGGGCAGCTTTACCAGCTTGGCGCTTCTCTTGGCGTTGTTTTTATTATAATGATGGTTGGCGTGGCAACAGACTTCACAGAGCTTTCAATGATATGGGGCAAATTCGGCAGAAGATGCGCAATTGCTTATTTGCTGACTGCCACTTCTCTTGCTGTTTTGTTTGCTTGGATGATTAATGTGGTGTTTTGAAATTATTCTAATCTATAGATTTAGCTTGACCCAATTCTTACTAAATCATCAATGGTAGGAATGCTGTCTGGAAAATGATTAGCTATAATGTTTCTTGAACGGATATCATCTATTGTTGCTTGTAATCTTTGCTTTTTTTCTCTACTAACCCCTGCTTTTTTTGATAACTCTCTTTGAGCTTCTATGTAATCTTGTCCAACTGCATCAGTCCAAAGTTTTTGAAGAACTCTGTTTACTCTTTCTTGATTTATAGGCAACACCGCCTCTGATGTCTCTCGGTTTTCTGAAGACCATCTTAGCAATTCATCCCACATAAATTGTCTTTGGTGGTAAATAGAGTAATGAGTTGTAGTTTTGTAGGGCGTTTGGATTAAGTCAAAAAGTTCTGTGAAGGCTTTGTCTAATTCTGTGCTTCCATATTTCTTTTTGTAAGGAATATTATATTCTAAGTCTCTTGGCTTTTTGAGTTTAATTTCATGCATGTATTTTGGATTAAGCACAATCGCTTCTCCTTCCCTGAAAACCATTTTTGAGTCTCTAGGCAAGACTAAGCGTGTTGCTTTATATGTTCCAATGTATTGCTTATTTTGAAGCAGCCATCTCAATGTCACTAAAGCTGAATTTACATAGAAATTAACATATTCATCCCTATTTCCGCCTTCATATTTATCTTTTTCGGGCGGAAATCCTGTCATTAAAAATGCATGAGGTATTACTCCGTTATCAAATAGAGCACGAGCGAGTGCGCTGTCATTAAATGGCCGCCTTCCTTTCACCATACTTTCTAATGTTTCTTTGTCATTGCTTTCAAACCCAATTTGCAAGAATCTGAAATATTTTCTAATTTTTTCTATTGCAGCAATATCTAAATTTCCATTTGAAAACTGATCTGTTCTTGTGTAGCCATCAATTACTGCCCCTATTCTACGCTTTTCTAATTCTTCTGCCAAAGCAAGCATGAATTTTCTGCTAAGAGTTTCATTTCCAAAGCTGAAATATTTTGTGCCATATCTTTTTTGGTAATACTCAATATCTTCAGCAACATTCTGAGCAGAACGTGCTAAGCCTGAATTTGGGATATTATTGCCGGTTGGAATTGCACAAAACTCACAATTGTTCTTGACATAAGGGCATCCTCTTTGCGTGTACAAAGCTATAACAGGAGAAGGTGTCCAAAAAACCTGTTGCTTTCCGTCTATTCCTGTAAAAATTTCATCGAAATCAGGTCTTGGTAAATCATTTGGGTGTAAGTTTGGAAGTTTTTCTTTATCTAGGTTTAATACAATCTTTCCATCTTTTTTGTATATAACTTGGTTTACACTAGCTAAATCTAACTCAAATTCTTTTTGAGTAGCAGCAGATGCTTCAATAACTTGTCCAAAAGGTGCTTCCCCATTTTTCAATACAATTGCATCTAAAGAATCAAATAATCTTCTGTTAAGTTCGTCATCTTGTGATAGAACATCCTCAAATCTTGAAATATAATTACCACCTAGCACTACTTTTATATTTGGACTTGCTTCTTTTATCATTGAAGCTAGGAGAAATGTTGGAATTAGCTGATCTGTGAGAAAAATCGATAAGCCAACAACGTCATAGCCATTAACAATAATGTGAGGAACTACAACCTCTCGATAATACTGATAGAATAAGTTTTTCTGCCTATTTTCAGGGCTTGTTGCATCTAAAATACCCTGTCTGCTATTTGCCGAATATTCAGATACATAAGTAAAAGTATTCCCTCTTAACTTTAAAGATTCTTTGTCAAGCCTATGTAACTCTTGGTGTTGCTTGCTTATTTTGTCCAATGTTTCTTCAAGTGTCTGATGCGCCTCGATAAATTTTGGTATGTCTTGATAAACTCTAATATCTCTCTGAGCTTTATATGCCTGCATTATTCTTGCAGCTTCTTCTTGAGGAAATCTTTTTGCTAATTCTTCAGGACTTAAAATATAAGAAAAGTAGATTGCATCAAGGTCTTTTTGTGTTACTTGAGTATTTGGCAAAGTTTGTTGCAGATATGCTTTTAGATATGGCAAAGCAGGATGCGGTGATGTAGGCGGATGAGATTGAGGACATGTAGCTAAAAATACTTTAAGAGAAACATCTTTATTAGGTTCAAAATAACCCATAGATTTCTCTAAGCTTTGTATTTTCATAACTTATAAGTAGTAAATCAATATAATAAATCTTTTCTTTAAATTTTTTCACAAAATAACAAAATTTATATACTATTATGTAATAATGTGAATTTATGAGCAATGAATATCAACTAGACACCAAAGACAGAAAAATACTTTCAGAACTAGACGTAGATGCAAGGCAGTCAAATAGTCAAATAGGCAAGAAGGTTGGATTAAGCAAAGAAGTAGTCAAATACAGGATTGACAGATTAATTGAAAATGGTATCATATTAAGATTTCATACTGTTATAAATTATTTCAAATTGGGCATCGTCAAATTTAAGCTTTATTTGAGATTAACAAATGTAAATAAAGAAAAATTAGAAGAGATAGGACAATACTTTTACAAGCATAACAAAACTGAATGGGTTGTCACAACAACAGGAAGGTGGGACATGATTGTTGGCTTTTTAGTGCATAATGTCAATGAATTTGATGATGAAGTTCAAATTGTTCTTAATAAATTCTCAAATTATATACAAGATAAAGCGGTTACAACTACAATATACTTAGCACATCATACAAGAGAATTCTTGAGAAGCGAGCCCACCAAAGAAATATCAAAAATTGTCTATCACACTACAAAAGACAAGCAGGAAAAAATTGATAATATTGATGAAGAAATAATCAAAATATTGACAAATAATGCTAGAATTCCTGTAACAGATATGGCTAAAAGATTAAATACAACACCAAGGATTATTCAGTATCATCTTAAAGAATTAGAAAGAAAAAAGATTATTTTAGCTTACAAAGTTCATTTAGACCCAAAAGCCATTGGTAGAATATTTTGCAAATCCATAATTTATTTAACAAATGTTACACAAAATAAATTAAATATATTTATTAACTATGCTTCATCTTTGTCAGGAGCAATCTGGCCTCAAAGAGTAATGGGCAACTGGGATTTTGAGCTTGATTTTGAATTAGAAAGTTATGACAAATTTCAGGATATAATATTAAATTTAAAGGAGAAGTTTCCTGACATTATAAAAAATTATGAATTTTGTATTGTTTCAAAGGAGTTTAAATTGGATTTGTTTCCAAATTGCTACAGGGAGATAAACTAAAATGCAGTCATGGATTTATTTTGCAATGGCAGCCCAGCTTATCTGGGCTTTCACTTCTGTGACAGACAAAATAGTAATTTCAAAAGGCTACATCAAAAGCCCCTTTGTTTATATTGTATTAAACGGCGCAATGAACATATTTTTGATATTTTTGCTGCCGTTTTTCAGCTTCGAGCCTTTGAGATTTTTTGATTTTCTTGTTGCTTTGTTTGCCGGAATCTTTCTCAGTACCGCAGTAACTCTTTATTACAAGGCAGTGCAGTATGATGAAATCTCAAGAATCAAGATAATGTTCCAGCTGCAGCCGATTTTGGTTTTAGCGCTTGCTTTTTTGCTTTTGGGCGAGATTCTGACAAAAAGCCAGGCTGCGGGATTTTTATTTCTACTGGCGGCAGGCATTTTGATTTCATACAGGAAAGTTAATGGCTCTTTCAGGCTGAGCAGGGCTTTCTATCTTGTGCTTATGGCTATGTTTTTTGCAGCTTTTTATGCCGTATCTGCAAAATATGTCTTTAGTGTAACAGGCTTCTGGAGCGGGTTTTTGTGGCTCAGGCTTGCGAACTTCAGCGCATTGGCTGTTTTGCTTGCGCCTTCTGTAAGAAAACAGTTTGTTGAAACTTTCAAAGCCATGCCAGGCAAAATAAGAGGCCTGCTTGGCTCTAAAATGGTGGTTGATTTCTCTGCATTCGTGTTTGCCAACTATGCTTTGCTCAAAGGGCCTGTGTCGCTTGTCGGGGTTCTGGAAGCTGCAGTTGCCCCGTTGTTTGTCCTTGGCATTACATTGTTCACTTCACTTTATCTGCCGCACATTGTCAAGGAAGGGATTAACAAAAAGGCGATTTTGACAAAGGCTTTGGCTATTCTGTTTGTTGTCATAGGCATAGTTTTCATTAATTTATAACCACAACAAAAATCCTTAAATATAACTCCAGCGCACCAAGCCAAACCAAAAATTTTATATATACTTAACAATTGTTAATTATAAAAATGGAAGAAAATCAAAGCCAGCAAGCTGTTAGCGAGCAGCAAAGCTCCAAAAAGTACCAAATCCAGCATGACAGGCCGAACTGCATAGGCTGCGCTGC
>DATDZA010000003.1:0-33534 GCA_035288865.1 Candidatus Nanoarchaeia archaeon
TTGGAGCCGCGGCGGAACTGCTGTTACCGTCGGATACAATCAGCTTAGCGACACAGCTTTGTACATTTTGAACCAAGCTAAGCACCATGGTTTAGCTTGAATGGATACTGCGGAATTTATTCCGCAGAGGAGGTCATTTTAGTTATGCTCTTCCGATCCCGTGATAAAGAATGCCTATGGACTTTATTTTTTCCTTGTCGAGGCAGTTTCTGCCGTCTATAAAAACCCTTATCTTGTTTTTCCTTAACTTTTCCAAATCCATTTCCCTGAATTCTTTGTGGTCTGTGACTAAAATAATATAATCGCTTTTATTTAATAGCTCATCCAAATCTATTACATTGCTTCCGGTTTTGACATGAGGGTCATAGACGTGCACATCTGCGCCCTTTGTTTTTAATAAATTAAGGACCTCGTGCGCGGGACTTTCGCGGATATCATCAACATTTGCTTTATATGCAAGCCCGAGAACCCCGACTTTAGCGCCCTTGATAACTTTCTTTATTTTTCCTAATTCATTTTCCAGCAGTTCAACAGCATAATGAGGCATGTGATTATTTATTTCTCTCGCAAGAATCAAAAACCTGTGGTTAAATCCGAGCTGCTTTGCTTTTTCTATAAGGTAATACGGGTCCACGCTTATGCAATGCCCGCCCACGCCGGCACCGGGGTAATGCGGCATGAAGGCAAAAGGTTTTGTTGAAGCGCCTTTTATGACTTCCAGAATGTCAATTCCTGCCCTGTCAAAGCTCTGCGCCATCTCATTGACAAAAGCGATATTGATGTCCCTAAAAGTATTTTCCATTATTTTTGTAGCTTCTGCCGCCTTTACGCCACTCAATTCAAGAATCTCTGCATTTATCACGCTCCTGTAGAATTCTGCGGCCTTTTTTGTCGCTTCTTTTGTTACGCCGCCAATAACCCTCGGCAGAGTTTCAACTATCCATTTCTTGTTTCCCGGATCAATTCTTTCGGGGCAATGCGCAACATAAATATCATTTTTCTGGATATTAAATTTTTGCTTTTCTAAAATTGGAACAACAATTTCCTCAACTGTCCCTGGATAAATTGTGGATTCGATAACCAGCAAAGCGCCTTTCCTGATGTGCTTTGAAATTGCTGAAGTGGATTCCATCAGCGCTGTCAAATCCGGAATATACTTCCTGTCAACAGGAGTAGGGACGCAGACAATTACTATATCAGAATTTGCAATGCATTCGGCTGGATTTGAGGTGGCTTTTATTTTTCCTTTCAGATTTTTTAATTTATCTATTAGATATTCATCCTCAATCGGGCTTAGGCCATTATTGACGCTGTCAATCTTGTGCCTGTCAATTTCAAACCCAAAAACATTGTATCCTTTCCCGGCGCAGAGGCATGCTAAAGGCAAACCGACATATCCAAGGCCGACAACTGTTATGGTTTTCATGGTCGGAAAAAACCCAGTTTCTTTTATAAATGTTATGGTGGGTATTTATCTAAACAACAAAAAGCAAATGCCATTTCCATCCAGGAAAATCTGCGTATAAGCAATTATATAAATAAGTTTATTTTCTTGGGGCTTGTGATAACTTTTAAGCAATACTCGGAACAAACTAAGGACGAGTGGGATTTGTTTGCTAAGATTCACCCTTCGACATGGATAGACAGCCAAAGCCATTGGATTGATTTTTTTGAAAAAAATTTTAAGTATAAAAACTATAGCTTTATGGTTTATGAAGACAATGCCTTGCGCGGGATTATGTCCCTCTTTCTTGTTAAAAGCATTTTTTTTGGCAGGAGATTAATCAGCGGCCCAATAATTGATATGGGCGGGCCCTTTCTTGATCATACTGAAGAAAAAACGCTGAATGATATAGTCGGTTATATTGACGCTATTGCATTAAAAGAAAATGTGAATTTTGCTGAATTAAGATGCAGCCCAATGCACCTGCCCAGCTTTACAGCTAAAGATGAATATACTGATTTTTATATGGATATTAACATTAAAACAGAGGACATTTGGAAAAACCTGGATAAAAAGCTTAGAAACGGCATAAGAAAAGCTGAAAAAGTTATTATTGTAAAAAAAGACAGCTCGTACGAAGCGCTAACTAAGTTTTATGAGCTTTATCTCATAACGATGAGGAGCCTTGGTTCCCCACCCTTGAGCTTTGATTATTTTAAGGAAATGTTTATAGATATGAAAAATAAAGGGTTCTTTCTGTTTGCAGAATATAATGGTGAAATAATCTGCGCCATACTAATTTTGATTTTCAAAGATAGAGCGAAATATGAAGCCGGAGCTTATATGCCGCGTTACCGAGATCTTCAGGCAAATAGCCTGCTAGTTTTTAAGGCGATAGAGGAAGCAAAATTTAAAAAATGCAAGGAATTTATTTTTGGAAGAACACTTAAGGATGATACTGTTTACAGGTACAAACAAAGATGGGGCGCTAAGGAATCGCCTTACACATTTTATTATAAGCTGTATGACAAAAAAAATATACCCCCTGATATAAGAAAAAGCCTAATAGCACCAATTGCAACAACAATATGGGGAATAATGCCATTATGGATATCAAAAAGAATAGGGAATTATTTCAGAAAAATAATTGCTATGTAGCCGATTTTCTGTTTTTTTGTTTATGTGAAGAAATTTAAATAATTCATTAGTTTTATATATTTGAATCGAAGTTCTTTATATTTTATGATTTTATTGAAATTAAAATTGAAAGTTATTTGCAGTGATGAGTTGCATTTAGGGGGGCAGAATGAATGTTTCAATTAACATTAAAAGAACGACTGTTTCAATTGTTATTATATACAGGGAAGAGACCCCATATTTATTTGAGTGCCTTGACCACTGTAAGAAGCTCAAGAATCAGCCTCAGGAATTGATATTAGTTCCAAATAACGCGCCTTCACAAAAGCTTCTCGATGCGGTTAAGGACATGCAGACTGTGAAAATTGTTCCAAGCGGACCAAAAAATATTCCTCAAAAGAGAAACATCGGCGTAAATGCTGCAACCGGCGATATAATTGCTTTCATTGATGATGATGCATATCCGGAGATATATTGGCTGCAAAAAGCATTGCCTTATTTTTCCGACCAAACAATTGGCGCAGTAGGAGGGCCTAATCTTACGCCCCACGATGACCCCTTTTCCAGGCAAATTGCGGGAAATGTTCTGAAAACTGAAGTTGCATTCGGCAAAGGCTATATCCGTAATTGCTACTGCCCGGAGCAATTTGTCCTTGAACTTCCGACGTGCAATCTTCTCGTGCGAAGATCACTATTTGAAACAATTTCATTTGACGAATCTCTTGCAATAGGGGAAGACGACAAGCTGTGTGTTGACATCACCAAAAATGGCTTAAAAATCCTTTACTCGCCGGAAGTTGTTGTCTATCACCATCGCAGAAAGATATTTCTTCCTTTTCTCAAGCAGTTTTTCTACTACGGACTCTTTAATGGAAAATTGCTGCGCAGCGGCAAAAAACACCGCTGGTATTATCTTGTGCCGAGTGCTTTCTTATTTTTTATTATTGTGGGATTTATAGTTTCGTGGCTTCATCCACTGATAGCTTATTTCTATATCGGCGTTCTATGTCTTTATGCTGTGACAACTTTGATAGGATCAATTAGAAACGCAAAAGCATATGAAATTCCAGCCACGTGGCTTGTCATATTTCTTGCCCAAATGAGCTATGGCATAGGCTTTATGATTGGACTGGCAAAGAAATAGTTTCCTGCTGCTCTTCCGCTGCATTAAAAACTTTCTTTGTGGAAAGAACGGCTGCCCGCATAGCAATTTTAGTAAAATGCTTTGGATTAAATGCCATGTTTGCCGCAATGTTGCATTCATGAGTGCAAAAGCATTTAGTGCCAACAATCCATTGTGCCAGCTCTTTATTGCGCGGGCTGTTCCACAATTCACGAAAATTCATCTGAAAATCACGAATATTTCCTATTTTTTTTGTCTCATCCAGTATTTCGCACGGAAAAACATCCCCGTTGGGATAAATCACGCAGGAAATCTGTGATGAGTAACACGTTGTCTGGAATTTGTTTTCTTCATACGTCTTGGTAACCATGTCATAACGATATGAGGCCATAGACGCAAGGAAAGGATCAAAACCCGGGAGATTAACTTGCATTAAATCTTCTTGCACACGCTTAGTAACCGCCTTGTATTTAGATATATCAATATTCTTAACCAGCGGGTTTTTTGGAACTCCCCTGATTAAGTTTATAGAAATATTATCTGGATTCTGTGCTTTGAGATTATCATACACTTCATTGATAGTATCTTGATTAGTAGCTGTAAAAGTTGTTACAAAGCCAACTCTTAGATTTTTGTATTTCTGTTTATAACCTTTAATAACATGAAAAGTCCTTATAGCATTCTGGTAAGATTGCGGACTTCCCCTAATCCTGTTGTGCTCTTCTTGCAATCCATCTATGGAAAAGTCTATAACAATTGTTAGTTTTGGGCATAGTTCACACATTTTGGTAACTATCTCTTCTGTGTTTTTGAGAAATGTGCCGTTTGTCGGGATTGAAAGATAATTAATTTTATTGTATTTATAAAATGCGTGCGTAATCTCTGCAAGATCTTTGCGGAGAAATGGCTCTCCTCCAGAATACAGCATCACCGGAAACTGGTCCATGCTTTTGGCCATCTTCTCTATTTCTTCAAGCGTTAATTCCTGGGTTGGCTTATTTAATTCAGCAGAATAAAAACAATGCTCACACTTTAGGTTACAGCGGTTCGTTACAAAAAAAGTTACATACAGCGGCATGCTGCCGCCTTTCTTGACAAGTTTTGGAAGATATTGTGCAATCATACAGTCGTTGAATCTTTTGGACTATTTAAATGTTGCTTCACTATCCATTATCGGTCATCTGACTATCCAAGGCATACAACCGCCACTTTTCATGCCCGAAAAAATTCAGTTTAGTTTATAGAGAACTTTGAATAATTAATTACTTTGTCACTTTCATTCAAAGTTCTCTATAAATTCTATGCAAAAATATATATAAACTCAAATATCGCTTTTTGATATGCAAAAATTAAGGGTGGCTGTTGTAATACCAATTCATTTTAATTTGCAGTCTTCCCTGCATGTTCTGCTGGGGGCTTACAGGCGCTTGATGAGAACAAAAAATATAGAAGTGACTATTTTTACCGATATCAGGAATAATTCGCATTATGAAGGATTTAAAATCGAAAAAATCAGAAGCCCTGATTACAGGACTCCTTTTGAAAAAATATTTTTGTTGCTCGGAATGCCGAGATATTTTTACACAGACTTGATAGAAAAGCTTGAAGGCTATGATGTTATTGAAACAAGCAACCCGGAATTTTACTGGTTTGCATACCAAAGCTATCTGGCTGCAAAAAAATACAAGGCAAGGTTAGTTTACAGGACATCACAGACAATTGACGGTTTTTTTCTTTTCTGTCTAACAAAATATATCATCAGGCTGTACGCCAAAAAAGCCTATGATTATGCGCAGTCTTTGATATTTGCAAATCCTGAAGCCGCTCAAAGGTGCATAAGGCTTGGATTAATAAGCAAATCCAAAAAAATAATTATATCAGGCCATGGAGTTGATACAAAAATCTTTAAGCCTCGCGGGCATAAAAAACAGTATAAAACACATGAAAAAATAATCCTGCTGTCAGTGGGCGGCCTGTATAAGATTAAGGGGCATCACCTTATAATCCAAGCATTAAAAAAAATAATTGATGCTGGAATTGATGCGGAATTGTGGATAGTTGGCGATGGTTATTATAAGAAACACCTCACGGATTTGGCGCAAAACCTCACGCTGGAAAAAAATATAAAATTTCTGGGCAGCAGAGATTATAATGAATTGGCGCTAATATACAATCAGTCAGATATTTTTGTTTTAGCAAATTATCAAGAAATTACTCCGGCTGTAAACGAGGCGATGGCTTCCGGCCTGCCCGCTGTTGTTATGGAATGCGGCGGCAGGGAATTTACGATACCCACGGAGGAATATGGCTTGGTGTACAAAAAATTTGATGTGGACGGGATGGCAGATAAGATTATCACTCTTATAAAAAATCCAAACTTAAGAAAAAAAATTGCCAACGCTGGAAGGAAAAGAGTTGTGGAAAAATTCAGAATGCAGGTTTATGCGGACAGATTATACAAAGCAATCAATAAATCAGGCCGATAAGAATTTTAATAATTTCCAGATATTTGATAATTTTCCAAAATTCCCTATATTAAAGTATCTATAAATATAAATCAGTAACTAGACTCAAGATAAGTTTTAAATAGTGTTATTGGGTACTTGTGTGCATGAAGGTATTAATAACCGGCGGCAGCGGCCTCCTTGGAAGCGCAATTTCTTTTCACTTTAAGGACTATTTTGATGTTGTTTCAACTTATACATCCCATAAAGTTGAGATTAAGGGATGCAAAACTGCCTATCTGGACATTGCAGATGCAAAAGGTACAGTTGATTTAATAAAAAAAATCAAGCCGAAAATAATAGTTCACACATCTTCTTTGGTTGGTATTAATGCCTGCGAGAAAGAAAAAGAACTGGCTTACAAAATCCATGTTGAAGGCACTAAAAATATTGTCGATGCTGCCAATGCCGTAAAGGCAAAACTAGCCTACATTTCTACTGATTATGTTTTTGACGGAAAGAAAGGAAACTATAACGAAAATGACGCGCCAAATCCAATTAACTGTTATGGCAGCACTAAACTGCAGGGAGAAGCATTAATAGGCTTGGCAAAAAATGCAGTGATAAGAACTTCATTTTTTGGATGGAATATAATAAAAGAAAAAAAAAGCTTTTCAACGTGGATTATTGACGAGCTGTCTAATGGCCGCCCGGTAAGCCTGTTTACCGATCAGTTTACCTCTTTAATGCTCGTCAATGATTTTTCATTGGCCCTCAAGGAAATACTGGACAAGGATATTAACGGGATATTGAATGTAGCTTCAGATGAAAGGATCAGCAAACATGGATTTGGGTTAAAGCTTGCAGAAAAATTTGGGCTGGAAAAAAATCTGATAAAACCAATAAAAAGCTCTGAAATGGCCGGCCATGAAAAAAGACCATTGGACACATCACTGGATATTTCAAAAGCAAAAAAAATATTAACCTCGAGACTGCCAAAGATAAATGGCGGAATAAAAAATTTAAAAATATTAAAAGAAAATAACTACCTCTCACAATTTATCATTGAATAAAGCCCGAATTGCGGCGTTAAAGATAGAGAACTTCGAATGACCCATTTTTTTATTTTCATTCAAAATCCTCTATATAAAATATAACAATTTGAAAATAATAACCTAAAAATAATAATCTATAAATAAAAATACGGATAAAAAAACAACTAAAAAATGAATAAAAAAACAACTTACCTGCTGCTGGCATTGATAATTGTTCTTGGTGCATTTTTAAGAATCTACGGATTGGGTGATGAAAGCTTTTGGGTGGATGAAAGCTCGACGGCCTACGGGGTAAAACAAACGTATTCCTACATAATTCACAATATTTACAGCTATGCAACCTTAACTCCGGAATATTTCAAAGCTGGGGGCGGGGAGGTTCCGCTTTATTACATTTTAATCCGGTTCTGGGCAGGAATCAATGGCCTAAGTGAATTTAGCTTAAGATTATTTTCTGCAATATTTGGGATCCTCAGCTTATGCGTGATATTTAAAATTGGTAAAATGATTTTTAATGATAAGGTAGGCCTGTTATCCGCTTTTATAATGTCCATAAACCATCAGCATATTTTCTATTCACAGGAAGCCAGAAATTATTCTTTTCTTGTTTTCCTCACTCTGCTGTCTTTTTATTTTTTTATAAAAGCCCTGAATAATAATAAAAATCTAAGCTGGATTTTATATTCCCTTTGCGCTGTTGCCATGATATACACCCATTATCTGAGTTTTTTAATTTTGATGTCCCAATATATTTTTGTTCTGATATTCCATAAATCCTACAGGCTGCAGTTTAGAAAAGCATTAATATCTGCATTCGGAGTATTCATTGCATACCTTGCCTGGACACCCGTTCTTATTAAGCAAATATTCCACAGCCAATACCCTTATTCTTCTATTTATAAGCCGACAATAGGCAAACTGATTTATGTTTTTATTCAGATAAACAGCTGGATTTCACCGGATTTTCAATCCAGAATTGCCTTGAGAAGCATGAATTTGAATTTATTGACGGTTTTGGGATGGGCTTCTATACTATGTATTTTATCAATAACAATAATTTTAGCTTCAATGTCGCTTATCGGTGCATTAAAAAATAAGCATTTTAGCATGCGCAACTTAACGGACAAAAACAAATGCATTCTATTGTTCTGGTTTTTTATACCAATTATTGTTCCATTCTTATTGTCACTTTTATTTCCAAGCGCATCCATAGTTGGTTTTGTGCAATATATAATGTTTGCAACGCCTCCGTACTTCATCCTGGCTTCCAAAGGCATCCTGACATTCAAGAAGCATTTTATGGCAATCTTGATATTATTGGCAATTCTCAGCATTATCCCTGTTTACTCTTATTATGCTAATTTTGACAAGGAACAGTGGCGTGACGCGGCAGCTTATCTTAAAAACAACAATGGCCGGCAGGATATTATTCTAATAAACAAGCCGGTAAGCGAGCTGGCACTCAAATATTACTACAATACTGCAAACTCCCAAGGTGTTAATGATGTCGAAGAAGCAAAATCAGCCACTGCCGGAAAAAGCAGCTTTTGGCTTTTGTACTCCGCTGAAAAATTCAGCGACTCGGGCCACAGCATAAAAAAATACTTTGATTCGCAATATACACTTAAAGAACAAAAAGAATTTACCGGGATATTATTGTACCATTACGAGTCCTGACAAATAAATAAAAAACCCAATCGCAGCAAGCTGCGGGGTTTTTTAAGTTCAAATTGAGTTTTGCGTCACAGCAAGCTGTGGAGTTTTGAACTCAATTTGAACAATAAAAAAATCAGGCTCTTTTTTTTGGGTCGTAATATCTCAGTATATATTTTCTGTACGCAATTCCCAGCGTATCATTTAATATTGGCCATGAGCTCGTTACGCCTATTCGTTTCCTGTCAAAATTGAAATTAACTTCTATGGGGGCTTCTTTAACCATAAGATTAAATTTTTTTGCAACCACCAGCAATTCCAAATCAAATGCATAATGCTTAACAACCAGCATCGGAAGAATCTTTTTGGCTGCGCTGTACCTCAACAGCTTAAGGCCGCTTTGGGTATCGTGCACCTGCAGCCCAAAAAGCAGATTTACAAACAAATGATATCCGGTGCTCAGAATTTTTCTTTTTAAAGGATAATTAACTTTTGCATCAGGATGCCTTTTGCTGCCGATAACTATGTCAGCATTATACTCATATACATAACTTATAAATCTCAGCAGCTGTTTTGGGTGTATTTCAAGGTCAGAGTCTATGAAAGCCACCAGGTCCCCTGTCACAAACTTAAACCCGTATACCAATGCATGCCCTTTCCCTTTGTTGGGCTTGTAGGAAACAAGCTTTACTTTTTTTGACTTAATTTTTTTTATTTCAGAATAGGTATTATCAGTAGAGCCGTCATCAACCAATATGATCTCGTAATCTATATTAAAATTATTGAAATCCCCCATTGTGTTAATTGTTTCCTTGATATTTTTATATATAGATGAGCCTTCATTGTAGCACGGCATTACGAGTGAAATCTTGTGCTTTGGAGCATTTCTCCCGAGCCATTCAGCTCCGGTTACAAGAGTTTTCTTTTTTCTTTTCATGATTATTGAATTACCCTTATTTGGATTATATTTTTGATTTTAATAATTTATTTTTATTAATGTAATCGCTGAAGCTCATAAATTTATACTTTTTTAAAAGATATTCAAATACATGCCCCTTATTTATGTAATAGGGCAACATAGCGGGGTTTTTCATCAGGCTTTTTAATATTCCACTTTTTTTCATTTCAGGATTTTGTATCTGCCACGGATGCATAAACATAACGTAAGGCCTGTGCCGCTTGTTCAAGCTATCCACGAAAAAAGAAATGTTTTTTCCAAAAATCCCGATAAAATAACCGGATCCAACAGGAATCTCTTTTTTCATAAGGTTCAGAGAAAGGTGCTTTGGGAAGTTCTTTTTCCTTATTTTTCCATACATATTGTAGGTTGAAACCGGTATTTCTAATACGCCCTCTATAAATCCAGAATTTTCCATTGAATCATAGGATGATGAATCATAAAAAAATCCATAATCTTTTAATATATTCAAGCAATTTTTTGGCATATAAGCCTGGGGAGCCCTGAATCCCCGGGGCGCAAACTCCTCTATAAACCTGGAGGATTTTTTTAACTCGTCCAGCATAATCTTTCTTGCAGTTATTTTTTTGTGGGAATATGTATGGAGGCCTATTTCATGATTTCTTCTTATTTTTTTTATAAGTTCCGGGTACCAGTCATATATTTCCGCCACGACAAAGAAAGTTGCCCTTGCATCATTCTCCTTTAGTTTTTTAAGAATATAATCCGTTGCCCTGATAACGTACCCGTCATCTTTCTTTTTTCTTTTATTGGAACTGTCGTTATTGTTTATATCTATGTGCACAAAAGATTCCAGGTCTATGCTAATTATATTGTCAGTCATTTCAGGCATTTTTTATTTTTCTGAATAATAACACCACAATGGGAGAAAGTGACTCTAAAAGAAAGATCGGCTTTGATTTTTCAAGTTTGAATCCGAATTTTTTTAGATTTGTTTCCACATATTCCTCCGTGGTGAAATTATGGGGGAAATCTCTTCTGTCATTTATCCTCTTGTTATAGATATTATTTGCATTTTTAATTTCCACTATTAAGTATTTTCTTGTAATCCGGGCAAGCTCCTTAAGCGATTTGGGCAAGTCATCCTTATGTATGTGGTGCAGGGTATTCATGCATATGGTCAAGTCAAATGACCCGTCATGCAAACCAGTTGCAACTATATTGCAGGATTTAAATTTTATATTTTTTACATTTTTAGATGCTGTCTTTGCCAGCGATATGCCCTCTTTTGAGAAATCGCCGCCGAAAAAATTAATGGACGGGTGGCTCATTGCCAATTGCAGGGTAAAATCGCCATTCCCGCATCCCAAGTCCGCCACTTTTGCAATATTATCCCTGCCCAGCGCCTCTTTAAAAAGTCCGAACACTATACCCCTTTCCATTTTCTGCCAAATGCTGTGCTGCTGTTTTCTTCCAGCCTTTGCATCATAATATCCGTTCTTATAAAGCGCAGATTCCCTGAAGTATTCAATATTCCTGCGATAGTGCTCTTCCCTGTTCATGCTTTAAATTGCTTAGTATGGTAATATTTAAATATTGGGATATTATTATAAGGCAATAGCAAAACAAAATAATAAATTAAATGAAAAAATATGATTCGTTAAAATGGATTGTTTCCATAATTTCAATTGGCCTGTTTTTGTATTTTTTTATTAAGAATTTTGATTTATATCAGGTATTAAAAATAATTTCCAATGTAAACCTCAAGCTGTTTATTATTGCCTTATTCATATATTATTTTTCTTTTTTAATCAAGGCAGCGAGATGGAAGGTGCTTTTGGAAGGAATAGGCGTCAGGTTAAAGTTTTCATACATATCCTACTCAATATTCATGTGTTTTTTTTTTAATTCGCTCGCTCCGATGAGGTTTGGAGACTTTTATAGGATGTACCTTCTGAAAAAAAATAAAAAAATTCCAATTTCAAAAACATTAGGGACAATTTTTATAGAAAAATTTGCGGATGCAATATTGCTGGTTGTGGCATTCGTTATACTGGCTCTCGCGGTCTTCCACAAAAATTTGCCAAATCTTATTTTTTATGGAGCAGTCATCGGCATAGTGCTGATTACCGGATTTTTATCCGTCATATTGTTAACTGTGATTTTCCATGACAGCAAAACCCGCTATTTGCCCCAGAGATTAATAATGCTAATTGCTAATTTTAAAAATGCATTAAATGAATGCACGGACGGCAAAATCCTTGCAAAAGTTATATTTTTCACAATTACTGACTGGCTGTTTGCAGTTGTATTTTTTTATATGATTACCTTGTCTCTTAATTTAAGCCTACCATTTCCTTTAATAGCTTTCATTCTGACTGCTGAAAACCTGCTTACAGCTATACCCATCACGCCTGCCGGGGTGGGATTTGTTGAATCCGGTGTTTCCGGAATACTTATATTATTCGGCATTGGAAAAAACTTAAGCCTGTCAGTGGCAATACTGGACCGCCTCGTGACATATTGGCTTCAGATAGTTTTCGGCCTGTTAGTATATTTATTTGTAAAATTAAATTTAAGAAACAAAAAATTCCGGCCGCAGAAGTTCTTGAGGGCGCAATGAAAAAAAATCCAGGCAACTATTTTAGAAGTGTTTTAGGTCTTACTTTACTTAAATAAAAATCCACTGCATTCCAAATATAAATATTTTTAAATAGCCTTACTTTCTTGCATAGCTAACTAAGAAATAAGTTAGAATATGGAAAGTTAGAAGATGAAATAGCGGTGTAAAATGATAAAAATAGAAATAAAAAATCTGAAAATGTATGTTGACAACAGGGGCTGGCTTGCTGAAATATTCAGGCCGGAGGATGTTAATAATACAATGAATGGGCAGGTTACAATTACTACAGCGCATCCCGGAATTGTCAAGGCAAACCATTACCACAAGAAAATGAATGAGTGGTATTGTGTCA
Source organism: Candidatus Nanoarchaeia archaeon (assembly GCA_035288865.1). GTDB lineage: Archaea > Nanobdellota > Nanobdellia > Woesearchaeales > GW2011-AR4. The sequence goes on from DATDZA010000003.1 coordinate 12,751, forward strand.
TAAAGGGGAAAATGCATCTTGTGCTGAAAGACATGAAATCTGGAGAGAAGAAAGAAATCATGCTAAGCGAAGATGATTTGAAAATAATTAAAATATCTCCGGGCCTTGCACATGGCTTTAGAAATGTCGGAGACGATATGCTTTTTGTTTTGATGTATATTGACAGGCCGTTTGACCCAAATGACCCCGATACTTTTCCAGAGGTTGTTATCTGATGCAGAAGCCGAGAAAGCTCCACTTGGGCTGCGGAACTAATATCAAAAAAGAGTACGTAAATCTTGATAAGGAAAAAATAAAAGGTGTGGATGTCGTTCACAATCTTGATAAATATCCCTGGCCTTTTCCTGATAATTATTTTGAAGAAGTGTACGGGCAAGACGTCATAGAGCACGTGCAGGACCTGTTCAGGGCGATGAAGGAAATAAACAGAATCTGCAAAAATGGCGCCAAAGTGCGGCTGATTGTCCCGTACTGGCATTCATCAGCAGCATTTTATCCCAATCACAATTATTTTTTTAACGTGGACAGCATGAAAATGTTTACGGAGCTTAACAGGAGCTATGACAATTATTATGGGTTTAAGATGGAAAAAATAAAACTGCTGCCTTCAAGAATTGGATGGATTATTCCGCCAATACCTCTTCCCAAATCATTGTTCCCGAATGTCATGGACTTGAGGCACCTTGTAAGCTATCTTCTCGGAGAAATCATCCTGAAAATAGATTTTGAATTGAGGGCAGTAAAGAAATGAATCCTTTGGTTTCTGCGGTAATTGTGAACTATAACGGAAAAGAAATAATTGAAACCGCAATTGATACATTAATGGAGCAAGGCTACAGGCAGATTGAGATAATTGTTATTGACAACGATTCCACCGATGGCAGCCGTGAGATGATAAAAAGAAAATACAAAACTGTAAAATTGGTTAAAAACAGGAAAAATTTAGGATATTGCGGCATAAACCTGGGATTAAGCGGCTGCAAGGGAAAATATATTCTATTCCTAAACAATGATATCAGGCTGGATAAGAATTGCGTAAATGAGCTTGTTAAAACTGCGGAATCAAACAAGGACGTTGCTATGGTCGCTCCAAGGCTGATTAACTTTTATGACAAGAATTTGAAATCCGGTGGAACGTGGCTTTCGAGGGCATTTTACAACGGCCACATAAAAGGAAGCGGCAAAGAAACGAAAAGAGAAATACCTTATCTTGGGGTGGGAATGATACGAAAAGATTTTGTTGATATGTTTGGGTACCTCTTTGATAATGATTATTTTATTTACGGTGAAGATGTAGATTTGGGATTAAGGATAAGATTAGCCGGAAAGAAAATCATGTTTGAGCCGAAATCCGTGATGTACCATATGCATTCCACCACAATGCAGAAAAAAAGCAAATCATTCTCGACATTTTTGATGGAAAGAAATTTGATTACCACTTTTTTCAAAATATTTTCATTAAATAATCTTATTTTATATTTGCCGTATGTTTTATTTTTCAGGCTGATTGCAATTGTTAGGGATATTCTGGCCTTAAGATTTGATTTGGCATTTGCGCGATTACAGGCAATTTTTTCTGTTTTATTCAATTTCAGCTCAATAATTAAAAAAAGAAAGGAAACGCAGAAGTTCAGGAAAGTTAGTGATGATTATATTCTGAAAGTTTTTAGCGAGGTTTACTTGTTCAAGGAAAAATTTAATGTTTGATTGTATAAATTATGGTACCGGTATTTTTATTTGAATAAGCAACATTGTAATTTTTTGATTGCAATTCCTTTAATTCATTATCATTCAAAATAGACCGCCTGTCCAAGAAGAAATTTTGGTTAACCCATACATAATCGGCCTTGTTTAAATTCTCGCCGGTAAAATACAATGAAGTTCTTTCTATGTTGTACGGAATGCACTGGCCATTGGCTATGAAAACTGAGCCTTCATTTGTGCCTGATTTGACCCATTCAAAATCAGAATTGTAACTGTTCCATAAGGAGGCGGCATAAAGTGTTTTAAAAATGAGCGTGAATATAAATAAAATAATTATCAAAGCAATTAATGAAAAAACCAAAATTTTATTTTTCTTAGTCTTTAAATTTTCTATAAAATTATTAAGCCCCAATCCGCAAAAAATGGCAATAGCAGGAAAAGCTGGCAGAATAATTCTAGATACAGAAAAACCTACGTTTGCTATGTACACTAATAATAAAACTAAATACGATAAAATCCATATTTTTAAGAATTTTTTCACGTCTTTGCCGTAATTCACGGACTTTTTAGAAATGAATATATATAATAAAAACATAAATGTTGTTATAATCAAAACCCACGCAACTATATATGATATTATATTCGGCATCCAGCTTACGAACCTAAAAGCAGCCGGGTTGCCATCCGGAACACCAAAAACTCCCAACACAGTGAATGTAACCAAATTCCAACTTATCAGATTTTTTATATTTAGAACCGAGTATGACTTTATTTGATACCCATGGAATATGAAATTGAGGAATGGCCAAATCGGGTTACCCAACAATAACCAATTTCTTATAATCCAAGGCGATGCAACTAATAAAGACACTATGACAATAATTGCTGAATTTTTATAAAATGATTTTCTATTGTACTTTTTATACAAATAATAAATCAACGCCGGCAAAATAAAAATCCCATTGTACTTTGCCAAAATTGACAATCCAACTGAAATTCCGGATAAGAAAATTTTTTCATTAATTAAAAAATAAACACTTAAAATCACAAAAAATGTCATGCTGCTTTCCACATAGCTTAAAACGCTGTAGTCAATAAATATCGGAATAAATGCCAGGAAAATTGTCGAATAGAAGGATATTTTTGAATTCGTCAGCTTCTTAATTACTAAAAATGAAAATATCAAAGTTAAAATTCCAAATATCGGGGATATAAATTTTATTGCGAAATTTGCTGCATTATGATTAAATGCACTGAAAAAATAATAAACAGCTGCAACTATTATATGATATAACGGCGGGCTCCAGAACGGCTCGTCCCTGCCCAAAGGCTCAAACAGCGGGAATTTTCCATGAGTTGCGATGAATTTTCCCACCGGTACATGCCAGCATCCGTCTCCTGAAACGTGATATACTGAGGTTAATGAGAAAACTATAACTGAGAATAATATAATTATGTAAATTGAATATTTTGTGTATTTGTCTGATTTTTTGAATTTATTTATTAGGTTCATTTTAATAACTTAATTATTGCATCAACAAATGCATCTTTGTCATTTTTTTTAACTAAAATCCCGTTCTTGATGACTTCAGGATGCGAGCATACATTGAAAGCGACAACTTTTTTTCCGCACGCTTGCGTCTCTGCTGCCGGCAAGTTAAATCCTTCCCATAAAGATGCTGTCACATATATATCGCAAGCAGCGTAGTAATTTGGCAATTCTTTATCTTTTATTGCCTCACTGAAAATCACGTTTTTGTTTGCTTTTTGCTTTAATTCATTATAATATGACCTGAATGTTGGCTTTCCTGCTATCAACAATTTTGCATTTGGCATCTCTTCATTGACTTCACTAAAAATTTCCAGCAAAGTGTGGATATTTTTATGCGGCGAGAGCCTTCCTATGAAAAACAATAATTTTTCGTTGTTTTTTATTCCCAATTGTTTTCTTATTGCCTTGCCATTTATTCCTTTCTTGAATCTTGTATCAATTTTATTGTAAACAACCTTGCTGTCCAATCCTGTTTCTTTCATTAATTCAGACTGCATGAATTTGCTTATTGACACGCATTCATCAACATTTTTCAATGATTTCCTATTAAAGAATAAAAATAATTTTATGTATGCTTTTTCAAAAATATTTCCGAATAATTCGCTGTAGCCGATTCCGTGATTGTGGTAAACATATTTTATACCATATTTTTTCTTTGCCTTTGAGGCTATCAAATTCATGGGATAGAAATGTGAAATTACAATATCATAATCTTTTAGCTTATCTGTAGCTTTGTTTATTTTCTGAACATCAAGAAAGAAAAACAGTCGGTATAATCTCTGAAAGAATAAACTCTTTGGCATTCCGAGAATTACCAATTCAAAATTTTTTGGCTTGATATCGGCTTCAAGCGCAAATACTGTAACTTTATTTCCTTTTTTTGAATATTCCGATGCCTGCTGCTCGGCGACCCTGTCAATGCCGCTGTAATGAGAAAATGTCGGGGTTAATATTGCTATTTTCATTTTTCAGATTGTTGATATATTTTATCTTTTATAGAGAACTTTGAATAATTCCTTATTTTAATATTTCATTCAAAATTCCCTAAATAATTCCAAGCAAATGATTTATCTTCAGCTTCAAAATCATGTAATATCCTGCAGCCAGCTGAGGAAGTCCGAGCTTCGACTTGCCTTTAGTTCGGTTTACAAATGTGATTGGGATTTCTTTTATTTTAAATCCTTTCAAATGGGCCTTGAACAATACCTCCTGCACAATTGAAGGCCCTCTCGATTCAATTTTATCAAGGTTGATTTTTTCTAAAACTATTCTTTTAAAGCACCTAAAGCCGGAATTGCAGTCCTTGACTTTTATTCCAAGCATTAATTTTATGTATAGATTTGCTCCCCAAGTCACGAACCTTCTTAAAGGGCTTCTTCCAACTTCAGAGCCGCCCTTAACTCTTCTGGAACCTAAGATTAAATCTGCGTTATTTAACTCATTTATCATTAGTGGGATGTATTTCGGGTCGTGGGACATGTCGGCATCCATTTCAATTATTACATCAGCTCCATGATTCAGGCAGTAGATAAAACCTGCTTTGCCTGCCGCCCCTCTTCCCTTTTTATATTTTCTTAACAGCAAATGCACGTTCTTTTTTGATTTTGAAATTTTTTGAACTTCACTTGCTGTCCCGTCCGGAGAATTGTCATCAACAACCACAACATGCAAGTTATTTATTTTTAATTTCAGGATTTTATCTATTAATATCTGGATATTTTCCCTTTCATTGTAGGTTGGAATCATTATGAAGGTTTTCATTTATAGTTGCTATCTTTAACCCATTTATAAATATACTTTTTATTATAATATGGAAAACAATAGGCAAAAGTTTAAAAAGTGTTAGCTATTTGGTACTAACTGGGGGTAAAAATATTACAAATTTTATTAGGTGTTTGGTAATTTTTGCATTTTTATTTTCAATTATTTCTAGTTTTACTTATGCGATCGGTCAATTTGAAGTTGAATGGAATGTTACTTTTGGGGGTTTTGCTAACGATTCTGGCTACTCAGTACAACCAACTTTGGATGGAGGATACATCTTAGGAGGTAATACCGATCCATATGGGGATAATTCAATTTATTTTTGGATTCTAAAAACAGATTACCTGGGTAATGTATTGTGGAATAAAACTTATGGATTAACAACTAAAAATAATATTGCATCTGTAAAGCAAACAAATGATGGCGGCTATCTAGTATCTGGATCTTCCGTGTTTTGGCAAACCCCTTATTATGAAGGGATTCAGCTTATAAAAACTGACTCAAATGGTAATTTGATATGGAATCTGTCTATTCTCGGAGGAAACTTCGGAGAATTTTCAATTACGGCAATCGACGCTGTATTATTACCATCTGGGGGCTATGTAGTAGGTGCAACCAATCCTAATTCTGGTTCTCCCCTCCAACTGATAAAAGTTAGTTCAACTGGTATCTTAGAGTGGACGAAAAACATATCTGATACCTTTACTACAAAAACAAAAGTTTTCAGACAAACGAGCGATGGAGGTTATATTTTTGGAGGAAGAAGAGGACTTGTTGTTAAAACAGATTCTGATGGAAACTTATTATGGAAAAAAATCCTACCAGGTGAACAATCCACAGATTTTATACACTCAATTCTTGAATTAAGTGACGGCTACCTAATTTCTAGCTCATCCCCTGTCAATCCCAGTGGAATTGATGAAGTTCTTATGAGAACAGACGCTCAAGGAAACCTAATCTGGAGCAAGAACTTTTCAGATTCAGGGAACGAGGTAATTTATTCCATGCAACCAACTCCTGATGGAAAATATCTTTTAATTGGCGGGACTTCCTCATACAGTTCCGGATCTGACGATATTTGGCTGATGAAAATAGATTCAAATGGCAATCAAGACTGGAATGGCTCGTTTGGGGGAAATAAAAGCGATATAGGATTTTCCATGCAGCCCACTGCCGATGGCGGTTATATCCTAATTGGGAACACTTCTTCCTATGGCGCTGGCTCATCTGATATTTGGCTTGTTAAGTTGAAACTAGAAAATGATATTACCCCACCTCAAATAAATATAATTAAACCCATGAATGGATCAACAATAACACCTAGTTCAACATTTTTGAATGTAACAACTAATGAAAATGCAACTTGTGATTACAGTTCCAGTTTTATATACTGTTTTTCAGGAGATGGAGTCAGCAATGGCGGCGGTTGCGCAGGTGGCGGTTCTTCATCAATAACAATGAATATCACAGGAGAAAAACAACATTTACAAAATATTCAAACATCCAGCGCAGGCAATTATACACTTAATGTAAGATGTAGCGATAGTGTCAATAATTCCAACTCAACTTCAGTTACTTTTTTTGTTGCATTACCCCAACCTGGTGATGGCGGTGGTGGTGGGGCTCCAGCAAATATTACAAAACCATATAATACTAACTTATCGCTAAAAATCATATCCCCCTTAAATAACACCCTAATCTTTGACAATTCTTTATGGCTAAATGTTAGCACTAATAAATTTTCTAATTGCCAGTATAGTTTAGATTCAGAGCCTTTTACAGATCTTCAAGAGGCAGAGAAGTATGTTGTAATATTGCCTCCAGGAATTGAAGTTTCAGGTGATGCCTGGCTGGTTGGAACATCAAATCATCTTGAGTTAAGTGAAGATGGTTCAACAAGTGATACTGTGGAAACACTAAGAAACATCACAACTTATATAGATAAAAGCAATTTGCATGAATTGGCATCAGGTTCTGTCACAAACAATAAAGTAACTTCACCATACAACCAATACATGTATCTATTAGGACCGGGAACAGAAAGTAAACTAGACACTGGTTATGTTATCTACACTGAGAATGATGAAGACACAACAGCAGATTTCTTATATTTCAAATCAGGAAGAGAGATTGCAAGATATTTACTTGAGTTTACAACAGCATTAGAGAGCGACGTTGATGATTCAAATGGTGCAGCCTCAGCGACAGGATTGTTTTTGACAGATTATCAAGATGTTGACATTAAGATGTTTGGTAAGACATACACGATTGTAACTGCAAAAAGAACATCAACAGTAGGAAATAATGTTGTATTAACTTTGATGGGTGGAGTGGCAAAAGACACATTATTGGAAAAACAGACAAGAACTTATTCAATTTCAGGAAAAGATTATGAAATAACTTTGAACTTTGTTGATTCAGACGAAGCACAATTTGTAGTAAACGGACAAGCAACAAGAAAGTTGAAATATGGAGACACCGACAAGCAATCAGATGGCACTACAATTGGAGTGACTGACGTCTTGTATCAGGATTACGCGGGAGGTCTTCACAGCGCAACATTTTTCCTTGGTGCGAATAAGCTGGAACTAAAGGATACAGACATCAATGACGTGGTATCATCAAACACACTGAAAGTGGATGATAATTCAATCGATGATGCGTTTGTGATAATAGAGGGGTCTGATGACAACTCGACATTTAAAATAACGAGAATACACGTCAACATGACTGCGGATGACAATTTCTTCGTTCCTGCAAATGGAAAGTTGAGTGAAGTTATCAAGGCAGAGGGTGGCTCGAGTGCAGAACCCCAAGTATTGTTTACTGAGAACTGGGATATTGAGTACAAGGGTCTGAAGTCGGCTAATACTGAGAAAATAAGACTCAAAACTAGCGGCTCAAGCCAATACAACCTAGAATTTGTTGATGGTGATGGCAACAAAGTTGATGTGCCAATAGCAAAGGCGGATGCGGCAAGTGCTGTCTTGTTTGGTGACTCTGACAAAGATTTCATCAACAGAGAAAATTCGACGATCACAAAAGATGATTACCTTGTTGTGACTGATGGCACTAGGAAAAGAGGAGAAAGGAAGACTTACGTGCTGCAGTATAAAGGAGCGGACAAAGCGACAGCGGACAACCCCGTGCTTAAGTTTAAGAATGTCGGAAAAGGTGATACTATAGAGCAAACCTATTCTGCAGGTTCGGGTGGTGGAGAACAACAGTTAGCTACTTTAAAAATCGGCGGTGCGGACTTCAGAGTGTTTAACACTAGCAGTATAGCAGCAAATGACTTTAATATTAAGGTTGATTTGGATGCTAATGGCGTGCTAAATACAATCGGTGATTCACATGTTAATCTTACAACAAGATATGGGGCAGAGATTGGATTAGTTAATAGTACTCCAAATCAAATTATACTTTCCATTAAAACACCAGATTCGTTATATGAAGTAAACGCAAAAGATAGTGTAGAAAATCTTAGGCCGATAGATTATGTAGTCAACATCACCGGTGATTCAAATTCCAAAGTGTCCCATGCAGAATTGTCGGGATTTACCGCTGGCCAAAAAGGGCAAAAATTATCTACAAGAACGCCAGATGGCGTGACAAATGTAGCATATGGTTTTACATCATATGGCATGTTTATCAAGAGAGAAACACCATCAAGTGAGCCAGCAACTCTGGACATAGACTATCCAGAAATGCAGAGGTATCCATTAGTATATATAACAAGCAAAGATGCGAAGTTTGTAGAGGTAGATAGTAAACAATCTGCATTGCTGTTTAATTTAACAGTGGGATTGCACAACCTTGACGTAAAATGCAATGACGCGTTCAGTGTTGCTAACAGCTTTGTGACTTTTTTTGCAGTTGATGCTGATACAGACGATGATGGACTTCCAAATGAAAATGATAATTGTATTGAAATTATAAATCCAGAGCAAAAAGATATTGATAAGGATGGATTCGGGGATGTTTGTGATTCTGATGATGATAATGATAATATGAATGATACAGATGATGCGCTTCTTGGCAATTCTAGTTATATAAACACCTCCACAATAAATCCAATTATTGAGATTGACAATTCAACTAACCTTAGCAAGAGATTTAGTGAAACTAAATTAGTCAGAATCAAAAATAGTAATAAAACAATAGCAGAATTTGATTATAATTTCAGTAATGTCAATCTTGATCTAAGTAATATTAGCATTGACATTCAGGTAAATTCAACTAAAGGATTAACTATTATAAAATTAAATGGGCAGCCGATAATAGGAACAAAAACATTATACATTGATAACATAAATAATTTGACAACTTTGTGCATAAAAGATGAAGAAATAACTTCAATATCCCAAATATCATCTTTATGCAATGGAGCAAATGAATTTGGAATTGAATGCCCCGGAACGGCTAACAATGGCAAATACAACTGCACTTTTGCGGACGAGACAAATAATACATTCAAAATAACGGGCTTGATTCATTCAGGAGTTCAGCAACAATCTTATTGCGGAGATGGAATTATTAATGGTGGAGAAGACTGCTCAAGTTGTCCTGCTGATGCTGGCTCATGCCCTGCACCATCAAGCGGAGGTGGTGGCTCTGGAGGCGGCGGCGGGGGCGGAGGGGGAGGTGGCGGTGCATTAGGAAATGTATGTAACTATGAATGGCAATGTGGTGAATGGTCTGCATGCGCAAATGGATTCCAGACGAGAGAATGCAATTTTGCAAAAGTTCCGCAGCATGTTCAGGATGCAGAATGTGCGGATGAAACAAAAGTTCCAGCCACAACACAAAAATGTGAACTCAAAACAGAATCTTCCGCAAGCGCAGCAAATTCAACAAAAACAGTTGAATCAGAATCATCACAATCCGCAAATGCAAATCAGACAAAAAAAGAAAATTCGAACTCAATTACCGGCGGAGCTATTACTAAAATTACAGCAAATCCAAAGGCATTGACAGAAATTGGAATTGTGGCGGTTGTACTTGCAGCAGCATTTGGATTTATCATTTATAGAATTAAGCACAAAGGAAAATACTATAGGTAAGTTTAAAAATACACCTTGATTGCTTGCTTACTGGGGATGGCTTTGAAACATAAATATTTTATATTAAATTTTGTTGTTATTTTGAGCTTTCTAATACTATTAATTCCAGAATCTATTGCAACACACTTTTGGAGTTCAACAGGGTTCAGCGTAAGTCGTGTTGGTAATGAAACTTTTGACACATTAGCTAATTTCTCCAAACAAGGTGATGGATGTTCGATAATAAACAACCAGCTCAATTGTCCTGCAAATTCCGGAGTTACTTATGCGCCTCAACCAAATCCAGATGGCAGCACTCTGCCAAACTTAAACACTAACACAAATAACTTTACAATAGAGTGGGATATGCAAATTCTATCAAGTTGTGAGCATGAGTACTATCCTACTTTGTGGGGAACATCCAATACGGGTGTTAAAACTGTATCAATACATTATAATGACTATGTAGATTCTATAGAATTAAGGAATATGGAGGATGCCACTGTGAAAACTATAGGTGATGTGTATCCAGACAATACTTGGCAGCATTATAAGGCTACTTTTTATGCTAATACCTCGTCGATACATTCAGTTTCAATAGCAATAAATGGAACTAACAAAGCAAATATACAGATTCCCGAAAGTTTTGACACAGATTCTATGAGTTTCCAATATGAAGGGGATCATTGCTCCATAAATGCTGACAATCTTACGATGTATAACGGAACAGAATTCCCATTTGAAATTGCAACACTGACTGTGATTAAAATTGTTGTAAATAATGACACATGCACTTTAACCAATCAAAATTTTACTTTAAAAGTAAATGAAACTGTTGTAAGGAGCGGAGATCAAAATAAATTAAGGCCCGGCTATTACAACGTCAACGAGGTGCAAGATTTACATTATGCTGCCACCTTTTTGGGCGATTGCGATTCAAATGGCAATATTGCCCTAGAACCAAAACAAAACAAAATGTGCATAATTGTGAACGATGACATTCCAACGGCCATTTCACCTCCTCAAAATGGCAGTCTTTTGGTAATCACAAACCCCGTTAACTCAAGCATTTTCCTGAACAGCTCTTTTATTGGCAACTCAAGTAATTCAGGCCAAATTTATATTCCGAATCTAGCGCCAAGCGATTATCTTCTGCGAGTTGAAAAACTGAATTATACAACTAATGTAACACAGATCCGAATTAATTCTAGCCAGAATTTATCTGTTCAAGTAAAACTAAACCTAAATTCAGCTACTCCAATATGCTCTTTTGATGTAAGGACTATCCCTGCAAACTGCACAGGTACAATAACACAAGATACTAAGAGCGGTAACTGCAGGACATTAGTATGTAATAGCGCTGCGAATAGCATAAAAGTTTTTGCATGTAATAAACCGGATTCCGGAACAAAACAATTCTTTGAAATGTATAGGCAATCATCTACAGTTTCACCTCCTAAAATTTGCATAGGAAACACTTGCGTGCAGAATGAAGGCTTCAAGAAAAGCCCACTATATCCAATTTGCACATAATTTTTTAATTATTTTTATTTAAAATTTTGGTTAAATAAATCATAAGTGACACTCAAGCTAATTTCTTAACACCATCCCCAATCTCATCAACATTCCACTTCGGGGGATAATCACATTTTGGCTTATAAGAACAGTAATCATTTCCTTTTCCAATGATTTTTACTCCGCGGTTGTATAGTTCAATTTCAGATGCACTTGTCGGATAAAAAAAGCAGACAATCTTCTTCTTTAAAGCCGTTCCAATATGAAGTGCGAGGCTGTCGCTTGTAACTAAAACATTGCATAAATTGACAAGCGATGCGAATTCCATCAATGAATTATCACAGCCGGCATCAATGATTTTTGATTTCACAGATTTTTTTATATTTCCATTCCTTACTTTTTCCTCAGGGCCGCCGAATAAGATGACCTTCACATTTTTAATTTGATTATTGATATTATCAATAAGTTCTGCTGTCTCTAGAATGCTTAATCTCTTGTCTTCCCATCTCCCTCCGGCTCCTGTGTTTATTCCAATAACTAAATCATTCTTTCCAATATTATTTTTAGATGCAAAATTTTTTCCAAATTCATTTTCATCATTGGATAATATTAAAATCGGCTCTTGCTTTTCATATCTTAAATCAAGAATCAAATAAATAAGTTCCTGATAAGTTTTTTTGTTTTTGGCTTTCAAATCGTCTGCTTTTTGCTTTCCAAATCTTGAAATCAAGCCCATATCAAACCATGCTGAGGAATCTTGGGTGTAAACCCTTTTCCCATTATCAATGAATGCTCCGATTATTTTTTTGTATTTAATAGCGGAAGCGAGCCTGCATGCATCTTCATCATCGTCAAGGCTTATTACAAAATCATAATTGATGTTTTTTAATTTATCAAAATCAGAATTAACAAGATAAATTTTTTCAATGGATTTATTGTTTTTCAGAACATCAAAGGATTCTTTTTTTGTCACCCAATCAATTTTCGCATTCTTATATTTTGATTTCAATCCCTGAATAATAGAAGTTGTTCTAATAACATCCCCAATTGCCCCGAGCTTTATGATTAGCATCTCCATTATATCCATTAATTCCGGGCTTATTTTAAAGCTTTTTATTTGCAACCGTGGCGGCAAACCGAATGCAGAGGAAATTTACGTTACGAAGTTCGCAAATTTCCTTTGTGAGTAGGCTTTTCACAAAGAAAAGCCGTGTTTGCCTGCCCTTATTGTTATTAAGTTATATTCTTAATTTTTTTAAAATAAGACAATATTTATAAAGCTCTTTTAAATTATCTATAATATGAAATTAAACAAAAATTACCTGCAGACTTTTATTTTTGTTTTGGTGTATCTGTTTGCAATTTACTTCTGGTCGCAGCCGTTACGGGAAATAAAAATTCCTTATGGTGAATATGACGCAATGTCACATTTTGAAGTGGCTGATTATATTGCTTATAATGACAGGTCATTTTTAAAATTGCCGGACTATATTGACACAAGGTACGGCAATGACAATGACTTCAAGCCGCATACTTTGTGGTATCCGCCTACATTTCATTCAAGCCTTGCAGTGATGGAAGTGGTAGGCGGGGGAAGGGCAGTTCCCGTTTACCTAATGAATACAATTTTAGCCACATTTGTCATGATCACAGTTTATTTTGCCATAAATTCGCTGTTTGGCTTCCTGCCGGCTATACTGTCTTCGATTTTGCTGATTTTTTCTCCAAGGGATTTTCTTCCGTACCTGTGGGGGCAGTGGCCTGAAAGATTTGGATATGCTTTCATTCCCTTAGTGATGTATTGCTTTTACATGTATTTCATATCTTATAAGAAAGAAAATTCAAAGCCAAGATATATTTATTTGGCTGCGCTGTTTTTGGCGATACAGCTTCTCGTGCATCCCCTTTCTTTTTTTCATTCTGTATTGGGCATTGCGGTGCTTTATGTTTTTTTAGCGGTAAAACAGAAAAAATTAGCCCTAAATTGGAAGCACATAGCTGTTTCCGCGCTTATATTTCTTATTTTATTTATGGCTTTCCCTTACCAAACATTTAATATTTTTTCACAATTTGGAAGGGGCGCTCCAAGTGAAAAAAGCAGCCAATTTAATTTTTCAAGAATATTTCAATGGTCTTTAAACCCGGCAGATTATGCAGGCAGCGTGCCTGAAAGTTATTTTTCATTTAGGGATATGCACGGCCTGTGGACATTGCCTTTTTTGCTGATTGGAATTTTTATTCTTGTATGGAGAAGGGAAGAGAGAGACTTGTTTTTGCTTGCGTGGCTTATTGCCCTTTACTTTGTGCTGCACAGGGACTTAATCGGCAAAGCGAATTTTCTGCACAGGTCATTGTCAGCAAGCGCCCACATATTCGCGCCTTTGACTGCGGTCGGGGCAGTTTATCTGGCTTCTCTTGTAAAGTTGCCGAACAACCTTAACACTTATTTGAAATATGCAATTGCAGCTGTTTTTGTTTATTTTGTTGTTACAGTAAACTTGGGGGCTGCTGCCACAATCTTAAATAAAGGCACTTACAATCCGAATCCTATTGACGGCAAGCTGACCTACGACTTTTTGAAGACATTGACGCAGCAGCAGTTTGATGCGGCCCAATGGATTCTTGATAATGTCCCGGTTGGATATAATATATCTGTGCTGGGGATCCCTCATGAGCCAAACTTTTTGCCTGCAACAGCATATAAAATGAGATGGTCTATGGCTGTGTCACAGCATGTAAGCCGGTTTTATTATCTGATTGACAACAGGGATACTTTCACAAAAGTTAATTATGTCATGCTGGATTACACAATGGTCGGCCCGACGGGCGATGAAAAATTATTTAATGACATGCAGTCATTCGAAAAAAATCTTACCTGGCATGAGATTGCCTATGATAAAAACAATATAAGAATCTACAAGCCAAATGGAATTTAAAATAAAAGACAGGGGGTTTGCTGCATTTTTGCTGGCTTGCGCCCTTGCAGTTTTGCTTTTCTCGTATTTCATTTTTGGAATTACCGGAGTAAGAATTGTTTTGGGAATAATTTTTGTGTCGCTGCCATTTTATTTTATGCTGAATAATTTTGATTTGGAGCACGGGGAAAAATTTGTATTTTCACTTGTATTAGGAATAACGATTTTCCCGTCGTTAGTTTATGCGCTTGGATTTATTCTTTCATTCAGAATTTCAATTGTTGTTGTGTTTATTTTTTTGTTGATTGCGGCATTTATTATGTCAAAATTCAAGAAAAAATAAATAATTCGTAACAGATAGCAATAATTAAAATTATTTTTATTTTATTCTTTGTTTTTCATATTTACCAATAAAAATCCCAATATGATAATTAATGGCGGCAATATAAAAATATGATATTTTAAATTTAATCCGGCCAAGCCAAAGTAATAGCTTATTGTTCCAATCAATCCTGCCGCCACCGCACTCCCGATAAGCGCCCTTTGAATGAAATCTAGCTTATTATGCCAGTATAGCATGCCAAAATAGCCCGGAATTATAAAAAGCCAGAATATTGAAAATATGCTTCTCAAGATTACCATAAAACTGTCATTATAAAATGCTATTTTGAACAGCACAACAAAAAGTGAAATCAGGTAAATAAGATACACACTTTCTTTTTTTATTAAATCATAAACTTCTTTCTTCAATGCAATCAGCTCCGATTTTATTATTCTTTAAAACAACAACAACCTGGTTATCAAAAGCGATTTTTATAAAATCTTTTTTCAGCAAATCATTCGCTATTAATAAATCATATTGCGCAAGCGCCGGCGAGCCTGAGACTTTGTCAAATACAAGAAAATCAAACTGGCATATGTCATGCGGCCCGAAAAAATGTTCCTTAGGCTTGTCCTGCGATGTGTCATGGAAGCTGAACAGCCCGGTCCTCTGCATTGTGCTTCCTCCCGTGTCGCCCGGTATTTCGCTTATATAATCCCTTAAAATCTTTTTTTCCTGTAGCGCTTTTACAAATTCGTCAGTGTCTACCTGATAATGAAATCTTTTGGTATTCCTGAGCAATGCGTCCTGGCTGTAAATGTCGCCGTAGAAGAACAGAATTTTCGAATTTTTTTCAGTATTACTGCTAATCCATTTGAGCGATTCCCAATGGTACTGGTCCATTAAGCCTGCAGAGTTTGGATAATTGTTATAATGCGCAATGCCCGGGATTTTTATTATTCCAAGAATTAGTATTGAAAAAACTGCAAATAATGCAAGGCTGTAAACCATTTTCCAATTTTTAATAACCAATCTTAATATAAAATAAATTCCAAACCCAAAGAATACTGACAGATAGACTGGCCAGAAAAACCTTATTTGAAATGAACGCAGCTCGAAGCCAGCGTAATTCATAAAGCCGGCCAGCAGCATTGAAAACCCGAAAATCAATGAAGTGTGCATTTTCTTTAGCCGGGTTAAAGAGGCAATTAATCCCATTATTATAAAAATTAATAAAATTCCAAATCCAAAAATATAGAAGCCCGGATTTCCATTCCAGACCGGATCAACGCTGAATGTGTAAGGCTGGCCTCTTGCCCATGTGTAATTGAATATAATTAGGTAATAAGCCGCAACTGTGGCCGATACTGCAAGAAAAATTCCGATTTTCTTCAAATCCTGCCACGATAAATTTTTGCTAAGCCATTTTGCGAGAACAAGAATGACAAGGAAAATTCCTGCAAATACCGCTTCTGATGTGTGGGTAAGCAATATCGATATTAAAATTATAGAAATAAAAATATAGGATTTTTCCAGCTCTAATTTCATCATGCTCCAGGCAAAAACTACGAGAAAAAACTGCGCCAGCATTGACGGCCAATGGCCGAAAATAAATCCTGTAGAAAACTCCGAATTAAGCGAAGAAAAAGGGATTAAGGAATTGACCGGATGTGAAATCATAAGCACTGTCAGTGGCATGGAAATTAAAGCGACGCTTTTGTTAAAGTCCCTTATTATAAAATACATGACCAGGGCGGCAATAACTGCAAAAAATAAAACAATAAAATAAATTGCGTCATATACCTCAATTCCTGAGGCATATGAAAAAATAACAGCAATATGGTAAATTATGGGTGGGTATCTCCCGACAATATTATCCAAACCCCTTGAGATGTAAAAAGCCTCGTATCTGAAATTGCCGGCATCCTTTATCGCGTCTGCCCTCACTTGATGCTGAAATGTGTCGGAAGCATAATAACCATAGGGAAACTCATGCATAATCCTGTGCCCGAATAAATTGCCAGGGCCTATGAATATCAAAATCCCGAAAAAAACAGCCAACACAATCTTTTCAAAATCAAGCTTTATTTGAACCACCTTTTTTGGAATAAATAAAATATCCAATGTAAGCGAAAATTAAAATCAAAGAAATTGCTGAAATTAATTTTCCCGTCCTGTATGAGTCGGGATTATATTCAAAATCAAGGCTTCCACTTTGTCCTTCTAAATATAAGGAGGTTATCACTCCATCTGCCTTGTATAGAGGAATTTCCTTGCCATTGAGCTTGGCGGCCCACCCTGGGAAATGCGCAAACCTTTCCGACGCAACAAGCCAGCCTTTCTCGCCATGTAACTCAAGAGTGACTTTATTGTTGGTATGCTCTTTTATTTTTATTTCGACCATATTTCCCTGCGTGCTGTTAAAAACTGAATTTATTTCATCGTTTGAAATGGTGTTCTGGCCTTTTAGAATATCCGGAACTATCTTCCCGCCCTGCGACGCGTAAGATTTCAATTTATCAATGCTGTTTTCATCTACAGATCCTGTTAAAAGGAAAATAAATTCAAATTTTTTGAGGAAATCAATATCGTAGTCATTTATCTTTGTTCCTTCCAAAAGCACAATATTTTTTGGCTCAAAGGTCTGAAACATCAGGCTGTAACTGAGTTGCCTTATTGCAGCATTATCACCAACTATTAACACACTGTTTGGAACAACATAATATCTCGGGAGGAAGTGCTCATTTTTATAAAGATAAGGCCCAAATGCATTCCATACCGCACATTCTTTGCATGGATTAAACCTTCCAATTAAAGAAAAATTGTTTGCCTCAAATTTATTTTCTGCAATGATATATTTCACGTTTAATATCCCCAGCATTTTTGAATTTAAATATTGTTGCGCAATCCCGACAAATTCAACGTAGTCATTTATCCAGATGCCTCCCCCTCCTTTAACTTCAGGGATTCCTCTCTGGGCATAATAGTTGTAGCCCGCAGCCCCTATTACCTCTTTCTGCGCAAGGTTTATTACCCTGAAATCGGAATTGTCTTTGTTCATGTAATCAAGCAGCTGTATATCTTTCGGCTCAATGACCTTTTCGGACTGTGGCACTTTCTGAATAAAAACCAGCTCCAACAAAATGACAAGTACTATTCCCGCAAATATTAAGTTTTTATACCCCTGATAAAATTTAAGCTTCTCCATTTTTTTTGACAAATAGTCGAATCCATAAGCGGTTAAAACAGACGCTGAAAAGACGAAAAGCAGCAATGATCTTTCAACGTGCCTGAGCCTGTCAAATCCTGGGACCTTATACATGAAATGTGCAATAAATGTTGCCGAAGCAAATAATAAGGCGAATATAATTATAAAAATTGAAAATAAGACCGTCCTTTTTTTGTAGCTGGAAAAGCCGGAAGCAAGAAGCACCAGCCCTATAAATCCAACGGCCCCGGAAATTCCGGCATAGCCAAAATCTCCAATAAAAGTTCCTGAAAAATCCCTGAAGCTTATCGGCTCGCCGATGAACTCCGAGTAAGATATTTTATCAGACCTGCTTGATAATTTTGTAAACTCAAGAACGGGCAAAAGCTTTACAGATGCCAAGCTTAGGCAAACAACAGCCAAAATAATTCCGACAAAAAACGACTTAATCATGACGGCTTTAAAGTTTTTGCCTATCAGGTTTATGGCCAAATAAATGAGCACAATAAGCGCGGTATAGAAAAATAGTATCATGCTTCCCGCAAAAATTTGCAGTGCAAAAAATACGCCTGCCAATATGCTGTAAAATACCCAGCTTGCGCTTTTCATTGCCCTGTAAACAAAAAGAAAAATGAAAGGGATTAATGCATAGCCCTCTAGTATATTTATGTGGCCGCTTATTATAAAAGTCTGCACAAAGCCGTTGAACATATAAACTAATGCAGAAATAAATGCTGCTTTTTTATTGCTGGTAATATTCCACGCTAAAATATACATCCCTAGGCCTGCAAAGAAAAAATAAAGCACCAGCGAGAGGTTCATTGCAGCATAGATATCCCTAAACAGGTAAATAAACATGAAATTCAGGTCAAACATAAAACTTTCAGGAATTGCAAGCAGAGGCTGCCCGGAATAAAAATATGGAGTCCACAACGGCAACTCATTATTCTTTAATGCTGACAGCGTATTATAAGAAAGAAATGTCAAATCATTTACGTAATGTATATTGCTGAGAATTACTCCTTTGTGCAAAACGCTGTTCAAATAAAATAAGCTCAGGACAAAAAGTGCGGCAATAAAAATAATGTGCAGGTTAATCTTTTTCATAAATATTCTACGCCTTTAGATGTTTCTTTCCACAGGCCAAGCTCCTCATGCGCCCATTTGAAAGGCCTTTCGCCCTTTTTGATAAGCCTTGACAGGACAGATATTACTTTATTACCAACATTATTCCCGTATAATTTTTTTGCATTGCCCATTTTTTTAAGCAAATTTGTATTATTGGTTATGTGCTTTATAACACTGAGGATGTATTCGCTGCCGACCGGGGGAACAAGTATGTTGCCTTTTGCATCAAAGACACTTTCAGGCCTGTCTGTGCTGAACCTGCATGTCAGGCAAGGCTTGCCAATTAAATTCAGCTCTTCCTGAACGCCGCCGGAATCAGTCAAAGCCGCAAGGCATTTTTCCGACTCGAAAAACTCAACGACGTGAGAGTACTCTGGCCATACGCTTGTATGAAGAAAATTCCTGTTTTTTTTCAATTTATTTATCATGGGCCTAAGATTGTAATAATCAAGTGCATTTCTAGTGGCACTCATCTCAATGAAGTTTACTTTGTAGCCGTTTTTTAAAAGACCTGCAACGGAGCCCATTATTGCCTTAAACCTTACCGGCGTTAAATTTTCTCTTCTGTGAATGTCCATCCTAATCCAGCTTCCTTTTTCAAGCTGTGGATACAAATCAAAAACACTTTTTTCCGATTTTTCCTTTCTTTTTAATTCCAACGCATCAACTACAACTCCTCCGACAGTCCAGATGTTTTTTTCTGAATAACCTTCCCTCAGGAGATGCTCCCTGTTAAGGGTGACTGGCGCAAATAAAAATTCACTGCCTGCCGCGGATGTATAAGTATCCCATTGTTCAGGGAATGGCTCGTTTCTCAGCAGGTTCCATTTGCCATAAAACTGCTGGTCAATAAAAGTCTGGATATCAACTTCTTTGTATCTTTTTATTACCTCCGGAGTCATTGATCTCAAGCCGGCTTCAACCTGAATTGCCTTTTCAATTCTTGAAAACATCCACGCAGCCGGAACAATGGCTGTCATAATTGTATCGCCCAGTACCACAGGCACTACTGTAACGCCCGGCCATTTCTTTTTTAAATATCGCGCAAGCCAGCTCATTTTCATCATGAGCTCAGCTGATTTCTGGGCTAAATCCCCCCTTATTGCAAGATTGCAGGCTACCTGATTTTGCAGGTTAAATTCTGTCAGGCCATGGGTTAAAATTTCGTCATAATGCTGGTTAGAATTTATTACAAAGCTTGGGATGTTAGCTTTGTTGGCTGCAACAACCGAGCCATAAAACTTATAGAAGCAGGGCTTTGTTCCGATTACAAAGGCCAGGACCCATTTTTTTTCCTTCTTGGCTTTTTCCATTACTGACTCTATCAAGGGCCCGTTTAATTTCATTGGAAGCATGCTCGGCAAGAAATCAGCAGTTTCCGCCCTCTGCTCGCCGAACATCGAATCGTAGGCATCAACTACAGGAAAATCTTTTTGATTAGTCATTTTACGTGCGTAAGTTACTAAATTGAATATTTAAAACTATCCCCCAAGAGGTAAAGTCAAGTTATGTGTGCTGACTTCCTTTTATTAAAATTATAAAACCACATTCCAAAGAACGCTTTAGCACCTTTTATGCTTTGGAATGTGCTAAACCACTTTAATCTTCTTTTTATCTCACGATTTAATCTTTCA
>DATDZA010000004.1:0-22071 GCA_035288865.1 Candidatus Nanoarchaeia archaeon
TTGAAAGATTAAATCGTGAGATAAAAAGAAGATTAAAGTGGTTTAGCACATTCCAAAGCATAAAAGGTGCTAAAGCGTTCTTTGGAATGTGGTTTTATAATTTTAATAAAAGGAAGTCAGCACACATAACTTGACTTTACCGGGTTTTTGTATGATAAAGTATGATAAAATAGAAAAATTTAAATATCCCTTGGGATTATCCCTATAGGGGGTCTTATGGACAGAAACTTAGCATTGGATTTTGTTAGGGCAACAGAGGCTGCAGCTATTAGCTCGGCACTTTGGGTTGGCAAGGGAAATGAAAAAGAAGCTGACCAGGCTGCAGTAGAAGCCATGCGAAAAGCTTTCAGTATTATTGACATGGATGGCACCATAGTTATTGGTGAGGGTGAAAGGGACGAAGCTCCGATGCTTTATATCGGAGAGAAAGTTGGTTCTGGTAAGGGAATGAAGTTGGATATTGCCATTGATCCATTGGAAGGCACAACTATTACTGCAAGAGGGGACTCAAACGCGATGTCTGTGTTTGCAGCAGCGCCCCACGGCGGACTACTGAATGCTCCTGACACTTACATGGATAAAATCTCAGTCGGGCCAAGATGTGTTGGCGCCATAGATTTAGATGCTTCTGTTGAGGATAACATAAAATCTGTTGCTGAAAAGCTTGACAAAGACATTGCGGAAGTTACAGTAATGATATTGGACAGGGATAGGCATCAAGATTTAATTGAAAAAGTAAGAAAATGCGGCTGCAGAATAAGATTAATACGCGACGGAGACATTGCAGGAGCTTTAGCGCCAGCCATTCGAGAATCTGGAGTTGATTTATTGGTCGGAAGTGGCGGTGCTCCCGAAGGAGTTATTGCTGCTGTTGCGTTGAAGTGTTTTGGTGGAGAAATTCAAGGAAGATTAAAGTTCAGAAATGAAAATGAAAAAGAAAGGGCCAGAAAAATGGGGCTTAAAGATTTGAACCAAAAACTGATGATGAAAGATTTGGTGAAAAGCGAAGAGGCAATGTTTGCAGCGACAGGAGTCACCGATGGAACAATTTTGAAAGGCGTCCGATTCACAAGCCATGGGGCTGTCACGCATTCAATCGTGATGCGGGCAAAAACAAAGACAATAAGATTTATTGAGGGACATCATCACTTCGAGCATATTCCAGAATATTAATTTTAATTTGGTAATAAAAATTTATTTAATAAAATATTAAAACCTTTAAAGATGGCTAAAATATGACCAATCAGCTAGGGCAGACTATAAAAGATATGGTTGTTGTTGGAAAAGGAATTTTGGCAGCTGACGAGAGTGTCAGGACTGCAACAAAAAGACTGGCAAGCATAAATGTTGAATCAACACCAGAAACAAGAAGGCAATACAGAAATCTTATCTTAAATGCCCACGGGATGGAAAAGTATATCTGTGGAGTTATTTTGTTTGAGGAAACCCTTCATCAAAAATCTGATGAGGGAATTTTGTTTCCTGAATTGCTGGAAAAAAACGGAATAGTTCCTGGAATAAAAGTTGACGACGGTTTGGCAGATTTAGAAGGCCAGCCGGGCGAGCAGTTTACTAAAGGTTTAGACACATTAAGCAAGCGTTTGGAAGAATACAAAAAATCAAAGCCGAGGTTTGCAAAATGGAGGGCAGTATATTCAATTTCTGAAAATACGCCAAGCGATTTAATTATAAAAAAAAATGCACATGACTTGGCAAAATATGCAAAAATTTGCCAGGAGCATTCAATTGTTCCAATTGTCGAGCCGGAAGTTTTGATAGACGGAACGCATTCAGTTGAAACTTCCCACAAAGTTACTGACAAAGTTCAGAGAGCAGTATTTGCTGCCCTGAAACAGGAAGATGTTATGCTTGAATACACAATTTTAAAACCCAGCATGGTTATTTCAGGAAAACAGGCTGAGAATCGCGCTAGAGTTGATGAAGTGGCAAGAAGGACTATTCAATGCCTTAAAGTAAATGTTCCTGAGGAAATTCCAAGCATCAACTTTCTTTCAGGAGGGCAAACGCCGCAGGAGGCTACAGCTCACTTGAATAGGATGCATATGCTTGGAGAAAAATTGCCGTGGTACGTCAGCTTTTCATATGCAAGGGCATTGCAAGACCCAGCATTAAAAGCGTGGCAGGGCAAGCCTGAAAATATGAGGGCTGGACAGGAAGCTTTTTTAAAGCGGGCAAGGTTAAATAGTTTGGCTGCGCAGGGAAAATATTCAGAAGACATGGAGAACGATTAAAAATGACAATAAAAGTCGGCATTAATGGATATGGAACGATTGGAAAGAGAGTGGCTGACGCAGTTGCATCACAGAAAGACATGAAATTAATCGGGGTAACGGCACATTCGTACAGTTTCAACACAGAAATTGCAAAGAAAAAAGGCTACAAGATATTTACGACAGCGGGAGACGGAGATTTTAAGCTTAATGGAATAAAGACTGACGGCGACATTAAGAATCTTATTGAAGAAGTGGATATAATTGTCGATGCAACTCCAAAAAAAATAGCGCAGGACAATCTGGAAAAATTATACAAGCCAAGCAAAATAAAAGGAATTGTGCAGGGCGGTGAAAAGCACCAGGTTACAGGCGTTTCTTTTGTTGCGCAGTGCAATTACAATGAAGCATTAAACAAGGATTTTGTGAGGGTTGTGAGCTGCAATACAACAGGATTGTGCAGGACTTTGAATGCGGTTGATAAGGCATATGGAATTGAAAGCGTTCATGCAACAATGATACGAAGAGGGGCTGACCCTTGGGATATTTATCATGGCCCTATAAATGCAATTGTTCCGGTTTTGGAAATGCCGAGCCACCACGGCCCTGATGCTAAAAGCGTTCTTCACAGTATGGAGATATTCACAACTGCACTGAGTGTTCCATCCACCTTAATGCACCTTCACACTGTAATAGCGGATGTCAGAAAAAAAGTTAATGTTGATGACGCTGTTGAAATGTTCAAGAACACAACTCGGGTAAGAATCGTGAGAAACGCTGAGCATTTGCGTTCGACAGCCGAAATAATGGAATTTGCAAGAGATCTTGGGAGATTAAGAGGCGATATGCCTGAAATATGCGTCTGGCAGGAAGCAATTGGCATAACATCAAATTCCCACAATAAGCTATTGTACATGCAGGCGGTCCACCAGGAATCAGATGTAATTCCAGAAAATATTGACTGTATACGCGCAATGATGGGATTTAAAGACGGTGACAAGTCAATTAAAATGACAAATGAAACATTTGGGATAAAATAAAATTTAAATTTAACATTCAAACAAAGAAGTGATGGAGAAGAAAAATGAATACTCAAGCTGCTTTGGTCGAAAGATTGAGACCAGATATAAAGCAAGTAATGACTTCAAAGGTTCAAAGTAGCGATTTTTTTTATCGTAGGCCTTTAGAACGAGAGTTAATCAATCAATTGAAGGATAGATACAACACAGTTTTACAGACTGACTATCGTGGAGTTTCACTCCGAAATGCGGTTAATGAAGCATTGAAGCAAGTAATACCTGATTTAGATTTTGAAGGAGGCTGGACATTTGATCTACCCAGAACTGAAGTTTATAGGAGAAAGGGAATCAATAATATTTAACAATTATCCGCCTAAAAATTGGTAATGCCCATACACAAGTGGGCCACTTTGAATAAAGTTTTGGCAATGTTATACCGGTTATATATCTAAAATTTGATGTATTAAAAATAATTTAAAATATAAAATAAAGGTGTTGACTATGATTATCGGAGTTATAAGGGAAATAAAAGACAAGGAAAACAGAGTTGCATTGACCCCCAGCGGGGCAAAACAATTAGCTGCAAACGGGCACAAAGTCTTGCTAGAAAAAAATGCGGGGCTTGGCAGTGGTTTTTCCGATGAGGAATATGCAAAAAACGGTTCAGCAATTGTTGATACTGAAAAAGCGTGGAGTGCCGATATTGTTGTGAAAGTAAAAGAGCCACTAGAATCAGAATATCAATTTATGAAAGAAAATCAAATTTTATTTACCTACCTGCATTTGGCTGGAGTAACTAGAACATTGACTGATGCTTTGCTGCATAAAAAAACAACAGGAATTGCTTATGAAACAGTGGAAGACAGCTATCACAGATTGCCGTTGCTTGCGCCAATGAGCGCGGTCGCCGGAAACATGGCAACTCAAGTCGGGGCGTATTATCTTGCAAAATTTAATGGCGGCAAAGGTATGATGCTCGGCGAAGTACTGGGTCACTTTTATGGAAAAGTTGTAATTATCGGGGATGGTGTTGTCGGAAGGCATGCCGCAAAAACTGCCTATGGGATGGGATCAGATGTATACCTTTTCGGGCGTCATGAGGAAAGAATGGATTTGCTTAGGGATGCAATTGGAAGGAGGTCGCACATAATGACCTCCACGGCAGAAAATATTGCAGAGCACGTTAAAGATGCTGATTTGGTTGTCGGCGCTGTTCTTGTTACAGGCGCAAAAGCCCCGTGGGTCGTTACTGAATCAATGGTCAAGACCATGCAGCTTGGCTCTGTAATTGTTGACGTGAGTATCGACCAGGGCGGATGCATTGAAACATCGCATCCAACAAAGCATTCTGATCCGGTTTTTGTCAAGCATGGCGTAACTCATTATTGTGTTACTAATATGCCTGGCGCTTATCCAAGAACTTCAACAATTGCGCTGACGAATGCGACTCTACCTTATTTATTAAAATTGGCAAATAATGGCTTTGAAAAATCAATGAAAGATGATCTAGGATTTGCAAAGGGCGTTAATACTTGCAGAGGGTTTATTACGTACAAGCCTGTTGCTGAAGGATTGAAATTGAATGATAAATTTAAGGAATTGAAAGAAATGCTGAATTAATGTGTTTATTTATCTAAGACGTCATCTAATGATTCTGAAATCTGGATTGAACGCTGATTTTTTATGATATCAAACGCTGCATTCAGTTTAAATGCGATATGTCCATAAAATTTTCTAATTCTACGATGATTCCTAAACTCCGGCAACTTTCCGATGGCCCGTCTACAATCCGTAATATATTGGTCTGGAATGCGCCCACTATAACTTCCCAATAATATTCGCCCGGCTAAACCCAACATTCCCTCTAGGATATCTGCTACGACATCTTTATCATCGAAATTATGTACTGAAGCCGTGGTTCTTAATAAATGTTCTATTAATTTGCCTCTTGCATTGGAAACACCAAAGTACAACGCATTCGACCTAAGGGGGTCATTACTGTCTAATCTTTCATATCTTGCAACCGCGCGCTCAACTCTGTCAAAAATTCTAAGTTCCAATAAAGCATCCGGATACAACCTTATTAAAGTGCGATAAGCTAAAACAAAGTCCAACTCTTCTGCTAAATTTTGTTCGACAGACCTAGCTAACATTTTTCTCCTCTCAAATCAAATGTTGTTGAATCACCTATTTTAATATCTAATTCATCTCCCAATTTAAAGTTTCCCTTTAATATAATATGCTTGTAGCAGTAATTCCTTCCAATCCATGAATCTTCTCTGCCTTTCTCATCAATTATTATTTCACCCCGCCATCCAACCCATTTTTTGTTATTTTCAAAGGCGATTTTTCTATGCAGTTCCATCATCAATTTTGCTCTTCTTTTTAATTCAATTATGGGATGCAGCATCATTTTGGCTGCGACTGTCCCCTGACGTAAGGCATATCTGGAAATGTTAATTATATCCGGCCTGGTTTTTTCAATAAGCCTTAAAGTATCATTAAACTGCATTTCTGTCTCCGATGGGAAACCAACTATAATATCAGTTGATATAGTAATTTCCGGAATTTCTTTTCTGAAAGCATTAATGATTTCAATAAATTCCTCAACTTTGTATCTCCTGTTCATTAATTTTAAAACGTCATTATTCCCAGCTTGAACAGGAATATGCAGAAACTTAAACATTTTGGGATGCTTGTAAATTTCAATCAGCTCATCAACCATGGTTATTGTATTTCCAGGATTCATCATCCCAATACGAACTTTAAAATCCATCGGCACAGATAAAATATTCTTCATCAATTCAGGTAATTTTTGTTTTCCGCCCTGGTCAACCATATATGCTCCTGTGTCATTCGATGTAATCCAAATTTCCTTGCATCCGGCCTTTAAATGTGATTTCACATCTTCCCTTATAGCATCCATTGGATAAGAAAATAATTTTCCCTTGACTAATTTTGTTGAGCAGAATGTGCAAAAATAATTGCATCCGTTGAGAATCGGAACAATTCCGACAATTGGATTTTTTCTTAAAGAAGGCAAATTAACTTTTTGCTCATATTTTTTATCCAATAACTCAAGCGTAACATTTCCCAGTGAGTTTTCGACAACAGTTGAAATTTTCCCAAGATTGTGCGTATTGATTAAACTTATACTATTATCCAGATTTTTTATTTTTGGAATGATACTTTCTGTGATGCAGCCGGCAACAATTAATTTTTTTTCCGGAAATTGCCGTTTTAGCCTATTTATCTCCCGCAATGCAGTTGCATCTCCTTTGACTGTGCATATGTTCACAACATTAATCTCAGAATCATTTTCATCTTTTGCAATTTCATAACCGGATTTGTCCAATAATCCCATCATTATCTCGGATTCCCGTAAATTGCTGCTGCATCCTTGAGTAATGAAATGAATTTTGGACATTATATTGTGAAAAGTATAAATGATTTTAAAGGTTTTGAAAATTTGGTGGATTATTGGAATTTCTTATGGTAAAATTAGGATGTTATTTAAATAATTAGGTCAATCCTTGAAATAAAAATGGAAGATCCAATACAAACTCAAATGCCCTCCGTACACGTCCTGGATACATCATTTCTCATAGGCCTGGCCCAACATCAATATTGGGCAATAAACTCATTGCCTAATATTAAGAGACCGGAAACAAACGTGGTAATCCCAAATGGTGTTGAGTACGAGTACGATATGCTTTTGAATGATTCAGTCCGAAGATTACATGAAAGACTCGACCATAAGCCCATTTCTAAATTATTGGGAATTGAAAAAACCATTTCCTATGAAGACGAACTGCGAGAGGCTTTATCAACTAAATTGGATCAATGTGTAGATGCTTGGGGGAGACCTCATGGAACTCTAAGTCGGACTGACAAGACCATTGTACAAGCTGTTACTGATTATTTACACATGGGATATTCTGTTTCGGTAGCTTCCGCAGATTGGGCAATTCTGGCAGAGATTGAAAGTTTAGAACTTGCAAATAATGTGAGTATTAATCGCTTTAGCCCCTGGCGAAAACCTGCAGTAAACAAACCTTTAGATCTTTTAATTGCAGGGGACGTTTATAGGCACACTGATACTTTTGAAAAAGAAGCTACCTCAAATGCAGAATATATAGCAATACTCCCAAGCCAACATATCGGAGGCGGAATGCATTTTGATATAGCGTTAGGAGTCTATACGCACAGAAGCTATGGATTTAAACTGCCGGAGCTAGACGGCGTGTATTTTCTAAGGATTTTTGACAGGCCCGTTGAAAAACCACGCCAAGTTATTTATGACATGGTGGCCTTAAGGAGATTTGCAATATACGATCCAAACTTACATCACAAATTATTAATTGCAAAAAATCTAAATCCTATACACAGACATGAGATAAACAGAATGATTAGTCGGAGAGGGGATAAATTTTCTAGAAAAGAAGCCCCAATAGAAATCAAACTAGCATTAAAGGAAGAATTGGTTGCGAGAATAGAAGACGATGATATTGGGCGTCATGATAAACTAACCGAGGGCAAAATAGTACAACTAAGACAAAGATTAAGGAGAATAAATGGGCATAGCTAATTTTTATTTAACATATCTGCTTCTAACTTTCTCCATTATCCAGCTTGTCAGAACTCTTGTTTCATATTCGTCAGGAGTATGAATGCTTTCATGAATGTCAACCATTCTTGCCATCCAGCCGGTTAAGTCAGCCCTTCTGCCCATTGAAGGATCTCCGATGTATGTAAATCCAAGAACTCCGCCCATTGTAGATTCTGGCAGAATGTTAACCCATTTTAAAGGAACTCTTTCAGACATATCCTCTTTTGCATCAATATGTTTTTTCAAATATTTATTTAATTGCTGCCGATAAGTTATTGACAATCTTCCCTCTCCGTAACTGTCTTTGTAGGCAACGGTGAGTCTATATGGAGCAACTTTGTCTTTAACCTCTTTTTTATTAATAATCTCGCTCGAATAAATTTCCTTTTCTGCGTTTCGTATTGAAATTTTTAATTTATCACCATTGGAATTTTCCTCATATGTTATTTCAATAGAATAATTATTATTAATATTCTCTTCTTTTTTTCGGATGAAATTCAAAGAATAGAAAATATTTTTTGATTTAACTGTGGAATTTTTACTGACTTGAGTTTTAGTATTAACATCAAACAACAAAGCTGATTCCAGCTCTTTAACGTCGTCAAAACTAATTTTTGGCTTTGAATTGTTTACGATTGACTCCAAATTTAAAAATTGTGAATTTTCGGCTGGAATTTTTTTATTTATTTTCTTGCCTACAAATGGAATAACATAATCTATTAATTTTAACAATAATTCATTCTCAATCCTATTGATAATAAAATCTTTTTTAGATTGTTCCATTTTACTTGCTAACTTTCTTAAATAAATTAACGGCCTCATCAAGAAGTTGATGCGATTCGTTGTACTTATTTGAATCGCTTATTATCCTGAAAACGTTTGATTCGGTTTTGGAAGCCCTGAACCACACAAAAGAATCCTTATTAACAATAACTTTTAATCCACCTTTTATCCCGCCCGTTTCCTTGATTTCAAGCCTTTTTTTCAAATAATAATTTTTTAAAAATTTCTTGATTTTGTCATGTTCTATAGAATTGAATTCCAGTTTTTTTCTGAGAGTGTAATATTGGGGCAATTCATTAACGATATCGTGCAGCTTCTGCTCTTTATTTGCGGCAGTTGACAGGATTGTTAGCAAAGTTAGTATTCCGTCTCTGCATCTTGACGGCCAGATTATCGCGCCTCCGCTTGAACCTTCTCCGCCAACTATTGACTTTAGTTTTTTAATTTCTTCAACAACATTTGTTTCTCCAACTTCCACTTCTTTTATTTTTGCTCCAAATTTTTCTGCAACTACCCTTACAATATTTGAAGTTGCGTCATTGACAACGATTGTTTGCGATTTTGGATTTCTGGTTTTGAGCAATATTTCCTGAACAACTAATGCCAAAATATAATTTCCTGATAATAACTGCCCGTCTTTCATTAAGATCTCAACCCTATCCGCATCGCAGTCAAATCCAGCAGCAAAATCTGCTTTATTTTCATCAATTACATTTTTGAGATACACCATTGCGTCTTCTGTCGGCTCAACCTGCCTTTTGAACTCGCCGTACGGCATATTCACACCAACCACTTCTACACCTGCACTTTCAAGTATTTTTTTGGCTATTGCTCCTGCCCCTCCATTCGGATCAAGCACAATTTTTTGCCTTGAATTCTTTATTTTTTTCATATTCTCATGACCAATTATATCAAAAATAAATTCAGTGTATTTCTTAACTGCCTCGCCGTTTTTTTCTAAAATTTTCCTTTCCTGCACTTTATGGAAATCTTTCAAGAATTTAGAATTTCTAATTACATTATACATATCTTTTTCGCTTAATACGGAACCATCATCTGAAAGAAATTTAAACCCGTTCCAAAACGGCTCATTGTGGGATGCGGTTATAATTATTCCTCCGTCAGCTTCAAAATACCTGACTGCAAATTCTATTATCGGAGTTGGAGCAATTCCAATATCTATGAAATTGCAGTCAAGCATTCCAATAATTATCTCTTTTAATTTTTGTCCGGAAGGCCTCGTATCCATTCCTATAACTACCGTCGGAGTTTTTTTCTTTGTTTTATTTCTGAGAAAAGTTAAATAAGAATAAGCATATCTTACAGCAACACTTTCATTCAGGTCTTTACCGTATATTCCACGGATACCGGAAAATGATTCTACGAGGGGCATAAGCCAAGTTATTGCTAAACAGTATATATAATTTATCCCTCCTGCAAATGTGATTTAAGCAAATTGTAAAAATCCATAATCTTTTTATAGTTATAAGCTCATCATAATTAAGGTGATAAAATGGCAGAAAAAGAAACCGCAAGTCCAATGGTCGAATTATCCGGGTTTAAAGATGTGGACAGTTCATCAAAGGAAGTAATAAGAACAAATGTTGAAAGGCATGTAAGAAAGCTATCTGTGCACACAAGGAATATGCAAAATCTTCACATTACGTTGAAAGTGCTTCACCAAAGGGAGAAAAGTGAAATTTATGATATTCATGCAAGGCTGAAAGACAACGGCAAGTTCTACGTTTCACATACAACAGACAGAAACCTATTTGCTGCAATTGATACCGCTTTAGAAAAATTATTGCATGAACTTGATTAAGCCTGTTCCTGCTCTTCAACCTTATTTGTTTTTTGTTTTAGGCTTATGATCTGTATTAATTTAAGGGCGCTAATCTCCTGTTTTAACTCTTCAATCTGGTCTTTTAGTTCATAAATTAATTCATAATTGTGCTGTATATTCTCCGTGTTCTCGTTAAGCATAGAGGGTAATTCGGAAAAGTCAGAAAATTCTCTACGTATTTGCTTAATCCACGAATCCACATTGTCCCTGAATACTTCGATTTCTGCTTCCATTTTAGTATGAAAAGGAGGGGACTGGGCAAAACTGACAAGTGTGCTTTTTGCTCGCTAAAAAGCAAGCTCTCTGCCACTCATATGTCATTGTTTTGCCGCTGCCTCTTTTTTCTCAAAAGAGAGGCAAATATCTTCAAAGGCTAAGTCCTAATTTGCCAAGCACTTAAGCCGAGCGATTGTTTCTTTGCCTTCCAAGCGAATGCAGTGGCTGAGTGAGTTAAAACCCACTAGTTTTGCAGTTTGCCTCTATTTTGATACACTGGTATACGCTTTTTATGTTATCATATACCAGTATACCTTTTCGTATATTACTTATTTATATATCTTTCGGTTTTAGTATATTCTGGAAGATATATGTTAAGAAAAAGTTAGATTTGTCTATATCTGCCTATTATTCTATAAATTTGTTTACCTTTGAACCAAGAATCATAGGCTAAATTCACTCTTTGTCGAACTGACCCTTGACTTTATACTTTTTAGAAGTCAATATTTCATGATATAATTTGTCGTATTCGGCCTTATATGGATTCTTCTTCAAGAAAGCCCAGTAAAGAATGTACGCCAAAAAGA
This sequence comes from Candidatus Nanoarchaeia archaeon, assembly GCA_035288865.1. Lineage (GTDB taxonomy): Archaea > Nanobdellota > Nanobdellia > Woesearchaeales > GW2011-AR4. Next base: position 11,289 of record DATDZA010000004.1, read on the forward strand.
GAACATAACCGGCAATGGGGAGTAGTTTTGAAATTTCCATCAGAGATATATGTATATGACCTAATATATAAATTTTTCTTCCTTGTCATTAGTTAAAAGGTACAATTGATGGAATTATGCAAGAAAACCAATAGTTTTCTAAGTTCTAAAAAATCCAGAACTTTCGTTAACTTTATATAAAAACAAAAATTCAATTCCATATGAAGAGATTAATTAGAAAAACAGTTCAAGCAAATTTGCCCACAAAATTTGGCAATTTCAAAGTTATAGCCTACGAAGATTACAAAAAAAATGACCACTTGGCTATAATAAAAGGCAATCTAAAAAATAAAAGTGGAGTTCTGGTTAGAGTTCATTCCTCGTGTTTAACTGGTGACTCTTTAGGCTCTTTGAGGTGCGACTGCGGCCTTCAACTGCAGAGGGCGCTTGAAATTATAGGAAAAACTGGAGGTGTGCTGATTTACATGTCGCAGGAAGGGAGAGGTATAGGCTTAATCAACAAAATAGCGGCGTACCACCTACAGGACCACGGAATGGATACGGTCGAAGCAAATTTAAAATTAGGCTTTAAGGCGGATGCAAGAGATTATACGATAGGCGCACAGATTTTGGCTGATTTAGGAGTGTGTACAATAAGATTATTGACGAATAATCCAAAAAAAATTACGGGGCTTGAGAAATACGGACTAAAGATTGTTGAAAGAGTGCCAATTCAAATCAAGCCAAATAAATTAAATCAAAAATATCTTGATACGAAAAAAGAAAAGCTCGGGCATTATCTTGAGGATAAGGGGATTGTGAAGTAATAATCCATAATTTTGAACCAAATTGAAAACAAGAGCAGGTTTAAACACTGGTTGTAATTAAATTGTTTGAATGGGGCGTTTGAAATGAGAAAAATAATCTTTTTGTCTTTGATGATTTTGTTATTGTTATCTGCCTGCAATCCCAAAGAAAATTCAATAACAAAATCAAGTACAGGTTATTTAGTATCAAAAATTGCTTTAAATTTAACTTTAATTCCATTGTCTGAAAAAAACCTTGCAATTGTTAAGCTTTCAGTTCTCTCCAACAACGATGTTAAAGGTGCATTAGGAATTATAGAATTACCCGCAGAATTTGAGCTTATTGAAGGAAAATTAGAATGGAGAGCCGATTTAGAAAAGGACAAGTCAAGATATTTTAATGTAACAGTAAAGAAAATAGTAGAAGGAAATTCTCCAATTCAAGCTTCAATAATTGATAATACAGCAAAAACAAAATTTTCAACAAAAATTTCCCCTTCATTGCAGATCGAGGAAACTATGGAAGAGTATTGCAAAAGCAAGAAGAGATCATATGAAGTTGCTTTACCAGCAAGAAGTTTCCAAGTCAATCCAAGAAAAGGACAAGAATCTATCGATTATTTCAATTCGATTGAATTGTCAGAACCATATGTATATGTATTAATCCAATTTGAAGCATGCGATGGGGACCCTTTAAAGGAAGAAATGGACAATATGGCTCAAGATGGAATCCAGCTTTATGAATATCATGGTGACCATACTTACTATGCAAGGATTCCAACGGAAATTCTAAGAACAAAATCCTATGATTTCGTAAGATGGATTGGTTTGGTTGACAATCCTCTCGATAAAATACGAAGAGGGTCAGTTTTTTGGTACTTACTTGAAAATTGCACTGGTAATATACTCTTAAATATAGGTATGTATGACACATTAACACAGACGGAAGAGAATAAACTAAGGAGCATTTCTCTAATCAGATATGCTGGAAATATACCTGAGGGCGGGTCCTATTTGGTTGAGATTGAGACAAATAAATTGCGTGATTTATTATCGTTACCTTTTGTTAAAAAAATTGAAGTCTACACTTTGCCCACGCTTAGTCCTCCAGGGGCCAGTTGGAAATCGCATATGTTCATTAATGTTTCTTGTATCCCTCAAACTTTAGTCTTGACCTTTGACTCCAATGTGGATAGTGAAATCATAAAATCAATTGAAATATTGAATGGTACAATAATGAACAGTAAGGATAACAATACAATCTGTGCCAATTTATCCCCTTTATATCTTTACGACGAGGGGCATACGATACATAAACATCTCACAGGATTCAAGAACATGAATTATAACTTATCTGCATGGGGAGTTTCCTTTGATCAGGCGGAGAGTCTGTTTGTAATTCAATGCTGAGTACGATAAATATAGATTTTATCAAAATCTCAGCAATCCCATCACTTTCCCGGTCTCTTTTTCGTCAACAAGAAAAATGGTATCGGTCCAGCAGCTAAGTGTTTCTACAATATTGATATTATTTTCCCCAAACAACGAGCATAAATAAGCGTATGTTCCCGGCACTTCTTCAATCTCCTTGGGGCTTTTTATTGTTATTTCAGCCAGGTTTGTGTTTTCAACAATTATTTTATTTTTAAAATATTTTCTTATAGATCCAAGAAATTCTTCAGTTGTTATTACAGTTATTGCCGAAGCCCCTTCGATAATACGGAATATTTCCTTCCGCTTTTTTATTTCTTTTTCAAGATTTTGAAGAGTTCCGAAGAAAATATCTTTTTCAAGCACAACCGCAATGACTTTGTTCTTGATTTCTATCTTGCTGTTTTTCAATATTTTTAATATTTTATTTTCAAGAGCTTCTTCATTTTTTAATTTCCTTTGGTATCTCCTGCATGCAATCAGAATAGCATCAAAATTTTTGTTGGTATTCAGATTCAAATCTTCGGATATCCTTCTAGACAAAGATGAAAAATTTATCAAATCATTTTTCAGGCAGTCTCTTATCGAAGGATGATTCAATATGTATTCTTCGGCGATTTTTGTAATGCTTTGCATTTGAATGCCTAAAACGATTGAATTTAATAATGTTTTGTTTTAGACATTTTTGTTCTTTTATGTTTTGATTCGGGCATCATACTTAAAAGCATAGGCATTTCATATTCTTTCTTCAAAAAAATTAGTGGATATATTTTAACAGCTGAGGAAAAAACTGAAATGAAAAATCTTACTTCTCTTATTGATATTGATGGTGATTTGATTGGAGATTTAATTAGCCATGCATTAAAAATAAAAAAATCCCCTGAACAGTATTCTGCGTCAATGAAAGGTAAGACAATGCTGATGATTTTCGAAAAGCCGTCATTAAGGACTAGGGTTTCTTTCCAGGTTGGAATGCACCAGCTTGGAGGCCACACTATTGTATTGGAAACAAAAGACACCCCTTTCAGGGAAAAAGAGTCGATTGCCGACACTGCAAAAGCCTCAAGCAAATATGTAGATATAATTATGGCACGTTTGTTCAAGCATGAAGACATAGAAGAGCTGGCAAGCAATGCAACCGTGCCAGTAATCAACGGCCTGACTGACACTTTTCATCCATGCCAGATATTATCAGATTTGCTAACAATATATGAAAAAAAAAGAAAATTCAGCGGATTAAAGCTTTCTTTTGTTGGGGACGGGAATAATAATATCACCCACGATTTGCTTTTGGGATGCTCAGCTGCAGGCATAGATATTTCTGTCGGCTGCCCCGCTGAAGCAGAGCCGCAGAAATGGATAACTGAAATTGCAAATGAAAAAGCAAAATTAAGCAATTCTAAAATCCAAATAACACATGATGCCCGGGAAGCTGTGGAAAATGCGGATATTGTTTATGCCGATACCTGGATGAGTTACCATATACCTAAAGATGAAAAAGTAAAAAGAGTCAAAATGTTTCAACCTTATCAGGTCAATAAAGAACTTATGTCGCTTGCAAAAGATAGTTCAATTTTTATGAACTGCCTTCCGGCAATGCGCGGCTATGAACAGACAGCTGAGATTATAGATGGTCCGCAAAGTGTTGTGTTTGACCAGGCAGAGAACAGGCTGCACATGCAGAAAGCTATTATTTTGAAATTGATGAATAAATTTTAACAACGCAAAAATGACAAGCGACATTTCTAGAGTATTAGGGAGCATAGCCCCTAAACATGAATCTAGTTTCTTCTGGAGCCTTTATAATGAGACTGACCGCGGGAGATTCGCCGTTATAAAATTAAGCGGGGAATGTATTGAAACCTCTTTAGATAGAATTGCAGAAGACCTGTCTGACTTGTATAAGCTGGGACTTTTTCCAGTCGTAACTTTCGGCTGGGGTAATTCCCTAAGCCACAGGCTCGCAGAAGCGGGAGTAAATTCAAGATTTATAGATGGGGAAAGATATACAGATTCCCAAGTGATGACTGAAGTGGAGAGGATTGCAAAAGAAACTGGAGCTAAAATTGTTAATGCAGTGTTGGCAAGAGGGGCTAAAGCCAAGTTAATTGATTATAACAGTAGATCACTTATAGCAGAAAAAAAACAAGGTGAGGAATATGGTAGCCATAATGGCAGCATTATCGGAGTAAATACAATACCTGCACTATCCGCAGTTGACTGTGGCGTAATTCCAATCGTATCGCCATTAGGAATTTCTGAAGACGGAAAAACATCATATAACATAAACGCAGCAACAGCAGGGGCAATGCTTGCTGAGGCAATAGATCCAATAAAGTATATAATGGTAACTAGCAGTGGGGGAGTCTTGAACCGTGACAGAAGCATAATAAGTGAGATAGTGCTGAATCGGGATCTTGAAAGATTGCTCAGCGATGGGACAATTTATAGTGGAATGGAAAAAAATGTTAAGGAAGCTCAGCTGAGCCTATTGCAAAGGCAAAATGGTGATGACAGAAGCGTTCAGATTGTCGGCCCCAATAATCTTCTCTTGGAGTTATTTAGCTACAGAGGGGCTGGAACTTACATTAGGAAAGGTTACACTGTCACAGCAATGGATATTGAACAGCTTGATATGGGAAGATTCAAAGCTATGGTAAGAAAAAAGTTAGGAGAAACTCTTAGGGAAGATTGGTACACCTCCCACAGGAGAGTAGCATATGTTGAAAAAAATTTAAAAGGAGTTGCAACAGTAATTCCCGATCCACTGAATATTGGAATCCCATACCTCGATATAATAGTTGTTGATAATGGCTCTCCGAGCAATGGAGTTGGCAGTGACATTATGACTGCGATAGGCACGCCAACATTCTGGCGGTCTAGAATAGACAGAGAACCGGCGAATGAATGGTATAACCGGATACGTACCGGATGTTGGCGCTATACAGGTTTGAACGGCTATGATTACACTCATTTCTGGACAGGTAATCCGACATTCGAACAGATCGGTCAGCAACACAATTTTGTTCAGGCGAAAGTATCAAACTTTCAATGAACATTATATTTTTCAAAAATTAAAATTTCTTCCAACCGCAACTAAAGAAAATTTAGAAGAATTTTCTAAGTTCCGAAACTTTCAGTTTCGAAACCTTTATTAATAACCTGAAATCACTTACTTTTTTAATATGCAGTTAAATAATAAAGCAAAGCTTATTCTCGAAAATGGTGATGAATTTGAGGGCTTCTCTTTCGGAGCAGAGCATTCTGTCTCGGGAGAAATAGTTTTTAACACGGGAATGGTCGGATATCCGGAATCGTTGACAGATCCGAGCTACAAAGGCCAGATTTTAGTTCTTACATACCCACTAATAGGAAACTATGGCGTGCCAGGTAAAACTGAGGAGCACGGGCTGTTGAAATATTTTGAATCCGACAAAATACAAATTCAGGCACTCGTCATATCGGATTATTCTTTTGAATTTTCGCACTGGAATGCAAAAAAAAGCCTTGCCGAGTGGCTGAAAGAAGAAAATATTCCTGCGATTTATGGAATTGATACAAGAAGACTTACCAAGACTTTAAGGGACAAAGGGGCAATGCTTTGTAAAATAATAATCAATCATGAAGATGTAAAACTATTCGACCCTAATATGATTGATATTGTGAAAGAAGTCAGCATAAAAGGGCCGACAGTTTATAATGAAAAGCCCAATCAGAAAAAAGTTGTAGTAATTGACTGCGGAGTAAAAAATAATATTATCAGAAACCTCATTGCGAGAGATTTAACCGTTATAAGGGTCCCGTATGACTATGATTTCCTGACACAATTATTTGATGGATTAATTATTTCAAACGGTCCAGGCGACCCGAAGATGTGCACCAAAACAATATATCATGTTGGAAGGGCACTAAAGCATAACATTCCGACTTTTGGAATATGTTTGGGCAATCAAATTCTGGCATTAGCTTCGGGCGGAGATACTTATAAATTAAAATATGGCCATAGAAGTCAAAATCAGCCGTGCACGATGGTTGGAACCAAAAGATGCTATATCACAACTCAAAATCACGGATTTGCTGTTGATATGAAAACTATTGGAAGTGAGTGGCAGGAATATTTTGTAAATGCAAACGACGGCACAAATGAAGGAATAAAACACAAAACAAAACCTTTCATGAGCTGTCAATTTCATCCGGAGTCTTGGCCAGGTCCGAACGATACCAAGTTTTTGTTTGATGAATTTTTGAAGATGATGAAATAAGATGAAAGAATTTAATAAAATTAAGAAGGGCTTAGGTCCAATTTGTGAAGAAGCCACTCAAGTATTGATAGTTGGTACATTCCCATCAGAAAACTCATTGAAAAATAATCAATATTATAATAATCCAACCAATCAGTTCTGGAAATTATTAAGCGATATGCTGCGTTCCGACCTAATTAAAATTGATTATGACAAAAGAATAAAAATATTACTTGATCACAACTTTGGAATTTGGGATTGTATAAGTAGATGCAAAAGAAAAACAAGCTCAGATTCTAAAATAATTAATCCGTCATTTAATGATTTTAGTACTCTAAAATGTCCACAATTAAAAATAATTCTTGGAAATAGTGATAAATCATTCAACTATCTAAAAAAATGCCAAATACCAAAAAACGTCAAAATGGGAAAATTAATTTCATCAAGCAGAGCTAGAACTATCCCTTATAATGATAAACTCACAAATTGGAAAGAACAATTAAAATCTTACATACAATGATTAAACCCAAAAAAGTCCTCGTCTTAGGAAGCGGCTCATTAAAAATAGGCCAAGCCGGAGAATTTGATTATTCAGGAAGCCAGTGCCTTAAAGCTTTGAGGGAAGAGGGAATCCAAACTGTTCTGATTAATCCAAACATCGCAACAATCCAAACCAGCGAGGGAATGGCTGACAAAATATATTTTCTTCCAGTAACACCATATTTTGTCGAAAAAGTCATTGAAAAAGAAAAGCCTGATGGTATCATGCTTTCTTTCGGAGGCCAGACTGCATTAAACTGCGGAGTGAAATTATTTGACTCAGGAATTTTCAAAAAACATGAAGTGACAGTTTTAGGAACACAGATTGATGCAATTAAGAATACTGAGGACAGAAAATTATTTGTTAAGAAATTAAATGAAATTAATCTTAAAACTCCTGAAAGCCAGGCTGCAAATTCTGTTGAAGAAGCCGCCAAAGTCGCAAAAAAATTAACCTACCCGGTTATGCTGAGAGTTGCTTACGCGCTTGGAGGCGCCGGTTCTGGAGTTGCTCTTGATGAAAAAGAGTTGACAGAAAAAGCAAAAAGGGCATTTGCATATTCAAATCAAGTGCTTGTTGAAAAATATCTTGGAGGCTGGAAAGAAATAGAATATGAAGTTGTACGAGATGCTCATGATAACTGCATCACAGTCTGCAATATGGAGAATTTTGACCCCATGGGAATTCATACGGGAGAAAGCATAGTTGTTGCCCCGTCCCAAACATTAACTAATTCTGAATACCATAAATTAAGAGACCTAGCAATCCAAGTAATAAGGCATCTTGGAATCGTCGGAGAGTGCAACATCCAGTATGCACTTGACCCTTATTCTGAGGATTACAGGATAATTGAAGTAAATGCAAGGCTGTCAAGAAGCTCTGCACTTGCATCAAAAGCTACAGGATATCCGCTTGCATTTGTTGCAGCAAAACTTTCTTTAGGCTACTCATTAGTTGACCTTGAAAATTCCATAACCAAGTCTACAAAAAGCTGTTTTGAGCCGGCGCTTGATTATATTGTTATAAAAATGCCAAGATGGGACTTGCAGAAATTCAAGAGAGTAAGTTTTGAGATTGGAAGCGAGATGAAAAGTGTCGGCGAGGTAATGGCAATCGGCAGAAAATTTGAAGAAGTAATTCAAAAAGCTATAAGAATGCTCAATATTAATCTGCACGGTTTAGTTGCGAATAATATCAAGTTTAATGATGTGGAAAAAGAATTGAGAATTCCTACGGATAAAAGATTATTGATGATTGTTGAAGCGCTTAAAAGAAATATTTCAGTCAACAGAATTCACGAATTGACAAAAATTGACAAATGGTTCTTGTATAAAATTAAAAATGTTATTGATACCGAAAAAGAATTGACCGAATATGATTTAGAAAATGTTCCAAAAGAATTGCTAAAATTATCGAAACAGCAGGGCTATTCAGATTTTCAGATTGCAAAAATTTTGTTCAAGAATGACAGAAGTAATATGGAATCTAAGAAATTAGAAGTTAGGAAATTAAGAAAAAAATATAATATAGTTCCTGCAGTCAAGCAAATTGATACGCTTGCAGCAGAGTATCCTGCAAAAACAAATTATCTTTATATGACTTACAACGGTGAAGATGATGATATAAAATTTGATGCCAAGAAAAATATTATTGTTCTTGGCTCCGGAGCTTACAGAATAGGCTCTTCGGTAGAATTTGACTGGTGCTGTGTTAATTCTGTTCTTGCGCTCAGAAAGCTTGGATATTCCACAATAATGATTAATTACAACCCAGAAACTGTGAGTACGGACTATGATATATGTGACAGGCTGTATTTTGATGAATTAACCTTTGAAAGAGTTCTTGACATTTATGAAAAAGAAAATCCAGGGGGAATTATAATCTCAATGGGCGGCCAGATTCCAAACAATCTTGCAATGAAGCTGCACAGGCAGAATGTAAGAATACTTGGAACATCTCCACTAAATATAGACAGGGCAGAGGATAGGCATAAGTTTTCAGGCATGCTGGATTCACTTGGGATAGATCAGCCGGCATGGACAGAAGCAAAATCAATTGATGAAGCTGACAAATTTGCATCAGAAGTGGATTATCCGGTTTTGATAAGGCCTTCATACGTTTTGAGCGGCGCCGCAATGAGTGTTGCGGCTGACAAAAAAGAACTTGACCAGTACCTTCAAAAAGCGGTTGATGTTTCCAAGGAACACCCGGTAGTGATAAGCAAATTCATCACAAACGCAAAAGAAATTGAGATTGACGCCGTTTCGGACAAAGGAGAAGTTATGATTTATGCAATTTCCGAGCACATTGAAAATGCGGGCGTGCATTCGGGAGATGCGACTATGGCATTACCTCCGCAGTTCACGTATACCGAAACGATTAAAAAAATAAAAGACATAACAAAAAAAATAGCTAAATCTCTAGAAATAACGGGTCCATTCAATATTCAGTTTATTGCCAAAGAAAATCAAATTAAGGTAATCGAGTGCAATCTTCGCGCATCGAGAAGCTTTCCTTTTGTGTCAAAAGTCACAAAATATAATTTCATTGATTTGGCAACAAAAGCTATGCTTGGAATTAACATTAAAGGAGAGTATAACACTTTAAATTTAAATTATGTCGGCGTAAAAGCTCCTCAGTTTTCGTTCTCGCGATTGCACGGAGCAGACCCAATCTTAAGCGTTGAAATGGCTTCAACTGGTGAAGTTGCCTGCCTGGGTGACGACTTAAATGAGGCATTTTTAAAATCTTTATTATCTGTTGGATTTACCATGCCAAAGAAAAATATATTATTATCGACCGGTCCTATCAAGAACAAAGCCTATTTGCTCGAAAGCATAAAAAAACTTTCTGAAATGGGCTTTGAATTTTATGCAACCGAAGGCACAGCAAAATTTTTGGAAGAAAACAAAATTCCAGTGAAAAGACTTCATTGGCCACTTGAGGAAAAAGAGCCGAATGCACTGACATTCCTTAAAGAAAGAAAAATTGATTTGGTAATCAATATTCCAAAAAGCTATGAAGAGGAAGAAATAACAAATGATTATGTTATAAGAAGAAAAGCCGTTGACTTTAATATTCCGCTTTTAACAAACGCGCAGATTGTTAAGTTATTTGTTGAATCGATTTCCAGGAAAAAGATGGAAGATTTGGAGATTAAAAGCTGGGATGAATATTGATTTAATTTTTTAACTGTCAACTATCTCATTCACCCGCAAGGAATATCCTGAGTTTTCCGGATATACTTCTGCAGATGCAGAATAGCCACCGTTGCGAAACATTATTTGCCGCAGACGCCCAATATCCCCACTTTCCAAGGCTGTCACCACCTTTTTATCAAGGTCATCTGATATCCTTCTGACCTCGTGTGGAAATAGAGTTAATCCGTGGGATCCACCCCTATGATACGCCCTCGCAATATAATCCCATCCTTCGCGACTTATTGGAATTTTAGTAGGACCGGACTTTGGCGATTGTGAACTTTCAGAAGCATAAGCTGGCTCGTAAACAAAACTATTTGTAAAAACGCCCAAAGCGTGCAAGAACCTATTGGGATTCGCCATCAACCCGTCTACTGTTCTCACGAGTATATTGTCCATACCCTAACTATAGCGCGATAACTATTATTTAAATGTTACTATTTTAGGTAAAGTCAAGTTATGTGTGCTGACTTCCTTTTATTAAAATTATAAAACCACATTCCAAAGAACGCTTTAGCACCTTTTATGCTTTGGAATGTGCTAAACCACTTTAATCTTCTTTTTATCTCACGATTTAATCTTTCA
>DATDZA010000005.1:0-57717 GCA_035288865.1 Candidatus Nanoarchaeia archaeon
TGAAAAATTTTTGAGTGCGCGCGCCAAATTTCGTTGCGCACTCAATTTAAAATCAAAATGTTAGAAAAACTTTATGGAGGACGGCAAGGCAATTCCTCTACACGCAAAGCGTGTAGTATCCTTGCCTAGAAACAATGATAAATATTGCCTGATACAATCTTTGGCTCAAAGGATTGATTTGGATTTTGATAATTCTTTGAGAAAAGGATTTCTCATAGTAAAGTTAATGCTTGATGCTTGCATGAGGGCATATAATAATAATGATAAAATAACTTTGCAAAATCTTTATCTCGAATATAATCAGGTAAAGAGATTCTGTTTTTTCTGTCTTAGGCAGTTAAGCAAATCGCAATATACTGCACCTGAAATAACACAACAATCACACATACTTTACAATCTTATAGGGGTGCTTGAGGAATTAGGAAGCAGCATCAAGATACTCTCGGAACATCTTGTGCAAGGCAAGAAAAAGAACAGTGATATCCTTAACCTGCTAACGATGATGATTGAGCAGTACTCTGTGGCATATTCATACTTTTACAAAGCAGACGTCGATAAAGCCAATGGTGCATACCACGTTCATATAAAAATAGACGAAAAAATCAATTCTCTCGTTAGTACTAAATTAGACGGATTTGAGATACTTACTTTATATAAAATTAAGGATGCGTCTTATTTGATACATCATTTTACAACAATGAGGCTGGATTTTTTAAAGGAGAAAGAGCAGGAAATAGAAATCAAGCACTGATCGATATTTTTGGGATGGCTGAAGTATCTTTATAGAGAATTTTAAAAAGTATAAATCATGTTAAAATTGGCTATTAGGCATTTGTTACTTCTATAACGGGTTTGACCATTTGCCGCATGTATTGCAAAGAGCAGCCTAATTCTACTCTAAAATAGTAAAAATTATATTCAGAAGGCAACTTGTAGCATAATATGCTAGAATTTATCAAGAAAATCTTCAAAAGCGAACAGCCTGAAACAAAACAGGTCACCGGAATAGAGCTCCAGAATCTGGAAGAATGGGTTAGGGAAAAAGCCAAGCCAACAACAGAAGAGATTAAAATTCGCACAGATGAGATTCTTATGAAAATAGATGAAGAGCTGCAAAGAACCAGATTTAACCTTGAGGTCCTGGAGAATGCAAAACTGCAGAATACAAATATCCCGTTCAGGGCAAAACAGTATATGGAAGGAAACAGGAAGTCATACATCAAATCTGTAACCTCTTTTGCAGGAAATCTGGAGATAAACAACAGGGATTATTTTTATCTTGTGAATTTTTACAAGGAATTTGAACTAATGCTGAATGATTTGCATAACGGGACTCTAAGAAGCTACACCATCCTTCAGGAATTCTTTGCAAATGAAACAAGCAAAATTGCGCAGAATATAAAAAATTTTGATAATTTTTTCAAAGGACTAAACTCCGTTTTGAAAGACGGCAGGATGGTAGCAATAGACAATGCAATAGAAAAAATAGGCGGCCTGAAAACAAAAGCAAAGCAGAAAATAAACCTGGATATTGAGCTGAAAGATGCAGGAGCGAGTGTAATGCTGGCCAAAAATGAGAAAGATTCCCTGATGGCGGACATTATGAATTTCGACCGGGGCGAGGAGCACAATGAATTCCTAAAGCTTAATGAAGAAAGAAAAGACAAAACAAAAAGCTTTTACGAGGATGAAAACCGGATTATCCAGTCATTCTCTGTGCTTGAAAGGCCCCTGAGAAAATACTCGCATATTGCATTCGAGCACGAAGAAATTGTTTTGGATTATCTGAAAGACCCCATTGACACTTTAATTAATGATAAAGGGCTGAAGATACTTGAAATTCTGAAAAATCTTGAAAAGCTGTTAAATGAGAACAAAGTGCAGATTGATGACAGGAAAAAAGAAAAAGCCCTTGAAGAAACAAAAAAATTAAACAAAGAATTTATCGAGCAGTTTATGAAAAAATATCTCTCATTCAAAGCGGAGATTGAAAGCATTGACGGCAAAATAAAATCTTCCGGAGTGTCTGAGAAATTAAAGGACTATAACAAAAAACTTGAAGATGTAAACATCAGAATTGACAAGGATAGTGAAGAATACGCCAAATTAAAAATTGATTTTGAAAAACTAAATGAATCAATTTTAAGATTAAAAAATGACGTTGAGAATTCTGTTAAAAATCTTTTTGGGGAAGAAGTTAAGGTTGTTATTTGAAATTTGTATAGTTCATTTTCAATTAAAAATTTGCAAGAAAAACCATATTAATTTTCAAAAATATCATAAATTGAAAGGGTTGTATCCTCTCTCTTTTAACCATTCTAAATATCTAATTTCCGTTTTAGATAGTCTTTCATTTTTGAAAAAATAGTCCGCTGTTTCATATCTTGAGATAGATTTGACTGAAGTATTAATTTGGAGCGAAAGTTTTAATTGAGAAATGTGCTCATGTTCTCTAATTTCTCGAGCAATCCCTAAGTCAAATGGATTGGACAGTGGATTCTGCTCTCGTTCCAGTCTACTAACTAAGCTTTCTAAACGTCCTATCACCCATCTTTGTCTTTGACCGTTAGATGAGCTATATAATTCTTTTATTTTTCTATAATATGCATCCAGTAATCTTATACCTACTTCTGATACCATTGCCCTAACTTCTTCGATTGATTTATCTTGCTCGGTCATTTTATTTCAAATTATATGGATTGTAACCTTTTTCCTTAATCCAGTGTAGATAGCTACGCGCAGGTCCCTTAGTTGGAATTTCTTCAGATAGCAAACACATACCTCTTTCAATTCTGCTAACAGTGGCTACTGAAATTTTTTTGAATCCAATTTCTCTAACTAATTCTATCAATGACAAACCAGCTCCCAATCTGATTCTTTTGGCAACTTCTGGCTCAAATGGAGAATTCAGGGCTATATCACTTTTAAGTAAACTTTCTAAATTTTTTTCTATTTTCTCTTGCTTTGTTTTATTAGATGATTCATATAACTTCTTAATTTCATCACAATATGCGTCTATTAGTTTCCTGTGTCCTTGTACAATATATGTCCTCGCTTCTTCGATTGGATTTTGTTCTCCAGCCATTTTATTCACTAAATAAATTACTACTACTAAGTTATAGCTAAGAATTAAAGATAAATTAACTATTTTTACCCGAAATCATTCGGTTATATATCTATATTTATAGAAAAAGCCGAAATTATACGGTCGAGAATTTAAAATAATTTCATTCCGTTCTTTACAGGCTTATCAATGGTTGTCAGTACAATTCCGCTATCTGTGTCAAATCCCGTTGTCAGGACTTCAGAAATAAATGGACCGATTTGCTTTGGATGAAAATTAACAACACAAACAACCCGCTTTCCAATTAATTCTTCCTTCGAATAAATATTTTTTATCTGAGCACTTGAGTTTTTGATTCCGATTTCTCCTAAATTAATTCTTAATTTGTAAGCCGGCTTTCTAGCTTCTGGAAAATCCATTACTTCAATTATCGTTCCCGCCCTTAAATCCACTTTTTCGAAATCTTCGTAATTAATTTTTGAGTTCATAATCCGTTGGGAAAAAGAATTTATTAATAAACAATTTACCGAAATTATACGGTACGATTTATCTGCTGCTCAATTATTACCGGCAACAGCTTAAGCTCTGCTTTTCTCAGATGCTCTTGGAATGTAGAGGTGCCAATCTTAGCTATTTTGGCAAGCTGCTCCAGAGTTATTTTTCTTGGATAGGAATAATACCCATTCCTGTAGGCAATTTCAAGCGCTGCCTTCTGGCCTTTGGAAATCTTAGGCATAACATTCGGAAAATAAACATCAGTCAAGGGAGAATTTTCCATTCTTAAGATTTCACAAATGTCCATGTGACTTTTCAATTCCTTTATGAATTTTTCAAGCTCTTCTCTTTTCCAGGAAGCAACTTCCCAATATTCATGGCCGTCGAAATGATTGACAACCGGCTTTACAAAAATTATTTCTTTTGTGTGGTAGAGCATTACGTGCTCCCCTTCCTTGCCTAAGTTTATTTCGTATGTAAAAACATCACCTGAAACTTCAAGATTTGAAATTCTCCTGTCCGCCCTCAAGTCATCAATAAATTTTGATTTTTGCTTTTCGTCATTGCTTTGAAAATAGCAGGTTGTTGTTGCGAATTTTTTTCCTTTGCTTTCATACCAAGTGCTGGGATAAGAAAGAACTATTACATTAAATTTTACACACCTGTTTACAATTGGGCAGTCTTCATGGTTTAATTTGAGCTTTGTAATCCACATAATACGCAAATTAGAAATCTACTACTTAAACTTTTTGTAGCTTTGCTCCAAAGCCAAAATTCCCGGCAGTTTTTTTCCTTCCAAGAATTCAAGCGAAGCCCCACCTCCTGTGCTCACGTGGGTTAATTTTTGAGCATAACCGAATTTCTCGACTGCAGCTGCTGAATCGCCGCCGCCAATTATTGTTGTTGCGTTTAATGTTGTTAAGAATTTTGCAAGTTCTTTTGTGCCGATTGAAAATTTGTCAAATTCAAAAACCCCCATCGGGCCGTTCCACACTACTGTTTTTGCGTCTTTTAAAATTTGCTTATAATTTTTAATTGTTTTCGGACCGATGTCCAGTCCCATCCACCCGTCCGAGATATTATTTACATCAACAGTTTTTGAATCCGCATTTGCATCAAATTTATCTGCTATTACCACATCTACTGGAAGAATTATCTTATTATTTTTTAATAACCTCTTAGCCATATCAATAAATTGCCCCTGCATTTTTGATGTACCAACATTTTTGCCCTGTGCTTTAAAGAATGTAAAAATAATTGCCCCGCCAAGCAGCACCTTATCAACTTTTAACAGCAGATTTTCTATGATGTTAATTTTATCAGAAAATTTTTCATCACCAAGTTTTGCGCCGCCCAGAATCCCTATCAGCGGCCTGTCAGGATTTTCCATCGACCTGCCCATAATTCTTATTTCTTTTTCAACTAAAAACCCGGCTGCTGATTTAAGGTATTTAGTTGCTCCGTAAGTTGAGGCATGCGCACGATGACATGTGCCGAAAGCATCATTGACATACAGCTCAGCCAAATCCGCCAATTGCCTTGAGAAACTTTCATCATTTTCCTCCTCGTCCGGGTGGAATCTTAAGTTTTCTAAAAGAACAACATCGCCATCTTTCATCTTCATAACTTCTTCTTTTACATAATCACCGACACAATCATTCAACTTATTTACTTTTTTATTCAGCAATTGCCCCAATCTATGGGCAATTTTATCCATTCTTAAATTTTCCACAACCTTGCCATCAGGCCTTCCCAGATGAGAGCAAAGGATTATTTTTGCATTTCTGTCAATCAAAAATTTTATAGTCGGCAGAGTTTCTTTTATTCTTTTGTCATCTGTAATTTCACCTGTGATTTTATCAAGAGGAACGTTAAAATCAACTCTCACAAGAACCCGTTTTCCCTTTACATTCAAATCATTTAATGTGAAAAATTTCTGCATGCTAAACGGGAGGCTTGGTTTATATTAAAGTTTTTTGTTTTTTATAAATCCGATAAGCAATCCTGTTAATCCTACCATACTGTGAAGGATTGTGTCTGTCCTGTTGAAAGTTTCCAAACTTGCGAAACCTGGAAACATCCAGCCAAATAATGCAACAAAAGTAAAAAATGCGCCGTTAGCCAAGCAAAAGGGCTTCCAGAATTTCTCGTCATTCCAGCCATAATACAAGACTGTAATACCTAAGCCCACATGAAATATCTTGTGCCAGGTCTCTGGCCTGTGGCCGAACTTATAGAAGTCAGTTACTAGGGATATAAACACTAAAACGAAAGCTATCCCTATAATCCTAGTATAATATTTCTGAAGTGTTGTCGGATCCATACATAGAAGAAGACTTATAATGCTTTAAAGGTTTGCGGTTTTTATAAGAAAAAATTTTTAAATTATATTGTTTTTCTATGAATCATGGCTATAAGTTTAAGGGATATTCTAAGAACGGACTTATTAGTATATGAGTTTGTTCCGACAGGAGAACGAGTTGTAGGGCTTTTGCAGGGTGATGTTCCCACCTGTGCGGATTTTTATTTAACCAGTGGTGGACAAGTGATTATACCTAAATATACGTCTCCGAATAACGGAAGGTATATTGGAAGATTTAGAGGAAATTTTGAGTTTACTCCTGGAAAAATTATTCCTGCTTCAGATGTCAGAACAATATTTCCAGATGTAGATATCCCAACAATAGACCAGCTTTTGGAATTATTTGAAAAAGCTCCCGAGAAGATAAAAGAAAGGGAAATTCAAGCCAGACAGGACATTCAAAGATTTTTGGATGTTGGAAGAATAATTCAAAATTAATTCAAATATATTTCAGCTTCTCGCCTTAATCCAGAAATACAGATAAATAAAAAATCCGAGAACTATAAGAAAATTAATTATCGTAAATATAACAACTGCCAACATTATTCTTTTCTGCTTTTTGGATTTTTGCATCATGGTTCTTAAAAATTATATGTTTAATAATCTTATTGATTTATAAAAAATTAATATTGTAATAACTTGAGAGTGAAGATTTTTAGAAAAGCTTTTAAAAGAGCATTCTTAACTTAAAAGTATGAGACTAGAACAACAAGTAAAAGAAATTCTAGAGAAGCCAGAAGTTTTTGAATTAATTGGACAATGTGCAACTAAAGTAAATGGAGCGGGATTTTTAGTATATTATACTGATGGAACAATCTTTCCAGGCCAAATTGTCGACGGAAAAGAACTGAATGTAGAAGAAGCTCTGAGTCGATCGGCTAAAGCTGACGCCCTAGACAAAGCTAGGGGAGAATACAAAGAAGAGCCACTTGGTCCGGCTCGTTTTAGAATGCTGCTATGGGATGCGCGTCAAGAATTAGATGCTTATGTAAATACTTACTTAGCACAAAACTATCCAAAAATTAATCCGAGACGGGGAGTTTTATTATTAACTAAATGGAGGTTGATAAGAACTACTGAAGAAATTAGAGCTGAGTTATCTGACCTTATAAGTGAAGGTGGGGAAAAAATACATTCTTCATTACTTGTTCATAATGCAGATGGAATTAGCTTAGCTCAATTAAACTATTTAAGAGGAGCATTTCCAAATGTGATGTTAGTAGAAGGCAGATTTTTTTCTGATTCATGTGAGGGAAATATTTTATTATATCAGCAGCTGAAACTAATTAGTAAAGCAGCTTTAAGGATGGAAATAATAGGTGAGATGTTTAATGGTGTTTCAAGCCTTCCAGAAAGATCAAAAGAAGTCACAACTTTTTATAGAAAAACAGAAGGAATCTTAGATTTGCAAAGTAGAATTTTATTAATGTAAAATCAAGCTTTTGCCTTTATCCTCTTCATCCGGAATATATTTTCTCTTTCCATCTCTTCCAGCCTAAGTGCGATAAATGATTTCTGCCTGTCAAGAACTGGAATGACCACAAATTCAAGAGCGTTTACCCTTCGCTTTGTTTTCTCAATTTCATTTAGCAACTTTCTCATTGATGTTTCAACTTCGGCGGCGAGAATTATTTTTTCCACCACTTTTTCATATGATGACGCGGCTTCATCAATTGCGGAAGAGCCGTAAATGCCGTAGCCCCTTTCCGCAAATGCCTTTTTTATATCAGCTGACTCCATTTTAGGAACTTTGACACCCATGATATTTTTTGTTGCAAGCTTCACATCTGGAATTTCTTTTATTGCCATTGCAATGGACTTTACTTTCAAATCGCTTTCCAATGTCCTCGCAATATTTATTTTTTCCAGAGCAATCTTATATTCCTCAACAAGCTCCTGCCTCAGAGTTTTTGCTTTTTTAAGAATTTCAAAGAATTCAAGAATTAAGCCGTCCCTTTTCTTCTTCAGCAGACTATATCCAGATTTGGCTAGCTTAATCTGCTTTTTTATCCTCAGCAGTTCGCTTCTTGTTGGTTTGACATCCTGAGCCATAGCGGTTAATTTTCAAATAATTTTATTTTGAATATAAACTAAATCGCAAAATCAAAAAATAAGTTTTATTGTGATGGTTTATAGTATTTCTTTTTCATCTCCGGGCTGATTCTTGCCAATTCGCTCTCCGGCAGCTTCCCCAATAATTTCCATCCCAAATCAAGAGTTTCTGCAATGCTTCTGTCTTCGTCACGATTTTGCCTTACAAATTGGTCTTCAAATTCTGCAGCGAACTTTAGCAGCCTCTTATCCCTGTCGCTTAACGCCTCCTCTCCGACTATTGCAACAAGACCCCTCAAATCACGGCCCTCTGCATAGGCCGCATACATCTGGTCCGATACCTGTTTATGGTCTTCCCTTGTTTTAGATGCACCAATCCCAAGGTTCATAAGTCTTGAAAGGGACGGCAAAACATCGATAGGCGGATATACTCCTTTTCTGTGCAATTCTCTTGACAAAACAATCTGCCCTTCTGTGATATAACCAGTCAAATCAGGAATTGGATGAGTTATATCGTCTCCGACCATTGTTAAAATTGGAATTTGTGTTACAGAGCCTTTCTTTCCTTTTATAATGCCGGCTCTCTCGTAGATTGTAGCAAGATCAGTGTACATATAGCCCGGGTAACCCCTCCTTCCTGGAATTTCTTCTCTTGCCGCGCCAATTTCCCTCAATGAATCGCAGTAATTTGTCATGTCAGTCAAAATTACAAGAACGTGGGCATCATGCTCATAGGCAAAATATTCTGCGGCCGTTAGGGCCATTTTCGGCGTAACCAGTCTTTCAACAGCCGGGTCATTTGCAAGATTCAAAAACACTATGCTCCTTTCAAGAGCGCCTGTCTGCTTAAAATCATTTATGAAATACTGTGCTTCCTCATTTGTGATTCCCATAGCTGCAAAAACAACAACGAAATTTTCCTGTTTTCCAATGACTTTTGCCTGCCTCGCGATTTGAAGCGCAATTTCACTGTGCGGCAGCCCGGAGCCAGAAAATAAGGGTAGCTTTTGCCCCCTGACAAGTGTGTTCGTTGCATCAATTGTTGAGACGCCAGTTTGTATGAAATCATGGGGCGAAGCCCTTGAAAATGGGTTGATTGCGGCCCCAATTATATCCAATCTTTTCTCCGGGATAATTTCCGGGCCGTTGTCAATCGGCTTCCCCGAGCCGCTAAGAACACGGCCAAGCATGTCTTTTGAAACGCTTAATTTCAGCGTGTCTCCCAAAAACTTGACTCTTGAATCAACATCAATTCCAGCTGTTCCCTCAAAGACCTGCACTACTACAATTTCATCGCTCGTATCCAAAACCTGCCCGTTTTTGATATCGCCATTCGACATCTGGATTTTTACCATGTCAGCATATCCTACAGGCTCTGTCTTCTCCACGAAAATAAGCGGGCCCTTAATCATGGATATTGTTTTGTATTCTTTCATTGTAAACCTCTAAATCCTCAATTCCTTTTCTATGCCTGAATTTAATTCCACCAAAAACTTTTCATATTCTTTTACGAACTTGACCTCGCCCAACCTGTCCTTTGATTTCGTGGCCAAAATCTGAAGCAGCCTCATTCCGGAATCCAATGCTGAGTTTGCAAGCCTTGAAAAGTTTTGAATCGACTTCATCATCAAGTAAGTTTTCTTCAGCTCCGAATAAGTGTCAATGTCATGGAAAGCATTCTGCTGGAGAATAACTTCCCTAATCAGCCTGGCTGTCAAAAGTGTAAGCTGCTGTTTTTCAGGAAGAGCGTCCGAGCCAACCAGCTGGACAATTTCCAATAATTTTTCATCTTCCTGCAGAGTGCTCATAATCTCCCCTACAAGTGAGCCCCAGTCAGGAGAGACATTTTTTGCAAACCATGGCTCTAAAGTCCCAAGATACAATGAATAAGATGTCAGCCAATTTATAGATGGGAAATGCCTTCTCTGGGCAAGCTTCGCATCAAGCGCCCAGAAAACTTTTGTAACCCTGAGCGTGCTTTGAGTAACCGGCTCTGAAAAATCCCCGCCCGGAGGAGAAACTGCCCCTATTACGCTGACACTCCCTTCTTTTTTTGTCCCTAATGGAATTACCCTTCCTGCCCTTTCATAAAACTGCGCAAGCCTAGTGGAAAGATAAGCTGGATAACCTTCCTCACCCGGCATTTCTTCCAATCTTGATGAAATCTCTCTCATTGCTTCCGCCCATCTTGATGTTGAATCTGCCATCAAAGCAACTGAATATCCCATGTCACGATAATATTCTGCAATTGTAATTCCAGTGTAAATACTAGCTTCTCGTGCAGCAACTGGCATGTTTGAAGTGTTTGCAATCAAGACTGTCCTGTTCATTAAGGGCTTTCCGCTTCTTGGATCTGTAAGTTGCGGGAATTCTGTCAGGACTTCTGTCATTTCGTTTCCCCTTTCCCCGCAGCCGACATAAACTATTATATCGGCGTCTGACCATTTTGCAAGCTGCTGCTGGCTAACCGTTTTTCCCGCTCCAAACGGCCCAGGAATTGCTGCAACTCCGCCTTTAGCCAATGGAAATAATGCATCAAAAATTCTTTGTCCTGTAATCAGAGGCGCTTCCGGCTTCAGCTTTGAGTAAACCGGACGCGGAACCCGAACTGGCCAATTGTGCTTTAACTTTAATTCAAAGCCATTATCTAACTTCCCGATAACATCATTAACTGTAAATTTTCCGGTTTTTAATTCTGTAATTTTTCCTTTCTGGTTTGGAGGAACCATTATTTTATGTATGATGCCTGGATTTTCTTCAACTTCTCCAATTATGCTTCCGCTGGAAACCGTTTCTCCGGGTTTTGCATTTGCCTTAAAATCCCATTTTTTTGACTGGTCAAGCCCGGGCGCGTCAACTCCCCGCTTAATAAAATCGCCCATCTGCTTGATTAAAACAGGAAGGGGCCTTTGGATTCCATCATAAATGCTGTTCAGCAATCCAGGCCCAAGCTCAACTTTTAACGGCTCGCCTGTGTTTATGACGGGCTCGCCCGGCTTGATACCGGAAGTATCTTCATAAACCTGAATTATAACTTTATCCCCTTCAATCTGGATAACCTCACCCATCAATTTTTCATTTCCAACACGGCAAACGTCATACATTCTAGGCTTTATGCCTTTTGCAACAACAACGGGGCCTGCTATCCTGAATAAAACTCCTTTATCTTCTACCATATGATTCCACCTTTAACATTATCATTTCCACAAATCTACTCCAACGGATTTTTTGATTAATTTCCTCAGGCTGTCCTGCTCAACCTTAGTCGAAACAGGAATGAATACCGGCTCAACAGAGGCATCGATATCAATCCTCTGGTGCGGCTCCAATCCATCTAATATTTTTTCATCAACAATAACTATTCCAATATCTTTCCTGCTTTTCATATTTTTTAATTCGGCAAACGGATTGTTGCTTAATTCAATTGTCTCCTTTATTCCAGCCAGCTGAAAGCCAACAATAAATTCGCTTCCGCCCGCTGCTGCAATTTTTACCATTTTAATTTATTATTTTTGAACTTAATTATTTTTTTTCTGAATCAAATTTTTTCGCTAATGGGTCGCCTGGCTAATTTTTAATTTATTTTTGTTTTGGATTTTTTCTTTGGTTTATATTATTAATTGTGTTAAGCCAAATGTTCATTCATAAATTAATTGACTTTCAATAAATTGCTCGTTCAATCCCAACTGCTTGCCCTTGACTATAATTTTCAAATTTCTGACTTCAATGTCTTTTGCAAACATGTAGCCCAAAATAACATCAATTGACAGCAAGTGCTGGTGCATAAATAAGATTGTTTGCTTTAACAAGTGTTTGTAAAGCCCTATTTCCAGCGTAATTAATGATTTGGTTTTTTTGAAATCTTCCATGCCTTTTGAAATAATATCCCCATACCCTGTTTTTTCCAAAGACTTTGCCAGATTATCCAAGCCATCAGCATTAAGTAAATTTGAAATCCACAAATCTTTTGCTTTGTCGCCGTAAGGAATTATAAAATTCCTTATTTCCTCTTTCGTAAATTTGTGTTCCTTCAACCTCAATAATGTTAAAATGTTCAGAATGTCAACCTCCTTGTGGAAAAACTGCCTGAACAATGCGCCTTGTTTTGGGAGCCTTCTTGAAAATTGAATTAGATTAATATAATAATGCTTATCCAAAGCATTTTCAATGCCTGCAAGATTATTTTTATTTTTGAATTCTTTCAATGCAATTTTGAATTCTGGCATATCAATCATCCCTATTATTTTCAGGATGTCTTCAAGTGAATCTTTTTTCAAAAGCGAAAGCAAAAAGTCTTTGCCTAAATTTCCGGCCCCGATAATTGATGCTGCAATTTTCTCTTCATCAGAGTTTGTGAATTTACCCCTTAAGATTGTCTTTAGGTCTTCAATATCTTTTCGTTTTACATACTCCGCAACAAGCATTCCTATTTCCGGAGAGGAAATTCTCAGCAATTTCTGAAAACTCGCTGCAAGGTTTCTGTTTAATGCAAGCTCAATCAGATCCGCTCCCGAATATTTGGTCGCAAGCTCATTTATCTCTTTCCTGTAATTTGAGTCCTGTAAGAATTTTGCAATCTCGCTGAAGCTCATCTTCAGCAGTTTTTGATAGTCATCCCTCCTAAAAAGGAGCGCCCTCATTACAGTTGTCCTTACATAAGTGTAAGAATAAAATCCAAGTTTTATTTTTTCAGGTTCTTTTAATTGTTGCTTCATTTTCATTCTTAACCAAACAATAATTTGCTTATAATCTGCAACTCGGTTTCTTTTACGCTTTCGAGCTGAGTCTCGAAACTGTAATTCACTCTTATAGTTTTTTCCCTGTTCTCCGCTATTATGCCCCCGAGCATTTCCATAATAATTGTTTCAGTCTCTTTGACATATTTCAAATCTTTTTTGCTGCAATAAATGTATGCAACTTCCAGCTCCTTTTTTGACTTTTCGAGCAGCTTTTTTATGTAAACTTCCCTTTTCCTGTCATCGAGAGACTCAATCCTTTTTCTCGCTTCTGCAATTACATTCTCTATGGCCTGTTTCTTGGCATCCAGCACAATTTTTCTACTTTCTAACTCTGAGGATGCGAGTTCCTGCCTTTTTATTGTGTCTATTTGTTTCCTTGTGTCGGCTTCGCTTTTTGCTTTCATCTCTTCTGATTTGGCTTCAGCTTCCTTCACAATATTACCGGCTTCTTTTCGAGCTTCAGCTAACATTAAGCTTGCCTGTTCTTTTGCATTCCTAATTACTTCTTCCTTTACTGAATCCAATCCCATTTTGATTTATTTTGCTAAGTTCAATATTAATATAGCGACTACTAATCCAAAGATGACTATAGTCTCTGGAATTACTGTAAGCACAAGGCCCTTACCAAACAATTCCTCCTTTTCCGCCATTGCGCCCACTGCTGCTACACCAATTTCTTTTTCAGCAATAGCTGCTGCAATCGCACTCAATCCGATAGCTGCCCCTGATGCCAGAGCAATCAATCCCGTTCCCAAATCTGCTGCCATTTTTTACCTCCGAAACTTTTATTCTTTTAATCTTTTTATTTCTTATTGTTTAATTAACTTTGTTATTAGTTTACGATGATTTTTTGTTAATACTTTCTTTTATTTTATATTCAAATTTTATTCTTCATCTCTCATTCCAAACGGCTGGTACTTTTTTCCTCCGCCTGAAAAGAATTTTGAAAAAAACTCAACATAATGCAGTCGCAATGAGTGTAAAAAGCTTCCAAGCAGTCCAATTGCAATATTTACAACGTGACCTATAATTAAAATGAATACTCCAACAATAATAAAAAATCCGCCTTTGTTGAAGAATCCTTTTGCCGACTCGTTAACAATCAACGCCATAATTACCGATGAAAGCCCAATGGCCATCAATCTCATGTATGACATCATATTGACAAAAATGCCTGGTATTTCAATAATACCCCTAATTCCTTCTCCCTTAAACAGCATCAAAACTGATGCCAATAAAAATGTTGCACCAACCCACCATGGAATTAAAATTAGTTTCATCAATGACAGTATAAGCATTGCCGCTCCAATTTCCAAAACAATCCAACTTGATTTGGAATAAATTGCATGCATCAAACCGTGAGATTTTAATTCATTTACAAAACCAATTATTAATCCAATATTAACATGAATTATTCCAATTATGACCGATATTGCCAACAATGGAATCACATCGTGTTCTCTTTTTATTAGTGGGTGTATAAACTCAAACCCAAAAAATTCCCCGAATATGAATCCAAAAGCCATAGAGACTACCGAAGCCAAAATCAGTATATTAAAGAATCCTTTTGCTTTTGGCATCAATTTCTTCAGGACAAAAAATAAAATCAGGCTTGTGAGCCCGTAGCCGACATCACCGAGCATTATTCCGAAGAAGATAGGAAATGTAAGGAAAATGAAAAAAGTCGGGTCAATTTCGCTGTAAGTCGGCATATTGTAAAGATTTATGAAAAACTCGAAAGGCTGAACAATCTTTGAATGTTTCATCTTAACGGGCGCTTTTGAATGCTTTTTCGCAGGCTCGAATTCTATAAATAATTTTCCCTGGGCCGTTTTATTTAACTTGTCTATTGATGTGTGCAAATCAGTACTTGGGATCCAACCCTTTATAAGGAAGCTTGACGAGGTGGATGCAAATTTCAAAGGAGCTTCGGCTTTTTCCAGTTGCTCTGTCAAAAATATTTCTGATGCAACCAGAAAATCTTTGTATTCATTGCCTAATTTGATTAAATTTGCCTCAATTTTATATTTTTGTTTTTGAAGGATTTCAAATTCATTATCTAATTTCTTTAAGTTTAATGCAGCATTCCCTTTTAATCCGCCTATGTTCGCAAGAGGAATCTGTGAAAATCCATTTTTTTGCAGAATCGAACTTGCATCATCTTTATTTTTTACATCAATGAAAAGCACTGCAAAATTCTTATTATTGCCAGCAGGGCCAAGAAGTATAAAATTTTTTGTCAATTTTGAAATCTGATCGCGGATTGAAGCAGAACCTTTCTTTCCCTTGACAAAGCCGGTAAAACAAGCAAGCGATTTGTAATTTGTAAAATTTTCAAGATTTATATTTATATTTTCCAAAAGTTCCAATTCCTTCTTTGCGCTTTCATTTTTTGACATAGAAGCTTCGGTCATTTTTATCTCTTCGAGATTTGAATTCAGTTCTTCACTTATCTTTTTAACATTTGAATCAATTTCAAGCATTCCCTTTTTGAGCTCGAATTTAGTGATTTCTTTTTTTATGTTCAGAGCTGACTTCAATGACCTTACTTTGACAAGTATTTCAGAAAGTTTTGGAGCGCTGGCCAGGGGGGCGCCTATGTCTGCATGCTCGCTCCTGGAGTAATCAACGATATGCAAAACTTTCAAATCGTGCAATTCTTTAATTATGCTTTCCTGTATGCTTTTAGGGCCCGCAATCAGAACGCTCGACATTTCATAAGGGCTCGGCATCTAAACCATCTCTTCAAATTTTTTCATGACAAGCTCAACCGCCTTTCCGGAATTCTTGTCCGCTTTTGACTTAAGCTGCTTAGCAAGAGTCCTGCCTTCAATGAGCTTCTCTTCATTAAGAAGTTTTACCTTATCCCTAAATTCCATAACTTTTTTTTCCTGGATTTTTTTAATGTCTTCAGATTTTTTTGAAAGGATATTAGAAGCAACAATTCTCGCCTGGTGTATTATTGAATTCTGCTCGGATTTTGCTTTTTCCAGAATCTCTTCCGCCTTTTTTTCTGATTCTTTAATCTCGCTCAAGACAGCGATTTCTCTCTGAGAATCATCTTCTGCTTCATGTGATTTGTGCGCACCCATTCAACAACACCTATTCTGCGTGGTTCTCATGTTAGCCTTAATAACGTTGGCTATTTAGTATATGAAAAACATTTGTAATTTGAAATATAGTTACATATTTAGTATATAAAACATATAGTATAAGTACTCCCTATACATCATTTAGGTTTAATTTATGTTTTAGAGGGTTACCCTTTCTTAATGAACTTTAACCAATTTGCCGATTATATGACTTATTTTGCTATTTTTATCATGGGACTCATAATTGGTAGGATTTCCATGGCAATTCAGTACGCAATCATGAAACCCAAATCAAAGTAATTATTTCTCTATTTCTTTTGTAATTGCCCAGTCTGTAACAACTTCCGCGACCGTAGTCAATGACAACCGCATTCTTTCTTTGTCATAACTTTTTATATCTTTGACCTCAAAACTTTTTATTTTGCTGACTTTTTTGATGAACTGCAGCGCTATTTTATGATTTAGGGTGTTCGTGTTTTCAATTATAGACTGAAGCTGATCTACAACATCGTAAATTGAATTGAGAAATTCGGTTTCCTTGCTGTTAACCCGTATAAGATGGTCAACCATTCTTTCAAGATCTTTTGAAATCAAAGAAATATAATATAAATCTATCGTCTTAGACTTCGTTGTTCGCTCAAATGTGAGTGAGCTTATTATTGATTTATCAATAAGCATCTTGCTCCTGTCAATCTCGTCTTCATATCTTTCAATCAAGTCCTCATCATAGCTGTTCTGCATTACAACAATCATATTTTTTATTTTTCTCGCCATTGTTTTCAGCAGTGATTCCGGGTCGCTTATCGAGATAGATCCATGGCAGGTAATTTGTTTTTTGTCAATTTCAACGGATTCCAGGCTAATCAACCTTTTTTGGTTCAGCAGCTTTGTAAAGTCCAGCTCTTTTTCAAAATTTATTTCAAAAGAGGCAACCGGATTGATATAGCATGCTACGACCAATTTGTGAATTATTTCCTGGTCATCTTCAGAAATATTGAATTTTAGGTGCTTTGGCTTTCTTTCTGTAATCTGGGGCGAGACAGCTAGGGTTCCGTCGCTTGATTGCTCAATGCTTACTTTAGATTTGGATCTTATTTTATGTTCCCTGCACCAAGATGTCGGCAGGTACAAATAATGCATATCACCAGTTTTTTGTATGTTGCGTATTTCCATTATACTTAGTAGGCAAATAGGCGGTATATATAAATATTATTATTCAAGAATTCCACAACATATTGAAATAATTCAAGTGTGATTTGGCTAAATCTTTGTTTTGAATCTTAATAGCAATTGGCTCCTTAGACCATTGGATAAATATACAGTAATCCCCATATAGAATTGTTGTTGTAGGGTTTGTGTATTTATTATCAACAAATTTGTATTCGAGGAATTTTCTATTTTCCAGCTTCCCTTTGAATTTTCTTGAAAAAATAGTTCTTTGGGATATTTTTCTTTCAATTCTTTCCTTGTGCCATAATTCAAAGTAAGGCCCGAAAAATTCCCTGAATTGCAATTCTGCTGCGATTAGTGAAATTGGCTTTTTTGTTTCAAGAATATCTTCAAAAATCATTCTCAGGCCTTTCCTTCCAGTAAAAACATTTGCTTCCAATGGATTTGCATCTGATTTTGTTTGGTTTAGTGTTTTTATGTCTTCCAAAATTTTGTTTTTGGCTGTTTTGAATTCATCTTCTTTTTCTTTAATTAATGATAATAATGAATCAGGGCTTTTTGCCTCAAACCATTTAACTTTATTCTTGTTTATGAAAGAAACAACACCTTTTGAAATTAACCTATCTAAAGCTTCATAAACATTTGTTCTGTTTAGTTTTTTTTCTGCGCTAATTTTGTTGGGATAACTGCTTCCGTTTCTTAAGAGATGTAAATAAATTTTTATTTCTGAAGGGCTAAATCCTAGTTCAGACAAATTTTCTTCAATCATTTTAATTTATATTATTCTTTTCTTTATAAGTGTTGTGGTGTATGACAACAACTATAATTGTTATAGACTATGATAGTGCCAGTAGTATGACTATAGACGAAAAAATAGATGACGAATGGAAAAATAAGCAGCCAAGCATTTGGGATTCTTTGGTTGCGGCTTACAGTTCCAGCAGGGCAATAAAGGCAGGCTTGGCAGCCTTGAATTACTCTTATTCAGCAGCTACAGTTCAATACTTGGGATTTTATGCTGCTGCAAGAGCTGTTGGCTCCTCAATAAAGATTGCATCAAAAATTATAACATTTCAATACAACAATCTAAAACAAATTTATAATGATGTAAAAGACACTTTCAGCATCAGAAAAGTAAAGAGGCCGCTACTTATCGGAGGAAGTTTAGGCACAGCTGCGTCGCTCGGCATATAACTATTTCTAACAACAAAATGGCAAATAAAACAACTGAACATGAAAATAAATTTTGGCTGATGCATTATTGGTGGATCTACCTATAAAATATTTAGAATTTCTGCTCTCTCGCTTCGGATAGTTCTTTTCATGCTATTTTTCAAGCACTACTCCAAAGGTTCCTCATCAGTACGAGGCAGCTGCATTTAAGCAAAAACGCGCCGGGGAAGATTCGAACTCCCGGCCTAAAGGTAATTCCATTCGTTAGCGTAAAAACGCTTATCGTTAGGAACCTTTCGCTCTATCCAGGCTGAGCTACCGGCGCATTAATTATATAGAAATCAGGGGCTTTTAAAAAGGTTTATTTTTGTATAGTAGAAATCTAAGGCAACGATATTAAAGGTTCGCCCAGTTCTCTAGATAAGTTAGAAATATTCATAAAAAGTGCATTGTCCCTTGCGATTTTTTCCACGGCGTCATCAATTGTCCCATCAACCGGCAGGCCATTGGAGCCAGACATAATTCCCCTCCTCTTTTTATCGAATAAACTAAAATGTATCCGGTCGGAATCCACCCTATAAAGTATAGAGCCCCATTCCGGAAAATCCTTACTATTAGTATACTTCATCATTTCAAAAAAATAATTAACATATGTTCTTGCATTTCCCACAGCATCATAAAATTTTCCTGGATTTTTCATTTTAAAGTTGGTACCGACGATTCTATTTAAATGTTTATAATCACATCTTCTCCAGCGCCTTTTTCATAACCGGAATTACTTTCTCAGCTTCATCCTTAAACATCCTGCCAAGTTTCGCGAAGCTCCATTCCCCGTCCTGGTTCATATTTTCCCTCGAAACCTGCAATTTCTTTTCGCCGTCATTGTACGAGAAAACTCCAACTGTTATCCTCGTTGTCTCAAACGGAATTACCTCTGAGAATATTTCCTTGTCCAGGCTCTTATCAAATTTACCGAATGCCATTATTGATTCACCGATTACAAAGAAATGTAGTTTATGTTTTAAATGTTGTTAATTATTGATAAAATAATTTTTAATTTTAATAAATCGATAATTTTAAATAGCAATAAGCAAATTAACAGCTATGCTAAATAGGAAATTAATAAAGCGAGAGATTTCTACCCTGCACTTTTTATTTTTAGTTACAAGCAAGCTGCTAATAGGTATAGGTATAGGACTTGTAATAGCAACGCATTATTACTTTATACAACCTTACTGGTACTTGTGGGTTATAGTTGGGGTGGTCCTGCTGATTCCTACGCTGAATTACTTAATGAAAGAAGAATCTCAAGAAGAGTTAAAACTTAAGAATAAGTTATAAAAACATTCTGTTATATTCTGATTATTTCGCATACCTCTTCAGAATTTCCATTATTTTCTTTCCATCTACTTTTCCCCTATGCTTTGACATCACCAGACCCATGTAAGCCCCAATATTCAGGTTTGGTTTTTCGCTTATAATTTTTTTAATTTCGTTTTCTAGTTCCTCGTCTGAAACGGATTCAAAATGCGTTAAATCAATTTTTTCGTTTTTTATTTTTTTAATCAATAAATCGAGAATTGCTTCTTTGGATATTTTCCCTTCATTAAGATAGGATAAAATTTCTTCAAAGTCTTTTTGAGTTAATTTCGATGAATCCATGTTGAATCTGGTTTTGATTTCTTTCGGGATATTAACCAAAGTGTTTGCAATAGTAAATGGGTCAATTTTACTGAATGTTTTTACTAATAATTCAAAATTATCATAAGCGATAATCTCTTTTGCCATTTGATTCGGCAGACCATATTTCCTTTCAAATTCTTCCGTCTTATGGGATAATAATTTCGGCAATTTTTTTTTCAATTCCTCAAGATATTTTTTAGGGACATTTGCAGGAAGCACATCCGTTTCCGGATATAACCGGTGAGCCCCGGGCATTGGCCTCAAAAATGAACTACTAAAATCCTGCTCCGCTTTTCTGACTTCCTTCTGCAGTTTTTTTCCTTTATCTATTGAATCAATCTGCCTTTTTACCTCGTGCTCTATAACTTTTGGAATGCTCCTTAAGTCCTGAAACCCTTTTATTTCTGTCCTTGCGCCGTCCGTGATTGAAATATTCACATCCTGCCTAATTGTCCCTAAGCCCCGCTTGACTCCTTCAACACTTCTCAGCACCATCCCAATATAAGCGGCAACTTCTCTTGCATGCTCAGAATTTTTTATTTCCGTTCCTGTTGCGATTTCAATTAATGGAATTCCTAACCTGTCTAATTTATACCTTACAAAATCTGTTCCATCCTCTAATTTTTGGGCTGACTCTTCCTCTAAATAGATAGTCTGAATTGACACTTTTCCCTGCGGAGTTTCAACAAAGCCGTCCATTGCAATCAAAGCCGTTCTTTGAAATCCTGAAACATTTGAGCCATCTATAACCGTTTTTCTCATAATCTGGATTTCATCAATTATTTTTGCGTTTAAAAGCAAAGCAACTTTTAATGCCGTTTCAAGAGAATTTTTGTTTAATTCATGCGGAGGCTCTTCATCATATTCAACCAGGCAGGTATCTTGAGAATTGCTCTCGTAAATGAATAGCTTATCCTTTACCATCTCGTGCTGAGCGGCAATGTCAATTTCGCCTTTTTCACCTGCAACTGCCTTTAGCTTTCTTTCTATTTTTATGTCGGCTTCCTTATCAGAATTCAAAGTTGGGCAATTACAAAATAATTTTTTTCCGTCCAGCTGCTGGTGGATTTCCAATCCACATTTGAAGCCTATCTCTTGATAGTTTATTTCCATTTTATTTTAATTCAATACAAAAAGTTCTTTTCATCGCTTCTTTCATTTATCTCATGAGCGTAATTTGTAATCATCATTTTCTTCACTTCTTCCATTTTGTCCCCATGTCCAAGAACCCAGCCAAGCTTTACGTATGCGACTTCCGGCAGCATGTCTTCTACAAATATGCAGTTTAAGCCTATTGATAATTTTCTCAAATTAGTATAAACATAAGGATGAACTCTGCCGTAAATCGCCTGTGGAGCAATGACAACTAAAATTCCATTATCAATTAATTCTTTTAATTTTTTAATTAGTGTATGTTTTGGATTGAATGTTGGAACGTGGCCCAATCCTGTACCGGCAATTACAAGTCCCCTATATTTTTTCTTTATGTAAATGTCGAAAATATCTGCATCAATTCCGGGATAAACATAAATTAATGCCGTCTTGCTTTCAAATTTGTCGTGTATAGAAACTTTGTTTTCATTTCTTTTTTCATAATTATTATTCAGAATTTCTATCTTACCATCTTCATTTATTTTTGCAAGTGGCAATTCATTGATTGGGCGAAATGCATCTCGCCTGCTCGTATGCATCTTTCTTACTTTTGTTCCGCGATTTAAAATACAATACTTGTCATCGCTTGTGCCGTGCATGCATGTAACAACAGCCGCCCCGTCAAATTTTGCTGCAGCATTAACAGCACACAATAAATTGAAGAATGCATCGGAGCTTCCGCGGTCAATACTTCTTTGAGCTGCCGTGAACACAACCGGCTTGTTCAGATTTTTTAGAAAAAAGGACATTGCTGCAGTTGAAAAATGAAGAGTGTCTGTGCCCTGCGTTACAACAACGCCGCTGACTTCTTCATCATTTAACTCTTTTGCAATTCTTTTTGCCATCATCTGCCAGTCTTCAGGCGCCAAATCCTCGCTCATTAGGCCCATTACTTTTTCCGCCCTTAAATTTGCAACATTTTCCAGTTCAGGAAGCATCTGGATGAAATCCTCTGCAGTATAATCAGCATAAGTACCTCCGGTTTTGTAATCTATTTTTGAGGAGATTGTGCCGCCAAAAGACAAAATAGAAACTGTCAGCAGGCTTTTTTTGTGTTCAGCTTTCCTGTATTTTATTGGATCCAATTTTTTATGCTTGCTTATTAATTCAATTTTTTCAATTTTAGAATCTTCAATACCTACATTGTAGCCGTTATCTAGTTTTATTACAGTATAACCCTTTTCCAGGATTTCCGGGCGAGGCATCAGAATTCCCTCATAAACCCCGTCCTTTGCAATTACTTTTACCACATCTCCAAGTTCAGGTATCATGGTATTAAATGTAGAATAAGTTTATTTAAAGGTTTTTGTTTGAAGTTAAAAATCTTTACCCCATATATCCCGGCTTTTCATCGAGCATTTGTTTTGAGCGGGCTGCTGTTAATTGCTCCTGCAGCTCCTCGTAATATTTCTCAACATCTTTTGTGACAGAAGGGCGAACTTTGTCAAGCGCTTTATCGAAATGTTTTGGAAAAATTTCTTTTGAATCAATATCTTCCCTTAATGTAAGAATTGCTGCTTCCCTGCAAACCGCTTCGATGTCAGCCCCAACATAGCCCTCTGTTTTTTTTGCAAGCTGAGACAATAAATCTTCTTTTGTTTTCAGCTCATTTCTATCAAGAACATCTTCATATTCAATTGATGTGCTTTCTCCCTTGCCCGTTGTCTTTGTTGCAACCATTTTCTTTGCCTTGGCTTTCTCCGGATGCATTTCAACGCTTATCGGCATTCCTTTTGTGTGCACTTTAAAAATTTCAAATCTCGATTTTTCGTCGGGAATTGGAGTAAGTATCATTCTATCAAATCTTCCGGGCCTCAATAAAGCCGTGTCAACTATATCTGGCCTGTTGGTGGCGGCAATCACAACAACGTCGTGCAAATCTTCAAGACCATCAATTTCTGTCAGCAATTGGTTTACAACTCTTTCGCTTACGTGGCTGTCGGAAGACGCGCCTCTTTTTGGCGCAAGCGAATCAAATTCATCAAAAAATATTATGCATGGGCTGACCTGGCGGGCTTTCTTGAAAACTTCCCGCACTGCCTTTTCCGATTCGCCGACCCATTTTGACAGCATCTCCGGCCCTTTAACAGAAATAAAGTTTGCTTCACTTTCATTTGCTACAGCTTTTGCCAGCAAAGTTTTTCCCGAGCCCGGAGCGCCGTAAAGCAAAATTCCCCGTGGAGGCCTTACGCCAAGCCTCTTGAACGCTTCTGGATGCTTCAAAGGCCATTCAACCGCCTCAATTAATTCCTGTTTTATATTTTCCAATCCGCCAATATCCAGCCACTTGACGTTTGGAATTTCAACAAGGACTTCTCTCAATGCGCTTGGTCTAACGACCTTTAACGCTTCTTTGAAATCAACCTGTGTAAGCACCAGCCTCTCAAGGAGCTCTTTCGGCAGCGGCTCTTCTTCTTTTAGTTTGATGTCTGGAAGCACTTTTCTCAAAACAATCATTGCAGCTTCTTTTGCCAGTGAAGCCAAATCAGCACCGACAAAGCCATGGGTTATCTCTGCCAATTCTTTAAGGTGAACTATCTTGGAATCACTGCCAACTTTTTCCATGTATTTTTTCAATTTTGAAATATCGAGCTTCTTGAACAGATCATTTTTTTCAGGATTTTCAGTGATATAACGGCTAATAGTTTTTTCCATGCTTTTTGAATTGCCGTCCTTATACCTCATTAGATTAAGAATTGCCTCTTTGTATTCCGGCTCAAAATCACTTTCCTTGACGATGTTTTCCCTTGTGTACATCGGCATGTTTCTTGTGTGAATTTTAAGAATATTCAATCTGCCTTCCTTGCTTGGAACTCCAACTTCAATTTCCCTGTCAAATCTCCCAGGCCTTCGCAAAGCATTATCAAGAATATTCGGCACGTTTGTCGCTGCAATCACAACAACTTTTCCTCTTGACTGCAAGCCGTCCATCAAAGCCAATAGCTGGGCAACAACTCTTCTTTCAACTTCCCCCCTTGTTTCTTCTCTTTTGGATGCGATTGCATCGATTTCATCTATGAAAATTATTGAAGGCGCATTTTTTTCCGCTTCCTCGAATTTTTTTCTTAAATTTTCTTCTGACTGGCCGTAATATTTTGACATTATCTCCGGGCCGTTGATTAGTATAAAATGCGAGTTGGTTTCGTTTGCAACTGCTTTTGCAAGCAAAGTTTTGCCAGTTCCTGGAGGGCCGTGCAGCAAAACTCCTTTTGGAGCCTCGATTCCCAATCTCTCGAAAATTTCAGGGTGCTTTAGCGGCAATTCCACCATCTCTCTGACTTTTTTTATTTCATCTTCCAGGCCGCCAACATCTTCATAGGATACTTCTGGAACTCTTTCTTCCTCGACTTCAACAGCCTCTGATCGGAATTCTATTTCAGTTTGGTCAAGAATTATAACAGCCGACTTTGGGTTTGTGTCCACAACAACGAATTTTATGTCGCCAAATCCAATGCCCATCATGCTTTCATCCAGAATGCTGAAAATATCTTCATCAAAGAAAGGATTGTTTGCCATTGTTGATTTTCTTCTTCTTGCGCCTCCCAAAGAAACAATATCTCCTTTTACAACTGCCCTCCCCAACAAGCCCTGTTTGAAGATTTCCGGGCTTGCGCGAATGACAATTCCTTTTCTGGCCGGCGCAATGACAATTTTCTTTGCTTCTTTAACAATAGCTTTTCTTACTTTTGCAATCTCGCCAATTCCTGTTTTGGCATTTTTTCTTATGATTCCGTCCATTCTGATGATGTTTAATCCTATATCCCCGGGATAAGAACGGTCTGCGATTGCAACTGTTTTTCTTTCGCCTTCTATTTCAACAATGTCGCCCGTTTTTATGTCTACTTCTGACAAGTAGCCGGAATCGATTCTAACTATTCCTTTATTTACATCATCCTGAATTGCTTCAGCGACTTTTAATTTTAGCTCTTTGTCTGGCATTTTATTTTAACTTAGAGGTAGCGATTGAGTTTTATAAATGTTTTGGAAATAAAATTCATACTAAGAACTTTGCCTTTGCCGTAATATTCTTGAGCTTTCATTAGATGTGTATAAAGAAGAATAACCTTTTAAAACTTGAATCATTCCATAAGTGC
The DNA here is from genome assembly GCA_035288865.1 of Candidatus Nanoarchaeia archaeon. Taxonomy (GTDB): domain Archaea; phylum Nanobdellota; class Nanobdellia; order Woesearchaeales; family GW2011-AR4. The sequence continues at coordinate 25,077 of DATDZA010000005.1, forward strand.
AACCAACTAAAACAACTGCATCTGAAACTGGAAATTCATATTTAAAATCTGTATAAACAGATAGTCCGAGTGCAGTCGCCGCTGAAGCTAAAGCCAATCCACCTTTTATGCCTGCCCTGTTGAATTGCTTATTGGCTTCTTGAACTCTTGCTTCAATATTTTCATTTGTTAACGGCTCTAGTGATTTTGTTATTGTCCTTTGAGCATCTAGAATTCCCGCAACAGCCCCTGCAGTACCAACTACCATTTTATTACCCAATATAATTATTTTCCTGCGCTGCCATCTGCACTTTTGGCAGGGGAATTGGGGGCGGCAGGTTAATCTGCTGGCTTAATATCAAAGCCTGAACGTTGCATTTTACAAGCAGCGTGTTAAGAAGCATTGCCATTAACTCTTTGTCTATTTTCTTATCTTTCTTCCAGCCGCTGAGTATTTCCTTTGCTTTTTTAGGGTCATCAACATACAAAAGTTCACCCTCTAAAAGGACACTGCCGACATTCGGCTCGTATTTTGACGTGAAGTCAAAAGTAAATTTCAGAACATTCTGCTTTTCCTTTCCCATGGAAAAATTATCTTCCTGCACATCCTTAATGCTGACATTATTATTTATGTCAATGTTGCCTTTTGCCTGCGCGTTTTTCTGTGCGCTTAATTTAGTGAAACCAAAGCCTATTATCATTTTGCTTTAGAATTTTTTGAGGGTATTTAAAGGTTTTCAATTGCCAGTTTCAAGGTGTGAATTCAATATATCATTACGCAGCTAAACGCACATACATACCTTCATTATCAAATCTTGAAGTATGTGAACCTAAAATATTAGTTTGTGTACGGTAAGCCGCATTGTTAATAATTGGCAAGCGGAAAGCATATTCTTTCACATGCATGAAGTTCCTGCTATATTCTTCTTCAAATAATTTCTTTAACGGCTCGTCATATTTAAAAGCAAAATCACCAAACCTGCCGCGAATTTGCTGAAAATTTAAAATCTGCTTCTGTCCTTCAGCCAGTGAAGAATCTTTTACAATATTCCATTCCTTATCAGAATCAACATTAATTTTATACACATCAGTTTCGTACCTTAAACCATCCACAAATTCAACTATTGTATGATAATATGAACCCAGCTGAGTTAATTTGCCTATTAAAATTTCCTGTGCTTTTTCATTAACGACTTCTTCCCTGATTTCCCTTATTAATGCGTCTAGTGAGCTGCGATCTGTATGCTCCACTTTTCCGCCAACAAAAGCCAATTTTCCCCTCGCTTCTTTTATAGGATATGAAGATGGCTTTAATTCAAAATAGAATTCTCCTGTTTCCTTATTATATATTATTGCTGCTGCTGCCCTGTTTGTGCCTTCTTTTTTATCTAATCCAGATTCTTCACTTCCAAATTTTCGCACTTGTTGATTATCCTCGCTTGAATAACCTGAAACTTCGTTGCCCAATTCTTCTCCTAATCCTGATGCACACGTTTCTTGTTCGTTGGCTTCTTCAACTGCTGATTCAAGCCCACCATTGCCTTCCATAATTATATAGGAGAAAAAGAATTATTTTAAATGTTTCTATAAAATTAAATTCTACCTCTTCTTCTGGCTTTCAAATAATTTCTTTACATAATCTATTGTGGAGGCTTCTTCCGGCCCTTTATCCATTGTTCTGAGGCCGATTACTCTCGGAAATCTCAAGGCATAACCAGAATCATAAGTCGGAGATTTTTGTATTTCATTATAACCCACTTCAATCACTAATTTTGGCTTGACCCTGACTTCGCGCCCTTTTTCAGAAAGAATTAACGGGCGCAGTAATTTAGTCATCTCCATGAAGCTTAATCCTTCTTCCTCTTTTTCTTTCAATCCGGTGCTGGCTTTTCCGACCTCAGCAAAATTGCCGTCTTCATCCAGGCAGGCAATTGTGTAGCTGCTGAGCCATTTTGACCTTTTTCCCTCGCCCCATTCTGCAGCAACAATAACCAAATCAAGAGTTTCCATTATTGCCTTGAATTTTACCATGTGGCCTACGCGGGCGCCGGGCTTGTAAGGCGCATTCAAAGCCTTGAACATCAATCCTTCGTTTCCTGCATTAAAAGCATCTTTGAAAAACTGCCCGACAACTTTTTCATCAGAAACAATTTTCTGCTTTGAAAGAACTATTTTTTTCTTCTCCTGCTTTATGATTTTCTCAAGAATTTTTCTTCTTTTTTCGAACGGTTCTGAAATCATATTTTTGCCGTCGTAATAAATCAAATCAAAGACATTTAATTCAACAGGAAAATCTTCTGACATTTTCTCAATATCGTATTTTCTTTTTATCCTTTGGGAAATGCTCTGGAACGGAAGGTATTTTCCGTTTTTTTTGTTAAAACCTACTGCTTCCGAATCAATTATGAAAGTCTTTGCCTTGACATTGCTTTTGACATATTCAGCAATATCGGGAAATTGTTTTGTGACATTTTCAAGCCTGCGGGTGAATAATTTTATATTTCCTTGCCCATCTTTATGAGCCTGTATTCTGAATCCGTCATACTTGAATTCAACTGCGCACGGCTTTCCGACAGTTTCAAATCCTTCTTCAATTGTATCCACTTTCAATGAAAGCATGACCTGAATAGGTATGCCGACTTTCATTTCAATACTTTCCAGTTCTTTAAGCCCCTTTTTTGCTGCCTTTGCAACTTCTGCAAATTCATTTGTCAAATCGTAAGCTCTTTGGACAGCATCAGCGTATTTGTTGTATTTTTCTCGGTCGCCTATATCTATTTCGTTTCCTTCCTGTACATATTTTATTCCTATTTCATTGCCAAACGAAGACCATATGATTGAATCACGCATTACCCCTTCCCCGACGCCAATTCGCATTTCATCGAGAACCGTCTTGACAATGTATCTTGATTCAAGCGGCTTCGCTGAGGTTATTAGTTCTGCGATTAATTGGACTTTTCTTTCCACAGTGCCTTCGCCCTGCAGGTCTGCAAGCTTTCTTATATTTTCAAAAACTTTTTTGACTGTTACTTTTGTTGACTGCAGAGTTGACTGCTTTTTTGCCCTGACAATGATTTCAGCCACTAAACCTAGATCGCCCTGTTTTTTCCATTCATTTTCTATTTTATCAACGGCTATTCCTGTCGCAGCACTCAAAGACTTGAGCATTGTCCTTGCAGCTATTCCAATTTCTCTTGGATCGTAATTGGGAAAAACCCTTCCTTCAAGCAGGAGCATTACGTGCTCTGCATCCTCCACGCTTACATCTTTCAAGAATTCTGAAATTATATGGGTCTTTTCTAACCTTTTAGATGTTTTATTTAATTTCTCGTAAACTTCCACCAATTTGGAATATTCCATATAAAATAATTTTATTCTTAAGTTTATTAAGTTTTTTGATTGGAAAGTTTTATGTTGCTTAGATCTTATTTTAACATACCATCAGTCCAAATATTGATTTTTTAGTGGGCTGAGCAGTTGCGAAGCCTACCTTTTTTGATGAAACATTTTCGCAAAAAGTTTCCCACCATCAACTCGCGGAAGAGTTGTTTCAGTTAATTATTTAAATAGCCTTATTAAGAGATTTGATTATGGAAGCGAAACATAATAATCCTCAAAATCATACAGGAAATACGCACGAAGAAACCCATAGTGAAGAATCGCACAATTCTGGGTACCACATGGGCGTGTTTGACTGCATTAGAACGAGAAGGTCCGTCAGAAAATACAAAGACAAGCAGGTACCGTGGGATAACATCGTTGAGATTCTGCAGGCTGCCAAGTTTGCGCCTTTTGCAGGAAATGTACTGAATTGCAAATTTGTTGTTGTTAAAAATGAAGATAAGAGAAAGGCGATTGCTGAAACATGCGCGCAACAGTACTGGATGCAGGATGCGCCTATACACATTGTAGTTGTAGGAGAGCCGGAAAAATCAGAAAGGTATTATGGTGCCAGAGGAGGCAGGCTCTACACTATACAAGGAGCTGCTGCTGCAATGCAGAATATGCTTTTGACAGCCCATTCTCTCGGACTGGGGGCCTGCTGGGTCGGAGCTTTTGATGAAGAAGAAATTCGAAGATTATGCAATTTGCCTGAGAATGTAAATGTGCAGGGAGTTTTAACAATAGGATTTGCGGATGAAGTTCCTGAAATGCCCCCGAAATACAGGATAGAGCACATAATGTTCTTTGAGAAATGGTGGGGACGGCAAGGCCCATATCCAAAAACCGGTTTAGGATTATGGGCGCCAGTAATAGAGCATGGGTTTAAGGAAACAAAAAAGATGATAAAGAAAGCCGGAAATAAAATTTTTAAGAAGAAAGATAAAAAAGATGCTACTGAAGATAAAAAAATTAAAGAAAAGCAAAAAGACGAGACATCTGCTTATCAGGAATATTACACCCAGGATGATAGAAAAAGGAATTAAAATTAATCATAAAAAATTAAATTTATTTAAATTCATTTCAACTTCTAAAATAAAAAATGTGGCCCGTTACCGAGCCACTGCTTGCCTTCACAATTGAAAAACGTTGGGGGTGGTTTTCTAAATGAAGGCAAAGAAACAATCTCACCACAAAGACTAAAGGGTGATCGTGATATTTGCCTAATTAACTAATTCTAATCCAAGTTCTTGGCTTACTGCAACAGCCTCTGGAGATGGCTTCTTGTAATTGACTTTGCCAAGAACCCATGGGCTCTTGACTCCCGTAATAATAGTCATTACTGTAATTCTTCCTTTCATGTCTTCAGTGACCCTTGCTCCCCAGATTACATTCGCTTCCTGATCAAGGCTTTCTGTTACAAGCTCTCCAACTTTGTTGATATCATCTAGAGTCATGTCCGGGCCGCCGACAACGTGAATCAAAGCGCCTGTGGCGCCCTGGTAATCAACTTCCAAAAGGGGGTTTGCTAGTGCGCCTTTGACTGCTTCTTCAACTCGGTTATTTGTGTCGGAAGAGCCAACTCCAATTACTGCAACTCCACCATTTTGCATTATTGCTTTTACATCGGCAAAGTCCAGATTAACTAGTGACGGAACTGCTATTGTTTCTACAATTCCCTTAATCATCGTTGCGATTAATTCATTTGCCACTGCAAATGCCTGCTGAATCGGAAGATTGCCGGCAATCTGCACCAGCCTATTATTATCAATTACTATCACGGTATCAGATACATTTCTCAATTGCTGCAATCCAAATTCTGCTTTGTCAACCCGTGCCCGTTCAATCTTGAAAGGCATGGTGACAGTTCCAATGACGATTGAACCTGTATCTTTTGCCAGCTGTGCAACAACCGGTGATGCGCCCGTGCCTGTTCCGCCGCCCATTCCTGCGCAGACGAAAACCATATCAGCGCCTTTCAATGATTCTTTTAGTTCATTTAGAGATTCTTTTGCAGCTTCTGCTCCCCGTTCGGGAAAACCGCCGCATCCAAGGCCCCTGGTAACAGTTTTTCCAATCAAGAATTTCTTGTCAGCATCAATGATGTTAAGATGTTGCTTGTCGGTGTTGCAGGCGATAATTTCAGCGCCTCTTATTCCTTTTTTATACAGCCAGCCAACCATATTGTTGCCTGAGCCGCCCACGCCGATAACTTTTATGTTTGCTCTTCCTACTTCAAAATTCAAGTTCGTGTCTTGAACTTGTGCTGCACTCTCTATTAAAAAATCCATTTTGCATTCCCCCTTTACCCTAGCCCGTAGTTTTTCATATATACTTTACAACATAAACTTCCGATTACCGAAATATTTATATTGCTGTTCTGTTTAATCCGCTTTAGAATTAGTTTGTGCCAACAAACTGGTTTAGTATCGGTTTATAGTTTTTAACGTACAAAAAAACTAGAATAGACAAACCAAGCTTATTTAAAGCTGCTTTTCGCCAAAAAAGCTGCTAAATTTCGGTTTTTCGCCAAAAAAACTGAAATACAATCTTTTCTTAATTTTATTATGACTACTAAGTGAGTTTATAAGGATTTCTGAGGTTTAAAATATATTTTAGTGTATGTATTTCACAGCAACATAAACTTTAATTATCAATACTGTAGAAATAAAAACTATTTCTGCCTTTCAAAAACCTGATACACCCCCTCCTCAGTTGTCCACCAGTGAACAAAATCAACATATTTTCCTTGCCCTAAATCCCTCCCCTCCCGATTTATAGGAGAGACAAACATTCTTGTATAAAGCCTGCCAGCAAATCCCATAGGCATTATTCCTGCTTCATGAAGCTTCTGGTGAATTTCTGTAAGTCCATAGTACTTGCCCTGCTCGATACCGTCAATAAATCTTCCAAGAGCATCCCTCCTCTTCAGCCTAGTGGCTTCCAGTTTTCCTAAAAGGCCCGAAACATTTTGCGTATTTGATGTAGTTTCTCCAAGTCCCATATAGCCTGGTAATTATGTTTTATTTATAATAATTACTATGGCAAAGAATTTTAAACACTAGCAAATAACTTTAATTCATGCCCCTTTACTTTATTGGTTTGGGATTAAATAATGAGAAAGACATTACGATAAATGGTCTTGAAGCTATTAGGAAGAGTGATTTAATTTATTTGGAAAATTATACTTCTGTCCTGAATTGTGATAAGCCAACATTAGAAAAATTCTATAATAAGAAAATAATTTTAGCAAACAGAAAAATGGTTGAGAATGATGAAAATGAAATCATAGAAAATTCAAAAACTAAAAATGTTGCTTTTTTGGTTGTTGGGGACTCGCTTGCTGCAACAACCCATATTGATTTGTATTTAAGGGCCAAAAAAGAAAGAATAAAGTGCTTTGTGATTCATAATTCTTCTATACTGACTGCTATTGGAGTTACTGGATTGCAATTGTATAAATTTGGGAAGACAACATCAATTCCATTGGAAAATGAAAATGTTGAAACTCCTTATGATGTGCTGAAAGGAAATCTGAGATTGGGCTTGCACACTTTATTTTTATTGGATTTAAATCCAGAGGAAAATAAATTCATGACTATTAATGATACAATTAGATATTTATTGAAAATTGAATTAAAAAGAAATGAGAAAATATTTTCTGAAAAAACGCTTTGTGTTGGATGCGCAATGGTCGGAAGCGAAAATCAATTAATTAAATACGGAACTGGCAAAGAATTGTTGAAATTTGATTTTGGAAAGCCTGTGCATTGCTTGATAATTCCGGGCAAACTGCATTTTATGGAGGAAGAAGTTCTCAGTACATATAAAATTTAACTGCATAATTTCTGTATTAGCTCAAAGGCTTTCAGCAATTTATCTTCCTCAATTATTAGGATATGCTCATTTGAAGATATTAAGGCGTCTATGATGCTTATACCATTTTCCGCCAACTCATTGTAGATGATAGAGAAAACACCAGGAGTTTTCTTTAATATCCTTGGGTAATTTATTTCAACCATTCCAACTTTCTTGTTTTCTTCCAGTATCAAATCCTTGGGGAATGTTGATTTTATTTTCTCAAAATTCTTTTGGTCAATTACTATTGTTAAAGCTTGTGATCCTTCCAATACTCTGATTATATCATGTCCCTGGAAATCCATAAGCTTATCCGGCCTTCCGAGCTTTGTTTTTACAAAATCTGTTCTTTTTAACAATAAAGAAGACATCTTAGTCCGTACTGCTATTTTCGCCTGCTTTAGTACATCATGGATGGAGTTTTTTTCATCTGACTTTTTAATATCCAGATTATACCTCCTTACAGCACTTATCACTGCATCCAAAGAGGTGTTTAATTTTTGTGTTGAAATAATATATTTAGCAAGGCCCCTTGAGTTGATAATTTTCCTAGACAAATCTTTTTTTAATGAAATATCCGTGTCAATGAATTTCCAAACTTTTTCTTTTATATTTTCTTCCATATTCTTTGACACAAACATATGTCAATTTATAAATTTTTGTGCTAGATTTGTCATTTTTATTGAGATTTTAGCATATGTGTCAAAAACCTTAAAAGGCCGATTTGATTACTATCTTTTATGGATAATCAAGTCTTAATTGCAAGTTCAAAGCCTATCGATGAAAGGGTCCTGCAGTCCGCAAGTGCCGATATGGACAGAGAGGGTCTTGAATCTAAAGTCTTAATTTATAGCTCCCGAGAGCAGTTGCTTGAGGCAGTCAGGCAAGCCACTTACCTCCTTGTAAGAAATGATTCAGTCGACAGAGAACTTTTGGATGCCGCAGAAAAGCTAAAGCTTGTCGTCCGGCTAGGATCTGGAACAGATACTATAGATGCCAGTTATGCAGCCACCAAAGGAGTTCAGGTAGCCAATACGCCAAATGCTAACTCAACAGCGGTTGCAGAAATGGTTATAGGTCTAATGATTTATTTTTCCAGAAATCTGGCAAACCCGCAACAAAATTACATTGGATCGCAGTTGGCTGGAAAGACCCTAGGCATTCATGGATTCGGCAATATAGGGAAGAAAGTTGCCAGAAAAGCGCTAGGTATGGACATGAGAGTTGTTGCTTCTGATGTAAATCCAGATTATGAATCGGCAGTCAAATACGGAGTTGAGCTTGCTAGTCCGGCAGATCTATATAGGCAATCTCATATAGTATCTGTCCATATTCCAAAAAATCAGAACACCGTAGGAATAGTAGATTACCATCTTTTATCATCAGTATTTGGAGATGGCATTTTGATAAACACGGCAAGGCCTGAGGTTGTCAATCATCAAGATATTGCAGTTCGCATGATGGAAAATCCAAATTTTAAGTATGCTGTAGAATGCCGCGACGGCGACGTTGAAGGATTCAAGGAAAGACATGGGCTTAAAGGATTTGGTGAGAGACTCCTAGTTCTTCCGAAGATGTGCTCCCAAACAGCAGAAGCGCATCTGGCAGTATTTAATGATGCAATAAATATTGTAAGCCGGCATTATGCGAATGGAAAAATGCCCGGGCAATTCTTCAGGCATTAAATTTAAATAAGACGCTTTAATCTTTCTGAATGCTTCGGCAGATTCGCAATTTATAGCCCCGTGGTGTAGCGGTCAAATTCTCTAATTCTATTAGGGAATACCGAGAGCATTGGGCCCTTTGGAGGCTCAGACGGCAGTTCGAATCTGCCCGGGGCTATTTTATTCATAAAAATTTTTAACAATATTTATAAACACAATTAAAATATTATTTTAGATGGGGGTGTTTGGTATGTCATACTTAATTTATGGATTGATTTTTTTAGCAGTGATAATAGTATTGAGTTCTATAAGGATAATCAACCAGTATGAAAAAGGATTAGTTTTTACACTTGGAAAGTTTACCGGAATAAGAAATCCGGGATTAAATTTAGTTGTTCCAATTATTCAAAGAATGGTTGTTGTTGATATGAGAGTTAGGACTGCTGACATACAGAAGCAGCAGGTCATGACTAAAGACAATGTTCCTGTTGATGTAAACGGAGTTGTATTCTTTAAAGTTGATAAAGTGGATGATGCAATTATAAAAGTGCAGGATTATCAGTACGCAATCGCACAATATGCGCAGACTGCATTAAGGGATGTTATCGGCGGCATGACACTCGATACCGTTCTTATTGAAAGGCAGCAGATAGGGGAAGAAATAAGAAAAATTGTTGATAAGGAAACTGGCCAGTGGGGTTTGGATGTTCAGGTAATTAAATTACAGGATATTGAAGTTCCGGATGATTTGAAGAGAATTATGTCAAGGCAGGCAGCTGCTGAAAGAGAGAAAAGAGCCGTCATTATCAAGAGTGAAGGTGACCGAGATGCTGCAAAAAATTTAGCAGCTGCTGCAGAAATAATGGGAAAATCAAAAGGCGCAATGCAATTAAGAACTTTGCAAACTTTAGACGGCTTAGGACCAACTGCTTCGAATACTGTTGTAATGGCACTGCCAGTTGAAGTCATGGAAATGTTTCAGAAACTTACGAAGAAAGAATAAAATAATGACAAAAGTGAAAGGGGATAAACTTGCCATTGAAAAAGATTAAAAGAAGGAAGTGGACAAGAAACGAAATAATCCTTTTAATTGGTCTAATTATTTCAGCAGTTGGTCTTATTTTTAATTTTTTTGAAATAAGAAATGTTTCAAAACAAATTGAATTAAAGCAAGATTTTGATAACATAGAAGCTAAATATGGAAATTTTAAGAAGCTTGTTGCTGGAGAGATAATAGCTAATATTTCTTTTGAACAGATAGTTAATTTCCCAACTGAATGCCCAGAAGGTACTGCAATTACTTCCATAAGACAAGGGCATACGATTTGTACAGAATTTAAACAATGAGCAAGAAATCATTTTTTTATTTTCTATATCCAGCTAACTTGAAAACTCACTCATTTAACAACAACCTTTATAAATCGCTACATTATTCTATTCATTGAAAGATAGCTCGGTTGTGGGCGAGTGAGCGAATTCAAGGAATTCGCATGTCCCTGCTTCGCTATACTGGATGAAGAATACTTTTTTCTCCAGAGATTTCAATTAATTGATTTGAGGTAAATAAATGGCAAGAATGCACTCAAGGAAGAAGGGAAAGCACGGCTCAAAGAAGCCTTCAAAGAAGACAGCGCCTTCATGGATAAGATATAAGGGAAAAGAAGTCGAATTGTTGATTGCCAAGCTGGCAAAAGAAGGCAAGACAAACTCCCAAATCGGCATTTTGCTTAGAGATACTTACGGAATTCCAAATGTTTTTGCACTATGCGGCAAATCGGTAAACGCGATTTTAAAGGATAAGAAGCTTATTCCTGAAATGCCTGAAGACTTGACTGCAATGTTCAAAAGATATGCTTCAATCAGAAAGCATCTTGACTCTAACAAGCACGACACAACTGCATTAAGGGGGCTGCAGCTTTCAGAATCCAAAATCAACAGGCTGGTAAAATATTACAAAAGAACCGGCAGGATTTCAGAGGACTGGAAGTTTGATTCCGAGAGAATGGGATTCTTTGCGGAGTAATAATTTTTATTTTTTTAAATTTTTAATTTTACAAATTCTTTTTTATCAGAGATTATCTCTTTTATCTTTTCCACAGCTTCCCCTATCAAATAATCAGGTGTAGAAGCGCCGGCAGTAACTCCAATTTTTTCTTTTCCATCGAACCATTTTGGATTTATTTGTTCGGATGACTGGATGAAATAAGATTCAACTCCTATTTCCTTGCATTTTGCATAAAGCTCTTTTGAATTGGAAGAGTTTAATCCGCCGATTATAATCATAATATCCGACTCGCGCGCAAGCTCTTCTGTTCCCGACTGCCTTTGCTTTGTCGGATTGCAGATTGTATCAACATACCCAAATTTTTTTGTCAAATCTTTTAGATTCAATGGAATTTCTTCAAATTTTCCGTTCAATAATTTTGAATTAATATCCTCAATTAATTTTTCATATCCATAAACGGACATTGTCGTTTGAGATATTATTGCATATTTCTCATAATTAGTTTTATTGATATGATTTACTACTAAATCGCTATCTTCCGCATTTTCAACAATGAAAGTATCTTTTCCTTTCAGATGATAAGATGTGCCGATTGATTCTGGGTGGTCATGCTTGCCAAAAATGATAACTTCGTAATTATTATTTTTTAATTTGATTGCAACATTATGAACCAATGTGACTAGAGGGCACGTCGCGTCGTTAAGATTTTTTTCTTTCGTTATTGATTTTTGCTCAAGAACTTGATAAGTTGTGCCCGGTTCGCCGTGCGCTCTCAAAACAGTAATTGCGTTTTGCGGGATGTCTTGAATGTCATCAACGAAAACTATTCCTTTTTTTTCCAAATCATCGATGACTCTTTCATTGTGAACAAGCTGCCCAAGAACATACGTAGGCTGCCCATTATTTTTTTCAGCTACTTGCTCTGCTATTTCTATGGCTTTCTTTACGCCGAAACAGAATCCTGAATTTTTTGCTATTTTTATTGATGGCATTTTCTTTTTTTAATTTAAACTTCTAATTAATTTAGCTTCTGGGAGGGAATTTTATAATTGCACTAAAAGTGTATCAGGTAGCCCTCCACCCACCCCATTATGTGTAACAATATAGTGCAAGGACAATTAATTTATTTTCTACAAATTCTTATTGCAACAACCCTTCTGCCTTGAATATTTTAATTCTGGGACTGAGCGAAGCGAAGTTCCACTTTTTGATGAAACTTTTTATTTGAAAAAGTTTCTCGTCCTCAAGGGGCGAAACCCTTGCATTATATCGTCTTAGTCAAAAACACGAACGGATAATCATACTGTATCTTGAAGAATGCTTCCCTTGCCTCATAGATGGAATTGAAGACGCCAAAAACAGTTGGGCCTGAGCCTGAAACACAAGCATTCAAAGCGTCATTTCTCAATAAATTTGTTTTAATTTCATCAATAACTCTATATTTTTTTGTAACAATGGGCTCAAAATCATTGTGAAGGTTGTTTGCAATTTCTTTAATATCTTTTCTTTCTATTGCCTTTACTAAGTTGTTAACATTTGCATCTGTCTTTATTTTTGGCTTCTGCTTGTCATATGCAGAATACGCCCATTTTGTTGAAATTCTAAAGCCTGGGTTGATTAAAACAATATTGATGCTGAATGATTTTCTTATCCATTTTATTTTATCGCCAATGCCCTCAACCAATGCGGCATTTTCGCATATAAAGAAAGGAACGTCAGAGCCAATTTGGGATGCCAGTTCTATAAGCAATTTTTCTTTCAGTTTCAGCCCCCATAATTTATTCAGGTTCAATAATGTAGTTGCTGCATTGCTTGAGCCTCCGCCCAGACCGGCTTCAAGGGGCACGTTCTTTTCAATGTGTATTCTGACCCCGTGCCTTACCTTGTATTTTTTCTTCAGAAGGAGCGCCGCCTTGTAGGCAAGATTTTCCTCATTCGATATCTCCATGTTGGTGGATTCAACCAGTATCCTGTCCTCGCTGATAGGCTCGAAAGTCATGTTATCGCCCAGCTCTATCCTCTGCATAACCGACTGCAGATTATGGTAGCCGGAGCCTAGCCTCCTGCCTATCTTGAGGTACAAGTTGACCTTGGCATATGAATTAATGACCATATAACGAACGATAGTACTTTTGATATATTAATATTGCTGATTTTAATGATTATGGAGCAAAGCTGGCTACTACAAAGCACTGCATTCCCTTTCCCTGTCCAAAAGAAGTCAGTTGTTCCCCTGATGTGTATGTTATTCCAATATTTTCTTTATTTACGTTTAAGATATCTGATAATGATTCCTTTATTTTGTCCGTGTGTTTTTCCAATTTAGGCTTCAAAGCTTCAATTGCAACGCTTATATTATTTATCTTTATGTCCTTTTGATTTAATTTTTTTAATATTACATTCAAATATTCTCTGCTGTCGGTTATTCCATTTTTGCACATTTCATCAGAATAATAGCCCAAAGACCTTTCGCCAAGTGCGGAGCCTAAAGCGTTGAACAAAGCATGAAGAATCAAATCCCCGTCAGAGTTTGCTTCCAGCCCAGCTTCATTCGGAATTACATAACCCCCTAAAATCAATTTTTTATTTTTGTCAGTTGAGAATTTATGGCTATCCTGCCCAAAACCAATTCTGAAACTTTGATAAATATTATCTCTTTTCATAAGTATTCCTTCTGCTATTTTTAAATCGTCCGGAGTTGTTACTTTTATATTTTCATAAGAGCATTCTGTAATCCTTACTTTTTTATTTAATGATTCAACAACAGAAACATCATCTGTCACTTTTAATTTATTTTTTTTTATACTATTAAAACCTTTTACGAATAAATCATATTTTATTGCCTGCGGAGTCTGCATCTGATAAATACCATTTCTGTCTAAAGTCTTTTCAACAAACCCATTACTGATTTTCTTGATTGTATCTTTCAGTGCAAAACAGCAAACTGCTGCTCCAAATTGCTTTGCTGAATTTATGCAATTTGTTATTTCATTTTCCCTGACCAGGGGATTGCTTGCGTTATGAACTATTATAATATCGTTACTCTTTGCATTCTTTATCGAGGTCAGCCCATTGTAAACTGAATCCTGCCTTTCTTTACCGCCTTCTACAATGTTTTTTATTTTTGTAAAGTTATATTTTAATTTTATTTCATTTATTTTCTTGAAATCATTTTTTTGCGCTACTATTATTATTTCATTTATTTCATTACAATCTTGAAAAACTTTTAATGTGTAATACAGCATTGGCTTGTTCAACAATTTTAGAAATACCTTATTTTCCTCTGATGCCATTCTTTTGCCTTTTCCAGCCGCTACAATTATTGCAAAGTTCATTTTAGATTCTGGTTAACGTTATTTTTATATTCAGTTCCAATTCTGCCTGCCTAAAAAGTCTTATTAAGTTATCAATGTTATGTAATCCTAGTAAGTCTGCCCTTACAATCTGTCCATATTTCAAAAACTGTTTTTCTAAATGTATTTTTTTAATTTCTCTTCGGAAATTTCTTAAGTATTTCATTTGATTTTCAAAATCCATATTTACGAACTCTTTCAAAAAGAAAAATTCCTCTCGTTTTTTAAGGTATGCCAAAAAAATTGTTAAGCATATATATAATCCTAAAAAATATCTTTTGTTTAGAGGATTATGGTATCCCTCTTTTTTTAATTCCAAGTATTTTTGTGCGTCCTCTAACTCGTTTGAAAAGCCATGATCAAATAATAAATTTGATGTTATATACTCTGTAAATCTACAAATTCCATCTTCGTAAATTGAAACCCCGTACATGAAATTATCAAATTCTTCTCTGTAGTCATGCACATCTTCTGTCTTATGAGTTAATTCATGAGCTATTTGAGTAACTAAATAATCTAATTCTTCTTTTAGTAATCCTATATTTTTATTAACCAAAAATTTAACGATGTTAGTAAATAAATCATAATTTAAAATTAACGACGCCCCATCATGAGAAGCCATATAACCACAATTTTGAAAATAAATATTATTTGAAAAAGGGATTAAAAATCTATCGTGACTTATTATTTCTAATGCCTTAAATACAGATTGTGCCACTAAGTAAGAAACCTGTTGAAGACAATTTTTGCCATATTTTCTATTATAAGAGTCCGTTAATTGTGTAATAGATACAGTTTTATCCCCAAGTTGGCTTAAATCATCAAAAGGGAAGATTACAACCACAAAGAAACTTCTAGACTTTTCCTGATATGAGTAAAGTAAATTTTGAGAAATATAAGCAGGATAATTCCATCCTGGAAGATTACTTCTGATATAATATGGGATTTTACTCCATCTTTCAATAATTATATCATTTGGAATCCTTTCTATTTTCATTTTAGAATAAATTAATTTTTAACCATAATTTCTTCTTCAATAATTCTTGTTGTTTGTTCTTTTGTTTTCTTGTCAATTTCCAATATTTCATTCAAGCTTGGATTTTTTATTAAATTGTGCTCGTCCATCATTTTTTTTATTATCCTTTCAATATCCAAGAACTTTATTTTGCTGTCCAGAAACGCATGAACTGCAATTTCGTTTGCTGCATTCATAACAGCAGGAAGCGTTCCGCCAATGCTGCTGGCTTCATAAGCATAGTTTAAGCACGGAAAAATTTCAAAATTGGGCTCGCGAAATTCCAATGATTTTACTTTTGCCAAATTCAACGAATCGGAATTGTTAGAAAATCTTTTTGGATAAAACAAAGCGTACTGAATGGGAATTTTCATGTCAGGCAATCCTAATTGCGCAATGACTGAATTGTCCTGAAATTCAACCAAAGAATGAACTATGCTTTGCGGATGTATTACGACTTTTATTTTTTCATATTCAATTCCAAATAGCCAGTGCGCTTCAATCACCTCAAAACCCTTGTTCATCAAAGTTGCGGAATCTATAGTAATTTTCGGGCCCATGCTCCATGTTGGATGTTGTAGGGCATCCTGTAATGTAATTTTTTCGAGCTGCTCTTTTATATAATTTTTGAACGGACCACCCGAACAGGTAATCGTGATTTTCTTAATTTCATTTATGTTTTCCCCTTTCAGGCATTGAAATATTGCAGAGTGTTCTGAATCAATCGGCATTAAATTTACATTATTTTTTTTTATTTCATCCATTATAACAGAACCGGCTGCGACTAGTGTTTCTTTATTAGCCAATGCAATATTTTTTTTATTTTTAATTGCGTGAAATGTAGGTTCTATTCCAACTGAACCGACTAAAGAATTAATTACAGTGTCTGCTTCATCCAAAGAAGCAATCTTTTTCAGACCTTCCAGTCCAGAATAAACCTGGCAAGACGAGAAATTCAGCAAATCATCTTTTTTATTATTGTCCATTATTGCAACGGCTTTTGGCCTGAATTCTTTTATTTGCTTTAGCAATAAATCTGAGTTCTTGTTCGTTGTCAATCCAACAACTTTGAATTCGTTTGGGAATTGCCTAACTATGTCTAACGTTTGAGTTCCAATGCTGCCGGTTGAGCCTAAAATACTAAGATACTTCATTAGTTATTCCACCCACATCTATTTAAGAATTGGTTAATTTTGTTATAAAGGTTTCTATAAATAAATATGAAATTAAATTAAGAATTCGCCAATTCATTTATTTCCTTCATCAGAACTTCCTTTATTTCATTATCATTAATTCTTTTCACAATCTTGCCATCTTTGTACAATAAATGATTTCCAGGAGCGCCGACAATTCCCAAGTCGGCTTTTCTACTTTCTCCAGGACCATTTACAGCGCATCCCATTATTGCAACATGAATCGGTTTTTTTATTCTGTCAGTTTCATTTTCAATTTCTTCAACAAGCTTAATGACATCAATTTGGGTTCTTGCGCATGTCGGGCAGGAAGTTACCTGAACACCATCATTTCTTAAGCTCAAAGCGCGCAAAATTAGTTTTCCTGCCTTAACTTCTTCCTTCGGATCTTCTGATAATGAAACCCTTATTGTATCGCCTATCCCCTCCGAAAGCAGCATGCCCATACCCATCGCTGATTTTATTGCGCCAGGTAATTTGGACCCCGCTTCAGTAACCCCAAGATGTAATGGGTAATCTGTTTTCTGCGCAAATAATCTGTATGCCTGCACCATTCTGGGAACATCAGACGCTTTTAATGAGACAATTGTGTTATAAAAATCTAAATCTTCCAGAATTTTAACATGGCGCATCGCGCTTTCAACCATCGCCTCAGGAGCATAGCCATATTTTTCGTATAAATCTCTTTCCAACGAGCCAAGATTGACACCAATTCTTATTGGAACATTGTAATCGCTGCACGCTTTTACAACCTGCTGCACTTTGTCAGGATTTCCTATATTTCCGGGATTTATTCTTACTTTGTCAACATATTTTACCGCTTCCAGAGCAATCCTATAATCAAAATGAATGTCAACAACTAAAGGAATGCTGATATTTTCTTTTATTTCTTTCAGAGCTTTTGCGGCCTCCATGGTTGGAGCAGAAACCCTGATTATGTCGCAGCCGACTTCTTGCAGGCCATGAATCTGACCAATTGTCGATTTTACATCCGTAGTTTCAGTTGTAGTCATCGACTGGACTGGGATTTGCGAATCTCCGCCTATGAATAATTTTCCAATTTTTACTTTTCTTGATTTTCTTCTTTGAATATTGTTTTGCGTCATTTTTCTTGATTTTAGTTTGATTTATTTTTTAAATTATTTTATTTGCTCATACGTAAAAATTTAATTGTCAGAATTATTTTTATTTCCTGCTTAAAAGTTTATTGATTGCCAGCTTGATGCCGTCTTTATCAATACCGGCAATTTTTTTCTGAATGTCCTGCTTTCCGTGCTCAATGAATTCATCCGGAATGCCTATCCTTTTGATGTTCGCTTTTATTCCATTATCGTCCAATAGCTCTAAAATTGCTGAACCGAACCCGCCGTTGATTGTTCCCTCTTCCAGCGTGATTATGTTTTTAATTTTTTTAGAATAATCCAAAATCAAATTATTATCAATTGGCTTGACAAATCTTGCGTTTATGACTGTCGCATTGATTTTTAATTCATCAACTGCCTGCAGTGCGTCGTATAGCATAGGGCCTATTCCTAAAATCAATAAATCGTTTCCCTCCTTCAAAATTTCCCCTTTGCCAACTTCAAGTTTCTTGAATTCTGAATCAAGCAAAATTCCAATTCCGGCTCCTCGTGGAAATCTTACGCTCGAAGGCCCGTTAACAAAAGTTGCAGTGTAGAGCATATGCTGCAGTTCATTTTCATCTTTTGGGACCATTATTGTCATGTTGGGAATTGCCCTCAGGTAAGCAATATCAAAAGGCCCGTTGTGTGTTGGGCCGTCGTCGCCTACCAATCCTGCCCTGTCAAGCGCAAAAATTACCGGAAGATTCTGGATGCACACATCATGAATTATCTGGTCATAAGCTCTCTGCAAGAAAGTTGAATAAATTGCACAGACTGGCCGCATTCCAGCTATGGCCAAGCCTCCCGCAAAAGTTACCGCGTGCTGCTCGGCAATCCCGACATCAATTGTTCTTTCCGGAAAATGTTTCTCGAATTTATTCAGCCCTGTTCCGGATTTCATTGCTGCAGTGATTGCAATTATTTTTTCATTTTCTTCGGCTATCCTTATCAATGCATTTGCAAAAGCATCTGTCCAGCTGATGTTTGTTGTTGTGACGTATTTCTGGCCATTGATTGGGTCAAATTTTGACATGCCATGAAATTTTTCCATGTCTTTTTCCGCAAAAGGGTAGCCTTTGCCTTTTTCGGTCTTGACGTGGAGTAGGACAGGGCCTTTCAGGTCTTTTATGTTTTGAAGGGCCATTATGAGCTCGTCTATGTTGTGGCCATCGATCGGACCAAAGTATTGAAATCCCAGGCTCTCAAAGAAGATTCCTTCTGATGTAATGTTTCTCAGCCTTTCCTGCGCCCTGAAGACTTTTTCAAGGCTTCCCTCGCCGATGCCAGGGATTTTTTGCAGAAAACCTTTTGTCGTTTTTCTTAGTTTGAAGTAACCGGGCTTGAGCACAATTTTATTCAGGTAATTTGAAATCGCGCCGACATTCGGAGAAATTGACATCTTGTTGTCATTAAGAATTATTAACATGCTTGTTTTATCTGCTCCAAGATTGTTCAGGCCTTCAAAGGCAAGACCTGCTGTCAGGGAGCCATCGCCTACTATAACTACGACTTTGTGATTCTCGTTTTTGAAATCCCTTGCCTTTGCGATTCCAAGAGCTGCTGAAATTGCAGTCGCAGCATGTCCGGCCCCGAATACGTCATATTCCGACTCATTTATGTTACAGAACCCGCATACTCCTTTGTACTGCCTTAGAGTTTGAAAATTATCCTGCCTTCCCGTGATTAATTTATGAGGATAACTCTGATGGCCTGTATCTATCACAATCTTGTCTATTGGGGCGTCAAAAACGTAATGGGCCGCAATAGACAGCTCAACAGCGCCCAACGGGCCTCCAAGATGGCCTCCGTTTTTGGAAACAACTTCTATAATTTTGTCTCTTATATCCTGAGCCAGCTCCTTAAGCTGTTCCCTGGTTAAGTTTTTCAGGTTTTTAGGGGAGTTTATAGTACTAAGAATTGCATACTTACCAACCTGATTTTGTTGTTCCAATGAAACCCCTACCTGAAAGTTACGCTTTTGTTTATAAAACTTTTGAACGATGGATTCAGAAGTATAAATATAAATCAAAATAAGCCTAGTGTTTGAAAAAGTTTAAATATTTAAAAGTTAAGAGCAGAACTATGATAAAGAAAATAAAAGGTAAGTATGTTGTTTTGTCAGAGAAAACTACGAGAAAATTCGGAACTTATAATACAAAAGAGGAAGCTGTAAAGAGACTGCAGCAGATTGAGTTTTTCAAGCACCTGAAATCAAGTACAAGTCTAAAAAGAAAATTAAGGAAAAAATCTTTGATAAAATAAAAGGCAATATAATGAAAAATGCAATTACATGGTTTGAAATACCTGCTAAAGATTTTGAAAGGGCTGTAAATTTTTACAGCGCAATTTTTAGCTTTAAGATGGACGTGCAGGATTTTCAGGGATTAAAAATGGCATTCTTTCCTTGCGACAAGGGAAGTATTGGCGGTGCAATAGTCCATCATGAATGGTACAAGCCGAGTAAAAAAGGCACTTTGGTTTATCTTAATGCAAATCCTGACTTAGAAAATGTGCTTTCAAGGGTCGAGAAGGCAGGCGGCAAAATAATAATCAAAAAGAAATTGATAACAAAAGAAATCGGTCACATGGGTGTATTTGATGATACTGAAGGCAATAGAGTAGCGCTGCACTCGATGAAATGAGAAAAATTAAATTATTCATTGCGTGCAGCCTAGACGGATTCATTGCAAGAGTTGATGGCGGAATTGACTGGCTTTTTACAGGCGATTACGGATACAAAGAGTTCTATGATTCGATTGATACCGTATTGATGGGGAGGAAAACTTATGAATTGGCTCTAAAATTGGGTGAAACTTATAAAGATAAGAAAGCTGTTGTTTTTACAACGAAAGAGAATTTAAAAAAATCCTCCAATATTGAATTTATTTCTGATGTCATTTCATTTACAAAGAAATTAAAGAATTTAAAAGGAAAAGATATCTGGCTTGTTGGCGGCGGAGAAATTGTATCTTTGCTCTTAAACAATAATCTAATTGATGAAATGATAATTTTTATGCATCCAATAATTCTTGGAAAGGGGATTCCGTTGTTTAAAAGTATTAAAAAAGAGATTAAATTGAAACTAATTGGAACGCATAAATTTGAGGACGGATTGGTGAAATTATATTATAAAAAGTTGAAGTATTAATTTCCAAGCACAATTCTATAACTTCCTTAACTCCTTTCATAAGCTCTTTTTGATTTTTAGCTTGTGTGTGGCAGCCTTGAAGTTCAGGCACATCGGCTACATAATAACCGTCTTCATCGTTTTCAACCAAAAGTTTTTTATAAAATGCTAAAAGCCTCAATGGTGATGCGATAATGGATAATCTAAATTATGCAAGGCTTGCATTGAATGCTCTTCAAGGTCGTTATAGTGGGATTAATGCAAGAGGTTTAATCCGTCTGATATCTGGAAAAACTCGTACAGGCATACCAGTTTTAGAGGCTATGGTGCAAGATACAACGGAGGGTAGTGCTTTATCTAAAATAGTGACAATTGATCCCTACATTCTTTCTCCTCGTGATAGGATTGAATGGTATAGGGGTGTATTAGGGGAACTAAAAGAACATATCGATCCTGATGCATATAGGGAGTATTTAGACCAAGGAGAAATATCAGGTAACGCTCTGCGCGATGCACTTGTTGGAGTAAAGTCGGCGTGTGGACAGTTGACAGAAATTAATAAAACGGCAGAGTCGGCTGTTGAAATACTTGCAAAATCTCGAGAGCGTTTAAAAGATCTAAAAACTTTGGCGTCATCTATTAACTCAGCACATACCGATTTTAAGTCGCCTAATCAATACGAACCTCTTAAACCTTTTAATGCAAACAGAAAATTAAATTTTAATTAATTCTAAAACACAAAAAATCAACCATAAGCTTTTTAAATCCGCCAAATATCCTATAGTTATTACCCGTTATCAACTGCTTCGGCAGGAGGGCATAAATGGAAAAGGAACAATTTCAATCAGCGTTAGCAAAGGCGAAGGATATTTCTAATAAAAGAAATTTCAAGCAGTCAGTTGATTTAATCATAAATCTAACGGGATTGGACCCGAAGAAGCCGGAGCACCAGCTGGATTTATTCGTGACTATGCCTCATTCAAGGGGAAAGAAAATAAAAGTTTGTGGATTGGTCGGTGCTGAGTTAGGCGAGCAGGCAAAGGAAGTTTTTGACCACGCAATCATGTCCGACAGCTTTGAAAGATTAAAAGACAAGAAAGAGATTAAGAAGCTTGCAAATGGGTATGATTTCTTCGTAGCGCAGGCAAACATAATGCCGAAAGTTGCCACATCTTTTGGAAGAGTTTTTGGCCCGAGGGGGAAGATGCCTAATCCTAAATCAGGCGGAGTAGTTCCGCCAAATGCAAACCTTAAGCCGGTCTATGAAAAATTCCAGAGAACTGTGAGGGCTACAACAAAAAGCGCCCCGTTAATTCAGTGTGGGATCGGCTCAGAAGATATGGGCCTGAACGAGATAACCGACAATGCCCTGACAGTTTATAACGCAGTGCTTCACGCTTTGCCAAATGAAAAGCATAACATTAAGGATATTTACATCAAACTGACAATGGGCAAGCCGGTAAAGATTGGAGAGAAAATAGAGGTTACAAAAGAATTGAAATAATTAATTGATTAGGCATTACTGACGAAATAAAAAATATTATTAAGTTCCAATCAAAATTAAAAAATAATTATAATAAACATAAATTAAAAATAATAAAATGGAACAAGCTATAAAAGTGAGTGGGCCAAAAAGCTCGCAAGTGCATGCTCACGTTGCGGAATACAAGAAAGAGATTGTAGATGTATTAGTTAAAATGATTAACGAGTACCCGATTATTGGGGTTGTCAACATGGAAAATCTTCCTGCCCCTCAGCTTCAAAAAATGCGGGCGCAATTGAGGGGAAAGTTCGTCATCACCATGACCAAAAGGAGGCTGATAAAGCTTGCATTCGAGCAGACTAAATCAAAGAAAAAAGGATTGGAGCAGCTCGAGAGTCACCTTGGCGGAATGCCTGCATTAATTTTCACAAAAGAAAATCCGTTCAAATTAAGCAGAACTTTGCAGAGAAACAAATCGCCTGCGCCGGCAAAAGCGGGACAGACAGCGCCAAGGGATATTGTTGTCAACAATGGCCCGACGCCTTTTGCCCCGGGGCCGATTATCGGAGAGCTTGCCATCGTTGGCATCAAATCAGGAGTTGAAGGCGGAAAAGTTGCGATAAAAGAAGACACTGTTGTTGCAAAAGCAGGCGAGAAAATAAAGCCAAAGGTTGCTGAGATTTTAACGAGGCTCGGAGTTCAGCCAATGGAAGTCGGATTGGACTTGGTAGCGGTATATGAAGACGGATTAATTTATGGCAGGGACGTGCTTGCCGTAGATGAGAAAGAGTATTTAGGAAGACTGTCAAATGCCGCAAGATGGGCCTTTAATTTAGCAATTGAAGCAGGCTATGCAACAAAAGATACAATACAAGTGCTGCTCGGAAAAGCCCACAATGACGCTAAGAATCTCGGAGTATCGCAAAATATATTTGAAAAAGGAATAATTGAATCGTTGCTTGGAAAAGCAGACAGGCAGATGAAGAGCATCAAATCAACGGCTAATTTAGAGTAAGGGTTTTGCTGTAGATAAATAAAATATAAAAATTTAATTAATATAAAATAAAAATCAAGAATTAATATGGAGGTATCGAAAATAAGATTTTCGGACCTCCTCGTTAAAAACTCGGAGGAATAAAAAATGGAATACGTGTACGCAGCTATGTTGCTTCACAAAGCAGGACAAAAAGTAGAAGAAGCAAGTGTCAAGAAAGTGCTTGAATCAGCCCATGTGAAAGTAGATGAGGCAAGAGTAAAAGCACTAGTGGCAGCTTTGGAAGGAGTCAATATAGACGAGGCTATAGAGAAAGCAGCAGTAGCTCAGGTAGCAGCAGCACCGGCAGCATCAGGGCATGAACAGAAACATGACTCGAAGGCAGACGCCGGAAAGAAGGCAGCTGAAGAGAAGAAATCAGAGGAAGCTGCAGCAGCTGGATTGGGAGCTTTGTTCGGCTGAGAATGCTGAATCAAATTCATGGCATCACAGCACAAGGAGCTGATCGAAGAACTGAACAATCACAGGGTAGAGATATCCAGATTAAGAAATGTTCTGAACGAGCTTGGCAAAGAAAGAGAGTCATGGTTCGGCAAGAAAGAAGCTCTGAGAGCCAAAATAAAAGAGTCTATCCGGAAAATAAAGGACAATAAAACAAAAAGAGATTCTTTTACCTTTGAAGTTAAGGAGCTCAAATCAAAGAGAGATTTGCTGAATAAGGAGCTTTCTTCTAAATCTTCCGAATTAGAGAAACTAAAAAAAGAAAGAGCTGAATCTTCCAAATCACTTGATGTTAAGGAATCCCCTTCCAGGCTGAAACAGCAGATGGACAAGCTGGAATTCAAGATAGAGACTGATACTATTTCTTTTGAGAAGGAAAAAGAATTGATGAAGAAGATAAAAGCATTGAAAAAAGATTATGATAAATCGAGCATTCTGCAGGAATCAAACAAAAACTTGAGAGGGACTCTGGATGCTGCAAGGAAATTGAGAAAAGAGTCAAATGAATTTCACAGGTCAATACAGGAAAAGGCAAAGCAGAGCCAGATACTGCATGAAGAAATTATAAAGATTTCAGCAGAGATTGACAAAATAAAAGTTGAGGAAGAAGATGCTTTCAGGAAATTCTCTGAATTCAGGAAGCAGTTTCACGAGATTAATTCCCAGCTTAAAGATAAATTTAAGTTAATGGACGAAGTGAAGTCGCAGCTTGATAAAATACAGCTTGATAAAAGAGATATAAGAAAACGAGATGAAGAATCGTTTTTGAAATTAAAAGAGGAAGCGGTCAACGAGAAGATAAGGAAGAAGCAGAAACTTACAACAGAAGATTTGTTGGTGTTTCAGCAGAAGTTTGGGAAAGGGTAAATTTATGTTCTCAATTAGTAACTATTTTTAGTCAGTTCTATGGAAATGTTTAAATATTCTTAAAAACCTATTCTTCCTATGGTTAATCGTAGAGATTTATTGCTAGGCGCAGGAGCACTTATTTTAGGTAGTCCTATAGCTTATTCTACGTGGTCTGATATGGAAAAATGGCATAGGTTAGCACAACACGCAGAAGCACAAGTTATTTTACCATCAAATTCACGAACTACCGTTTCTCCGCAAGATACAGATAGAGTTTATAAAAGCGGAGAAACTATTGACACGATTTTGGGGCCTTTTAAGATTGACGGATGGAATATTGTATATTCTTCTCACGCAGTAGAAGATTTCAAAACAAAAAATCCAGGAAGGAAAGCAGATTATCAATTTTATCCTAATATGGATGAAGGAGCATCTTATGTATTTAGTGAGGATCACAGCAGGGATCTTGGCAAGGGAATTGAAGCTCAAGTTTTTCTCCCAACAGATTATCATCGTCAAGTATTGTTAGAAATAACAAATAATGGAAGACCAAGTATGTACCGAATACTCTTAGAGCCTCATATTTCGCCAGATGCTCCAGGTATTGTTTCAGAAATTCCTATAAATAACTCTAAATTAGAGGATTTGTCCGATATTATATCATCTTTTTGGATTCAAGGCCAACTATTTATTAATGAACCTTATCCAGCCTATATACTAAAAAGAGATGAGCCGAGAAGGGCTTATTTAGATGTTGAACAGAGACATATTGAAATACCGTCCAGCGTCGTTACCAACCCCAGGTTTGAAAATGAGGCGCAGATGCTTTTGTTTGATGCATTAGCTGGGCAATTAGCAGTGCGAAATTCAATTGACCCAAACCAAAGGCCGCACATCCAACTGTTTGAGTCTTATTTAAAATTAGTTGACGCTCTAGGTTTTAGACCAATATGGGTATATAGAGATATAGTGGAAAATCAACAACAAAGAAAAACCAATCTTCTAAATGAAGAAGCCGAGAAAGAGGCAGAAAAAAACCCCAATTTTGCAATTTTTCATGCGCCATCTTATATCCCCAATGGACAAGCTTTGGATACCTCATTTACCCCACCTTATGCAGGAGACCTTGGATTATTTGCAGCAGCGATTACCACATTTAGATTTGTTCCAAAAGAATTTATTGGGCGTTACAATAATAACCCATCGGTCAGAAAAGATTTAGTAAACCCTGCCGCAAATGCTGTCTTAAGTGCTTTGGAGGCTCGTATGTTACATCCGGATGATACTTCTGTTGTAATTGGAAGAAAGAAGATAGATGAAGACATTTTGAAATTAATACCTGCTTACTATGAATTAAGAAGTGCTTTGAATAAATAAAAAAAATTTATATTAATTTATTGCTTAGAAAATTCTGTTGCAAATCACAAGTTAAAAGTTATTTATTCTTTCTTAGAAATAAATTCAGTATATCTGCAAGCCCCGCATGTTGACCTGTTCGCGTGCTTTGCCATGAAAGTTCCTGAGCCGCATTTGGGGCAGAACTTGTTCTTGCGGGTAATTTTATCTCCTGCTTTCTCGTACAGATTCCATCTTCCTTTCTTTGCGCCTTTTGATGGCTTTGATCCTGATTTTGCTGGTGCTGGTTTTAGTGGTGCTGCCATTTTATTTAGATTTAATTTGCAATCAGTTTTTATTTTTCTTCAGGGGAACATTAGTTATTGCTCTTAACCGTTGATTGAAAGTTCCCACACTTCCGAATGTATGAGGAAGTTAGCGGAATTTATTCCGCTTCACCTTATCACTACTTTTCTTTTATTGAGCACGAATGATTATTAATTAACTATCTTACTTTTTCTCTTCTGCCTTTTTATCTTTCTTAACTTTTAATTTAGGTTCGATGAACTGCTTTTTCTGCTCGTCAGCGTAAACATACGCGACAACGTCCGCTTTTCTTGCGCCGAAATGGTTGTAAACATGCCGTATCACAAGCAGCTTCTCGTCTGATTTCAGGCTTGAAGCGAGAGCCGCTGAAACTTCTGAATATGATGGAGTTGATTTTTCAAATTCGAGTGTCGCTGAAACCATTGTCCTTGAAAGCAACGGCTCGTCTTTTTTGTTTATATCAGTTATTTGCATGAAAATCACCGTACTTTGATTGCATACTCGCCTTTTGACTTGATGCCGATTTTCTCGGAAACTACTGATTTGCTGGCGTCAATTATGTTTAATCTGCCCTGCCAGTTAGTTGAAAACTGGTTAGTCTTGCACATTGGGCATTCTGGGCCTTCAACAAACATCTTGCATCTCTTGCATACTTTTTTTTTCATTTTTATTCACTCTGAGTTTAATTTTTAAATCTTTTATTGTTTATTTATCTTTTTTCTTTTCCTTCGTTTCTTTCTCTTTTCCCTCTTTCTCTTCTTTCTTGGGGACTTTTCCTTCAGCTTCTTCCTTTATCCAGTCAAGCCTTCCAAGGCCCTGCTGTCTCATTGTCAGCCCCAATTTTGGATTTAGGACATCTTTGAATGAAACTGCAATAATTCTTGACCTGCAAACGTCTGCAACTTTCAAGACTCTCTTGGTTTCTTTTCCCGTGAGTGTCTTGTCTTTGCTGAAGCTCACGAAATCATCCATTGTCTGGGAAATGTGAATCATGCCGTCAATCGGGCCGATGTTGATGAAAGCTCCGAATTCTGCTATATCCTTGATTTTTCCTACAACCACTTCCTGCATTTCCGGCCTAAAGGTTAAAAGTTCGAAAGAGACGTCATAATAAGACGCGCCATCTCCGGGGATTATAATCCCCTCGCCTATGTCTTTCATTCCAGCTACATCTATAACAATGCCCAAGTCCTTTGAAATAAAACCGCTGTACTTGGTCTTGATTCGCTTTATTACGGCCTCTTCCAACGGCAAATCAAATAGGTTAGGAGGCACTCTGATGTGGTCTTTTAATTCTACCTTATAGAACATTTTTAACCTTTATTATTAGATGACTTCAACCAGTCAAGATATCATAGTAGATATGTTTTATTTATAAAGCTTTCTTTCATTCAGAATAAGGTACTTCTTCTTTCTCAATACTATCAGAGAAATTCCTTTCTTAACAAGTTCCCTTTTTAGCTGCATGTCCTGCGTTGCTACAAAATCATCTTCTTTGGCATTTTCTAAAATCAATGAATCCACATCTTTCTTTTCTGTTTTTATCAAGTTAATATTTTTCAGTTTGATTAACTTTAAGGCAAATTCAGCCGCTTTTTTGTCTTTTCCGCGCGAAGATGATGCTATATTTTTTAGCTCATTAATTGCCTCTTCGAAAATATAAAGCTTATAATTAAAATTACAAATCCTATCAAATTCCGAGAAAATATCTACACGAAACTGCCAGGGTATCATCAAAAAATTTGTATCCAGGATTATTTTCTTCATTTTTATTAATATTCATTATTGCAAAAATATTGCAAACCACAAAGTTTTTATCAAATGGTTGTGGTTTGAAATATAAATATACCTATAGAGAAATTTAAATGTCTTAAAAAATTGCAATGCAATTTTTGGAAATGTCGAAAATGAAACATTTTCGAGCACTCGAAAATTAACGGTTTTCTCTGCTTAAAAATCTTAAATATTCAAGTGAATGGGAAATACAATGAATTATTCAAAGTAATCAATTGTAAATCTGTCTCTTCAAAATGTTTTTAAAGAAAGTGGAATACTTCCTATTGGATGAAAGGATTAGCCATAACCTCAAAAGGAATTGAAGATACTGCAAGTACCGAGATAAAAGAGCTGATAGGAGCTGAATGCAAAATTGAAGAATCCTGCGTTGTCTTTGATTTCAAGAAATTTGAAGATCTGTGCCTGCTTTGCTATAAATCGCAATCTGTTGACAGAATTGTTTATCTTGTTGACGAATTCAAATTTCACAATTTTCATGACGAGTTTGAAAAATTTCTTGAAGGAGCCGATTTTGCTGAGTGGATTAAAAAATACAAAAATTTTAAAGTTGAATGCACCAGGATAGGGGAGCATAATTTTAAGAGTGTAGATGCTGAAACACAGTTGGTTAAATTTACCCTCAAGAAGTACAAAAACTACGGGCCAAAATTTAATCTGAAGGAATATGATATAGTATTTTTTATTTATGTAATCAATGATACTTGCTATTTTGGAATTGATTTTGCAGGATTTGAGATGAATAAAAGGCTGTATAAAATATTTCTTCATCCCGGCTCCCTGAGAGGCACTATCGCCTACGCATTGACAAGGGAAAGCGGCTTTGGAAAAAAAGAAACAATGCTTGACCCGTTCTCAAGAGACGGAGTTGTAGTTATAGAGTCAGCATTTTATGCAAATGATTTTCCGGTCAACTACTTTAAGAAAGACAAATTCGCCTTTCTGAAATTGGACCTAGGAATTGATTACGAGAAATTTTTTAAAATTTTGGATAAGAAGATTCCAAAAAAGCCTAAATGCAAAATTTACAGCTTTGACCACCTGTTCAAGTACGTTGATTTCTCGAAGAAGAATGCAAAAATTGCAGGAGTTGACAAAGAAATTAATTTTTCCAGAACCGAGCTTGAATGGCTTGATATCAAGTTCAAGAAAGAAATTGTTGACAGGATAATAACCAATTTGCCTAATTCAAAAAACGCAAATCTGGATAAAATTTACAACGAGTTCTTTTATCAGGCCGATTACATATTGAAAAAAGAAGGTAGAATTGCTGCAGTATCCGCTTTGCCTGATTTTTTGAAGAAACACGCTGAAAAGCACAATTTCGTTGTTGATAAAGAGAAAGATGTGTGGAGCGGAGAGCAAAAATTAAGGCTTATCATTCTCAAAAAGAAAAGTATATAAATCCAATATGGAAGTTAATCTGTACTGAGACAGATGGAAGAAAAAAAGAGGCGTACGAGCATATTTGAGAAATTACTGTTGGTTGTGGGGTTCCTAGTTCTGCTCATGGGATATTTTTTCATCAACAGGGTTTTTGCTGCGGAAGGCTATCAGATAAGCTGGGGCTTTTTGCAGACAGTCTTCTTGTGGCTCTTGATGGTCATATTCATCATAATGCTGGCAATTGGAGAAGATATAAAAGAAGGAATTCTGCTGCAGCAGCTGGATGAGATTAGGAGCTTGAAAGAAGAAATAATGAAGAAGAAAAACAGATAATTTTAAATACACTCTTCCCATACTTGTTCTCGGCAAGGGTTAGTACTTAGCTGCGGTTTGATGTAATAAGCTGATGAAAGTTAGCTTTTATGAAAACTGAGGAAAGTCCGCCCACCATAAAAGGCCACTCGCACAAGCGAGCTCTGGAAACAGAGGGCAACCACTCAGAAACGAGACCGCTTCAATCAAGGATGAAGTTTGCGACGATACTGGCGACAGAATCAAGTTAACCAACGGACATTTTTGAAAGCATGGGTGAAACGGTGAGCCCTGGCCGGTGCAAGTCTAATTTAAGACGCTTAGTTTAATGCTAAGACGGGCTATCGCAATCTTCATATTGCACAAAGGGCCCGACAAAAGGCGGCTTATTCTGACCCTCTGCCTTTTTTTCTTAAAATAGGGAAATATTAATAAATTCATGGATTAATCTATATTAAAATGGCAAATGATTCATACTTACGTCAATTAACTAGGGGCGTTGTCCTCACATCATTATTGGCTGGAAGCGCAACAGGCGCTGGATGTGCATTGCACAATACATATAACACCCAACAAAGTTCTATTGATGTTAAACTATGGAGAGCGGGTTCTGATACAGCATTTGTCGAGTATGACGGAAATGTATTTTATCTCTGGGGCATGCCTTCATTGCAAGGTGAGGATGCCATAACTTTTCTTGACAGAGTCACCAAGATGATAGGCAAAGAAGAAGTAAAACCGGGATTATTAAGAAAAGGCGCAGATTTATTGACAATAATTAATGGGGATAAGGTAGGATTTGAGTCATATGTTAGTGATACTGGTGAGACTAGACAAATTAGATTGAAAGTACTTCCACCTATAACCACTTTAACTCCTGCCGATTATTGGGTCACTATTCCAACTCAATGGAATTCAATAAAACAAGTGCAAGATTATTATAAAACATTAGTGCAAAATAAAAATTGATATAAAATGGCAAACGACAGAATTTCAATGCCCCAGGGAATGGGAGGCTTGGTAAGGTATTTTGACGAATACAAAAGCAAGATTAAATTCAAGCCCGGGCATATAATCGTTCTTTGCGTTGTAGTCATTATCATAATGATCCTTCTTTACACGTACGGCAACAGGCTGCTTGGAATAGGCTGATAAAATGTTTCCGGGAATGAATCCTAGGGATGTGCAGAAAGCCATGAAAAGGCTTGGCATAAAGCAGGAAGAGATTGAAGCCGAAGTTGTTATAATAAAAACTGCAGATAAGGATATTATAATTAAGAATCCTCAAGTTAGCAAGGTAAACATGGGCGGACAGGAGACTTTCCAGATTGCAGGAGAGATTGAAGAGTCTGAAAGAAGCGGGAAAGCCGAAATCAATGATGATGATGTCGCAACTGTTGTCGGGCAGGCAAACTGCACAAGAGAAGAAGCGCTCAAGACTCTTGAAGAGAGCAACGGCAACCTTGCTGAAGCAATTTTAAAATTACAAAATAAATAATTCTGCACTAATATGAAAGAATCTTTTGATTTAGCGATACAGGAGTTGAAAAGGGTAGACCATTTATTCTGGGTAAGCCTGAAGTACAGCAGGACTGTTGACGTTATTAAGCATGTAGTTGACAGATTGATTAGCTGCATCGGTTACGGCATTGAAGCGATTCTGAAATACGCGCAGGAAAAAAAACTTGTGACAAGCGTTCCTGAAAATGCAGGCTTAAGATGTGAATTGCTTAAGAAAACTTTTCCTGACAATGCTTACTTGATTGAAAATATTAATTTTTATCTCAAATTAAGGAAATTGAGCAAAGCTGAATACACCAAAAGGGAAGAGTTCAGAAGGCACGTTACAATGATTGCAACAATTGACAAAGGAGAGGTTGTAGAGGTTAATATTGATACTTTAAAAGAAGATTATGAAAAGACTCGGGCTTTTTTGATGTTCGTCAAAAGAATGATTAACGAAGAGAAAGAAGAAGGTTTATAAAAAGGAATTTTTGATCAATCACTACAAAATTTTCAAATGCAGAATTTATCCAATAGGCTGGAAAAAAGAGGATGGAGTGCAAAAGAGATTGAGAAAGCTGTCGGAATAATTGACACTGCAAAAAAAGTGAAGACATCCGAATCGCGATTTCTTGAAAAAAGAATTTATTTCGTTCTGCTTCTTCTGATAGTCGCTGCGAATTTTATAGTTTCGGTTGCACTAATTCCAATATTAATTGTGCTTAAAGGAGCTTACCTTTATTTTATAATTACTGTTTTGGGAATTACATTCGGATTACTGTTTGAATTAGTTATCAGAAGCATAGAGCACCTGGAACGGAGGCATCATCTTGTTTTGGCTTTTTTCATTCCAATAGCTGCCTTGATTAATGCTGTAGCAATATCCCAGATGTCAAACAAATTTGAATCCGTGTTCGGAATAAATAATTTTCATGAGCCTCTTTTTGTCGGGCTGGTTTATGCTGTTTCTTTCGTATTGCCATATATTGTTTACAGATTTGTTTTGAAGATTGAGTATTACGTGAAAGAATGAAAATTATGTTTTTTATATTTTACAAAAATAAATTAAAAAGGACCGCGGGCGAGAATTTCTAAAAGCAAGAATTAACTTGCCATTAATCGAACTCGCGCCAAGCGGGATCTGTTTTGAAAATACAAAACCACAGCCGCTTATTCTACCATTAAACTACCGCAGTCATAATAATAGAAATTTAAAATCAGATTATAAATGTTGTGGAAAAAATTTCTATAAAATTTTTATGAAGGATAAATTTAAAAGGCAGATATATTTACTATGTAGCAATGAGTACAAAATTATCAAGCCTTGAAAGGAGATTGCATGACGGCGCTATTAAGCTAGAGGCACAATATTTTGTAGATATGCTCCAGCTTTTGAGAGAGCGGTTTGGAGTTGAATTCGTGAAAGGCCCTACAATCAATATTGAAAATCCTGCAAAA
>DATDZA010000006.1:0-18970 GCA_035288865.1 Candidatus Nanoarchaeia archaeon
ATAATAGTTGATTCTTTGCCTCTCATGTTAATAACACCATAGAATTATGGTAGTATAACCATATATTTAAATCTTTTCATTTTTTTCTTGAAAAATACTCCAGAAAAGGCTCATCCACTTTTGGAGGCCTTCCTGCCTTGCCTTTCTTTGCCTCAGCAGCATATAAAACGCATTTTCTTAATGTGTTGGCAATCAGCTCCTGCATCGTCATAAAATTAGCCTTTGCATGGCCTTCCAGCTCTGCATACATTTCAGGATTCAATGTCAATAGTACTTTTTTGCCCGCCATATCAATCAATATCTTAAAAATATCTATGGATATTTAAACCTTTCGGTTGTCGTCTATGAACAGGACTATAAAATAAGTGAATTAAAATTAATAATAATTCAATTAAGCTATTCTTCACCCCCGAACCCTAAAGAATAGCCAAAACTAGCCCCCGATTCTGAACTACTGACGAAAACGGACTAAAGCCCCCGATTACGAATAGATAGACTGCTACGGGATAAATTCAAAATTTTCTTGACGCAAATCATCGCATAATGTTTGGACATTATACAAACATTTTTTCTGAAGAACAAGCCTTGAAAATGTATAGATTTGCTAAAAATTTTGACAAATAAAAAATACGCTCCGCATCAAAGCTCCGCTCTCGCATAATCAAGCGTTATGCGGCTCGCATTGCAAAAGCCATCAAAGACTTGTTTATGCTCTCCTACGTTTTTTGCCGGCAAATAAAAAACTCTCTCACTACGTTCAAGCCCGCCATCTCTGAAAATTTGCGGGTTGCCTCAAATTTTCGAGGGCGGGTCGCATAACGCCGATTATATCCAATTTTGATTTTTTCTTTATTGTGCAAAAACATTATTCGCAGAAAGAAAAAACAACAACAAGGGATTCGAATACGGGTTTTCTTGGTGAAAACCCTACTCACAAAGGAAATTTCCCACACTTCGCATGGGAAATTCCCTCTGCATTCGATTCTCATCCAATGTTGTTTTTTCTTCATATTTTTCTGAAAAAGAAGATAGCCCTTCTGGCTTGCACAATTCACTTGATGGAAAAAATCAAAACTCGACTCCGCTCCCTTCGGTCGCTTCGCGCCTTGCAACTCTGAAAATTTGCGGAATTTTCGAGGCAAGGGGATATAACACCGATTATACGCAATTTTTTCTGGGGCTAACGAACGGATTGGGGCACACTCACGATGGTGCGACAAACTTTAAGTTTTACAAGATGGAATCTCCCCGTATGTGCACAATCAACCGAAATATTTATATAGTATGTGCCCATACAATATTATGTGGCTTACATCGAAACAATAAAGCGGAACAATAAGGAGTATTACTATCTCACAAAAAACGTAAGGCTCAGCTTAAACAAATGGAAAAAAATCAGGATTTTCTTAGGGAATAAAAAACCTTCAAAAGAAGAACTGAAAAAACATACTAGGGATATAGAAAATAAAGCAAAACCATTCTTAAAAATATCAAATTATGCGTATCTTTCAGAACATGACGCAGAAATTTTACAGGATTTAAAAGAGAGTTACAATGTATGGCTAAAACACATTCCTAAAAGTGTAAGAGAAAAGCTAAATGAGGATTTTGTAATACGTTTTACCTACCATACCAATGCAATTGAAGGTAATAGGCTTACTTTAAGACAGACTGCACTTATTTTGAAAGATAAAGTGATACCAACTGGAGTACGTGCTGAGGATTACAATGAAGCAATAAATGGAAAAGAATGTTTGGATTATATCAAAAATTACAAAGGAGACTTAAATACAAAATTTCTTGAAAAAATCAACGGACTCCTTACAAAAAATACAGGCGCAGTCTATGGCGGAAGAATTCGGTTTTTTGATGTACAGATACAAGGATCAACACATGTTCCTCCACAACACTCCGAAGTCAAAAAACACCTGCTTAACTTCTTTAAATGGTATAGTGCGAATAAAAATAAGTTGCATCCTTTTGAATTGGCTACAATGATTCATGCGAAATTGACATGGATACATCCATTTGAAGATGGAAATGGCAGATCTGCGAGAGCAATTATGAATTTTATCCTAATCAAAAAAAATTTCCCAATGTTTTTTATCCCATTCGAGAAAAGAGAAGAATATTACCAATCATTGGAGATTGCTGATAAAGGTGGATATAAGGAGTACATTTCTAGAATTTTGCACTTGATAATTGACCAAATAAGAAGTTACGGGCACAATAAAAAAGAATAAACCTTACGTTGTGCACATACAATAATGCTAATAACGAACGCCACTATTCTTACTAATTTTAACTTGAGTGTGCTACTTGACCATTGTCCTTAACGTACCGCTTCGCTCATTGGATTGGACGACGTGTGCCCTTACGTCATACTTGCTCAGCCTGCGGGCTTCGAACCCCTACCACCCACCCCTTAATTACAAAATTGCCACCCCATATTTACGGGAAAAAACTTCGCTTATCCGACCAACAAAAAACAATACGGAAATTCTTTGAACTTCCTTTAACAAGGGTTAAACTATTCCGCTTCGCTTCATTCAAATTTTTTCCAACGGGAAAAGTTGGGTGTAGACGAAGAAAAATTTATAAACAAATTAATATTAACAGAAACCATCATGGCAAAAACAAGCACGTATCTTAATTTTCCACGCAACACTGAAGAAGCGTTCAATTTTTATAAATCTGTTTTTGGTGGCGATTTTGTAGGAGGTATTCATCGGTTTTCGGAAGTGCCGCAGCAAGAGAGTCAGCCACCAATGTCCGAAGCAGACAAAAATCTGGTGATGCACATTGCGCTCCCTATACTGGGTGGCCATATGCTGATGGGCACTGATGCTCCGGAGTCAATGGGATTCAAGGTAAAAAATGGAAATAATATCTATATAAACCTTGAACCCGATACTAGGATGGAGACAAAAAAATTATTTGATGCGTTGTCGGAAGGAGGAAATGTTGAAATGGCCCTGCAAGAAATGTTTTGGGGAGATTACTTCGGTTCATGTACGGACAAATTCGGCGTGCGATGGATGTTCAATTGCGCAAGTAAGGAATAAAAATTATGACAAATAAAATTCAAGTTCAGGTTTTAGTGAGTGCAAATATTCATAAAATTTGGGAATATTGGAATAATCCTGAAAAGATAAAAGCGTGGGCATTTGCTAGCGATGACTGGGAATGCCCATATGCAGAAAACGATTTGCGGGATGGTGGAAAATTTGTTACTAGAATGTCTACTAAAGACCAGAGTTTTGGTTTTGACTTTACTGGAACATATGCGGATATTAAAGAATTTGCAAAAATAAGTTACACAATGGATAAAGGAGCTAATGAAACAAAAGCAAGAAAATGCGAAGTTATATTTGAAGATTTAGGAAATGGGAAAGTGAAAATTACAGAAACTTTTGATCCAGAAAACGAAAATAGTGAAGAATTGCAAAGAAACGGCTGGCAAGGAATCCTAAATAATTTTAAAAAATTGGTGGAAAAGTAAAACCATGCAAAAAATAATTCCGCATTTATGGTTTAATAAAGAGGCAAAGGAAGCTACTGCATTTTACGCATCTCTTTTTGCTGATTCAAAAATTAAAAATATAACAACGATTACTGATACACCTTCCGGGGATTGCGATATTGTTACCTTTGAGCTTTCTGGCCAAGATTTTATGGCCATCAGTGCAGGGCCTTATTTCAAACTCAATCCGTCTATATCTTTGTTTGTTGTGTTTGATAGTGAAGCAGAAATTGATGTAGTGTGGAATAAGTTAATTGAGGGCGGTAAAGCGCTTATGCCTTATGATACTTATCCGTGGGCACAGAAATATGGATGGATTCAAGATAAATATGGACTTTCATGGCAACTGTCATGGAGTGAGCATCACAAAATGGAGCAAAAAATCACCCCTCTTCTTATGTTTACCAAAGACGTTGCTGGTAAAACAAAAGATGCAATTGAATTTTACACAAGAGTTTTTCCAAACTCCAAGACAGAAATACTGGTGCCGTATACCAAAGAGGATGGCGACAAAGAAGGGTTTATCAAACACGCCCGTTTTACGCTCGATGGGCAGAATTTTATGGCAATGGATAGCTCTCTCTCGCATGACTTTAGCTTCAATGAAGCAGTATCCTTTGTTGTCAATTGCGATACTCAAAAAGAGATTGATTATTATTGGGGAAAGCTCTCCTCAGTGCCAGAGTCAGAGATGTGTGGCTGGTGTAAAGATAAATTTGGGGTGTCATGGCAAATCGTGCCTAGCATTATGAATGAAATGATGACCAGCGGTGATAAGGAAAAGATCGCACGAGTTACTCAAGCATTTCTCAAAATGAAGAAGTTCGATATTTCAAAATTAAGGGAAGCGTACGGAGTAAAATAAAATCATGGATAAAAAAGAAATCGCCACATCATTCCTTCTTCTACTTTTGGAATAGTCGATATTATTATTTTCCGGAGTTCTTCGAGTTTTGGACGGGCTTCTTTGACTGAACTGGCAATGTAATCATCAACGTCTTTTGCGCTATAGTTTTTCATTCATCGTCTCTCTTGTTTTCCTTGGTTATTTTAAGCCTGCTCATCTACATAGAATTATATCACCTTGACCATGTCAGTGGCACATTTAACATTTTGAGTTGATATACAGTATATATAGTAAACTTAAACCCCATTTAAAGTTTATAAATATATCCAAATGTAAAGTGACGTTTACCTGGCAGCTTAATTTTCAACAACCTTTTTAAATGACTTAACATTTTACTTTCCTATGGACAATCAAAACGCAAATAGGCCTTCATGGCAATACAAAGTAAGGACTTTTATACAGGAATGCATTAGGGTTCTAAGGATTACCAAAAAGCCGGACGCGACTGAATATAAGACTATTGTCAAGGTAAGCGGATTGGGCATACTGGTTATCGGGCTGCTGGGGTTTGTAATTCAGATGATTAAGTTGCTGTTTTTTGCATAATTAAACAAGAATTAATTTTTTCTTTCCAAGTCAACAAAGGCGTATTTTAATCCATCATCTTTATGCCATTCTCTTAGAACTTCTTTCCATTCATCTTTTCTGTATTCAGGAAAATAAGCATCACCTACAAAATCTTTTTCAATTACTGTAAGGTACAGCCTATTTGCTTGTGGCAAAAACATGTTGAAAATCTGTTCTCCCCCTATTATCATTGTTTCTTCATTTCCCTTTGCAACGTTTAACGCTTCTTCAGGAGAATGGACAACGATGCATCCATCCACTTTGTAATTCTTGTCTCTCGTGATGATAATATTTTTCCTGTTAGGCAGCGGCTTTCCAATTGACTCAAAAGTTTTCCTTCCCATAATAACCGGCTTGCCGGAAGTTATTGTTTTGAATCTTTTCAAATCAGCAGAAAGTTTCCATGGCAATTTATTATTAATTCCAATTACATTATTTTTTCCAATTGCGGCTATTAATGAGATTATCATTTTTAAGATTTTATTATTTTTTATTTTGTGCCAAAACCCAAAATTGTTTTTCATTGCCTAGTTTTAATACTTTGCTCCATAAAATTTCAAATCCTGCATTTTTTATCATGTTTAAGGTTATTTTTGGGCTATAGAAACTCCAGTACATAGGAACTCCGAGATAATCTTTTGAAGTTTCTTCCCATGTGCATGTGCCGCTTGCATTTACAAGAAATATGCCATTCTTCTTCAACATTCTGTGGAGTTTTTTATAAATGTTTTCATGGTAAATTCTGGGTATATGGATTATTGCATAAAACGAAACAGTCCCGTCAAATGAATTTTTCTTGAATTTCATTTTTGTTATGTCCATTTTAATGAATTTTGCCTTCGGAACATTTTTTCTCGCAAGTTCCAGCATTCCATCAGAGAAATCAATTCCTGTGACTTTGCAATCTTTTCCATCCAAAAACTTTGCAACAGAAATGCCTGTCCCGCAGCCTAAATCCAATACTTTGGCATTTTTAGGGATATACTTTAGAAATTTTAATAATAACGGCTTGCTCTGATATATTTTTCTTTGTTTGTTATATTTTTCAGCTATTTTGTTGTACCCTTTCCTCACAAGTTCAGAATTTTTATTTGGCATTAAGGTAGTCAATATTAAAAATAAAAAATTTACTGTAAGCTTTATTTTAAACTGCCATCGGCGCTTTTATTGGCGGATGACACTCATAATTTTCCAATTTTATGTCCTCCATTTTGAAATCACCAATATCTTTAATCTTAGGATTCAGCCATAAGTTGGGCAGTGAAAATGGCTTTCTTGTCAATTGCTCTTTTACCTGCTCAAAATGATTGTGGTAAATATGCGAATCACCAAGTGTATGCACAAATTCCCCGGGATTTAAATTTGTGACTTGCGCCATCATATGCAGCAATAATGAATAGGAAGCTATATTAAATGGAACTCCCAAAAACATATCGCATGAGCGCTGGTACATCTGGAGTGACAATTTTCCGTCGGCAACGAAGAACTGGAAGAATGCATGGCATGGCGGCAATGCCATTTTGTCCAGTTCACCGGGATTCCACGCGGAAACAATTATTCTTCTGCTAGTAGGATCTTCCTTAATCATTCTGATTGCATTAGCTAATTGGTCTATTTCTTTTCCTTCCGGGGATTTCCATTTTCTCCATTGAACGCCGTAAACTCTGCCTAAATCACCTTCAAATTTTGCTTTCGGTTTCCAGTAATCTGCATTTGCATTATCAGTCCAAATTGTTGTTTTTTCTTTATCTCGAGTGCCGTGAAGAATTTCCGCCAATCTTCTTTCATCATCAGAGCCCTCAATGAACCACAATAATTCAGAAACAACGCTTTTCCACGCAAGTTTTTTTGTTGTGATTGCAGGAAAGCCATCCTGCGTGTTAAATCGCAACTGCATTCCAAAAACTGCTCTTGTGCCTACACCTGTTCTGTCTTTTCTGTCTGTTCCTTTTTCGAGGACGTATTTCAATGCGTTGAGGTATTGTTTCATCGTTATCAAGTGGGGTAAACATAATTTGTTATATAATAGTTTTGAATTTACGGAAGAGACTGTAATTTTTATAATTAAATTTTTAATTTTCCGATAGTTTGTTGTTTCAATCAGTAGTAAATTTTCTTAATCACTACCAAAAAGTATTTATATTAGCGTATAAATAAAATTATGCAAGATGAAGAAAAAGACAATGCGGAATTGGTTTATTTTTATTTTTGTTGTTGCCTTAATCTTAGGTTGGATGATTCCAAAGAATTTCTGGCAATTCACGCACGACGCAGCCCAAAACCCCTTGCATGCGGGAATTTATGATGTTCCGAAAAGAATGGGGCAGCTGGACCAGGAAACCCCTTATTATAAATATCTTATCATTGGGGAAACTTTAACTGGCGGCGCTGCATTGCTTAGAGTCGATGATAAAGTCCCAATGCATATTCATAAAAACGAAAATCATTTTGTTTATATTTACAAAGGCAAGGGGAGGGTTGTTTTGAGTGGCGTTACTGAAGAAGTCGGCCCTGGAGCTTTATTGGCAATTCCTGCAAAGGTACCGCATAGCATTGAAAGAATTGGGGATGCTCCACTTGAATTGATTGTCTTCTCGACTCCATCATTTGATCCGAAAGCAACAGTGTTTTTGAATGAGACAAAATAGTAAGTTAAGATTATTCTTTTATCCAAAACATTTATAAAATCCCTAAAAGTTATCTCCCTGTGGTGTAATATGAGTGATACAGTTAACAAACAAAATCAAGGACGCTTAATAATGTTTTCAGGAACGGAATGCGTGCACTGCAAGGAGATGGACCCTTTAATAGAACAATTTGAAAAGGAGACAGGAATGCATATAGTGCATGTTGAAGTGTGGCATAATGCCGACAACGCAGCATGGCTTGACGAGATTGATAAAAATCCTGATGGAAACACATTCTGTGGCGGAATCCCTTTCTTCTATAACGAAAAAACCGGCAAGAGACTTTGCGGCAACCAAAAGTATGAAAGACTTAAAGCATGGGCGATGGAAGGAAACGAGATTAAGAAAGCTGAATAAAATCATAAAAACAAAACATTTAAAAATAAATGGCGGTTCTCATCTGCTATGACACAAAAAATGGATTTATCAATAATTTCTGTGATAAGTGTCATTTCTATTATTGTGGGCTAACCCACTAAAAAATATTCTTTCAATGTTCTAAAAATAAAAGATGTGATATGGCTATAGGCTATATTTTTCAAGATTAACGAGGCAATAGAAATGTATATGAATGCAATTCAAGATGGAATAACTGCAGAAAGGAGTCAAAGTATAGACGACTATCTTAAGTCAAGACATGGTCAAAAGATGAGCGCTGCCGAAATTACTGCCCTTACTATAATGGGCACTAATCCTGTTATTTTCGGACTTCCCGGGGGAGCCATATTGCCACTTGACCAGATGACTGCAGTGCACAAAGGAGATGTAAAATATTTTCTTGGAAAGAATGAATCTTTACTACCATATGCGTCTGGCGCCTATGGGGAAGTCACAGGAATACCTGCTTATTCCCTAATGACATCAGGCCCGGGAGTAATTCAAGGATTAGTTGGAATTTATAATGCGATGATGGAATTCCAACCAACTGTTGCTATATCTGGAAATGTATTCTATAAGGCACTCATGGATGATAAAACAAGGGCGTTTCAGAAAGCAAAAGTCGTTGAAGCTGCAAAAGGTCTTGAAATAAATGCCGTTTTAGTTGAAAAGCCGCAAGCTTTGCAGGAAATAATCAAGCAGGCTTTTTTAGATTCTACAAAACATCCAATGGGACCGGTTCTTGTAGATATTCCTAAAGATGTCCAGGAGGCAGAAACAAGGTTTGAATATTTTGAACCTGTTCAATTGGGAGATGAAAATCAATTCAATTTAGATTATAATGTTCTTGGCGAGCTTGCAAAAGCATTAAGTTCAGCGCAAAGGCCTTTTGTGGTTTTAGGAAGAGGTGCCCTTAACGCAAGGCAAGAAGTCTGGGAATTAATCGAGAGAATGAGATTGCCATTTGGATATACTTTGAAGGGTAAAGGAATTTTACCAGATGATCATCCTCAAAATTATGGTCTTGTTGGGCAGCATGGAGCCACGGCAACTAATCAAGCAATGGAAAACTCAGACTTGGTCATAATGATAGGCGCAAATGGTGATGACCGCGCATTTTTGAATCCTAAAGATTTTACGCATGGCAAAAGAGCAATAATCAACCCATATCTGGTTAATGCGCAGGCCCGGTTGTCGTTTGATTATCCAATTGCTACTGATGCCCAACTCGCGACATCCGAACTTCTTAAAATGTTGGATGGAGGCGGGCGGCATGAGAAATTAAGGCGGTGGAATGAGTCAATAAGAACAAGCCATGAAAATGAACCTGTTTATAATCCAAGGAAAAGAGGAATCAGTCCAGTTGACTTGGTACAGAAACTTAATGATTATCTAAAGCCAGATATATTTGTTTCAGATATTGGGGAACATCAAATGCACGGTGCAAAGCATTTGAATCTGAATTCTGAATATTATAAAAATGCTGAGTTATATGGTAACACACCTACATCAAAAAGACAATTGTTTGACAAGAGAATATTAACCTCGGGAACAGCCGGAACAATGGCAACATCAATTTCATATGCCGCGGCTGCTAAAATTGCTGACCCGAAAAAAAATGTAATGGTATTAATTGGTGATGGCGGATTGGAAATGCATATGGAGGCGCTTTGGCTGCTTGCAGCAAATAGATTAAATGTCCCTGTAGTCGTCATGAATAACGGACAATATGGGCAAGTTTTGGAATGGCTTGGAGCGTATCATGACGGACGCACAGAACATGCCCCTACAACAATTAAGGTACATGGGCCAAATGGCACAAAAAGTATTCCGGACTTTTCAGGGCTTGGAACAATTTATAACATGCATTTCTTCAGAGCACAGTATAATAACCAGATAGATTCAGCCTTGCAACAGTTCAGCAGAAAAAGATCACCAAGAATTCTTGAAGCTAAAGTTTATCCCATGGGTGCTTATCCAATGATACCTAATGGCCGCACTTCTTCTAGTGCAATAATTCCTACTAAATAGATTTTTATTTTCTAATCGCAACATTTAAAACTAATAAGGTTATAATTCCTGTTTATGAATCAACAACTCGTAAAACCTGAATGGCTGAAAATAAAATTTGTGCAGAATGATAATTTCTCAGGGATAAAAGAAACTTTAAACAAGCACAGATTGCATACAGTCTGCGAATCAGCTCATTGCCCTAACATCTCTGAATGCTGGAGCGGAGGAACTGCAACATTTATGCTGATGGGAGATGTCTGCACTAGGGGCTGTAAATTTTGCGCTGTTAAGACTGGAAATCCAAGAAAAGAATTGGATAAAGACGAGCCAAGGAAATTAGCTGAGGCAATTGCAGAGATTAAATTATTCGATTATGTTGTCCTGACTTCTGTCAACAGGGATGATTTGGATGATGGCGGCTCAGGCCATTTTGCTGAATGTATTACTGAAGTAAAAAAAGAATATCCAAAAATAATTATTGAAGTCTTGATTCCTGATTTTAAAGGAGATATTGATTCATTAAAAAAGATAATTGATGCAAACCCCGAAGTTATTGCTCACAATATTGAGACTGTTGAAAGATTACAAAAAAAAGTTAGAGACCCAAGAGCTAATTATAGGCAATCACTTTCAGTTTTGGAAAATATCAAGAAATTAAATCCAAAAATATATTCCAAGTCAGCAATAATGCTGGGTTTTGGAGAAACTGATGAAGAAATAATTCAGGCAATGGAAGATTTAAGGACAGTTGACTGTGATATTTTAACTATTGGACAGTATTTAAGGCCTTCTGATTGGCATCTTCCAATAAATAATTTTGTCCCACCGGAAAAATTTAAATATTTTGAACAGAAAGCTTTGGAACTAGGATTTTTGTATTGCGCTTCAGGCCCTTTTGTCAGAAGTTCTTACAAAGCAGGGGAATTGTTCATGAAGAATGTGATACGTAATAAACCACTTCAATAAACTTTATAAATACCCCAAAAATCTTTTATATAGAGGAAAAAATGCCAAAAAAAGTTTTAAAGGAATTCAAGGTAGAATATCTGCAGATACTCGATGAAGAGGGCAATTGCGATGAAACTTTGATGCCTAAGCTGTCTAATGAAGATATAAAAAAGATTTATGAAATGCTGATTCTTATAAGAGTATTCGACCAGAAAGCGTTCAATATGCAAAGGCAGGGCAGACTGGGAACTTATATCCAATTCAAAGGACAGGAAGCATGCCAGGTAGGCTCAGCTTTTGCGTTGCAGGATGATGATTTTATATTTCCAATGTACAGGAATTCAGGGCTGTTAATCGCGCGGAAGCATCCTATTGTTCAGATATTACAATATTGGAATGGCGATGAAAGAGGAATGAAAGCTCCTCAAAATGTAAATAACTTCCCGATTGCAATTTCTGTCGGAACGCACATGATACACGCTGCGGGAGCCGGATGGGCGGCAAAATTAAAAGGGACAAATCAGGTTTCAGTTACTTATTTTGGAGAAGGAGCAACATCCAAAGGAGATTTCCATGAAGCAATGAACTTTGCCGGAGTTTATAACGCTCAAACTATATTTTTCTGCGAGAATAATCAATTTGCTATCTCAGTTCCAAGGAGTAAGCAAACTCACTCTGAAACTATTGCACAGAAAGCAATAGCTTATGGCGTTGAAGGCATTCAGATTGACGGAATGGATATTTTTGCCGTTTACAAAGCAACAAAAGATGCAATAGACAAGGCAAGAGCAGGCAAAGGGCCGACACTAATTGAAGCTTATACTTACAGGCTGTGTGACCATTCAACATCCGATGACGCTTCACGATACCGTTCAAAAGAGGAATTTGAAGCGTGGATGAAAAAAGATTCCATTGAAAGGCTTGAGAAGTATATGAGAAAGAAAAATTTACTGGATGATGGTTACAAGGCAAA
The DNA here is from genome assembly GCA_035288865.1 of Candidatus Nanoarchaeia archaeon. Taxonomy (GTDB): domain Archaea; phylum Nanobdellota; class Nanobdellia; order Woesearchaeales; family GW2011-AR4. The sequence continues at coordinate 11,997 of DATDZA010000006.1, forward strand.
AGTTTTGGAAAGTTCGCAGCAGATAATTGAAAAAGCAGTTACAGAATTTGAGAAATTAAGCCCTCCTGATGCAAAAGATATGTTTACTTTTGTTTATGCTAACTTAACTCCGCAGCAGAAAGAAGAGATGGAAGAGTTAGGGATAAAATAATTTTAAAGAAAGATGTATACAAATCAAACATTATCCGAAAAATACAGGACAATAGACCAAAAAGTTGGAATTAGTGTGGATTTTAACGCTCGGAGAGCTATAGCAAATGCCATAAAAGTTTGTCTAGCTGATATAAACGCATATTACGAAAGAGAAAAAAGTTTACAACGACTAGAAATTCCAGGAATAAATCTAAATAGAACAAATTTAAATCCTAGAGACGTCCTTGAAGTCTTGATTGAAAAAGGTAAGCAAGAAGCAGAACAATATGCTCATGAAGCATTGGGAAGGATTCAAGAGTATAACGCTGGAAGGAGAGAAGCAACTCAATTTACTGTACCTATGGCTCGTGCAATCTGGGCGAGGGACCCTATTCCAAAAATTAGAAAAAGATTAACCAAGAAAAAATAAAATTTAAAAATAATCAATAAAAATGGTAGTCGCAAACATCGTGCAAGCAGTCGGAATGGGATTAAGGCAGGAGCTTAAACTAGACAAGAATGTTGTTGTTATTGGCGAAGACGTCGGATTAAATGGCGGAGTCTTCAGGGCCACCGACGGGCTGCAGAAAGAATTTGGAATGAATAGGGTTATTGATACTCCGCTTGCGGAGCTTGGAATTGTCGGTGCTGCTATCGGAATGGCAGTTAATGGATTAAGGCCGGTTGCTGAGATTCAATTTTCAGGATTCATGTACGGCCCTTTCGACCAGTTATTATCGCATGCAGCAAGAATTAGGGGAAGGAGCAGAGGAAGATTTACATGCCCTCTTGTCGTCAGGACTCCCTATGGGGCCGGGATTAGAGCGTTAGAACTTCATTGTGAATCTGGCGAGGCCTTGTTTGCGCATATCCCTGGATTAAAAATGGTTGTCCCTTCCAATCCTTATGATACAAAAGGATTGCTTGCCGCTGCTATAAGAGATCCAGACCCCGTCATTTTCTATGAGCCAATGAGAATTTATCGAGCAATCAAGCAGGACATTCCTGAGGAAGAATATTTTGTTCCTTTAGGCAAGGCAAATGTGATTCAGCTGGGCGATCAAGTGACGCTGATTGCATGGGGAGCAATGGTCAAGACATGCCAGGAGGCAATTGAAAAATTAAAAGGAAAATATTCTGTCGAACTAATCGATTTAAGGACAATTAATCCTTATGACGCAGAAACTATTTTAAACTCAGTCAAGAAAACTGGAAGATGTGTTATTGCGCATGAAGCCCAAAGAACATGCGGATTCGCTGCCGAACTGACTGCTGCAATAAATGAGAAGGTTTTACTTAATCTGCAGGCGCCCGTTGTAAGAGTAACAGGCCCGGATGTTTCAGTTCCTTTGGCAAAATTAGAAGGATACTATTTGCCAGATGCAAACAGAATAATAAAAGGGATTGAAAAAGTTATGAGTTTTTGAGTGTGGATTAAATGTTAGACCAACAAAAATACAAAGTAATCATTGATTATACGAATAGGCAAGGTACTGATGAACCTTTTCAAGTTAACGACCAACCAGCTTCCAGCAGACATGTTCATTTTCCAGCATCAATTGGCCCTACAGGTCTCAACCACGCACGTTTTGGAGAAACTGAAATTTTTGGGGTAACAATAATCAAAGGCACTGATAAATGCATAATGATAGATGGAGCTCCAACAAGAGATGAGTTAGATGGAATTGTTGATAAAGCATTTGGAGCGCAAACAGCGGATGGCGTTGAAGAACTTTTCGTACTGCCTATCAACCGAAATACAAGGCCAAAGCTTAATCATCTATTTCAACAGGCGGTTATTGAAGCTTATGATAGATTAATCAAAAACGCAAATTAATATATATTAATCTTATCTAATAAATAATCAACAAAATGCCATACGAATTCAAATTTCCGGATGTCGGGGAAGGAATCCACGAGGGAGAGATAGTCAAGTGGGTTGTAAAAGAGGGAGATAAAGTTAAAGCCGATGCTCCTTTGGGCGAGATCGAGACGGACAAAGCAATTGTTGAAATGCCATCTCCCAAGTCAGGCACAATTCTAAAAATTCATGTTCAGGCTGGCGGAATAATCAAAGTGGGAGAAATTATGGTTACAATTCTCGAGGAAGGCGAAAGCGCAGAAGACGGCAAAAAGCATTTGGATCAAAAATCTGAGGCAAAAAGCGACGCGCCTTACACCGGCTCTGTTGTAGGATTTGTTGAGGAAGCAAAAGATGTTTCACCGATTTATGGTGCCAAGCCACAGGCAATGCAGACTGCCCAGGCATCAACTGGGGCAATGGCAACTCCTGCTGTCCGGAATTTAGCTAAACAGTTGAATGTTGATTTGAATGCGATTAAGGGAACTGGCCCAGGCGGGAGAATAACAATTGAAGACATTCAAAAATCAGCCGGAACCGCGCCGAAAAAAGAAGAAGCGACGACAGAATCACCGGGCTTTAAAAAAGTAAGAAAATATGATTTCTTTGGTTATGTTGACAGAGTTCAGTTAAAAGGTATAAAAAAAGCAACTGCAAACAAAATGGCAGAATCAATTTTTACGGCGGCCCAATTGACTAACATGCACGAAGCTGATGTAACTGAAATTTGGGCATTTAGGGAAAAAGAAAAATTAAATTATGAAAAAGAGGGAATTAAATTAACTTTAATGCCCTATATTGTCAAGGCAGTTGCGGCTTCGTTAATGACGCATCACTATCTTAATGCATCACTTGAAGGAGAAGAAATTGTTTTGAAAAAATATTATAATATTGGCGTAGCGGTAGATTCAGAAGATGGGCTGTTTGTTCCCGTTGTAAAAGGAGCGCAGAATAAAGACGTTAAAACAATTGCGCAGGATATCCAGAAAATGGCAAATGATGTCCAGACAAGAAAAGTGAATATGATGGATATGAAGGGCGGAACTTTCACAATTAGCAATTTGGGCTCCGTAGGTGTCGGCTTTTTTACTCCAATTATTAATTATCCAGAAAGCGCAATTTTAGGCGTTGGGAGAATGACCGAAAAGCCAGTTGTCAGAAAAGGAAAAATTGAAATTAGGAAAATTCTTCCATTATCATTAACTTATGACCACAGGATTGTTGACGGCGCTCAGGCTGCGAGATTTGCGTTGGAATTAGTCAAAAGATTAGAAACAATGGAATTTCAAGCGCCTGAAGCTGATGGACATTAATTACCGAATCCATACTCAAATTTTACCAAGCCGCTTCCAGGAACTATTTTTTTAATGGGTGTGTCTTGCTCTGCAGCTAGTTCATAAATCTGCTGCGGAGTCAACGAAGCTGAGACAAACCAATGGCAGTTTCCCACACGTTTTGATTCTATTCCTTTACTGGCTAAATAATCAATCAGTATACCGCACTGTGAGGCATAACCTTCATTTGAGATTCTTATTTTTTCATTAATAGATGCAGAACCCATTAGGGCAGCAAGCCCCTCATCTTCTTTTACTACAAGGAGAACTTCTAAAGCAGTATTTCCCCGCACTTCACCTAATAATCCAATTAACCTTTCAGAAAGAATATCCTGATTTACTGCCGTTTGATTAACTTCAGCTCCCATAAATCAGACTAGTGAACTATCCTTTAAAAAGATTTGGGCTGATTAATTCCCGCCCAGAACATAACAAGCCCCTTTATTCCTTAATAGAACATCTTTATCAACTTCAATAGAATTATATTTTGTTTTTACCAGTTCTTTCGCCCTTTTTAATTCATCTTTTGATAATTTTTCAATTGTAACAATTTTGTCTTTAATAAAATTATTTTTCAATGATTCATAAACTTCATATGAATTTATTTTCTTAAACTTTAAAACTGATGCAATTTTCTTCTCTGCCATTTCTTTTGAAATATTCAAAACTTTTGGCATTAATTCAAAATCAATATCATACACCAAAGTGCCGTGCTGAAGATAAATTCCATTTTCCATTAATTTTGCCGCATTTCCGGAAATTTTTCCCGCATCAACCATAACATCATTTTTATTTTGAAGCTTTGACTTAATCCCCAAATCATTTAATGAATCAATTATCCATGAACAGATTTCCTTGTAAGCATTTGAAACGCTGTTATCAAAAATTTTTATTGGCGCAATCACACTATAGGTAAAATCAACTTTGTCATGATAAACTGCTCTTCCGCCCGTTATTCTTCTCACAACCTCGACATTATTCTTTTTGCATTCTTCCAAATTTATTTCATTCTGGTTCTGGAATGCTCCAAGTGAAACTGAATTATTTTTCCATTTATAGAAGCGAATTGTGGGCCGTTGTTTTCCGAAAGCTACACTTTCATAAATAGATTCATCTATAGCCATGTTCATGGCTGCATTATAACTCTGATCTTCAAGTAATCTCCAGTGCATAGAAATAACTTATTGCCGAAGTATAAAAATTTTTATATTCCATTTTATTAGATAAAAATAAAGAATGAAAATATTTGCCATGATTTATGAATAAATAAATCTTTAAAGATTAGTTGGGTTCTGTTTTTTTAACTTTCGAAGCGTCCTTTTCGGCCAATTTCTCTAATATTCTTTCTTGATAATTTTCCAAATCCATTATATCTTGGAAGTTCGGAGGATTTGCAATAAGCATAACTATGCCATCTTTAGTGTATAGTTTTATAATCGGCTCTACCAAATAATAAGCTATAAAATCAGACGGCATTTTTCTGTATTCAAATACATGAGGGCCGTGTTCTCTCGGCAATCGCAGAAAAAATTTTTCAATGCCTGGTGAGCTGTGGGATCTTGATTGGATATAATCGGACGTGCTTGGGTCCTGCAGTAAATTTGATTGAAAATAATATGCAATCCCTTCCGAAACCAATGTTCGAGAAGAATTTCCTATTTTATCGTGCGATGTTGGTGGAATGCCAAGACCCTCTTCCACGCAGTCCACGAACAAATGGCCAAGTTCGTGATTAATCGATTTTTCCAGACTATCGGCATTTAATGCTACTACCTGAGCTCCTGACAATAACCTTGAAATCAAATTATCCGAGCCGTTATCTAATATTAATTTAGTTACTTTAGAATTCTTGTCTACTTCCTGAACTGATGAATCCATCAAGGCTACGTGACCGCTGACGGCTATAGTGATTGTATCAGTTTCGCCATCAAATTGGCTAAATGCAGGCTGCCCTGTATACTGGTTGGCCAGGGCAGATGCGTATTCCATTGTGGGCTTTTTGCAATATGTTATGGAAAATTTTTGTTCTGATTTCCTCATCAAATTATCCAAATTTGCATCGACATAATCCATAGTAATTTGGCGGCTGCGGTGCATTGTATTCGCCGTCTGCACTCCAACATATCCGGAATACAAAATTCCCAGCGCAAGCGCTGCCGATACAGTTTTATTTGCCCAACCCATTTTATTATGCAAATCGCAGATTATTATAAAGATTACTAAAAGAAATAGAATATAAAATTAAAATCAAAAAAAATAAAATTTAAAAAATGTTTCAAAAATTATTTTAGAGATAATAATGCCAAAATAGTTTATAGAATTTAGTATAATTTAATACTATTGACTAGTAATAACTAATAGTAAAATTTTTAAACTAACCCACTTATTTTATATTATGGACATTCCAAAAGGTTATGAAAGGATGTTTGCATTGGTTACTGAAGTACCTAAAAGAAATTCCAATCCCGCCTTATTAGAAATCGGTTGCGGAGAACATGGCCATTTTGTTGATTACATGAGGCAGCAGGGATGGGATACAGTTGGATTAGACAATCGAGAGCCACTTAGCCAATTCGTTAGTAGGGGCGATGCATCCAAATTAAGGGATGTTTTTGGAGATAAATTGTTTGATTTGGTTTTAGCTAACCAAGTTTTGGGATATGCACCAATGACTAATGACTTGATAGGTGTGGGGCGTGATGAATTTGCTTGGATTAAAGCTGCATTGCTTTGCCATGCAGGTCCAGACATTAAAAAAGATCTAGATAACATGGTCAAAGACCTTATAAAGAAAATCCTAGGAAGTACTTTCCAACAGCTTAGCCCTGACGGTTTATTAATAGCTTGCGGCTCCGATGCAATATTTGAGCAAAATTATTTTACTCAATCTGAGGCCGAAGCTGTAGGATATCACGTGATTGATTTCAAACCATCAGAAGCAGTTCTTCAAAAACCTAGATAAATCAAAATAATAAATAAAATTCTAAGAAACTGGAGGGGAATTATCCCTGGCTAAAACTATTTCTCTTCTATCGTACCAAAGGTTTAATGAATTAGGGCCGCTATACCGTGTTGTTATATAAACTCCAGAAGGAGTTTTTGAATAACTCTGCCTTGTCGGCCTAAGAAAAGCAAATTTTACTGTTCCCATGGGAAATATATCAACTCTTTCTTCCCGACGATTTACTTCGGATATAAAAATAATTTGGCTTAAGTCAGGCTCAACAAGGGTATTAGCATATCTAAATGGTCCTGGCTCTTCTTTATTCCAGTCAATTATAGGTGTTCTTTCATAAATACTAATTAGCCTGCCGTCAAATGCCATTTGAACCGAAGCGAGAAATTCCCTGATATTTCCACGTGTCAAATCGAAAATATCCTGCGGCCTTGGAGGAAATCTAAGTTCAGTTTTCCAAGTTAATTTATAATCATCCAGTAATTGTCTTAAAGAGTCCATCTTCTGTTGGAATTCTAAGATATATTTAAAACTTATTGAGAATAAATTAAAAAATCAAAAAAAAGAAAAAAATAAAATTCTAAGAAACTGTGAACCTAGTACTATAAACTTAGTATCTTGGTTTCTTCTTGCTGTAACAATCCCTGCAGTAGACTGGGCGCCCTTCTTTCGGTGCAAACGGTACTTCCGC
>DATDZA010000007.1:0-63003 GCA_035288865.1 Candidatus Nanoarchaeia archaeon
AATGTACTCTCCAGGCCCGAAAGATCCGCAAGCACCTCTGCAAGCGGCTGCAGCCGCCACTCCTATCAATTCAAATGGATTAGTCAATGCATTCTTAACTAAGCCGGTCATATAATCAAAAACCGCCGTATAGGGTATTAATGAAAATAGTTCTCCGGTCACATACTTGCAATAAGCATATGATTTTTGATTTTCGCATGCCTGCAATGGTAGCCCGTCTTTTCCCACAGCGTTAATCAAGCAATCTGCGTATAAGCATCTAACTTGTCTAAATTTATCTAGTCCAGTTATAACTCCTGGAATGCACCCGAACATCGCAGCGACAACCAAATTATTGTTTGGATCCATGTAGCTCGCAAGGCCACCTTTAAGCCCCTCACCAACCTGGAATTCCTGGCCTGCTTTTCCAACATTCGGTGCCTTACTCAAATATTCTGAGCCCGGTGCGCTATTAATTTTATCTTCCATGAAGCTTCTCCATTTTCCCAAAACACCTGGGCTTGCCTGACAATTAACAAATGAGCAGAATTTGTATCCCGCATTCTTCCACCCTTTTTTTGCCGCGTCTTCTGCTGTTTGTTGAACATTGCACTGTGCAACATCTGCCACTTTTGCAGGACCGCAGCCAGCTGATGCAACCACACTGGAACAAACAGAAACAGTAGATACTTTGTAAATAATTGTCATTGTGTGATACAACGCCACAATGTTATAAATAACCCCATACATCTGACAGATAAGTTTGGCATAATCTATAATTTTCTTAAGTGCCCCAATAATTTTTGAAACTCCCTTAGCATCATCCTTTGCCTCATCAATTTTTTTCTGGACTTGGTCGCTGAGTTCTCCAAGAGGGAGATTATAGAGCTTGATTGTTATATTTGTAATTTCAATTTCAGGATTTTTGGTTACCCTATCGCCAACTCTGGAATATATATTAAATCCGCAGGTTATGTTTATCTCATCAATTTTCAATTCATCTTTCTTCAATGTAAATTTTATAAGTGGGGTTGTGCTTGTCAAGCCCTGGCTTACTGTTTCATATTTATCTATCAACGAGGATTTGGTTACGCATGCAGCCTGGCTTATTGACAAAGGAATCATTCTTGGCGATGCCACATTTGGAACCATAGCAATCTGGCAATACTCCCTTTGGTTGATAAAAGTCCCAAGCTGCCTGTCAACGGATTTTGGTGAGCATACAACGGTGCTTTTCCAGAAATCAGGCGGATTCGTTGTGTCCAGCTCAAGAGTCTTTAAGGGAACAAGATATATCAATTCGTTATCAACAGGATCGCTGAAATTAAATTTAATTGAATCCGTAGCTGCAATGTCAATAGAATCTGTGAGCCATGTGCATTGCCATCTGTCTTTTTTCTTGTCATCAACAACTTTGCAATCACCGGCAACATTTTTGGCGTCTTTAATAAATTTTGAGAAATCTGCAAATGCAGTAAGCTTATTTTCCTCCGTGATGTTGGCAACAACTGCAATTTTGTCCTCGACTTTGAAAAGCTCAACATAAATATCAGTCAACAGGCCCTGCGGAGTCACATTAATAAAAGTCACTGCGGGCGCTTTTGTGTCAACAATTACCTCCACAGATTTTGAATCATTCGATGGGTTAAGAAGTATATCAGTTGTATCTGAAATTATTGAAATGTTCACCGTAGAAACAAAATTAACATTTTCCCAGATGCACTTCCAATTTGACTCTTTGGCGCAGCTTGTTGCAGGAATTTTTGCATTTCCAACATGCAAAAACACGTTTTCTTTTTCAATGCCGGTTGCTTCAACAAGGACCGCAGTTACTGTATTGCCGGATGCTCTTGCATAATTTTTCCCATCAACAACTATCCCTGTTACAATGGATTGAACTGACGGGCCCTTGTCATCAAGCGTCAATGTTTTTGATACAGAAACGGTCGCTTCATTTCCCGCTAAGTCGAATGCAGTTATTGTCATTCCTTTTGTGCTGGAGGAAGAAACTGAACCAGAGGACGAGGCTGTTGATTGAGCCAAGCTATCATCATCTGAGCTCGATGTTGATGGATTCAATACTATTGACCATTTGCATGTGCTAATGAGCTTAGTTACCTGCGTGCAGGACGCCTTTACATTTTTCAAGCCCGCAGAAGGATTCAAATATGAAAGATCTGCCGTCACCGAATTCAAATTCAAGTCTGAAGCAGAGATGTTCGCCCAGACTTCTACAGGAATATCATATTTTGAATATGAAGTCACGGCAGCGCCTTTTCTCGTGATAGAAAATGAATTTGTGATTATTGTGGGGGGGGTGTTATCAACTGAAAAACTGACAGAAGCGTCGTTTGACTGCTGGCCGAACTTGTCCAAGGCAGAAGCTGAAATTATAAAAGTCCCATCCCCAAAATTTTTTGCGGGTATTCCGATGCTGGATTTTACCCCGCAATTTGTGCTGTTATCCGGCACGTCAACAGACTGCCTGAACGAGCCATTATTTGATGCGAAATCTATTTTATCCACTCCGGAGCATTTGCCGGCACATTGGGCATCGTTGCAAGCAGTATCCACAGCATCATAACCTATAGATATATTATCCCTGGATGAAAATTGATTTTTTGAAACACTGATTTTAAGGCTTGGCCCTTTCCTATCAATCAAAACAACTCCGGATTTTGTGCTATCCAATGCCCCGTTGGATTTGTAAAGGTGGATTGAGTATGGGAATAGCTCGTACCCAAAAGTGAATTCTCCGCTGCCAGGGAATTTGAGCTTGCAATCTGTCAAGCCGTTCGCGGACTGTGAGCAGCTGTCAAAAGACAGATTGCTGCCAAGAATAAGCTGCTTGCTGGTTACCGTTGAATTTCCCTGTATGGAAACCTGAACATTAAAATTAAGATTGTCTTTTGGCTTTACCAGATTTTCGATTCCAGAACTTCCCTTCACAGATATGGTATTAATGCCGGCATAAACACTTACGGTATAGAATGGGAGAGTTAAGACTAGCATTATCAAAAATTCTGCAATAAACTGCAAATATTTTTTTTCACTCATATCTTTTTTCATCTCCTAAAGTTATCCAGTCGCCGGCTATATCATATTTTGTAGATAGGATTCGATTGCATGGCTTTTTCTGATATTTTCTAATTGCAATAATTCTCTTGAATTCATATTTCACCAATGATATTTTTATAGAGTTCATTTTATGTAAAAATCGGCTGTAAACTTGCTTTGTATTTTGTCGAGTATTCCTCCACTTTTGCAAGCTCGTCTAAATCCTCGATGTATCTGTCAATTTCCGGCACACCGGCTATATCCACATTAACAACATAAAACAGGACGACAGATTTCTGCAAGTCTTCCGGAGTTATTGTTATATTGAGCTTCAAGCCGCCTGGAGAAAATCTTTCTTCACCGGGTGTTGAGCCTTCACCAAGATCAATTTTAGGAATTATGAAGCATTTTTCTCCAATGCCCAAAATCCCCCCTTCGCATCTTTCTCTTGCTGGAATTACAATTCTTTCATTAGCAAGAAGAGTTATGTCAGCAGAATATTTTCCCGGAGCTAATTCAATTTCCGCAGATTCTTTTTGAGTATTATCAAAAACTGACGCCGCAGAGAATTCAAGCTCGGTTTCATCTCCAATTCTAGTTAATGACAGCACGGCAGATTCCTTGTCATTCAAATCAATAGCATTGTCCTGGAAGACCCATCCAGTCGAGGCTTTGGCAACATTCTTCTTTTTTACAATAAATTTCTTTAATAAAACTGGCTGAATTTCAACATTAATTGTGCTTGCTGAATCGAGGTTTGCATCAAATTCTATTGCCTTGCCAATGTACCCATCTTTCACAACATTCACGACACCGCCGACGCCTATTGGGAATTGGCCGATAACTTTTCCATCTGCTGCCGTTAAGCTGATAAAACAGCTTTCATCAATGAGGGTGTAGAATATCTGCGCATCATCAACTGGTTTTTTTGTAACAGCGTCTGTGACAGTGACAGTAACATTGCCGCTTGTCCTTATATCACAAAGCTGCGACCTTTCCGAGCCGGAAGCAGTTTCAAGAATTGAAAAATTTCCGCCCATATAATTATTATTTCTTATATTGCCTTCAAGGAAAAATTCAAAATTATATCCCTGGCCGTTGAATGCTGTCGGGTCCTGGAATTCAACCAAAACCGGATAGGACAAGTCATAAGAAAATTTATAGTTTTGTATTCCAAAAGTTGCAAGCGGTATGATGCTGTTTGCTGAGCTGGGAGAACATTTTTCTCCTTTGCAGTTCAAATTGAAGTATATCGGCCAGAAGTCAAGGTATGTAAAGTATGTCGCAATATCTCCGTAAGAACTGTTTGCCACAGGAATCAGGGTTGAATCATACAATCTTTGCTGAAGCTCGTTGTCAAAAATATTTCTCTCATAATTTAATGTTCCATCAACTTGGAACAAAGGTATGTATGAGTCAAGAAGCTGCGTGAGCTTATTTTTTACGTCTGATTTTTGCCAGCTGACTGAACTTCCAAACTTAAACTGCAAATCGGACATCGGTGGCAATTTGTCTTTGTTGATTCCTGAGAATGCAACTATTGAATTAAGAATATGTTTTTCAAGATAATGGTGCTTCATCTCAAAGTTAGTTAGAGTGCTTGCAAAGTTGTATAATCTCTCCAGATTAACAGGAATTCTGACAAAAAATTGGTTAATATCGGTCTTGAAATTTTCTTTTTCAACCATCAGAGGATAATCAACAGAAACAAGAATATCATTTGAAGCAATTGTTACGTCTGATTTTAAATTACCGGTTTCCGTTATTTTGTAACCTTGCTCTTCGAAAGATTTAAAATTATTCAGGCAGCTTTTCAATTCCAAATCCACGTATCTTTCAAGCTGTTTTTCTATTGAGTTATCTGACTGCCTTAAATCAGGCCTTTTCGTGGAGAATTGGCAGTTGCCATTACAGGTGTTTGATGATTTTAAATACCACCAATATGGAATTTCAAGTTCAGAATTTTTTGTAAAAGTAACCGCGTCACTTTCGGTCGGGTTTTGCGTTATTGTAAATGATGCCTTGTTTAAAGTTTTGTTTGTCAGGCTGACATATCCTCCCTGTTTTCCAATAAGTTTTATGCCATCAGAAGCGACAGAATCAATGCAGCCATTAATATATTGCTTCACAGGGTCAAAAGCAACCGGGACCTGCTGCTGCACAAAATTCACTTCCGGCTCAATTGGATTCTTTATCGTTTGGGCATAGAAATAGAAACCTGCGGCTGAAACCAAAAGTATCCCAATTATTACAAAAATAGCAACCTGGGATTTTTTATTTTTCCGCATCATTTCTCACTGTCCATATTCTGCAGCTCTTTCTGTATCAGCTCAAGATCGTATAATTTTTGCTCCATCAATTCTCTGGCAAGCATTGATTTTTTCTTGCCAAGCTTTTTAGAAACTCTTTCTAGAAGATCATTTATTTCTTTGGATACTGTAATCCTAATTTGTATACTCATTTTTACCCTGATATATACTTTATGTATGCTACTTCCAGTACTAATATATAAAGATTTGTATTATATAAAAAATTAATTTATACTAAATTAAGGATAAATAAAGTATATTTAATGGAAAACGATGGATAATAAATACTTTATTTATGCTAAAAAATGGATAAATAAGGGATAATATATCAGTTTATAGATTTCTGAATTGAAATATAAAGTTAATTAACATGTTATAAAAAATAATCGTCAATAAAAAATTCTTGCCATGCAAAAATTGGAGAAGAATGTGTACAATTCAAGTTGCGCTAGACAGGCATAATAATTAAATGGGTTAGAGCGGATAAACTTATTTTAATGCAACTTTACGTTCCGTCCATGATTAGTTTATCATTTGTTCAAATATTAATTAAAAAGTGAATTATACAAGCCATAATTTAAATATCAATAAAATTTTTAAATTAACAATCTTTAAATACATTTGATAAAATAATATTTCTAATGGCCAGGCAAAAAGTTTTAAATTATATAAGGGATCTTTTGCAGAAAGGCAATGATATTTCTACAATTAAAAATACGATGATTAAGTATGGCTATAGCAATGAGGAAATTGACGAAGCCGTGGCCTCCATTTACAATCCAACAGTAAGGCATGAGCTGCATTTATCCAGGACAACAGTTTTAGTGATTATTTTTGTTGTGGCTTCCGCCATAGGAACTGCTTCTTTTTTTTATTTTAATTCTTCAAAAACTCCTGCACAATTGCTTGACCTGAGACTAGAGCCAGTAAATGTAGAAGTGCATCCGGGAGAAAATGTTGTTTTCATTAAAGAAATGTCAAATCTGGGCTCTTCAAAACGGTATGATACGATTGTTACGGAAGAAGTAATTGATTCATCCACTTTTAGGATTATATCCCAAAACACGGAAACTATTGCAATTGAGACTTCAAGCTCGACGCAAACAAGGCTTAAAATTGCTAATGACGCGAAGCCAGGAGATTATCTGCTTAGGGTGACTGCTGAATACAACGACCAGAAAGCTTTTGCAAAACTGCCGATAAAAATTCTTCCCTCTGAAAACAGGGAAAACTGTTCCGACGGCATCAGAAACCAGAATGAGAATGACATTGACTGTGGAGGGGTTTGCAGTCCGTGTGAAAATGAAAATCCAAAATTGGATTGCAATGATAATATCCAGTGCACTAATGATATTATTGAGAGCGGAAAATGCGTAAATATCCCGATAACTCCGTGCTGCGGAAATAATATTTGTGAAGATGGGGAGCAAAATAATTGTGATGCTGACTGCAAAAAAGAAATAAATGTGCCAGCGCCGGAAACAATTGACGAGATTAAAGAGCTTGCAAAATCTTATCCTGAGAGAGCCCTGTCACAGTGCAATAATATTGAGATTCCCAATCTAAAAGACACATGCATAGGGAATATCGGAGAAGTGCAAAAAAACAAAAACTATTGCGTGAAGATTGTAAATGTTGAAATAAAAGATGGATGTAATAAGAAAGTGGCAGAATTAACTAATGACAACAGTTTATGCCAAGAGATTAGTAATAATGGGCTGAGGGATTCTTGCTACATGACTTTTGTGCTCGATAATCATGATTATTCTGTATGCACAAAACTGAATAATACCGTTCAAAGGCAATCGTGCGAATATTTAAGGCAATTATACTCAATTAATCAGCAGCAGGGCAACACTTAGATATATGCAGAAATCATTTTAAAAATATAGTGATACCCGTCAAACATATACCGAACAATATATTTTCTATATATTTTATATAAAAAAGAAGCCTGCAAGAAATCCAAAAAAACAAAAAGTTTAAATAGAAGTTTGGGTGGCTCTCTATTGTAATGGCAAGTAATACAAGAATGGGTCATAGTATTCTAGGTTTGATTAGGCCTATTCACAAGACACTGACTACAGTGTTTATGTGCTAATTGCCAATTTTAACGATACTTTTTTTCTAAAACGATCGGAGGTGTTAAAATTGGAACAAAAGACCAAACTCAGTTCTGCGGACGGTGAAAGAAAATTCTTAGACAGCTTGATGTCTGTAGATTTCAACAACCGCAATGAAGAGTCAGAATTTAAATAGGAAAAGATAAGAATGAATAAGAAAAAAACAAGTGTGATGAAAATCGGCAGAAAGAGTATGATTGATCTGCTTATGGCCCCACTATCCGATACTGTTAGGCTTCATGAATATAAAGATTTAAATATGATTCATCATTTCCACGTACTTATGATTAGGCAAGATTATTACCGATGTTCTTGTTGTTGTTAGATACTTCTTTCATTGATATTTTGATGCGAGGGTGCCCAAGCGGCCTAAGGGGAGCGGCTGCAAAGCAGCCATACGAGCTAATTGTTTTAGCGATGAAGTGTTGCGCAATTCCCGCTTATTCGCCGGTTCGAATCCGGCCCCTCGCTCTTATTTTTTTTTGATTTAAAAATTTTAGAATTTAAAGTTGAACAAAAGGTGAAAACAGAAATGGAAAAAACAAGAAAAAATGAAATAAAATATTTAGATAATGTGAGTCAAGTAGTTGCTAGTTCTGGATGTTGTTGTTACTAGTTCTTTTAGACTATTAGTTTATTTTCGTCGAAGGCTTTTGGAGAGGAAATAATATGAACAACAATGCAGGAGGATATAGCAAGCATGGAGAACACGAGAGAGTTTCAGAAGTAGTTTGGTTTAGAAAATACGCAAGTTTAGATGGTATTTTAAGCGGTATTTTAACGGATCATGATAATAGGTATTACTTTTCAAACCAATACGGAAATGTTGCATCGCGTAAAGATTATTTAGAAGAAAACATAAAAAGGAATAGGCTGGATATCAGCCATCTTGAATACTTACAATTGGCAAGTTTGACTGAAGGAAATAAGGGAAATTATTATATTTCATACAATAATCAGATTTTTGGTATTAGAATCAAAGGCCAAATTGATCTAAATGGAACAAATTATGGATTAGTAAGAAATGTCAGATATTGTGGAATCGATAATGATGTTATACACGCTATGGTTGGTTATGGCTCATCGTTAAGTCAAATAAACCGATATGCTAGGAACCTAGCAAGAAAATCAAGAAAGCAAGGAGAAAAAATAGGCATTTAAAACAATAATATTAAAAATAAGTTAAAGTTTTATAAAGAAGTAGGTTTTTCATTTACAAAGAAACAAAATAGATTAAAGGAGGCTTTAATTAAAAAATGTTGGTTAGAAAATGGTATTGAAGCTATACAACACCTTAACTAGGAAAAATGAAGTATTTAAGCCGATAAAAGACAAGATTGTGGGCATTTATTCATGCGGGCCAAACAAGATTACACTGTAATTTTGGGCATGCCGTCTATAATTTCGCCCACATCGGAAATTTTCGCGCTTATATGTGCAGTGATATTCTAAAGAGATACCTAAAATATTTAGGCTATAAAGTAAAGCACGTGATGAATATAACAGATGTGGATGATAAAACTATAAAAGGCGCGAATACTGAAGGAACTTCATTAAAAGAATACACCCAAAGATATGAAAAGTCGTTCTTTGAAGATTTGGAGAGCCTGAATATTGACAAGGCGGATAAATTTACAAGGGCAACAGATAACATAGACGAAATGGTGAAAATAATAAAAAAACTTCTTGACAAAAAAATTGCATACAAAAGCGAAGACGGCAGCATTTATTATGACATTTCAAAATTCAAAGATTATGGAAAATTAGCCCATACAAAAATTAAGCAATTAAAAGAAGGCGCTCGCGTTAAGCAAGATTCATATGAAAAAGAGGAAGCAAAAGATTTTGCATTGTGGAAATCTTATGACAAGGAAGACGGAAATATTTTCTGGGAAACTTCAATCGGCAAAGGCAGGCCAGGTTGGCATATTGAATGTTCCGCAATGTCTATGAAATATCTCGGCGAGCATTTTGACATTCACGCCGGAGGAATTGACTTGGTATTTCCACATCACGAAAATGAAATTGCTCAAAGCGAAGCTTTTTCCGGAAAAAAATTTGTTAATTACTGGTTCCATAACGAGCATTTATTGGTTGATGGAAAAAAAATGTCAAAATCTCTCGGAAATTTTTTTACTCTTCGTGATTTATTAAACAAAGGATTTAATCCCATTGCTATAAGGTACCTTCTGCTTTCCGCAAATTATCGCGTACAGCTGAATTTCACAGAAGAAGCCGTGAAGTCTTCTGAAAATGCGATTCAGAGGCTAAACGATTTTATGATTAAATTAAAAGAAATTAAAGATAATAAAGATAATAAAAATATTCCTAAATTAATTTTGAAAACAAAAAAAGAATTTGATAAAGCAATGGACGATGATTTGAATATATCTGGAGCATTAGCGGTTATTTTTGATTTTGCCAAGGAGACAAATACTTTAATGATGGAAAACAATATCGGAAAAGATAATGCAATAAAGATTATTAATTTGATGAATGATTTTGACAGAATTCTTGGTGTTCTTGAAGAGAAAGAAGTAAAATTATCTCCCGATTTAAAAAAATTAATAGATGAAAGAGAAAAGGCAAGAAAGGAAAAAAGATTTGATGATGCCGACAGAATACGAAATGAATTAAAGGTGACAGGAATTATTCTGGAAGATACAAAAGATGGAGTTAGGTGGAAGAAAACTTAAAATATTTAGAAATTTGACTTAATTAAGTCCTATAATCTAAACCAGAAAAAATATTGAAGTAAATATTTGTTAAGAAAAAAAGATTTATGAAAAAATCAATGTGTCATTTGTGACGTACTCTTGATATAAATCGGAATTCCGTGATATGTTTGTCTTTCATATCCACGCGAGGACATTCTTAAATTCATGTCTTTTATAGTAATTTTGGTATCCCCTTTAATTATATGATCCAGCTGTTTTCTTGGAATAAGTACAGATGTATCTTCAGCCTGAACAGAAGTATAACCCCTTATTCTCTTGGCAGCTTCATCGATTCGTGCTAATCCGGTATATTCAACAACAAGTCTTGCAGCAAGCTCGTCGTTAAAATGTATAAATTTTGTTAACGATATAAATGCCTGTTGCCAGTTCAAATCAGTTGAAGCATAATCTCCATTAAAACCCATTTCTCTTGTGATTTTTCCGGCTGCCCTTACCAAAGTTGAGTTGTAGTGCAAATCCCTTTTATAACTGCTTAACACGGATGTCCTTATATCTCCATCCGGAATTCCAAATTCGTCTAAAACTTCATTCATACGGATTTCCAAGCCTGAACTTGGCTGAGCATCTTTCAATTGTCTCAAAGAACTTCCTGACAAATTTCTTAAGGGAACTGTAGAAAAAACATCATCTACTGAAACATGAGAATAACCGCCGTATTCAACAGCGTCCTGTGTTAGTCCTCTAGATGATTTCCACCTAGCAACAGTACGGTGTCGTTCACTCATTAGTACCCACTCATTATGTTGTCGATTTATCCGGCAACTTCTATTTAAACATTTCTAAATTGTTAATTTACTACTATAAGAAAGTAACATTATTTATAAATCTTTCTAAAACTCCACTTCAATCTCCAAATCTTTTTCTGTTGACTTGCCTCTTGTCGGCTCGAAGACGATTAATTCTGCCGACGTCGCGGCCTTAATTTCAGCTTCAACTGAATCAAAATCTTTTTCTTCAACTTTGGATTTGATTGTTAATTTTTTTATCGGAGCCTTTAATGATAATTTCTTTGAAGTTTTTTCCTTTCTTACAAATTCTACAACAGCAACAACAAAATCCCCGATGTGTTCTGCGTGCTCGTCAATCATGTCAATAGAAGGCCACTTTGTTAAATGAACGCTTTTTGTTTTTTCATGATTCTTAAAATACAATTGATACAATTCTTCTGTTATGAAAGGCATAATCGGCGCCATTAATTTTATTATAGTCAAAAGTGAATGATAGAGTCCATATTGCGCAGACAGTTTTGCTTCTTTTCCGCGCGTTTCATAATTATACAGCCTGTCTTTAATCAGTTCAAGATAATTATCGCAGAAAGTGTGCCAAAAAAATGTTTCAGTTCCCAATTTAGTGTGCGAATATTCATAATTTATCATGTTTTCTGTTGATTCATTTACAACTCTGCTTATTTTTGATAAAATCCATCTGTCAAGCGGTTCCAACTCGGCTGGCTTCTCTAAATCATAATCAGCCAGATGCATGAATGCAAATTTTGATGCATTCCATATTTTTGTTATGAATTTTCCTCCCGTAACTAAATCCTTGTCCTGGAAAGGCAAATCATCTCCAAGTTTCGAGCCTGCCGCCCAAAACCTTAACGCATCTGCTGAATATTTTGAAATTGTTTCTCTAGGGTCTACTACATTTCCTTTTGATTTTGACATCTTCTTTCCGTGAGGGTCAAGAGCCCAGCCTGAAATCATAACATTTTGCCATGGAACATCTTTGTGGTGAAAGTAACTTTTTACAACAGTATTGAAAAGCCAGAAAGTTATTATGTCATGCGCCTGTGGCCTTAGGCTCATTGGATGCAATTTTTTCTGCAGTCCCTTGTCCTTAAATAATTCGATTGCAATGTCCGGCGTCAATGAAGAAGTTGCCCAAGTGTCAAGGACATCTTTCTCACCGATAAACTCATTTGAGCCGCATTTGCATTTATGAACTGGAATGTCTGCCAATGGATCTACGGGCAGCTGCCTTTCGTCCGCAATAAGTGGCTCATTGCATTTTTTGCAGTACCATACCGGAATTGGAACTCCAAAATGCCTTTGCCTTGAAATATTCCAGTCCCATTTCAATCCCTGAATCCAATTTTCATATCGTATGCGCATATGCTCAGGATACCATTTTATTTTTCTCCCATATTTTATGAAATCGTCTTTTAAGTCAAGATACCTGATAAACCACTGCTCTGTTGTAAGAATTTCTATATCGGTGTCGCATCTTTCGTGAACATTGACAACATGATGAATTGGCTCTATTTTTTCAATTCTTTTTTCTTCTTCAAGCGCTTTTATTACCTCTCCTCTTGCTTTCTTTACATACAATCCCTTAAATCTGCCGGCTTTCTCGTTTAAAGTCCCGTCCTTGTTCATTATTTCAATTGGCTCGATTTTGTATTCTTCCATCCATTTAACATCATCCATATCACCATAAGTGCAGTGGTATACAATTCCGGACCCGAATTCCATGTCAACGTCTTTATTTGCTTCGATTTTTACTTCCCTGTTGGTAAATGGAATTTTTGCTTTTGCCCCGATAAATTTTTTAAATCTTTTATCATCAGGATGAATATGAATTGCAACGCATGCAGGCAATAATTCCGGGCGTGTGGTGGCAATTGTTACACTCTCTCCGATAGTTGTGTCAAACTTCATGTAAACCATCCTGCTGTCCCTCTCGCTGTCTTTCATTTCAACCTGCGCGATTGCAGTCTGGCATTCAGGGCACCATACAAAAGGAGCTTTCTTGCGGTAAATCCTGCCCATTTTGTGCAGGTCAAGGAAAGATTTTTGCGAGATCCTTTGGCAATGCTCGTCTATTGTCGTGTAGAAAATGCTGAAATCAGCGCTTACGCCTATTCTTTTCCAGTCATAAACAACATCTGATCTTATCTCTTCCAATGTCCCTAAGCATAATTCAATAAATTCCTTTCTGCCCATTTGAACTCCCTTGACATTTTTCATTTTCTCAACCATTCGTATTGTAGCCAGTCCGTTGTCATCAGTTCCGAAAGGATAGAAAATATTTTTGCCCAACATTCGCTGGAACCTTACAATAAAATCCTGCTGCGAATATGAGAATGAATGCCCGATGTGCATCTTTCCGCTCACTGTAGGCGGCGGAGTGTCAATAGAATAAATCTCTGATTTGCTTTCAGGATTGAATGAATATACTTTTTCTTTTTCCCAGAACTCAAGCCATTTTAGCTCTGAGATTTTTGGGTCATAATTTTTAGGAAGTTCCATGATAAGAAAGAAGTTATATTTTAGTGTTTAAAAGTTTAATGATTATCAAGCTTATTATCGCTATTCATTGCGTTCCATCCAATCATCCCATGCTCTAGGACTGCAGTCTTGTAGCCCATTGAACTAAGAAGAGTTGAAGCGGCCTGTGCAGTAATGCCGGCATTGCAAACGGTTATTATGATTTTATTTTTTGGAAGTATCTTGAGCTTTCCCTTTACAATACCAAAATTACCCTCGTGCAGATCATTGTAAACGTCAATATTTATGCTGCCTTTAATTGCATTTTGCGAGAATTTTATTTTGTCCCTTATGTCAAGAAGCAATAAGTCCTTTCTTTGCCCAAGCTCCCGCGAATTTATGAAATTTATTTTTTTATTTGGCATTAAAACTTCACCGCATTCAATCTAATATCTTTCTAATTTCTATCAACAAAATTTTTCTGAGACTCCATGATAATTGTATAGATTGATTGCCTAGCTTAAAAGTTTAATTATTTTTTATTTCTTCTTCTTTTTAAAGAATAAACTCCGGCCAATATTGCAATAAAAATGACGACAGCAATCATCCACAAATTCAGGCTTTGGGTAATTTTTGCAAATCTTCCGGTTATTGCTGCAAGGCCAAATCTATGCTGAGAAGATTCATTAATTGATTGAATGTCTAAATCCCGGGAAATTGATGCGGATACCTCGCGAGATTGATTTGTTGATAATGGTATTTCAGTCTGGATTGAAGCTTTAACTTCGCATTTTTGTGCTGTAATTGGAATTTTTGTTTCGTCTGGGCATTCTTCATCCTGCACATGCTGCGGGACTTTTGCAAAATTGCATTCTCTTGTCTGCCATCCATTTGCACAAGTTGGCCAATCGCCACACTGCCATTCATGTTTGCAGATAAATCCTCCAGAACCACCTCCGCCGCCAGAACCACCTCCGCCACCACCACTACCTCCGCCGCCAGAACTGCTGCCGCTGGAGACGCTAGAGCAGCTTGTTGTTTTTGAGAGGTCATTGTCATCGCAGTCTGTTCCCAGCGAGCATCCTATGCCATACCCATCCCCATCAGAATCCCTGCATTCTTCTTTTATGGCCGAATGATTAAGACCTGTAATTTTGTATCTTGTTCCGGTATCAAAGCAGGAATACTGACCAGATGTTAAATTATCGCATGTAAGTAGAGTTTCATTTGCCTCATTACATAAGGAACTGATATTATCAAATGCGGCATTTGCATCTTTTACGCACACTGATTTTGTTGTAGTGTTTGTTTTTTCAAGATATATTGTTTTTGTAAAATTTCCAAGGTTAAAGTTTCCCTTGATTGAAACTGCGCTGCTTCCATTTGAAGTTCTGTTAATTGTTAGATTTCCCAGGTCCAAAATATTTGATGAATCAAAAGTAAAATTAAATTCAATTATGGGGTCTGTGCCGTTCGTTATGTTTATTGAAAATGTGCCATTAAATAATTTTGAAAGATTGCTCGTTCCGTTTATTGTAAAATTCATGTCAAATGTTGTATTAATTGAAGAGGCATTTCCAAACAGATAATCATCAGCGTTTACTATTCCATCATTGTCTATATCAGTATCATTAAAATCCGGATTGCCGTCACTGTCCAAGTCCCTTGCGTCAGCAACAGTTACATTGACAATTATAGAATCTATATCAACTGTGTCATTTACTGAAACATTAATTGTATAAAATCCGCTACTAGAAAGATTAGTATACCATGTAAACGCATTATTCGCCAAAACAAATCCGGATAGGTTTAGAGAAAAATTAAATATATCATTGTCCAGATCTGTTGCATTTATTGAAATATTAACCAGCTGGGATTCAAGAACATTAATTGAAAGAGATGTAATATTAATTGAAGGCTGCGAATTCATAATTGCGATTGTCGAGCTGTTTTTAAAATCACTCCAATTCTGGCCGTCGAATATTCTTACACTTAAAGTCCAGTTTTCAAGTCTTGTAGTATTAAAAGGAAACACTGATGTTTGATTAGTTAAATTTACAATCAAAGTGTTATTGATGTACCACAGAGTTTCGTTTGCGGTTATTGAATCATTATCAAAATCACTGAAACTCCAAAAGGACTGGATGGTCCCATTTGTTCTATTTAAAAAATCTGTATTGGTTAAATTAATCAAACTAATGTTCGGCGCTACATTCACATTATTAACAGTAAGATTCCAGTAAATAATTGTCGTAAAATTTTCATCGCTTACGTATACAGAGACGTTATAAAAGCTTGCGAGTGAAAAATTAGACGCGAATGTATAATTTGAATTTGTTGCTTGCAGGCTTGAATTTAAATACCAGTTTATTAAGAGACTGTTATTCTCAAAGTCAGATGCCGTTATGTTGAAAGTTAAATTAAAAATACCCTCCGCAATATTCACGCTTCCATTTAAAGGGGCAAAATAGGATATGTTAGGGGGGGTGTTATTGGAAATGAAAACCCTGGATTCAGTCATGTACATATTCCCTGCTGAATCATTTCCCCACACCTTGTATGTGTAGGTTGAGTTCTGGTTGGAAGAAACTGTTTTATTTTTAAACCAATTCAAATTTTCACCGCTCATGGTTTCATTTGTGCCGTTAAATTCCAGAAGCACTGCTGAGAGCATTTCGTTCGATGTTACATTGACATAAACCCAGTTCTTGGATGATTGCGTGTTATTTGCCAGAGTCGGAGCAACTAAGGTTATAGTTGGCGCAAATGTATCAAGCGACATCAAGGCCGAGTAAACGTTTATTCTTGAAAATGTAAGGCCGCTTCCTGAATCAGATATTTGCTTTCCGGTATAGTTTGATGCATTCTGGAGCTGGAATGGAATTAGAATTATATTTTGTTCAAGTTTTTTGTATTGGCTCAACAACGCAAATGCACCAGATACGTGAGGGGTTGCCATTGAAGTTCCATTAAGAGAAGAAAATCCGCTTTCTTGGCAGAGCGAGCAGGAACCAATGGGGACAATAGAGGTTATTAATTCTCCTGGGGCAAAAAGCAAAGGTAAACTCCACCTGTTGGAAAATGAAGAAATAGAGTCAGATTTTGAGACCGAACCCACGGCAGTAACATTGGAAATGCACGCAGGGTCTGAAATTCCGTTCGAATTGCCTGAATTACCTGTTGCTGCCACGACTGAAATATTTTTTCCAACAGCCGTGTGTATTGCATCTGCAACCAACTGGTCGCTTGTATCACAGTATGTTGAGTTTGAATATCCGATAACTCCAAGACTCATGCTTATTACCGAAATATTATATTTTGAAGAATTATAAGTGCACCAGTCAATGGCACTGATTAAATCAGCAGTAGAGCCGCCGCCAGAAGAATCAAGGATTTTCATTGAAATAATTTTAGCATCTGGTGCAATCCCCCTGTAAGTTGAATCGTTTGATGCCACAATTCCAGCAACATGCGTTCCGTGGCCATTGTCATCAAATGGGTCATTGTCATTATTTACAAAATCATATCCCGCAATAACTTTTGAACATGTTCCACTTGTAAAAGAACTTGACGTGCAGCCTCCCAACGCCACCCTCGTGTAATCAACACCAGTATCTATAATGCAAACTGATTCTCCCTTACCTGTAATATTTGTGTTATTGTAAACAGATCCCCATGTTCTGGTTGCATTAATTATGCCGGCAGAATCGCTTAGAAAAACAGATAATCTCTTTGGCTTGTCTATCTGAAGAACGTTTGGATTATTTTTCAACCTCTCATATCCTGCTTTTGTTATTTTTCCTGCAAAGCCATTGACAGTAGTATAATCATTTGTGAGATCCAAATCATAATCTGCAGTTTGTCTAGACAAGACCTTGTTTTTTTTCAGTTTTATATTTTCCAGCACGCTTGCTTTTTGCTGCATCATTCTATTTTTTTTGATTTCAAAACTGTCTGGCTTAAGATTTTTTGCCTGTAATTTTAGGATATTGGGATTGTCTTTTAGTATGACTATTACTGAAACTTCACTATTATTTCCAAACAAATTTTGCATTTCAGAATCATTTATTGAATGGGTCGGGATGGAGAATACTATAATAACCATTAACGCAATAAATACAACACCTCCTTTCATTTTATCAGAGATTTAACAGTAGCTATTTAAATGTTTTTTTAAGAATTAAAAATTGATTTGTTTTCCATAAGAAAACTTTACTGAAATTTTGAAGCCTGCTTCTTCAGCCATCCTATCTCTTCTGCATCCAAATCAAGCTCTCGTGATAGGTGGTTTGCCATTTCCTTGTTGCCAAACAGGACCGGAATATACGGCATTGTGCTTTTTATGATTTCTTTCGCTGAAGTATGCGTCTTGGATGCAATTTTCTGCGCTATAGCTTTTTTCTTTGCGGCCTTCTGCTTGGCCCACCATAATTTCAATATTCTTCCTGTAGGCTTATACTGAATAAATTCCTTGTACTTCTCATTTTTGGCTGAAGATATTCCTGCCGTTACCAGTGCATTAATATAAATCAGGAATCTGTAATGCTGCCATCGTCTTATTCTTCGGCTGAAGACATCGGCTTTGCTTAGCATATCATAAGCTTTTGCAAGGTCTTCAGGCTTTGTGTATTCCTTCGGCAGATTTTCATCTATCCACAATAATTGCTCGCTTAAATCTTCCTCTACATTTTCGAAGGCGGAAATTGCTATCTTCAGGTCAGTTGTCTTGAATATTTTATTCAAAGCGCCCATTATATTTTCAGTTTTGTTTCTTTCTGATAATTCCTCAATGCTTTCTTTTGTCAGCTCTTTTTTACTTTGGGATAGTGTCTGCAAATCATTTATTGCCGCCCTTGCATCGCCCGATGCCCTCCTGGATAATGCCTTTAGAACTTCTTCATCATAATTTATTTTTTCACTGTCGCAGATTTTTTTCAGGATTTTAAAAATCGAAAGATAATCAAGCTGCTTGAACTCCATAAGGCTTGACTTGCTTCTCAATGAGCTGAACTTGTTGTCAAAGGGGTTTGTTGCCGTCAAAATAACCGGATAATGGGAACCCTCAATCAATTTAGTTATGGCCTGGATTCCGCCCCTGTCCTGATGCCCTGACAATCCGTCAATTTCATCTACCAAAATTATTTTTCCTGAAGCAAACAGGCTTCTTTGCTTCATTGCGTTGCCGACTTTTTGGTTTATTTGCTCCGCATTCCTAAAATCAGATGCGTTTACTTCAATGACTTCATGGCCAATCTCATTTGCGATTGCATAAACCGAACATGTCTTACCGGTTCCGCTTGGGCCGTAAATCAAGGCTGAATTCTTTTTTTCTTTCGAGAAATTAATTATAAAACTCTTAAGTTTGGAAATTACATCATCCTGTCCCA
This sequence comes from Candidatus Nanoarchaeia archaeon, assembly GCA_035288865.1. Classification (GTDB taxonomy): domain Archaea; phylum Nanobdellota; class Nanobdellia; order Woesearchaeales; family GW2011-AR4. The sequence goes on from DATDZA010000007.1 coordinate 18,800, forward strand.
CGATATCCTTTGTTGATTTTGCGGTGTATTTATGAGTAAAAGGCTGCATATAAAATGGTAGAACTTATGGTTTTATTAAATTATTGATTCATTTTTTAATTAAAAATAATAAGGGAGGGAATTTTATGATTGCACCAAAAATGTATAAGATATCCCTCCACCCACCCTAAACTGGAATTATCGATTGTGCCGCTGTTCTTTCTGTCATCACTACTAAGATTGTACAACCCAAAAGTTTAAATTCGATGTTTTAATACCTTGATTGATGGGCAACAATTCAAGATTTTATTTTATTTTACTGTCTGTGCTATCTGCAGCCGGCATTGGAAACATTTTTCTTTACCCAAATTTGTCCATTAAATTCGGAGGGCTGTTTTTTATTCCGTATCTTATAGCGATGATTCTGCTGGGAGTCCCCATGCTTATGCTTGAATTCTCGATGGGGCAGCATTTTGACAAGAATGTTGTTGATATTTTTGCCTCGATAAAAAAATGGTTCAGCGGAATAGGGTGGCTTATTGCGATTAATGCTTTCGCCGTCATGAGCATTTATTCAGTTTTACTGGCGTGGAATATAATCTATATTTTTGTGTCATTTGGGATTCAGTGGAAAGGCAATGCAAGAGAATATTTTTTAAGCAATGTAGTACAGGCTTCAGGCGGGCTTAACAGCTTCGCAAAATTTTCTTTTCCGGTTTTTATTGCACTCATAATTGTATGGGCTATAATATTTTTTTATGTGCGCAACGGGTTTGACAGCATCAGGAAATATTTTTTAGTTGCTATGCCAATTTTTTTAGTTTTGATTATTTTCTTCCTTTATTACACATTAACCCTTCAAAATGCGCTTAACGGAGTTTATTTTTTCCTTACGCCTAGCTGGGCAAAATTGCTTGACTGGCAGGCTTGGTCTGGCGCATTTTCCCTGGCTGCTTTATCGCTGGGAATTTCATTCGGCATTATGCCTGCTATATCCAGAAGAAGCAAAACTGGATTTGTATTTGGGAATTCTTTTTTTGTTATTGTGTTCAAGCTGATGATTGGCTTGATTATTGGGATTATTGTTTTTAGCATTATGGGATTTCTGGGCGCGCGTCAAAACATCGGGATTGAAGGGTTGTCATCTTCGGACTATGGGTTCCCATTTATTGTATTAGCGCAAGCGCTACCATTTTTTTACAAGCCGGCTTTGTTAAGCATTTTATTTTTCACTATGTTTTCCATGTTGCTTTTATTTGGCGCATCTTCTCTTGCATATTCGCTTGTGCATATATTATCTGAGAAATTAAGCACAAAAAGGAGAAATGCGGCGATTGTTGTTTCCGGGTTTGGATTTTTAGGCGGGCTTCTGTTCGTGATAAAGCCTGGCCTATACATTATGGAAATAATGTCACATTTTGTTGTTTATAATATTCTTCTTGCGATACTGTTTGAATGTGTTGCCTTGGGGTGGTTTTACAACTCAGAGAAACTGAACGGGTTCGTGAATAAAAATTCTATCATCAAAATTGGAGAATTGTGGAGATTTTTTATCAGGTTTGCGGTGCCATTGATTGTGATTGTAATTATTGCGCTTCAAATAAAATCAGATTTCAGATTGGATTATCACGGTTATCCATTATGGGCAATTGTTTCATTTGGGATAGGAACTATTGCTGTTCCGATGGTAATCGCATTTTTATTGCCTGAAAAGATTTTGGACAGAAAATAACAATCTTTTTATTCTAAGTTGAATTATTGAATCTTATGAACTGGTTTTCACTCTTATTAACTGTTGTTGGTCTGGCTTTCTTTGAGATAATAATAAGCATAGACAATGCAATAATAAATGCAGAAGTGCTTGGCACCATGTCCAAGAAAGGGCGCAAATGGTTTCTGCTTTGGGGAATAATAATCGCCGTTTTCCTTGTTCGCGGGCTGCTGCCATGGATAATTGTGTGGGCTTCAAATCCGTCATTTGGATTCATAGGTTCCTTTACTGCTTCATTCAGCAATGATCCGCACATAAAAGAAGTCATAGAGAAAAGTGCGCCAATTTTACTTGTTGGGGGAGGGACTTTCCTGTTATTTTTATTTTTTCACTGGCTGTTTTTGGAAACAAAAAATTACGGGCTTAGGGGGGAGAAATTTTTTTACAGTCAAGGAGTCTGGTTTTTTGCAGTAGCTTCAGTTCTTTTGGCTGCAATAGTCTGGATTTCCGTCAAAATAAACCCATTGATGGCATTTGGCGCCGTTATTGGATCGACTGCATTTTTTATAACACACGGATTTAAGGAAAATGCCGAGAAAGCCGAGCAGAAGATGATTGAAGGAAGCAACAAGATGTCAGACTTGAGCAAGATACTTTATCTGGAGGTTATTGATGCAACTTTCTCCATTGACGGAATTTTAGGTGCTTTTGCTTTTACGTTTATCTTGCCCATTATTTTAATTGGAAACGGCATCGGAGCAATTGTTGTAAGGCAGCTAACTATAAGCAACATTGAAAGGGTAAAAAGGTACAAATATCTCAAGAATGGGGCTATGTATTCTATACTGGCTTTGGGCACGGTTATGCTGCTTGATAGTTTCGGATTGCATATCCCACAATGGATTTCCCCTGTTGTGACGTTTGCAATAATAGGGTATTTCTTTTGGAAATCTTACAAGGTGATGCCATCCACTCCTCTGGCAGCCTAAAAACAATAAAATTAAAAAGCAATAGTTATATAATTCTAATATAATGGAAAAACAAATTTTAACAATCGAGGAAATGGTTACTTTCTGCAAGAGAAAGGGCTTTGTATATCCGAGCTCTGAGATTTATGGCGGCTTGGCAGGATTGTATGATTACGGGCACCTCGGCACGCTTCTGAAAAAGAATTTTGAGGATATGTGGAGGGAGTTTTTTCTTTCCTTGGATGATAATTTTTTTGAGATTGAGGCAAGCGAAATAATGCACGAGAATACTTTTGTTGCTTCCGGGCATCTAAAGAATTTCCTTGAAGCTGTTGCAAAATGCAAAAAAGGGCACGTTGAAAGGGCAGACCATCTTCTTGAAAAAAAGTTAAAGAAAAGGTTTGAGGGATTAACCACAGAACAATTATTTGATGAGATTAAGAAAAACAAAATAAATTGCCCGGTTTGCGGCCTTGAAATTGAGAAAGTTGAAGTCATGACGCAAATGTATCCTATTTCCCTCGGTGTTGAGAATGTAACAAAAGCCTATCTACGCCCGGAAACAGCGCAAAGCCCTTATGTCAATTTCAAAAGGCAGCTGGAAGCCATGAGGAAAAAACTGCCGATCGGCCTTGCTTTGATAGGGAGAGCTTACCGGAATGAAATTTCCCCACGCAATTTTATACTTCGCCAGAGGGCTTTTACGCAGGCTGAGCTTCAGATATTTTTTAATCCCAACAAGATAGACGACCATGAGGATTTTAAGCTTGTGGAAGATTATAAGCTAAACGTGGTTTTTGCCGAGAAGCGGGAAAGTGGAATTGATAAAATAAATTGCGGAGAATTATCCAAAAAATTGCCTAAATTTTATGTTTACCACATGGCCAAAGTCCAGCAGTTTTATCTTGATGTTTTGAAATTTCCCTCAGAGAAATTCCGGCTTTATGAGCTGAATGAAAAGGAAAGGGCATTCTACAACAAATACCATTTTGATATGGAAGCTGATTTGGACACCATCGGATGGACAGAAGTAGGGGGGATACATTACAGGACTGATCATGACCTTAAGGGGCACCAGGAAGTTTCAAAGCAGAGCATGGAATTTTTTGATGAGGAAACAAAGGAAAGGTTTGTTCCGCATGTTTTGGAATTAAGCTTTGGCGTTGACCGTAATTTTTATTCCATTATCAATTATGCTTATAATTACGACAAATCGCGGGAAAATATCGTTTTGAAATTAAATCCGAAGCTTGCTCCCACTAAATTGGGAGTTTTTCCACTTGTTTCAAATAAAAAAGAAATTGTTGATTTGGCGAAAAAAGTGCATAATGACTTGAAAAAATGCTGGGGCTCCAGCTTTGATACGGGCGGTTCAATTGGCAGAAGGTATGCGCGGATGGATGAAATCGGAACTCCGCTTTGCATTACAGTTGACTTTGAAAGTTTAGAAGATGATTCTGTAACAATTCGCGAGCGTGATACGACAACTCAAATTCGCGTTCCTATTTCTGATTTAAAAGATGCTGTCAAGAAATTCTTCAAGGGAGAGAGATTTAATAAATTGGGAAAAGTGGTGGAATAGAGGAAAGTTCACATAACGTACTATCTTAAACGAATCTTTTTCTCCTCAGAAATTTTTTCCCGATTAGGCAACCCTAATCTGGCTGAAAAAATTTATAGAGCTGAGAAAAAGTTAGGGGAGCGTAGCGACCCGTTTAAGATGTGTTAGGCGACCGATAGGCGAGTGAGCAAAACGAACATCGAGTTTTTGAGCTGCCGAGCGTCTAGCGGCTGCCGTATTTTTTAAGGATAATTTATAGAATGTTATTCTTTTTTATTGCCGTCATCAATATTTTATAATTTTTTGATCGAACCAATTTAGTTAATGGAATCACACAATTTTTTATTATATCTTTAGGGATTAATTTTAGTTCATATTCCATGTGGGCGTGGTCTGAAATATGTTCATAAAACGACACTGAAATTGCGTTAGAAATATAGTAACTTTTTGACCTATAAGATTTCTCAGAAAACTTATGAATCTTTTTAATTAATTTGTAATTTTTTGTCCTATTTGCATCATCTATGGCAAGAGAAAAATCAAAAAGAAAAAGGTAAAAAGTTTCATACTCCTCATGATTATACATTTCAGGTAAGTCCTTTTTTGCAAAAGTACGCCAATTAAAAGCATTAATTCCTTTCAGTTTTGACTCTTTTTGAATGTCTTTTAATGTCTGATTAAATATTTTTGAAACTCCAATTTTTTCATAACTCCTTGGGAAATTTTTAATTTGTTGTTTATTGGCTTTCAGTATATATGGAGGCATTTCTTTTTCAAATCCCTCTATCAGTTTTTGGTTATTGTTGAAAAATATTTTGTAATAATTTTTAAAACAGTTTTCACAAATGAGAAAAGAGCTATGAGAATAAACTCCAATATGAACATAGAGATACTTCTTATTTTCTTCGTCAATTTTACAGACTACACAAATAGGTAATTTCTTTTCCATTTTTTAAACTGATGGAATCATATATCTCACATTTTATTTAAACATTTGCAAAAAATAAGTTCACTTACCTATGCAAACTTAAAAAGTTGTTTAATGTTACACATTAAGCGAAGGCAGCCGCTAAAAAGACGTTCGGTGGCGCAGCCGCATCAACAGAGGTAACTCAAAAACTTTGCCTAACACCGTTATGGCGAACTTTATGATTATTTTATTATATATTCAACCCCAACCCACCGGAAATCCTTTCCTAAACTATTTAAAGCGTTCCAACTTACCATAAATATTCTTAATAACTATTACTATTTTCATTATTTTTTGGTGGAAACACAATCTTTATATATTACCATGACTTGAAAAAAGCACTACATGTAGTGTTTAGACGTCATCTCAACCACTACCTATTGTGGTTTTGGAGAAGTACAAAAATATATAGAATTTAAGAGAAAAAGCAAAATCTTTGAAAACTTTAGACATTGATTAATAACTGATATAAATAAAACATGAAGAGGGGTTTGGCGTTATGGAAACAAAAATTTCTAGGATGAAGAAGCGTGATGGAACGGTAGTTTTGTTCGACCAGAACAAGATAACAACAGCTATATTCAAGGCAGCTCAGTCAGTTGGCGGCAAGGACAGGAGCGCAGCTAAGATATTAAGCGACAATGTAATCAAAGAGCTGGAAGGATTAGGAATAACAACACCTTCTGTTGAGGAAATCCAGGATGCAGTTGAAAAAGTTTTGATTGAGCATGGCCACGCTGCAACCGCGAAGGCTTACATCCTTTACAGGCAGGAAAGGGCTGCCATCAGAAAGGAAAAACAGATTGTATTGGAAAAAGAAGATGTTGATGATGTTGACAAGAGGTTTGACGTCAATGCGCTAAGAGTTCTGAAAGCAAGATACTTAAGGAAAGATGCAACAGGCAAATTGATAGAAACTCCCAAGCAATTATTCACAAGAGTTGCCGTTCATGCAGCTTTGCCTGATGTAATGTATGACACAAGAATTTTTGACATAAATTCCAAGCAGCCGGTCAATATGGTTGAAGATTTTAAGCCTGCAGTACATGAAGACCAGCATGGATTTGGAAAATATAAACTAAACAGATATCACTTAGAAGCTTTAAAGAGAATGTACGACCGGTTCAACCGGAACAAGCAGATGAAAGTGGCATGGGGCAAGTTTTTTGACATGATAATAAAAGGGGATTTAGACAGTTACGAGCAAAATGTTGACGAGTTATTCACTTTAATGACTCACAAATTATTCATGCCAAATACCCCGGCAATTGCAAATTTTGGAAATCCATTGGGAATGGGCAGTGCGTGCTTTGTCCTAGACGTTCCGGATTCGATTGACGGCATAATGGAGACTTTGAAAAACACGGCAATTGTTTTCAAAGCCGGCGGAGGAATGGGTTACAATTTCTCAAAACTGAGGCCGGAAGGGGACTTTGTAAGCTCAACTGGAGGAGTGGCAAGCGGGCCAATAAGTTTTATGAGGCTATTTGACACAATGACCGAGGTAATAAAGCAGGGAGGTATACGAAGGGGAGCCAATATGGGCATTCTTAATTCCAACCACCCTGACATTGAGAAGTTTATAATAGCAAAGGACGGAAACAAAGGATTGAGAAATTTCAACATCAGCGTTTTGATAATGCCGGATTTCTGGAAGCACTATGAAGAGAATACACCTTATCCCTTAGTAAATCCAAAAGACGGAACTGTTGTCAGAACTGTAAATCCGCGAGCTTTGTTTGACAAAATAGTTTATCAAGCATGGGAATCAGCTGAGCCTGGAGTAATCTTCTTTGACAAAGTTAATGATTACAACCCGTTCCTTGAGCACCTTGGGCCGATTGTTACAACAAACCCATGCGGCGAAGTTCTATTATATCCAAACGAGCCGTGCAATCTTGGCTCTATCAATGTCTGGTCATTCGCCAGAAAAGATGAAGAAACCGGAGAAACAACAGTTGATTGGGAAGCTCTGAAAGAAGTTACGATGAGCTGCACAAGATTCCTGGACAATGTTATTGATGTAAACAATTTCCCATTAAAGGCGATTGAGGAAATGAGCTTAAACACAAGGAAAATCGGTCTGGGAGTAATGGGAGTTGCAAACTTGCTGTATGAAGTAAAGCTTCCCTACAATTCAGAAGAAGGAAGGCAGTTCATGCAGAAGCTGATGGAATTCATAGCTTACTGGAGCAAAGTCGAAAGCATAAAATTAGCGCAGGCAAGAGGAAATCTCCCATATTATGACAAGAGTTTCTATAAGCAGGGAAGAGTTCCAATCCAAGGGCCTGAAGATGGTTCATTGAATGGTTTCAACTGGGACAAGATGAGCCAAGACATTAGAAAATACGGAATAAGGAATGGCTATACAACTATAATTGCACCAACCGGGAGTATATCCATGATTGCCGGCTGCTCGTCCGGAATGGAACCGGTTTATTCCATCGTGTTTGAGAAGAACGTCAAAGTTGGAAGCTTTTTCTACATAGACCCTGCAGCTGAAAAGGTTTTGAGGGAAGAAGGATTATTCAACGAGAGGCTGCTGGAAGATGTCAATCAGCACAAAGGAAGCTTGCAGAATATTGAGTATATTCCTGAAAAAATAAGGAATGCTCTTGTAACGGCAATGGACATAACTCCAGAGGATCACATAAGAGCACTCGCAGCATTCCAGAAATGGGTTGATTCCTCCATCTCAAAGACAAATAATTTCCCCGCAGATGCTACAGTCGAGCACATGAGAGAATCATACATACTTGCTTATAAGCTTGGATGCAAGGACGTAACAGTTTTTAGGGACTCCAGTATCAAAGATCAGGTCCTTGTAGCGCCTAAGGCGAAAGAGCGCAAGGAGGAGAAAGTAGAATTGCCACCAGAGCAAAAAAAAATAATTAAAGATTCAGAGTCTGGATTAGTCTTTGCCAATGGAAATAGTAATCACAACAGGCCAATGACTAAGGCGACAATCAAAAACTGTCCGGAATGCGGAACTGCGGTTGAATTAAAAGAGGGTTGCCTGCACTGCCCAGGATGCGGATGGGGACTATGTATGTAATTTAATTCTTTTATTTTTTATTTGATTTTTTAGGCTTAAAAAGGGATGAAGTTCGCCGGATGCGTGCATCTAATTATTAAACTAAATGAACAAACTGCTGAATAAATACAAGATTTTAAAAAATTTAAATAGCGGAAATTCAATAGGGAATTTTGAAAAATATAAGATTGTCAAAATTCTCCAAGATAATTTTGAATGAATATTGGAAAATAATGGATTATTTGAACTTACCAATAAATCAATTTTGAAAGTGGGACTATGAACAAAAAATTTTGGAAAAAATATCCGGTTTACTTGTTTTGGTTCTATGTTGCTGTATGGATTTTGCTTGCAATAAACGTTGTTGACAGATTTACGTGGTTTTTGGAGAATATTGTAATTTTTATTTTTGTGCCCATTATTATTCTTGTCCACCGAAAAATGAAATTCTCAAACTGGACTTGCACCTTGATAACAGTTTACCTTATAATCCATACAATAGGCGCGCACTATACTTATTCGCAAACCCCATTTTTCAGCTATTTTGGCAGCCACAAGTTCCAAAGGGATAATTACGACAGAGTGACTCATTTCACTTTTGGGTTTATATTGTATTATCCAGTGCGAGAGTTTATCATGAAGATTTCAGCACAGAGGAAATTCTTGAGTTATTACATCCCATGGGCAATAATAGTATCTTTCAGCGCCCTCTATGAGATATGGGAATGGATGACTGCAGTTATATTCTCACCACAGCGCGTGGAAGCTTTTATGGGAATCCAAGGCGACATTTTTGACACGCAAAAAGATATGATGCTGGCAGTAATCGGTGCAACTATAGCCGCATTTATGATATTTTTAAAAAACATTAAAAATAACAAAGCATTAGCTAAAAAATAAAATGTCTCTAACGGAAATAAAAAACCCTATTACTGTCAAAGGAGATGACAGCAAGGAAAAGCTGGGATTAGTCCATATAATTACAGGCGATGGAAGAGGCAAGACAACGTCTTCTCTAGGATTGGGATTAAGGGCAATCGGCAACAATTTAAGAGTTCACATGATACAGTTTCTCAAAAGCGGATTTACGGGAGAATTGTACAGCGCAAAGAAGCTTGGGTTTGAAATTGAGCAGTTTGGAGTCGATGCTTTGAAAGAAAAACAGCAAAAACTTCAGGAATTTGAAGATAAAACGGGAAGATTTGTTTTCCAGCCGGATATAAAGGAAAAAGATGCAGCACTTGAAGGCTGGCATCATGCAAAAAATATTATTAAAAGCGGCAATTATGACTTGGTTATTCTTGATGAAATTAACTGCGTGATTGCAAAAAGCCTTATTCCGCTGGATGAGGTTCTTGAAATTGTAAAAAGCCACGGAAAAGTTGAATTAGTTTTGACCGGCAGAGACGCACCAAAAGAGTTAATGGACGCCGCAGATTATGTAAGCATTGTAAGCAGTATAAAGCATCCGTGGCAGAAAGGGATTGTCGCTAGAAAGGGGATTGAGTATTAATGAAGCCAGTTTATGTTTTAGTTCATGCCTCGCCAATATTGGAATTAGAAGGAAATTTCGGTGGAAGATTAAGGGAAGTTTATGATGAATTACATAGTATAATCCGCCAAGAAGAGTATATTCCAGTTGAAAATCCACTAAAAATTCCAGATGGTCTACAAAGAAATAGAGAAATTAAAGTATGCGGTGGCTTAAGAGATGTTTGTGTAAGCAATCAGTTGGAAACTTTAGTTGTTGCAGGATTTAATACCACAATTCACGAAGCTGCTACTTTACCCTAAATTAACTGCTCAATAATCTTTGCCATCTTAAAATCTTTGTAAGTCAGCGCGTTCTCGTCCCATGTCGTCAATGAAATTCTGACTTTATTGTTTCGTATTGTAATATCTGGATAATGGTACTCGTGAGTTGCAATTTCTCCAACCTTAGAAGAAAAATCCATCGCTTCCTTAAAGTCCTTAAATTCGAAATCCTTGTAGATTGAAGTGTAATCCGACATTTCCCAGCCCGGCAATTCTTCAAGCCTGTCGTGTATGTTCTTTATTGATAAGTGCTCTTCCATTAATGGCATCTTTGGCTTTATTTATATAAATCTTTTTATAGTACTTAAATACATACACTGGAAACCAATCAAAATGCCAAAATTAAACCTGTCAAAAAACGCCTTGATGATTCTTGAGCAGAGATATCTGATAAAAGACAGGAATGGAAAAGTAACGGAAAAGCCGGAAAATATGTTCAGTAGGGTTGCAAAAAACATTTCTTATGCAGATGCGAAATACAAGTACCACGGGCAAATAAAAAAAATTCAAAAAAAATATAAAAAAGAGTTTTATCATATCGTTGAGACCAAAGAATTCAGGAAATTAATAAGGGATGATAAAGAATTAAAAAAAACAGAAGAAGAGTTCTACAATTTAATGACTTCACTGGATTTTTTGCCAAACTCGCCGACATTGTTGAACGCAGGAAGGAAATTGCAGCAGCTGGCAGCATGTTTTGTGCTTCCCATTGAAGATGACATTGATTCAATATTCAAGATTTTGCACGACACCGCAAGAATACACAAGACAGGCGCAGGAACGGGATTTAATTTTTCCAAGCTGAGGCAAAAGGGCGATTTAATCGAGAGCGCAGGGTATACTTCCGGCGCAGTTTCATTCATGAAAATTTACGATGCTGCAACAGAGCAAATCAAGCTCGGAGGAACCTTGAGGGGGGCAAACATGGGAATTTTAAGTTTTGACCACCCGGACATTGAAGAGTTTATTACTGCAAAAAACGATCCAAATGTTTTAACAAATTTCAACGTTTCAGTTGCAATAACAGACAAATTTATTCAGGCTGTAAAGAAAAATGAGGAATACAATTTGATAAGCCCGAGAACAAAAAAGCCCGTGAAAAAAGAAAATGCGAAAAGAATTTTTCAAATGATATCGAAACAGGCATGGGATAATGGGGACCCTGGAGTAATTTTCATAGACAGAATAAATAAATTTAATCCGACACCGGCCCTTGGGATGATTGAATCAACAGACAGCTGCGGTGAGCAGCCACTTCTCCCTTATGAATCGTGCAATTTAGGAAGCATTAATTTATCTAATATTGTTCAAAACAAAAAAATAAATTATGAAAAATTAAGAAAAATAATCCACTCAGCAGTGCATGTCCTTGATAACATAATTGACATGTGTAACTATCCATTAAAGGAAAACAGGAATATTATCGAGAAGAACAGAAAGATTGGATTAGGGGTGATGGGGTTTGCGGACATGCTGATTAATCTGGGCATTGCCTATGATTCAGATGAAGGATTAAAAAAAGCAGAGGAAGTGGTGAAATTTATTTCGGAAGAATCAAAAAAAGCCTCAACGGAACTGGCAAAAACACGGGGAACTTTTCCATCGTGGAAAGATAGCATTTATTATTCTAAAAAAAATAAAATTAAATTAAGAAATGCGACGACGACGACAATTGCCCCTACAGGGACTATAAGCATAATTGCAAACACTTCAAGCGGGATAGAGCCATTATTTGCATTGAGCTATGCACGAAGAACTGCAGAAGGAAAAACTTTGATTTATTTTCATGAAGAACTAAAAAGGATTTTAATTGATAAAAATTTGTACAAAGATGGGATTATAGAAAAAATAAACAGGGAAGGCTCACTAAAAAACATTGATGAAATTGAGGATTCAATAAAAAAAATTTTTGTGATTGGAAGTGATATTGAAGCAGAGTGGCATGTGAAGATGCAGGCAGCCTTCCAGAAATATGTGGATAATGGAATTTCAAAAACAGTTACTTTATCAAAAGATGCAAGTGTCGAGGACGTTGAAAGAATATTTTTGCTGGCCCATGACCTTGGATGCAAGGGAATTTCAATTTACAGGTCCGGCAGCCGAGAGGGACAGGTAATTTATTTAAGGTCAAAAAGGGATGAGCAGATAACTTTAAAGGATTTTTTCAGAAGATGATAATCAAAACAAGAAAATTTACATTAAGGCCTTACAAAAAAGGCGATGAAAAATCTTTAACTGAAAACATAAATGACTGGAATGTTGTGAGATATACTTGTAGTATAGCCTACCCATACAGCCATAAAATCGCAAGAGTGTGGATTGAAAAAAATTTACGATTGTTTAAAACAAAAAATAAAAAAGAAATAAACTTTGCAATAGATGTGGGTGGTGAAGTTATCGGCGGAATAGGATTCAAGAACATGGATTGTGTCAAAGCTGAAATTGGCTACTGGCTTGGAAAAAAACACTGGGGAAAAGGCATAATGACAGAAGCAGTAATGCTAATGACGGATTTTGGGCTCAAGAAGCTAAAATTCAGAAGGATTTATGCCAATGTAATGATTCCCAACAAGGCTTCCATAAAGGTTTTGGAGAAAAACAGATATCGGCGTGAAGGAAGGCTAAAAAACTTCTACACTAAAGACGGAAAGTTAATTGATGTGTTCCTATATGCGAGAACAAAATGAACTTTTTCATAATACACGGAATTTACGGCCATGCGGAAGAGAACTGGTTTCCGTGGTTGAAGATAGAACTGGAAAATAATGACCATGAAGTTATTGTGCCTAAATTTCCGACACCAATCGGCCAGACACTTGAAAACTGGATTAAAGTCATTAAGAAATATGAGGATAAAATTAATGATGATACCGTGATGATCGGGCACAGTTTGGGCGCGGCGTTTATCCTAAATTACCTTGAGCAAATTGACAGGGAAATAAAAACTGCGGTGTTAGTTTCAGGATATCATGAAAATCTTGAAAATCCGTTTAAAAAATTAAACAAAACTTTTGTTGACAAGAAATTCAACTGGGATAAAATTATTGAAAACTGCGAACAGTTTATAGTTATCGGCTCTGATGATGATGAGTACATTCCTGAAAGCGTGACAAGAAGATTGGCATTCAAGCTTGATGCAGAGCTGCACGTAATTCATAACGGCGGCCATCTGAACGCTGATGCCGGCTACAAAAAATTTCCTTTTCTTCTTGAGATTATTAATAAGTTACATAAACATTAAAAATATAGAAAGCTGAGGCGTGATTATTCCTTTAGGAATATTTTTTTCAATTAAATATTTATATATGAATATACATAATTCTGGATTAGATGAAAAAAAATACAGCAGACCAGGTGTTTATTGAAAATCTGATTAGTGTAGACTTTGGAAGCAGCCTTGAAGAATTGGATTGCAAGTGAAAGCAATGGGTGATTAATAATAAAAAAATGAGAACGGGATTCAATTTCTTAATAATGTCAAGTATAATGGGCAACTGGATATCTCCAGTGACAAATTAATTTTTTGATATATAAAAAACAAAAAAAATTTTAATTGCCGCAGCTCTGCAAGCACGAATCCTTATCGGCTCCGGACATATAATTGCAGTAAGCGCAAGGGTCATTTGATGCTCCTGAGCTGCCGGAAGGGACGCTTGGCATTGTTGAAGTTGAAGCGCCTGCTGGCAAATCAAATACACTGTCGCTTACAGTCTTGGTGTAGCTTCTTGCAGTCATTTCAGTCATAGCCTGGGGGCTTTGAAAGTAAACATACAAAGGAACTCCCTCGCTTGAAAAGCAGTATTTAACAGTTACTGAGTCATCTGTGTCAGTTACTTTGTAACACTTTGCGGTCACTCCGGCGACAACTTTTGTGCCGTCAGCTTCAATTTTATATTTTTGAGAAGTTTCCACTTCATCCTCAAATTTTGCGAGGGCGTCCTTTTTGAGTTCCATTTTGTAACAGTTCCATCCATCGTTATTTGTGCAGGATGTAAGAGTGCTGTCAACCAAATACGATCTTGATTCAGTGCCCTGCACAGTCATATCTGTCCTTATTTTATTTATTCCTTTTAAATATTGAGTCATTACTGCGTTAAACTGTTGCCCACCAGAGTTGGAAGACAGGTCATATGTAACTTGCCACTGGATGCTCTTTCTTCCAGAAAATAAGCTTTTAAATTCGCTTGTCGCGCCCGAAGAAGAAGATGCAGTCTGCTGAGCTGCTGCCTTAGTATTAGTTTGCGTTTGAGTATTCGCTTGTGTTTGAGTGTCAGAAGCCGCCTCAGTATTATCCCCGGCTTGCTGATTCTTGCAAGCTGCAAAAACTAAAACTAAACTCAATAATATTATTGCATACAATTTCATTTAAATCCCCCCCGTTTTTATTAAAATGAGCAAATTTCCTAATATATTTAAATATTGCGGTTTCAATAACATTAATGACAACTTTTAAAAAATACAATATAATACCAGCTTTATGGACAAAATAGATAGTTTAAGAAAAGAATACGAGCTGAAAAAAAATAGAATACAGGAAAGGCTAGGCCAATTTGAAAAATTTTTCAATGAGCCGTATTCATGGCATTATGCCGATAATGAATTAAAATTACTGCCATCAGAAGCGAAAGACGACCACAGAATTTTTGAGGAATTATCTTTTTGCATTTTCACAGCAAACACAAGCGCTGAAATGGGATTAAGGGCTATTGATGCCGTGAGAAATGTCCTTATAACCGGAAGCGCGGTTGACATGACCAGAAGATTGGAAGGAATTTACAGGTTCAATAACGTGAGGCCTGCCCATATAATACACACAAGAACTTATTTAAAAAACTCATTGAATTTTGCATTAAAAAATAAAATTGAAAATTTCAAAAATAAAAATGAATTAAGGGACTTTTTTGCACTAAACAAGGGCATTAAGGGTTTAGCATACAAAGAATCATCACATTTCCTTAGAAATATTGGATTTAAAGGCTATGCAATTCTTGATAAGCATATAATGAATTCATTGCATGAGTTTGGTGTTCTGCCAACAAATGACAAGCCTAAGAATGCAAAAGAATATTTAGAGATTGAGCAGAAATTCATTGATTTCTCTAAGCAGGCTGGGATTGGCATGGATGAATTGGATTTACTTTTGTGGAGCAGGAAAAACGGAAGGATTTTGAAGTAGGATGGTAAAAAACATAGACAAGATAATTGAACTATTAAAAACAGAAGTCAAAGATTTTGAAAATCCTGTTGTTTCTAAAATTGGAGAAATACAAAAAGACCCTTTCAAAGTCTTAATTTCTTGTATTTTAAGCTTGAGGACGCAAGACAGAACTACCGGTCCAATTTCTCTAAAGCTTTTTGAAGTTGCTGACACTCCAAAAAAACTGGCCAAAATGCCTTTAGGCAAAATACAAAAAATAATCCGGCCGGTCAATTATTATATCACAAAATCAATTAGGATAAAACAAATTGCAAAAGACATTCTTGAAAAATATAATGGAAAAGTTCCTGACACTTTTGAAGAATTAATGAAATTCAAGGGTGTAGGAAGAAAAACCGCTAATATAGTAATGGTTTATGGATTTTCTAGGAAAAACCGTATTCCCATAGACATTCACTGCCATAGGATCCCAAATAGATTAGGGTGGGTGAATACAAAAACTCCCGAACAAACAGAATTTGCGCTGATGGAAATACTGCCTAAGAAGTATTGGCAAGATTTTAATGACCTTTTCGTGCTACATGGTCAAAACATTTGTAGACCTATAAATCCACATTGTTGGGATTGTCCTATTAATAAATATTGTAATTATTACAAAGAAGTCTACTTACCTTCCAAAAGAAAGTAACTTTAATCTTTCCTGCTTTTTTATTGAAGTGAAACCGATTGAATTATAATATATAAGGAAGTTCTTTCTTTTTGTAATATTAAAGAAGTGTCTTACTTTACCATGTTTCATGTAAAAATGCACTTCATTTGATTCTATATCTAAATCTGTCAATAAACTTTTAATATCGATTAAAAGTTGTTTATCATCTTGGAATCCACGCATAGTATACGACTCCGCATTAATAGAGCCATCATCGTCAAAGAATGCTCTGATAAGGCCTGATTTAAATTCTTTATTAAAATTCTTAATTTGTTCTGTTATTTGTTTCTTCTTACCATAAGCAAATGTTCCACATATTTGATAAAGAATTAAACCACAAACTCTTGGATAAAAAAGTCCAATTTGGCAGTTATTTGGCAAATTTTCAAAAGAATAAATTCTGCCTAACCATTTTGATTTGGTTTTAAAATTCCCTTTCGTCTGTGTCCAAATTCTAGGTTTAACTCCAAATATATAATCCATATTATTAATGAATTCTTTGATTAAATCAATATTAGAATTTGTATAAAATGGTTGCAGATATTTTTTATCTATTGCACCGTCTCCTAGGATGTGCCCAACCACATTTCCAAGTTCTTTTCCAATTTTTATTGGAAATTTGATATTAACAGTTCCTTTTTTTCTTCCAGATTTTATAAAAACTATATGTTTTTCTATAGAGTCTAATGGATAATCTGTTAATTCCAAGATTCTTAACAGCGCTTGGAAAGGGATTGCACATCCTTTGTACACCCAAGATCCAATATTCGGGCAAATGTTAAATTCTTCATTATAAGGACAGTCTAATTTAAAGGCTAATTCCTTATTTCTGTTAATGTTATTACCTTTAGCGGCTGTCTTAAACAATTGATGTAGAAATTCAGGATTTAATTTTACATAACTATTTTTTAAACTATTGATCAAATCTGATAAATGTATTTCGTTATAATTTTTCATTTAAATCACGATTTCTTTAGGTTGAGACTGCGTAAATGATTTTTGGTTTAAATAGTTCACATGAGAATGTCCAGTGTCCAGTGCTTGTAGAATATATATTTTAAAAAACCAGAAATCATAATTTGGCAGTCAAAGCTTATCTAAGGTGATTTAAAACTATGAAAAATAGAAATACATTCGGATTAGCTAGTTTATAAAGAACACGTAAATATTTGCATGGTAATTTATTGATTTATGAAAGATATTTTTAAGCTGCGGGGTAATCAAACTGAATAGACAAAGTTTTTATACAAGATAGTTTCAGATAATAATTTTATGGGAGTTACTCTAAACTTTTAAGATTGATGGGGTGAACCACTATGGAGAATGCAAATAAAGAATATACTGAAGTGGAATGCTTAGTAGTCTGGAAGACACCACTCGGGGAGGCAGAGCACTTAGTAGGTATAATGGAAAGGTCAAAGGGTGCTTTGGATGCTGTCTTTAAAGTCAAAAGACAATGCATAACAGGAGATAAAACTAAATTTTATAGACCAGAATCATCAAAACCAGAAAGGTATTTTGAGAAGTTCAAAAGCGAAAATATCAGTTATGTGGAATAATTACAATGTATAGCGGGGTTTGTTTTGCGGCTTATTAGATATTACCTAAATATCCTTTCCCATAACATTCATGGCAAAATGTGGACTCCTTCTTGACTTTGCTGTACACTCCCCCATTCTTGAATAAAGGGCAAGCCGAAGCTACAATGAACCATCCATTGCCTTCACAATTATCACACTTCATTAGATTACTCATCTGTGGTCTTTTTATTTTTCTTTTATTTAATATTACGACCCCTTCCATTAATCTTTTTAGTTTATCTTTAACCCTAATGTGCCAGAAAGTTAAATGGTGTTTAAAGTATGATTCAGGGTGGTCTTTTACATCTTCTTTGACTTCGTTCCAGAGTTCTTCAAGTTCTTGGGGGTTCATTTGGATCCATATTTCGATTAGTCATAAAATTGAGTCCATTCTGGTTAATAAAGTTTTGTTATTTCCAATAGATTAGGGTGGATAAAAACAAAAAATGCCGAGAAGTCTATGGATGATTTGATGGAAATAATTCCAAAAAAATACTGGCATGACTTGAATGATTTGTTTGTGCTGCACGGTCAGAATGTATGCTTTACGAATTCTCCGATTTGCTCAAAATGCTCAATCAGGAAATATTGCCCAAGAATCGGAGTTGTTAAGAGTAGATAGATTTATATATATTAATTACAATACAGTATCGGGTGATCTAAATGGTTTCAATAATAAGTATTGGTATTTTAGGCCCTGTTGCGTCTTTGATTTTTGGGGTTTTAGTTTTAATGTTCCCGAGATTGTTGAATAATTTAGTGGGAATTTATCTGATAATAATTGGATTGATAGGAGTATTGGCACAGTTCTTGCTTTAATATACTTGAAAGATGTCTTTCCTGTCAGTCTAGACAGGGAGACCATCCCAGTTTATTATTTTTAGAATTTAGATAGTATTTATGTTATTAATTCTAATTTACTTACTTAATACAAAAACTTAATAAATAACTTATTTATCACCAGATTAATGGCAAAAAATACTGTTTCTGTTAAGGTAACAAAAGACGGGCTGAATAAAATAAAAGATAATGCCATTGTTATAGGATTTTTTAAGGACAAAATAAATTTATCCGGGGAATTAAAAAAATTTGACAATGAGAATGAAAATATTTTAAGCTCATACATCAAAGATATGCAGTTTAAGGGTGACAAAGGCGAGACTAAAAATATTTATGTCAATAAAAAAGTAAAGACGGTTGTTTTGGTTGGGTTGGGAGAAGAGGATAAATTCAATTTTGAAATTCTTTCCAATGCCGTTGCAGAGACTTCAAAAAAATTAAGGGACAGTTCAATAGAAACTTTCAGCATTTTGTTAAGCTCGTTTAGAAATAGTAAAATGAAAGAAGAAGATGCTGTTGAAAAAATATCAATAAGTTTATTTTTAGGATTGTACAAATTTGCAGACTACAAAACAAAAGACAAGGAAAATAAAAAATATGTCAAGGAGATTAAGATTTTAACGGATTCGAATAAAAGTTTTGAAAACCAGCTGAAATTTGCTTCTGCAGTTGGAGATGCGGTTGCAAAAACGAGAGATTTGGTCAACACTCCCCCGAACATTGCAAATACGGCTTATGTCGCCGGTTATGTGAAAGAACTTGCAAAAAACTCAAATCTAAAGTGCACTGTATTTGATGAGAAGCAGATTGACGGGATGAAGATGGGCTGCCTGTCGGCTGTCGGAAGAGGCAGCGTGAATAGGCCAAAACTTGCTGTTTTGGAATATGCAGGCGCAGGCAGAGAAAAGCCGATTGCGCTCGTCGGAAAGGGAGTAACTTTTGATACAGGAGGATACAATTTGAAACCTTATCCTTACATTTTGAACATGAAAGACGACCTCGGCGGCGCAGCTGCGTCCATACATATCATAGAAGTGTGCGCAAAATTAAAATTGCCAATTAATTTAATTGTTGTAACGCCACTGTGCGAGAATATGATTGATGCCGATGCATTCAGGCCAGATGATGTTTTAACCGCTTTCAACGGAGTGACTGTTGAAATAAAAAATACTGATGCTGAGGGAAGATTGATTTTGGCTGACGCTTTGTCTTATGCTGCTAGCCTGAAACCAGTGGCAATTGTGGATATTGCCTCGCTTACCGGAGCGAGCATGGTAGTTTTAGGGCCAATTGGAACTCCAATTATAAGCACAGACGAAAAATTGACAGAGAAATTAAAAGAAGCTTCAAAGAAAAGTTTAGAAAGAATTTGGGAGCTTCCGCTTTGGCCGGAGTACGACGACAGCATCAAAAGCGATGTTGCGGATATTAAAAATATAAGCGAAGAGGGGGATGCAGGTGTAATAATCGGGGCTGCTTTCCTGAAAAATTTTGTAGATGAAATTCCATGGCTGCACATCGACATCGGAACAACTGTCTGGTCAAAAGTTGACAAGGGAATTCTAACAAAAGGTGGGACTGGGGCAAGTGTAAGGCTAATGGTTGAATTCTTGAGAGAGTGGAAATAATTTTAATTTAGAATTCTTTAAATATACCTAATAATTAATTGAATATATGCTGAACAAAATACTATCAATGATAGGGCTTCCACTGGGCATTCTGGTAATTCTAAAATATTTCGGCATTTACGATGTGAGTTCCCGAATATTATTTAACATAACTATGATAGGTGCGTTGTTTTTGATTGTAATTCAGCTTCTTTCTTATATCTCAGTAAGCAGGTATAATGAAGGCACATCCTTGATGGGAAAGGCAATCAAAACAATTTTGGCTGTCCCGGGAATTCTTTATGTCATAGACCACTTTTACCCAATAGTATTACCAATAAATCTTGAAATATTTATAGCTATTTTCTTATTTACAGAAGGCCTTTATGGGCTGCATTAAACAACAACATTTTTATATTAGTTATACTACTCTGTATCATTAGTGATACATAAAGGTGATACAATGCCTATGACTGAAACAAAAATTAAGAAATGGGGTAATTCCCTTGCTCTGATAATTCCAAAGGAGATAACAAAGCAGGAAGATTTAGATGAAGGGGATATTGTTAGAGTGGAAATTTCCAAGGAAAAGAGGATAGATGGTTTTGGTATTCTAAAGGATGCACCAAAATTCAGCAGGGAAGATAAAGGAGACGGCGACTTCTAATGATTTTTATAGTTGACTCGTGGGCCTGGATAGAATATTTTACCGGTTCAAAAAACGGATTGAAATTAAAAAAATTGATAGACAACAAAAATCATAAACTTATAACTATGGAATGCACTTTAAGCGAAGTGAAGAGCTATTGCTTGCGAACAAAAAGCGATTTTGACCGTCTCAACAAAATTGTAAAGAAAAATTCTATCATACTCCCTGTAATGATGGATATTTGGCTGAAAGCTGCCGAAGCGAAGTATGAAATCAGAAAAAAAGTGAAAGATTTTGGGCTAATTGATGCTATACTGGTTTCGAAGCAAAATGAATTAAATTGCATGCTAATTAGCGGGGACAACCATTTCAAAAATATGAAAAAAATTGTTTACGTCGGAGATTAAATACAATATTTTTTCGCAACCTTTTTAAAACCCCATTATTTTCTAAGGTTTATGTATGACGTAATCATAATAGGCGCGGGAGCTGCCGGGATGACTGCAGCGGTTTATACGTGCAGGAAGAAGCTAAAAACAGCAATTCTAAGCATAGATATTGGAGGCCAGACTAACCTGACAAGCCATATTGAAAATTATCCAGGAACTGGGCCAATGACCGGCACAGAGCTTATGCAGAGATTCCAGAATGAGGCAATCGGTTTTGGGACTGAGTTTATAATGGGAAAGGCAACAAAAGTTGACAAGACGGAAAAAGGTTTCAAAATAACTTTGGCAAACGATGAAGTTTATGAATGCAAAGCTTTAATTCTTGCATACGGTAAAGTCCCGAGAAGTCTGGGAATTGAAAACGAAGAAAAATTTTTTGGAAGGGGAGTTTCAACCTGCGTAACTTGCGACGCGCCTTTGTACAAGAACAGGGAGACTGCAGTCATTGGCGGCGGCAATTCAGCTGTTGAAGGCGCTTTGGAGCTTGCAACAATCGCAAAAAAAGTTTATCTTATCCACAGGAGAGACTCTTTCAGGGCAGATGAAGTTACAGTTGAAAAATTAAAAAACCACAAAAGCATAGAGTTGGTCTTGGGCAGTGTCGGAACAAAAGTTACAGGAGATAAAAATGTTGACGGAATTGAAGTTGAAAACATTTCAACGAAGGAAAGAAGGCATTTAAAAGTTGACGGCATTTTCATAGAAATCGGATATGTTGTTGACACTTCGTTTGTTTCTCACCTTGTAAAAGTAAATGAGAAGAAAGAAATAATTGTTGATGAAAGAGGAAACACTTCGCATCCCGGAATTTTTGCAGCCGGGGACATAACTCCAGTCCTATACAAGCAGACAGTTATAGCAGCCGGAGATGGCTCGAAAGCTGCGCTTGAATGCTACCGCTGGCTGACGGGCGGAAAAGGCGCAATTCTGGATTGGTAATTGAATAAACAAACTTTTTATTATGCGAATAATTTTTATATAACATTCAACTGTTGTGGGTGATATGGATTATAGCGTGTTGATTGGAGAAGTTGTCAGAACTTATGAATTGCCTGCAAGGCTAGAATCCAGAATAATTACAATAGCTAACAAAAGAGTTCATGAACTTCATCTCAATACTGTTGCTCATGTTTATAATTATGTTGATTATTTGGTTGAAAGGTTTAATCCTCGAAGAGAAGATAAAGTAACGTTTAGTTTGGATACATCAAAAAGAAATGATGCCAGAACACTTCAAGAAAAAATTGGTATCGAAGACCCAAATTTAGCAATTTACACTCAAAGAGCTTATCAACATCAGGAGCCATCTAATCCTGCATCATCCGCAGAAGTCTTGGATATTCTCAGAGGAAATCTAAGCGAACTTGATTTTAATATTTTATTACAAATAATGAATATGGGGGTAAATGTTTTTACTTCTCCACCCGAGGAATTATTACTATCTAAAGAGGCTGTGATTTCTCAGATTCCACAAATACAGGAAAGGGTTGAAATATTAACCAGAAGATACGAAAGAGACGGCAGGATAGTCATTCCAGCAAGGCCCATTGTTTATGTTCGCTTTAACCCTGAGCTCTATATTAAATTTGGCAGAAGGAGGTATAATGGAAATCCTATTGCAGTTTATGAGGCTAACAGAGAAGTTTATGATGGGATGAGTAGGGGGAAACTGTCGTATTTTGATAAAGGTCTTTACGGTGCATTATTGAAATCAGGACAAATTGACATTGCAATTCCTAAACCTACTAGAATTCCTAGGCCAATTAGAATTCCTAGGCTAAGCAGTCTGCCACAATCTGAAGTTGACGGAATTTTAAATACCATGGCTAGCCGCTTCACTTACATACACCTAGTTGACGATGAAAGATTCGGAAGATTTGGATTAGTTGGAAGGGTCCTAAACTGGAATTCCATTTATATAGGCCAAAATGCCCAAAAGAATGAAAGAGTGAGTGAGCCTAAGTTTGTTATAATAAAACCGCGAGGTATCAAACCGATTGGAAAGCCACAAACTTTTCCCTTTCGTGATGATGACGAATTACATTTGCTGGCTGAGAATTGGTATCCTTATGGTTCAATTCAACGCTGGTCCAAAGGTCCACACATTGCTAATGCATTTAGGAAAATTGATGATTTTCAAGATGGAGAAAGAAGAAAAATAAAAGTTCAATTCTATGAAATTCCGGAAGGGTGTTTAGGAAAATTTCCTGATAAGCAAAATCAAAATGAAGAACTGAAAGTACCAAATTCGCTGATAGAACATAGCTAAACGGCTAAAACCCATATGACATTTTCAATAATTTTTTATGGTTGTATTCATTAACTTTTTAAATTAACGAATTATTCTTTTTGCTGGTGATTTAAATGATAAACTTAAAAATCGGCGACAAAGCTCCGAATTTCAATTTGAAAGATGGAGATGGAAAAACAGCAAAATTGTCTGATTTCAAAGGCAAGAAAGTTGTTCTTTATTTCTATCCTAAAGATGATACTTCCGGATGCACAAAAGAAGCGTGTAATTTCAGGGATAATTTAGTCTCATTAAAGAAATTAAATGTCGAAGTGCTGGGAGTCAGCAATGATGACGAGATGTCTCATAAGAAATTTGCTGAAAAATATAAATTAACATTTAGA
The DNA here is from genome assembly GCA_035288865.1 of Candidatus Nanoarchaeia archaeon. Classification (GTDB taxonomy): domain Archaea; phylum Nanobdellota; class Nanobdellia; order Woesearchaeales; family GW2011-AR4. The sequence goes on from DATDZA010000007.1 coordinate 42,464, forward strand.
TTATTGGCTGATGTTGACAAAAAAGTTTCAAAAGAATATGGGGTGTATGAATTAAAAAATAATTACGGCAAAGAGTATTATGGTATCACAAGGTCGACTTTTGTTATCGATGAAAATGGAAAAATCCAGCAAATTTATTACAAAGTAAATCCGGAAGAGCATATTAATGAGTTAATGGCGGAAATAAAAAAATAATTAAAGAATAATTATAAAATCGAAATTAATTCCCTTGGGGATTTTCCTTAGGAAAAAACAATTAAAAATGCAGCAAGTACAAGAGCATATCCTTAAAGTGTCTGAAATAATAGATGAGACCCCGACAGTAAAGTCGTTTAAGGTGGAATTACCTCAAGATGCAGATATTAACTTTTTCCCTGGGCAATTTTTCATGGTTTCTTTTCCAGATGATTCAGAAATAAAAATGGGCAGGGCTTACTCTATTGCGTCATCTCCGATGGAAAAAAATTACATGGAAATCTCCCTGAACAAAATCGGGCCTTTCACGACAAAAATGTTCCAGCTAAGATCCGGAGACTTTCTGAAATTCAAGGGTCCTTTCGGGAAATTCTATTTCAATGAAGACATAAAAAATGATCTTGTCTTGATTGCTGGAGGCACAGGAATAGCCCCATTGATTGGAATAATAAGGTATTGCACAGACAAGAGTCTTTCCAATAAAATTAAATTATTTTATAGTGTGAAAAATCCTGAAGAGATTATTTTTCATGATGAAATAAAGAGAATAAAGCAAAAAAATCCCAATTTTGAATATTTAATAACTATTACCAGGGCAGAAGACCATCACGCATGGGACGGTAGGCGAGGCAGAATCGAGGAGCAGCTGCTTGAAGAGAATATTGGCAATGTTGAAGAAAAAATTTATTTTCTGTGCGGCTCCAAAGAATTTGTCAATAATATGATTGCAATGCTGCAAAATTTAGGGGCTAAGAAAGAGCAGATTAAGACAGATGTTTGGGGATAACTACTATTAAATAGGAAAAATATTTAAATCAATTTATACTACCAAGACAAAATGGATGGACCAAAAACTTATGATTCTCAAGCTGAAAGATTTCGTTTGAATCCGGAAAGGATAGGCGAGGCAATTGTTGATGTATACAGATTTATCATGGCTGACCACGGCTCAGCAAGACCAGGAATAGTAGGTGAAAATAGAATATTGAGAGTAACCGCAAACGTAAGGGCTGACGGTATGCTAATAGGCGCAAATCTAGCAACAATTATTTTAGATTCAGCCGAGACAGTACTTATTATGCATCAAAATCGGAATCTTACTAATGACCCGCATGATTTGCAGGAATTAGGGAGAAAATATAAACTTTAATTCTAAATTTTTAATTAACAAAATTTAATTACTAGTTAAGATAAATAATTTTCCATGTACCAAAAAATTGTTTCTCTGGCACCGAGCAATACAGAAATTATTTATGCGCTCGGCGCTCAAGATAAATTAGTAGCATGCACTAGATACTGTGATTTTCCTGAGGAGGCGAAGAAAAAGCCAAGAATCGGGGGCTGGCTCGATATAAATGACAAATTGGTAAAAAGTTATAATCCAGATTTAATCTTAACATCTACATTTGTCCAGGACAAAATAACTTTGAGATATAAAAAATCAAAGATGAATATTGTTGCTTTGATGCCGACAACTTTGAATGGAGTTTTTGATTCAATTATTAAAATTGGAAAATTAGTTGAAAAAGAAAATGAGGCAAATGAATTAGTTTATTCAATGAAAAATAAATTTTATGAAATTGAAAATAAGGCTAAAAATTATAAAAAACAAAAATCAATAAAAAATAAATCAAAAATAATAAAACCAAAAATTTATATCGAAGAATGGCACAAGCCGCCAACCGTTTCTGGCAACTGGGTTCCGGATTTGGTGAAAATTGCGGGTGGAAAATATGATTTAATAAAATCTGGAGTGCACAGCAAAGAAATAACGACGGAACAAATACAGAAATATAATCCTGAAATAATAATTATTTCAATCTGCGGAATGGCAGACAAAGTTCCAAAAGAATGGATTACAAAAAGAAAAGGGTGGGGAAATTTAAATGCCATCAAAAATAATAAAATATTTGTCTTCGACGATTCTTTATTAAACAGGCCTGGGCCGAGATTGGCAACAGGGGCGGAAAATTTAGTTGAAGTTATTCGCGACTGGATTTACAACTAAGGATGTTGAGTTCCGCCGGCTGGTGCTCTTTGCGCAGGCGCTGAAAGCTTCGGAGAAGATTTATACAAATCATTTACAGAGCTTCCAAGCGCATAAACAGCGTCGTATAATCCTTTGGTTGTGTTTCTTATTAATTTATATGCTACATTTGGTGCTGCAGTCAGATAAGGAGTTTTGTCAGTCTGCTCTTCTCCTTTTCCTCCTGCAACAAATCTTCTGAATAAATATCCCGTAACTGCGGCAGATGCCACCATATACTGCTGAGGGAGGAACAAAGCCGCGAGAATATTTAATGGCGCGGGTAGCATAAATGCTTTTTTAATAATGTTCAAATAGTTTTCTCTAAACTTCTTGTACAATCCTCTGGGAGATTTTTCTTTTATTAAATGGTCTTCTGCCATGTAAAATGCGTTCGCACCAAATACCCATGGAATCATATAAGCTATTCTTCCAATGCTGCTTAGTAATTTTAATGGAAGAGTTGAATAATGCACGAAAGTTCCAAAGAGTGCCCCGCTTAAAGATTCATTTCTAATTACTTTTGAATCTTTTTTTCCTTTTGTTGCAGCCACATAAGCAGCTGATGTAGCCAAGACTCCAGCATTTCCAGTTAATGCATAACCTGCAACAGGTGCAGCAGTTGCAATACCTAAATTAAATAAATCGCCCAATTCGTCTAATAGGCTCTCGAGAGGGCCTTGAGGTTTTTTTGCATTCTGCTCCTCATTTTTCTGCTGGGGTGGAATATTATTATTAATCCTATCATCAATTGTTTCAGCCATTTTCCACCTCGAGCAGTTGTTTCACCGCAAATTCCACAACATGGCTTTTGTTTCTGAATTTTCCAGATTGAATAGCCTTGAAAATATCCAAAACTGTTTTCTCGTCAATTGATATGGAAATTTTTTGTTTCATTTTAGTGGGCGGGTGCCGGTGAGGTAGTTGGCGATATTGATTTTGGCGCAGACTTGTACAAATCAGAAATTGAACTGCCAATAGCATACACGGAATCATACAATCCCTTAACAGAATTTCTTACAAGCTTTGCGGCAGCGGTCGGAGCTGCGACTAAATAGGGGGTTTTTTCTCTTTTTTGATCTTCAGTAACTTCACCTTTATGAGCCGTAAATCTGTCATAAACGAAGCTTAATGCTGCAGCTATTGGTATCTGCAATGATGCCGGAGCGAAAAATACATTCAAGAGGCTGAATGGCAGTATGTACTTCATTGATTTTTTTAGAATGGGCCAGTAATTTTCTCTGACGTAATTTCCCATCCCCTTGAAAGTCCTGTTTCTAATCAGATATGCAACAGGTAGGTACATTCCATTAAATATTGGATATACTATTCCACCCCAAACTCCGGCTTTAGCCACATAATCCAACGGCGTATTAAGGGGCATCTTGTTTACAGCACTAAACATTGCTTCCAATGGACCGGTTATAGCGGTTCCAATAGCAGCTGATTCCAAAAGATTTCCTGGAGTGTATTTTCTTCCTTTCTGGAGCGAGGTTGTATAATCGGACGCAATTTGAGCTCCTGACAAAATTGCAGTATCGGTTTTAAGAGATGGGAATGCGCTAGCAAAAGTATAAGGAATCGCCCCAGCCAATCCAAGCTTGAGGGTATTTCCTATTAAATTTGAAGATTCACTGACTACACTTTCCAAAGTTGTTAATGGTTTTTTTGGAGGAGCTGGCTTTCCCTTTCCGGTTTCTCCGGCAGCCTGCGCATTTGGAGTTTCACCAGGATGAGCAGTATTTGCGGCATTCTCAAGCTCGTTTGGAGGAATTTCATCTGCCATTTTGCTCCTCCAATAATTTCTTCACAGCGAATTCTACAACATGGCTTTTATTGCGGAACTTGCCAGTAGAAAGAGATGACATTATTTTCTGCACTAATTCCTCATCCAAACTAACACTTAGTTTGTGTTTCATTTATAGCAAACGTTTCCTGAACGATTGCCCACCCCCGACGTCAAAATTGTAAGTACTACTAAGTAGTATCTAATACTACTAGTATTTAAATTTATCTGTTTTTGTTATTAAGAAGTGGTTACAAAATTAGATGTTGAGTTTTACCGAAGTTTAGCTCAAAATGTTTTAATCTATACCAAAAAATATATATACCAATTAGTATAATCCAATTAAATCGAAAAGCTTAAATACTAATTCTATGCAGAATGGAATATAATTTAGAAATTAATATACCAATCAGTATAATAACAGATAACGAAATATATTTAAACGAGTATTGCAATTAGATTAATAATTGGGTATATAGTCCAAATGGTATAAATTGGAGTTAGTTTGAATAGAAAAGAGGTTGATGTTAGGAGAAATTATTTAGATATTCTAGATAGAAATATGGCTTCTTTCAAGAAAGGCTCTGGAAAAAATATCGCGCTTCTTGGCTCACGGAAATGCGGCAAAACTTTAATTGTAAAAGAGCATTTGAAGAATGTAAAAGACGCCGTTCCTATTTACATTGACTTTGAAAAAATCAGCCTGAATCCTGAAAATTTTTCTGTTGAGTTTGTCGGGAACATAATTTTTCATTTTCTCAAAAAGCCGCCAGTTGAGTATAAAAAATATTTGCTTCTTGAAAATTTAATTAAATCTGAAAATGAGCTGAAAAGCAAGAATTCTTTTTCTTTAATCAAAACAATCGAAAATGAACTATTAAAAATAAAGCCCGATCAAAGAGCGCTTGTTGATACTGCTTTCAAGTTCAGCGAAACTCTTGCAAAAGAAAATAATATAAAATTCTTAATTGTTCTTGACAATTTCGAGAATATTTTTGATTTGAATAACTTTTCGCAGATTAAAGATGTTCTTTCTTTACTAAATCTGGAAGCAGAAAATGTAAGGTATATTGCAACCAGCTCTGCAATAAAGCAGTCTCTTGCTTCATTGAAAAAATTTGAGTGCTATGAAATTAAAAACCTTGAAAGGAAAGAATCAATTGAATTAAGTGAAAGCATAATTGGCAAAAATGATAAGGCAAACGAAGAAATATTCAAATTAAGCTGGGGGCACCCATTAATCAATATTTTAATTTCTAATAAATATAATGAAATAAAAGACGTTAAAAAAGCATTCCTGATTGAGCTTCTCCAGAAGGATAATTCAATTTATGATTATTGCTTCGATTCTTTAAATAATTATTACAACAGAGCTCGTGGACAAACACTTCTCAAGACAATTTTGAGAGTGGTTGCTAATGAAGAGTTAAGATTAAGCGATATTGCCAAGAAAATCTATCGAAGCGCTCCAGTAACAAAAAGCATTCTTGAAAGGCTGATGGAAGTTGACGTAATTTACAAGAAAGACAACAAATTCTATTTTACTGACAATGTTTTGCGGGTTTGGCTGAAATTAATTTCTCACGGCTATGAGTTTGATGATATTCCTGACGATAAAATATTGAATGAGGCTATGAAAGAATTATGAGCAAGAATAAATTTAGCTGGATAATTGCAATCGCTTTGATAGCTGCATTTATGATTCCTGTAGCTAATGCTCAGGTGCTTGGCAGATTGGGAATTGGAAATGCACAATTCTTCCTGGTTAATGCTGCTGTAATCTTCTTTGTGTTGTTCTTGCTGCAGGCAGTTTTGGTTCCGAATAAAGAAGGGAAAGAAAAAACATCGATGTGGATAATTATGCTGGTTGCATCTTTAGGCGTATCATGGTTCTATGGAAGCGCAGGATATGTATGGCAAACAGGACCGTTATCTTTGATATTTAATATGTATGTAATTGTAAATGCTGTGATAATAGGAGTAATAATCTACCTTGTATCTGGCTTCTTAGACCTCAAAACAAAGCTGCATTCTAAGGAGGGGGGTATTGGCTTTACACTGATAATTTTAATTGTATCTTTATTTATTGCAGTGAGAGTTGGTCCACAGTGGCTTTGGTCAAATGCTATGGTTAAATCACTTATAGATTTCATGTTTTATATTGATACAGATGGGTATGGGGGAATACTAAATCCATTCAGTCCACATTACAAATTATGGATATTTGGATCGCTGTTTGTGGTGTTCTCATTTTTCTTTAACAATTTCCTCCTATCAGGAGGCAAAGAAAATTCAAAAATGAGTTATGCCCTTGCTTTAATATTATCAGGTCATATGGCTTACAACGGAATCAGCACGAGCTGGGCGATAAACATAGCGGAAATACTGTTTATATTAATATTCGAAAAAAGCCTGAGGGAATCAGTAAAAACTCCATGGTTGAGATGGATTGTTGCAATAATCCTTGTTATGTGGGCGGGATATGCTATAAGCGCTGCCACTGGAGTTTCAAGCGCAAGCTCAACACTTCTCGGCGGCGGCACAGTTGTTGGAGGAGTCGCTTACGGCATTGGATGGATTTTCAAGGCTATATTTTTACTTCTTGCAGGCGCAGCAACATTTTATGCTATTAAAAAATTATTCCCAGGAGGAACTCCATAATGGTTTCAATTAATGATGGGTGGGTTAAAGGAACCATTGCAGGAGTTGGCGCTTTAGCAGTCATGCTGCTTTTGGATTGGATTATACCTGGAGGGCCAGTTCTTTCATCTATGCTGAATTTATCATGGGAGAAAATAAAGTATATTGGGATTGGGTTGGTGATACTTGTTGTTGTAATAATATGGATGATAGGGCATGGTATCAGCAGAAGCGAAAACACATGGAGATTCAATGACTTTAGGAAAAGGTATACAAGAACAATTTGGAATAATTTTATTGATAGATTTAACAGAATATTAAACACGCTCCCATATTTCGAAAAGACTTGGATTAAAAGAAGGTTAGCTACCGATTATCTTCCTGAAATACTTGAGGAAAATGTTGAGATATTATTTTCATTAAGCAACTACTTAAAAAGACTTTATATCACTTATGCAAAAATGGGCCAAGTTACCAAAGCAGGTCAAGTTGCAGACCAAATGTGGACTCAAATTGGAGAGCACATAGACATTAAAAAACTACAAAATGAGATATATCTTTGCCGGAATAAAGGCAAGCTTGGAAATGTAGATGTAGGGTGGTTTGACAGTTACAGAGAAATTTGCGGAAACATCAATGAGATTGTAAAATTCCTGAAAACTTATAGACAATGGCTGGCTGATGGCAACAAAAGAAAGTTGGATACTGATGGCCCTACAACGGCAGGAAATTTTGCAAGAGATTTAACTGCCAAGCTTGGAGCTCTTGGAACCAGATTAAATGCCTTGGATGAAAGAGAAAAAGCTTTTGGTGCACACTTCCCGATTAAAGCTTGGAATTATCTTGCGTTTGACCAGGACAATCCATATGGACAATTTTATCATTCATATAAATTTTTTAAGCATAGAGGCTCTTGGAAAGAAATCAATTTATATGGAGAAGTATTGGAAACTGTTTACAGAAATACTAAAAGTTTCTTTGAGCCTTGGAAGAATTTTCCTCAATATAATCCGATAATCTTCAGGGATTTTGATAAAGTATATGACATTTACAACATAGACCCAAATGTTTCACCAAGGAAAGTTTTCAATTGGATGTTGCTTAATTGGGAAGGGGTCATACGAGACTTAAGATTTGGAGAATTCAAGCCATGGAGCAAAACAGTAACTGCTTATGTTGATGCACTTACAGTAAGAGAGAACAATCCACATCTACTGGGCAAAACTAATTTTTACATTGAGTCAAATATCCCATTCCACTATGGCTTCAAAGGCTCCGGCAATCCTGCATTTGATAGGCGGGCACTCATAGACCCAGGACGATTTGGTCCTGCGACTTATGTTGGAAAAAAGGTGTATAATGAGTCATGGCAGGATATAAAAAGGTATGACAAATTCAAAGAAACAAATCATTATCCTGCGCTGTCCTCACTTGGCATGAGCATGTACCTGCCAGCACTGGTTGAGCGGGATGTTGATGATATTCAAGAAGCACAAAGATATTTAATGCCTTTCCTAAGAGATACAGGCGCTACAGTTTCCGGTTCAGCGGATGCCTACAAATTATTTGCATCACTGGGAGAAAAACATGAACAAGGGCAGCAGCCCCATCGATGATTGAGGAAAAAATTAAATGAAATTTATTAATTTTGACAGATGGAGAAAAAAAGAAAGACCCAATGCTATTTTAGAGCTCAAGAGAGTTGGAATTATATTTGCCGATATTCTTAAGCACATTGCCGAACACAGAGCCCTCATAGACTCTTGGGAACAAATAATATTCAATGCCGAAGTTGGAGAAAAAATTCCAAGCATATTAGAGCATGGCAAAAAAAGAGGCATGGCTGAAGTTTACCACAAGAAAGGAAGGGCGCTGGTAATTGCACTCACACTTTATAGAATTTTATTGCTTGAAATTGATGGACTTATCCCAAATAATGGTGGATTTGTTGCAGAAAAGCCAGCCTTTGTTGCAAGAATTCAACCATTAAATTCAAAACTTGCAAAAGCAATTGAATTATTACAGTCGTCGTCAATAGAAAATTTAGGAATTTTAGAGCCCCTAAGAAGTTCACTGAAAAATCCCCAATTAGCCATAAGTTTCATAAAAACCCACTATGATGATGTAATCCAAAAAATAGACAGAATGAAAGACCAAAATAGGGCCAGTAAGTTAAGACGCATAGTAGTAATATTAAGCAACAGAGAATTAGATGAGCTTACCAGATGTATTAAAGATGTAAGAAGTTGGCCCTACAGAGTTGACAATGACAGAAGGGCTGCAGCTTATGGTGTCCCGCCCGTTGTTTATTCTATTGTCGAAAGAAGTTTTTTGTTCATAAATGGAGGCAAATCAAAATATGATGGCGAAGCTTTTTGGGGATTTAACATGCATTTCAGAGATGAAAAGCTTGTAAGCGAGCTTAGGTCCACGCCGGAAATCAGGAAACTGATGGCTTATGTTGAAGAGTTAAAGTTTTTTATCGAAGCACGAAATGCAATCAAACGATCCGTGGAAACTCAAGGAAAATGGGAAGGATTCTATGAATTCTATAATAATCTAAATAAGGGCAAAGATTACATTGGAATGTTCAGAAATAAGTTTGGAAATGAAAAATTTGCAAAAATACTGGAAGCATTTAAAGAAAAAAAACATGAAGCACCGGTTGAATGGGAAGAAGAATTGAGCACGCTTGGGGAGGAAATGAGGCAGTCTTATAGATTTGTAATAGGATCCGCCGAGACTGCCTTCTTGAGAATTTTTGATATAGCAACTAAACGACTGGAAGCAGAAAAACGAACTGCGATGTCTGATTTAATTAAATTAATGTCGCAAAGCGGCGAAATGGCAAAAATTAAAAGGAAATTTTTGAAAATATTAGCAAGAGAGCGGAAAAAATTGATAACGGAACTGAAAGAAGAACAGCATAAACTAATGATGGTTGTAGGCAGCTCATTTACAAAAATGCCCGAACTAGTTGCTCTATTCTATGAAATAATATCAAAAGCAGATTTTGATTATGAATTGCTGGCGGAGTTTGGAGCTCTTGATGCGTTAGCCAAGGAGCAAAGTTCTGCCTTGCAAGGCGCCCAGATATTGAAAGCCGGTGAAGGGGCATTCGAAAATGATGACGCTGTCAGGCAATTGACCAGAACTATTGCTAGCTTACATTATTCATCCGAACACGCAAGCAATGAACGCAAAATCAAGCAAACAGTTGAAAGAAAATCCGAAGAAAGCCTAATAATTTTACATCAATTAATAGAGATGGCGCAGAATATGCTTCCAAATATCAGAGAATATATAGGGTATATTAATAAAAGGCTGACGGAAAATTATATCCAAGAAGTAAATTTTGTTATAAACCAGAATAGAATCAATGCACAGCAACAAGACCAGCGAAATAAAGTTGTAAATATGGCAGATTGGAAAGGTGAAAATACCGTGAATATTCTTCCGGCTCAAAATCAAGAAGGAAGAGTTAATAATCAAGAAACTCAACAAAATGTTGTAAGCATGGATGAATGGAAAACGGAAAGAAGCAACACCAATAAACGTGATAAGAATGCAGATTTAAGAAAATCTGCTTGAAGGTAAAAAATGGCAGAACCACAACCAGCACAGCAGCCAAATTCGTCTAAACTATTTGGATGGTTTAAAGATACTGCTTTTTGGGCGGGTCGAAGGGGAATGGACACCGTATGGAATAGATTAGGAAGAAGAAAGGTCACACCTGAGGCTCGTGATCAAGGAAAGAAACTACAGTTCCCATTCAGGGAAGAATTCAAAGATTATTTTGAGGAAAATAAGAAGAGGTTAAACAAGTTGCATGAAATAGAGGAAAGATGGGCCGCGTTAGAGGCAAGCAAAGATGTAAACTATGTTTTCCCATATCAAGGCTTACCAACTCTTAAAAACTTGATTTATGCCAAGCTTTCTGATTCTGAGAAGCCAGACTATAGTGTTATACCAATAACCGAAATTTACAGATTACTTGAGCATTACAGGGATATGAAAGTGTTAATGGAAGAATTGCAAACTTTTGACCATGATGGCACCATTGAAAAAGACGTCGAGGCGGCAAGACCATATACGCCGGACGAGATTGCCGCACTAAAACAGACAGCCAGGCAAAGAATCCTTGAATTGCAGAATGAGCTGAGTTCTGGGAGTCTAACAGATGACCAAGTGAAAGAAAAGGAGAAAGATTTGGTGGCCGTCAATGATAACTTAAGCAAACTTGAAACCGGACAACTTAGCTTTCCTTCTCTACCGAAACTGATTGTTGGCTCCAAAGAGCTACCATTTGCATTAGACGGCAGGCCTGAACAAATAACAGCTTTTGGTTACTTAAAAATAAAAGAATTCAAGGATTCGTTTTCAGATTTCAATGATGAATTAAATACTTATGGATCTTTAGCAGGCGCTAGTGGAGCAACAAGAAATCAAATTGGAGTTCTACTAGGACAAGTATTGAAAGTTTTTGAAACATTTGAGAAGGTAGAGCACAGCCATCATGAAAAACTCAATACACAAATTAAAGGGTTGTTGCAAAGGGCCACAGATAACGCAGAAAAAGTTGGAACGGACTTAAGACCTGAGAAAAACGAAATAAGGTTTTCGCATACATACAAGATAATAAGGCAATTCATTACAATTGAAATTGATGACCCTCAATACAAAATAATAGAACATCCTACAGAGATTTACAAAATAATTCCAGTTGGGAGAGATAACCAAATTCCAATCGGGAGGGATAACCCAATCAAGTACAAAAAAGTTTTGAAGACTGCTTATTTTAATCCTAATAGAAACCCCTATAAGGATGAAATAGCAGAAATTGATCAAAAATTAAATAATCACCCATTTACTGTTCAGGAAGAAAGAGATGCAAAAAGACGTTTTGCTGTTATTAGCACCGAGGTATCTTCCAATGAAGCAGGAATAAAAAATATCGAGAAAATAAGAGATAGGATACCTCATGTAATTGAGTCCTTTTATTCCATAGTTGCAGGCAAGATCATAAAAGGGCTAAAGGATTTCATAGACAGATCGGCAGCACCCGATCCAGAAAAAATTGCTGCCAAAGTTAGTGTGGATAATCCAGACTTCAAGGATGAATTGAAAGAGACAATCCAGGCAATTTATAAAACCTCAGGTAGCACAGAAGAACTCGATAAATCTTCTAAGAGACTTCAAGAATTGATTGAGGATGAAATACCTTCAATTCCAAGGTTTAAAGTTGCCAGTAAATCCTCCCTTAAGTTTATCCAAGATAGGATAAAAAAACTAAATGATGCAATAGTCAAAGAAAATAGCAGGATAGACAATTTAAAATTACCTTTTTTAAACAGAATAAATGATCTTAGAAGCGAAATAGAAGAAATCAAAGATAATATCAGGAAAAAAAGGGAGCTTCAACTGAGGAGAGTTCAATTAAATTATTATCTTAAGCATCCACTTTTAAAACCAAATCATGTTTATTTGCCTGCTGCGCCGTTTGTTAAGGCTCCGGATGAAAAAGATTATGGATTAGATGAAAACGGCTGGGCTTTGGAAGTTGAGAAGGTTAATAGCCTAACTAATCCAAGGCCAGTGGGCGACACTGAAAACGGAATTTGGATAGTACTATTAGACAAATGGTGGACAGAAATCAGACAAAATCCATGGCAGATAGCAAAAATTAAAACAAAACCTGGAGGTAAGCGGGTTATACAAGAAAAAATAACGCAGGGTATTAATCGCCACCATATAAGAGTTGTTGACCCAAGATTTGTGGACGATCTCGATCCATTGGATAAAATAATGTTTATTGAAAATGAATGGGATTCTTATAGAGATGATTATAGGGATGGAAGATATCATCCAAATTCAAAATCAATAATTGATTATTTGCTAGCTTCAAAGCAAGGCACCATTCCAACAAAACACATACATCTGCAGGGAAGAAATGAAATCAGAAAAGATGATGTGCAAAACAGAATTCATTTCGTGCCACTATACAACAAAAGAGGCAATGTTAGGGTTAGGTCAAATCATGAAATCCCAGATGATGAAAGAGCGGTCACAAGAGTTTATGATGTTGAAGTACAGAAAGGTGATGCCCAAAATGATGTAGAGATACTTAAAAACCAAGTCCGTTCGCCCAATCCTTTCAACCCCGCATTCGACAGGGCTGCTCTTGGAACTGGTTTCTTGCACTGGGGCAGGATGTATTATTATGAACCCGTCGAAGGTATTAATAGATGGTCTGAAAATCCATACCCACATATTACAACTAGAGGCATAGCAAAATACTTAATTGACTTGGCTATAAGAAGGACTTTTAGCTATGAAGAGGCAAGAAACTCGTTAAGGGGAGATGAAATTGAATGGGATTATGGTATAAGACACTATGATCCACCTTTTATTACAGACCCGTTAGGTCCTGCCAGCGGACCAGGTGGAGCGCTCTCCGGTTGGGGAAAACAATAATGTTAAACAAAACAATCTCCTTCATCGGAACCGGAAAAATGGCAACAGCTTTAATTAGTTCCATTTATAGGAATAAATTAAATTATGAAATAACTGCAAGTGACCACAAAGAGGAAAATCTAAAAAATATTAAATCAAAATTTAGTAAAATAACAACAACGCTGAACAATAAAGAAGCAGTTAAAAAATCAGATATTATTTTCATTTGTGTAAAGCCCCAGGTCATTAAAGAAGTTCTAAATGAAATAAAAAGTGAAATTAAAAATCAATTAATTGTTTCAATAGCGGCAGGGATAAAAATAAAAAATATAGAAAAAATAATCGGGAAAAAAAGAGTAATCAGAGTAATGCCAAACGTAAATTGCTTAGTTGGAGAGATGGCAGCAGGATTTGCTGCAAACATCCAAGTGACCAAGAAAGATATTAAAGAAATTTCCAATTTGTTAAATTCAGCTGGCATGTCTTTTTTCATTAAAGAAGAGATGATGGATGCAATGGGAGTAATTGGACCTGGGACTGGTCCTGCATTTTTTTCATTATTCATTAAATATCTTGCAGAAGCTGGAATGAAGAAAGGATTATCCCTAGAAATGGCCCTTAAGGTAGTCGCACAGACAGCCCTTGGCACAGGCAAGCTTATTTTAGAAAAAAATTTGTCTCCTGACGAGATAATATCCATGGTTGCGTCAAAGAAAGGAACAACAGTAGCTGGCCTCAAAATACTTGAAAAAAATAAACTTAAAGTGATTATCCAAGATACTGTAAATGCAGCTTACAAAAGAAGCAAGGAACTGGGAAAATGAGCATGACAGAACAGGCAAAATTGGCAAAAGAAGCGGCAGTCAAACTGGCTACATTGCCGACCAAAATCAAGAACAAAGCATTGCTTGAAATAGCAAAATCAATAAAAAAAAATTCAAAATCAATAATAAATGAAAATAAAAAAGATATTGAAGCGGCCAAAAAATCAAATCTGAATAATGTGCTAATTAAAAGATTAAAGATTGATGAAAACAAAATAAGCGAGATGATTGAAGAAATAAGAAGTGTCATAAAATTAGAAGACCCTGTTGGAAAAATCTTGTCCCAGATGGAATTAGATAAAGGATTGATGTTGTACCAAGTCACGTGCCCCATCGGAGTTATTGGGGCAATTTTTGAATCAAGGCCTGACGCAGTCACGCAAATCAGCTCTCTGTGCCTAAAATCAGGCAATGCTGTCATAATGAAAGGCGGCTCTGAAGCCATTAATTCAAACAGAATACTTGTAAAAATAATTTCAGAAACTGCAGAGGAAAATTGGATTCCAAAAGGTTTTGTGCAGTTAATAGAAACAAGAGGGCAAGTTTCTGAAATGATAAAATTGTATGAGGATATCGATTTAATCATTCCCAGAGGAAGCAATTCATTTGTAAAGTATATAAAAGAAAATTCGATGATACCTGTACTGGGGCATTCAGAGGGAATTTGCCATGTTTATATAGATAAAGATGCTGATATAAAAAAGGCAGTTGGAATCAGCTTTGATGCAAAATGCCAGTATCCTGCTGTCTGCAATGCGATGGAAACCTTACTGGTGCATAAAGATATTGCAAAGAAATTTTTGCCTCAGATGATTGGTAAATTCAAGGAAGTAAATGTAGAAGTAAGAGGAGACGCATTAACAAAAAAAATTGCAAATAACATCAAGAATGCAACTGAAGAAGATTGGGATACCGAATATAATAATTTAGTTTTATCAATTAAAGTTGTCAACAATCTCGATGAAGCAATTAATCATATAAATAAACATTCTTCAAAACATACAGACTCAATAGTTACAGAAAACAGGAAAAGTGCTGAAATTTTCATGAATTTGGTTGATTCAGCATCTGTCATGTGGAACGCTTCAACGAGATTTGCAGACGGTTTTAGGTTTGGAAAAGGCGCAGAGGTCGGAATAAGCACTTCCAAGATACATGCTAGGGGCCCTGTCGGGCTGGAAGGATTGGTAATTTACAAATACAAATTGATTGGAAAAGGGCATGTTGTTAAGGATTACACCGGAAAAGATGCTAAGAAGTATAAGCACAGGATTATTAAAAAATTATTTTAATAATAAATACTAAAATAAAATGACGAGAACTTTTAAATCTAAAAGGATTGTAATCAAAATAGGCACTAATGTATTAACAGATAAAAATGGATTATTAGATTCAAATATCATAAAAAATCTGGTTTACCAAATAGCTGAAATAAAAAACAGCAAAGATATTGTAATAATCACGAGTGGAGCGATTGGAGCAGGCATGCAGGAGTTGGGGATCAAGAAAAGACCGATAGATGTAGTGGGGCAGCAAGTTTGCGCGGCAGTAGGCCAAGGCATATTAATGACCAGCTATCATGAAATGTTTAGCAACCACAGCATAAAAATAGCCCAAATATTGATAACTTACAATGATTTAGCCAATAAAGAAAATTACAAGCATTTGGCCAACAGCTTGGAAAGATTGCTAGATCTTGGAATAATACCAATAATAAATGAAAATGATCCTGTATCTATAAGCGAGATAGGCCCTTCCTTTGGAGATAATGATAAAATGTCAGCTTTGATTGCAAATAAAATAAAAGCTGGTTTGCTTATTATATTGACAAACGTCGACGGATTGTTTGACAAAGACCCAAATGATAAAGATGCTGTGTTGATAAATGAAGTTAAAAATGTAGACAAAAAAATAGAATCGATGGGAAGCGGCTCAAGCGCTCTTGGAATTGGAGGAATGAAGACCAAAATCCAGGCTGCAAAAGAAGTGACAAAAGCCGGAGGAACTGTAATAATAGCGAATGGACGAAAAAATGGCGCATTGATTGACATCATTGAAGGGAAAGATATTGGAACAATATTTTATCCGAATTAATTGATAAAATGAGGTGTTTATAATGGAAATTAAGTTATGGAAGAAACCGAAAAACTGCACGATAATAGAAGGTTTTCCCGGATTTGGATTGGTTGGAACTATTGCAACTGAGTTTCTGATCGAGCATCTGAAGACGGAGCAGATCGGAAAGATTTTGTTCAATGATATGCCTGCCATGGTTGCGATACACGAGAACAAGCTAGTTGAGCCATTGGGTGTTTTTTACAACCAGGAATATAATGTTGTTCTGCTGCATGCAATTACTGCTGCAACCCACTATGAATGGGAAATGGCAGATACAATCAAGAAACTCTCAACAAGTTTGGGAGCAAAAGAAATAATTTCTCTCGAAGGCGTTGGATCAGGACAAGAAAGTGAAATCTCGAGGGTGTTTTATTATTCAAATAATGACAAAAGCTCAAAAGTGTTTGAGAAAGCTGGAATTGAATCACTCAAGGAGGGAATAATAATTGGAGTAACAGGTGCGGTTTTACTTAGGATAGAAAATACCCCCATAAGCTGCATTTTTGCAGAGACTCACTCGAATCTGCCAGACAGTAAAGCTGCCGCCAAGGTCATTGAAGCGCTTGACAAGTATCTCGGAATGAATTTAGATTACAAGCCACTTCTGGAACAGGCGCAGAAGTTTGAAGATAAGCTGAAGACGATTCTCCAGAAGAGCCAGGAAGCGCAGGATACGAGCGACAAGAAGAAACTAAGCTATTTCGGGTAAAAAATCTTGATTTTAAATTATACCGGATGAAATCGTATTTGTCGTCGGTGAATTATTGAAAAAATGATAGTCTTATTTATAAGCCATTGAAATACAAAAACTTCTGACTATGCATCCTAACTCAAATGGGCCATATAGTTTTACTCTTTAACTCTCACTTTTCAGATTGTAATAAGAGGTTAATCGGTCAAGTCTGATTGTGCCGTTTAATCAGCAAAAATAATTAACAATTTTAATTTAAGGAATTATAAGCCGTGGTTTATAGTGCCTATAATGATTAAATTTCGGGCTTTTAGCCTGTCTAATCCTTAAGTAAGCCTGTATTGCATAGTGCCTAACTGATTGTTTTAAGTCTCACTTCCCAGCTCTAGAACGGCAAAAAATTAACAAAAAAGACATTCTAGTGTCTCTGCTATATTTAGTAATCTAATGTTCTGCTGCTTACTCGCCGTGATTGGCCTGATTCAAACATTGGTTTAAAATGGGCTTTTTTGACAGTAACTCCAATTATCCGGATTAGCCAGCCTAAATAGTTAAAACAGCCGTTCCGTCTAAATCTAAATCTTAACCTGCATAATGAACCTGTTTAAAATTGTTTTTCTATGCAAAATATTGCTTTTATTTATTTTCGTATATAAACTATCTATCTGATCAAAAATATAGGATTTTCTTTGTTTCCAATATGCTCATTGTTAAACTTTTAACTCTCACTTCTTACTAGTAAACTTCACCTTTTATTGATAATTTTCTATATTGAAATTATTAATACGAGTAATTTATATTTTTTAATATAATTGTTATAATATTTATTTTATGACATATTAATTTTCTACTTTATATCGTATCCATTATAATATATCAAAATTGTTTTAACAATTATTATATAATCTATATTTAATATTAGAATATAACACTTAAATAATATAATTAAATCTCAAAATATTTAATAAATAACAATTGCAAAATTAAAATAAAAAGCATTAAATTCTTACAGATTTTTAATTAAAAAAATGAAAAAAATTTATGTTATTTCTTGTGTGATTTTTATAATCATTTTTTTAACGAGTTGCAAACAAATTTCAAATCAAGTTTTAATTGATAACAGAAAACAATTAATTAAAGTAAATGTTGAAATTGCCGACGACAATAATGAGAGAATGATTGGATTGATGTTTAGGGAAAATCTTGACGAAAATTCTGGGATGCTGTTTGTTTTTGATGATGAAGTTAATCAAACTTTTTGGATGAAAAACACAATGATTTCTTTGGATATGATTTTTATCAGCAAAGACATGAAAATTGTTGATATAAAATACGCAACTCCATGCGAGGAGGATCCGTGTAGATTGTATAAATCGTCCAAGCCCGCTAAATATGTTCTAGAAGTGAACGGAAATTTTACGATTGAAAATAAGATTAAGATAGACGACAAAATTACCCTAAATCAATAGATATATAAAGTACCGATATGCTGTAATCTAAAAAATGGCAGAAATAATGTGCAAGAAATGCAACGAAAAATTGCATAAAAAAGGAATTTTGCAGAGCGGCAATTCAAAGTATGATGTTTACCGCTGCAATGAATGCGGCCACGAGGAAATGCGGGCCATCAGTGTTAATGAAAAATATCACCGCTAAATTCTTGATTTTCTGATAATTAAAATGATTAATGTTTAATCTGATAAGCCCACCTATTTGTTCAAGAGAGGGTTAAATTCAATGACTCTCGTCGACAAAAGCAGTGTGTTGGATTTCTGATGTTTAAAAAGTTCATTTAATGCCCAAAGTTTCGTGAGCTTTTTCTCCTCGAAAAATTGCCCTCGAAGTTTGAGGCAACCCACAAACTTCAGAGCTGGCAAATTTTTCAGAGCTGAGAAAAAGTTACGCAAAATCTGAATGACGCAAGGAATTCGATTTTGCCACGAAACGAGTATTATACGTAGCGAAGCGGGCTTTTTTTATGACCAAAAAACTTCTGAGTTCTGGGCTTTACGAAATAGAATGAAGTCCCGAAACGTTAGGTTTATATAGATTAATGTCTTTGAAATTTATAGGTGAAAATATGAGCGGAACAATAACAGTAAATAAAGATGCTATCCTTGATCTTGTTCGTGTAAAGGAAGAATTTGATTCCATAGTTGAATCACTGGAACTTATGGCTGACAAAGACTTTATGGACTCTTACAAAAAGGCAAAAGAACAAATCAAACAAAGAGATTTTGCTGATTGGAATGAGTTATAAAATTCTTCCGACTAAGGAATTCTCCAAGGATTTCAAGAAATTGGACAATCAACTGCAGGTTCGAATAAAGAATAAAATGGAGGAGGTTGCTGAAGAACCGACACGATTCAAGCATCTTCATTATGATTTAAAAGGTAGCTGTCGTCTGTGGATTGGAAAGCTCAGAATAATATTCTCCTATGACGTTGATAAACAAAAACTCTATCTTGAGAAAATTGTATTTGGACACAAGTACGAAGAAGTGTAGGGACTTCGGAATGAATAAAGTACGTATAGTTCAACAGAATTATGCGTAAGAATGAAGGAAAAGTTTTTTGGTTTAAAGTGTGATTTTTTGAGAAATTTAATAGAAAATTATTTATACCTATTAGGCAATCCTAATTTGAAGATGAATAAAACATTGGGCATACTTTCAGGCGTTGCTGCTTCTGCATTTTATACTTGGATGAGTCTTGTGAGCCCAAATATGGCATCTGCTCAAGAAATACCTTCTGCAAAGTTTGGAAATAACTTGGAGCAAACGTATGGAGTTAGTCAAACACCATTTGATCCTCAAAAATATGGCGAAGAACTTAGCCGCAGGATTGGGCAAAATTGGGGTATGTATCATGTCCAACCTAATGGAAGAGTTGAAGCATGGGGAGTCTTCAACAATACTCAATTTGCTTATCAGAATGGGTTCTTAGGTCACGAGTCTTTAGATTTGGTGAGCCAAAGTAATGGGACTAATGTTCATTTGGTAAATAAACCAGTCAGAGAACCATTAAAAATTCTTGGTGTAGCCCAAATAGATGAGGATTATGCAACGATTGATGGGATAGAAGTAAGATTGGGCAAATCAGATTTTTACGAGGGTTTTACATCAAATGAGACAGCTTCGGAACCTTTAACTTTGCAGCAATCCTTAGGTCAAGTTTTTTCATATTGGGCAAAACAACTCAATATCCGGGGTTTTGATGGACTGAAAAGAGCAGCAGAGGCAGTTAAACCTGATAGTCTCGTTCAGAAGGTAAGGTCGTTATTGCCAAAGTGATGATAGGATTTCTCAAAAAATAAACAGATTTAAACCCCTTCAGTTTCTCGAAGATAACCTTTAGGAAAAAATTCCAACAACTTGGGTGAGAATTGAGTGCAGAGGATTTTTCAGTTACGAAGTTCTGAAAAATCCTTTGCGAATAGGGTTTTGACCAACAAAACCCGTGTTCGAACCCTGAGTTGTTGTTGGAATTTTTGTTTTAATTTGCTTTGCATGGAAATTAAAATCATCATCGAGAAATTTATGCGAATTATATAGGAAAATAATTAAATGAAGCATAAAGGTCATAAAAAAAGTACGTATAATGCCCAAAGTTTGGCGACGAGAATTGAGGCACACCACAATTCTCGCTCGTCGTTTTTGAGGCAACCCACAAAAACAGACGAGACTTTTCGCCAAAGAAAAGTTTGCCAAACGAGTATTAGATGCCCGAAGGGTTCAACTTTTTGAGCTACCCAAATTTTATTATCTGCGTACATCACGCAAGAATGAGTAATGTTCCTGAAAGGCT
>DATDZA010000008.1:0-70124 GCA_035288865.1 Candidatus Nanoarchaeia archaeon
TCTAGAACATGATAGGGGGCATCGGCATGAGTGCCGGTATGGACAAAAATATCGAGCTTCGATTCATTTGCGCCTTCCTCCAATCTTCTTGTTACAGAAATTTTTGGCTTCTTATCTGTTCTGTTCTTGTAAATAACCATATCGTTGGAAATTTCTCTCGATATATCGTAAATTTTCATATTGTGTTTGTCAATACGTTATATTTATAAATTATTCGCAATTACCACTCCCCGTGATTGTACGATGAAACCTTTTATAAAGTATGGGGCTATTGGCTTATTATCTGTCGGATTAAGTTTTGCTGCAGGTGCAACAGCAGGATTGTATTATGGGGTGAATGGAGGATATAGGTATGGTTATGAAGACGGTATTAATAATAGACTAAATAATAAGGGTAATGTCAAAAAAGGTGAGCTAGCGCCTGATTTTCATCTCAAGGGATTAGATGGAGAAGTTCACTCCTTATCCATGTATAGGGGCCGACCCGTTATAGTTAATCTCTGGGAGGCTTGGTATCTGCCTTGTAGAGAAGAAATGCCCGAAATAAATAAATTTGCTGGTGATTATGCTGGCAAGGTGGCAGTTCTTGCAGTAACTCGTGATGATAATCATGGGCAAAGTAAGCATGCGCACTATGAAGATTTCGTAAATTCACAAGGGCTTGAATCAATTAAAGTTTTATTAGATACAGCCGGTAAAGTAGATGATGATTATGAAGTTGAGGTCCTGCCAACTACATTTATTATTGATTCAGCCGGAAGAGTTGCGGCAAGTCAAAGGGGCATGGCAGATTTTAACGAAGGCGGGCCTGTAAGAAAAACAATAGATGATTTGTTAAAAACAAAAGTCGAAAAATAAAGTGACTTACTTCTCCAGCTGGTCTGCATAAGCGGGCCTCTTTGGCTCAACCCATTTCCTGCCATCCCTCTCAATTAATTTATCCGCTTCCTTTGGTCCCCAGGTTCCGGCATTATACATTTTGAGTTTTAAATTTTTAATATTTTTCAAAACAGCATCAATTAATTTCCATGAATTCTCGACTTCATCCCATCTAGTAAATAAAGTTTGGTCGCCAATCATAACATCGTAAAGCAGCCTTTCATATGCCTCAGGAGAATTCGGGCCGAATTTGCATTCATGGCAGAAGTCCATTTCAACATTATCAATTATTACTTTATTCCCCGGGACTTTTGCATTGAACTGCAAAGTAATTCCTTCATATGGCTGGACCCTTATAATCATCATATTTTTCTCCGGATTTGATTTTGAAAACAGGCCGAAAGGCACATGCCTGTAAACTATTGCAATCTCCGTTGATTTGTCTTTCAGCCTTTTTCCCGTCCTTAAATAAAACGGAACGCCTTTCCACATTTCGTTGAAAATTTCAAGTTTCAGCGCAACATACGTTTCCGTGCAGGAATATTTATCAACTTCAGGCTCATTCCTGTAGGAAATTACTTTTTTATTTTCAACGACACCGCCAGTGTATTGCCCGATGATAATGTCCTTTGACAAATATTTTAATTTTGGAATTGATTTAAGGACTTTTACTTTTTCGTTCTTTACATCGTCGGCATTCATTGTTTTGGGAGCGGCCATTCCCACCAAGCTGAGCAGCTGCATCATGTGATTCTGAATGACATCCCTTAAAGCGCCCGCCTTGTCATAATAATCTCCGCGATTCTCAACGCCAAGAGTCTCGGCAACCGTGACCTGAATATGATCTATATACATCTTGTTCCATAGTGGCTCGAAAATGCTGTTGGCAAATCTTAGAACCAATAAATTCTGCACAAGCTCCTTAGCCATGTAGTGGTCAATTCTGTAAACCTGCTTCTCGTCGAATACTTTTCTTATGTACTTATTTAGTTTTTTTGCGGATTCCAAATCAGAGCCAAACGGCTTCTCAAACATTATCCTGTTGTATGGTTTGCCAGGACTCTGCCTCTCCGCAAGCCCGGCTGACTTAATATTGCCAATGATTGTTCCTATCAGACCTGAAGGAACTGCAAGATAGAAAATTCTCTCGCAATGCGCGCATTTATCACCGGAAAGACTTTCAATTTTTGATTTAAGGGAAGAATACCCGTCCAAAGCCGTGAAATTGATTCGATGATAGATTATCCTCGACAGTACTTTTCTTAAAATTTCGTCCTTAACGTTTATTCTTGAAAATTTTTTTATTGAGTTTGCAGCGCCTTTCCTGTACTGCGCGTTAGTTATTTTCTTTCTTGCGATGCATATAATCCTGAAATTTTCTTTTAGCTGCCGTTCCTGCTCGAGAAAATAAAATGCGGGCAATAGTTTCCTGTTTGTCAAATCTCCAGTTGCCCCAAAAATAGTAAAAATACAGCTGCATTCTTTCATTTTCATTTATTAATTTAATTTATTTTCCTTTTTATATTTAGTTTTTTTAATTTATGCATTTGTGCTATATTATTTGTCGCTATATTAATAGTCGGATTTATTAATATTTTTATTTTTGGCTATTTTAATTAATTCAGCTCCGGCAACTCCCGCTCCAATCAGCCCGGCATTTAAGCTTAATACCAAATAAATTGGGATTTTTTTCAAAACATGCGATAATTTGCTATTCTGTTCAAACATTTTAACGAACTCATTATCAAAAATCTCCCGGTTTTTTGGCGCTATTCCTCCGGCAATGTAAATTCCGCCAAAAGGCAGGGCATCAAGTGCAAAATTTCTTGCGAATCCAGCGTAAATCTTCCTGAAAATTCTGAAAGTTTCATTACATGTTCTGTCAATTTTCCGATATTTTGATATTAATTCCGGCTTGGTTTTTGACCTGTCAATCTCTCTTGTGTAATCTGTTTCCTTAAATTTCTTGTCATTTCTGACAAAATTGAAAATATTTACGATGCCATTTCCTGACAAAAGATCTCCGTAGATTATATTGTATTTCATTTTTTGATGCATAAAATTTATTAATTCAAAATCTCTACCGTCCTGCGCTGCAAAATCGCTGTTGCCTGCTTCTGATGACACAGGAAAATATGAATTCTTATTCTTATCATACAGCAATACCACTTTTCCCAGTCCAGTTCCCGCGCCGATAACCAGAATTGTGGCCTTCTGCACTTTCTTTGCAGTTTTTACAACAGAAAGCTGCCATTTCTTTAGAGAATTGATCATGTATCCAATTGCTTCAAAATCATTCATTAAAATTATTTTTTTCAATATCGTCTTCCTTTTTAATTCTTTTTTTGATATAGACCACTTTATGTTTGTCATCTTTACATTATCTCGTTCCGGAGATAATGCGCCTGCTATCCCAAATGATGCGTTTTCTATTTTTATTTTGTAATCTTTTTTAACTAAATTGAGAACAAAATTAATTGCTTCGTAAACCGAACTCAAATCTTTATTCTTGAAATGAAAAGATATGATCAAATCCGCAGATTTATTTTTTACACCGAATATTCCAAGATGGGTGTTTGTTGCACCTATATCCCCGCCTAGAATAAACTCCCGATAACCGTTTTCGCTGAATTTCTTATGATCTTTTTTGAGAAACTGCATATTGATTAATTATAATATGTTATATAAAAATTTATGTTTTAAATTTAGTAATATTACTTATTTTAACCAGCTTATTGAGTTTTTTCAAATCCTGTTCCAGTACTTTCTTTAATAATGGGAATCTTAAAGCCGCAGAGGGGTGATAGGTAATAAGATAAATTATTTCATTTTTCTCAATTATTTTTCCGTGCTCTTTTTTTACGGATATCGGTTCTTCAAAATTAGCTAAAGTTGCAACTCTGCCAAGCAGGACAATTATTTTTGGATTAATGATTTTTAACTGTTTTTCAAGATGAGTTTTTCCGTGTTTTATATCTTCTGCTGACGGCGTTCCTTTCAGTGGCAGGTATTTTACCGGATTTGTGATGAAAATTTCTTTTTCATCAATCCCTATATTTTTTATTATTGACCTCAGTAATTTTCCAGCCCTGCCGATGAACGGCTTTCCAGTTTCGGCCTCATTTCTTCCGGGTGCCTCTCCGATAAAGACAAGTTCAGCATATGCGTTTCCTTCTCCAGGAACAGCTTTTCCGGTTTTGCCCTGCCTGCATATTTTACATTTCTCAATTTCTTTCGCTATCTGCTGCAGTAGAGATTTTTTGTCCATGATGATTGACAACATTTATTAATTTATTAATTTATGCACTTGCTATGGATTATAAAAAAATGCTTGCCTATCTGTACAGCCTTGAAACCCATGAAGTAAAGCTCGGATTAGAAAGAATACAATCGCTGCTTGACAGAATTGGGAACCCTGAGAAACGGCTGAAATGCATTCATGTGGCAGGAACTAATGGGAAGGGGAGTGTCTGCGCTATGATTCAATCAATTTTGATGGAAGCAGGCTACAAAGTGGGCATGTACACTAGCCCACACCTAAGAAATTTCAATGAAAGGATAAGAATTAATAATCATTTTATAACTGACGTGGAGGTTGTTGATTATTTTCTAAAAATAAAGCCGTACATGGCGGATCAGAGTTTTTTTGAGGTCACAACTGCCATGGCTTTTCTTTATTTTAAGGAACGCAAAGTTGATTATGCTGTTATGGAAGTCGGATTGGGCGGCAGATTGGACGCAACTAATGTTTTAAATCCTTTAATCTCTATAATAACCAACATTAGTTTGGAACATGTTGAGTTTCTTGGTAACTCAATTGAAAAAATTGCTTATGAAAAAGCCGGAATAATAAAACAAAATATTCCAGTTGTTACCGGAGCAAAAGGAAAAGCTTTGAAAGTTATTAGAAAAATTGCTAATGAAAGAAATGCGCCATTAACTTTGCCGGAAAAATTTAATGATGTTAATTTTAAGAATTTAAATGGGAGTTTTCAACAGCAGAATAAAGATATTGCAATGACGGCAATTTATATTTTAAAGTACTCCGGCAGTATTAAATTAAATGAAAATCAAATTAAAAATGGAATTATGAATGCAAAATGGCCCGGCAGGCTGGATTTTATTGCGAAAAACGTTTTAATTGACAGTGCCCACAATCCCGGCGGGTTTAGAGTTTTAAAAAAAGAATTAATGATTTTTAAAATACAAAGAAAAATCCAAAATGTTATTTTTGTTGTAGGTTTTCAGAACGATAAAGATATTGATGAAATTTTTAAAATAATTGGTCCTCTCGCATCAAGTATCATATTTACTAAATCCGGTAATACGAAAGCGGCAAAAACCAAAGATTTGCTGAGAACTTTTGATAAAATAAATAAAAATCACAAGATAAATAAAAAAATAATAAATAATCCAAAAAATGCCATGGATTATGCAAAGAAAATAGCTGAACAGAATGATTTGGTTGTTGTAACCGGCTCAATTTATATGATTGGGGAGATGTTATAATCTTCTCATTTTGTAGTAGTAAAAATTGGATAAATTTATAAAGCGTTGGGGTTATGCCACAGTATGCGCATCCTGGTATTAAGTGATATTCACTCAAATCTTTCTGCATTAGAGGCAGTTCTTGCCCATTCCAAAACATATGGAAAATTTGATGTTAAATTATGTGCAGGTGATATTGTTGGATACGGGCCCGAGCCTAATGAATGCGTCCAGATGATTAAGGACCGTGGATTCATAGCAAGGCTCGGCAATCATGACAGGGCAGTAATTGATGGAAGCTATCAAGGTTTCCATATCCATGCTCAGAATGCGGTAAGGCATAATCAATCAGTTTTAACAAAGGCAAGCAGAAGCTATCTTGAAAACCTTGCAAGTCTTCCTTTTATTGGTAAGGAATATGCGATGGTCCACGGAAGTTTCGCTGGGGTTGGCCCTCAATCTTTTTCAGGTAAAAGCTTTTTCGAGGATATCTACATTTTTGAAGATAATGATGCAGCTGAAGCAATGAAGGCTTTGACTGCCGAAGAAGCATACGGAAACCCACGACTGGGAATAATAGGGCATACTCATCTACCCACATTTGCAAGCGGATGGGTAGGCATTCCGAAAGGTTTTGTGCCTTTAGAATTTGATACTGCCATGATAGAAAGAAAAGAAATCCAGCCTGATACCTCGCCAACGTTAAACCCGGAAACTAAAGATTGGAGATATATTTCTTTATTTAACCCAGGTTCTGTGGGGCAACCAAGGGGAAATGATCCAAGGGCCTCATATGGTGTTGTAACAATCACAAAAGATAGAATTATATTGGTATATAACCGAGTTGATTATAACATTGATGCAACCCAGAAAAAAATGAAGGAATTTGGATTGCAAGGAGATGTAGGTTTTACCAAATTCCTTATAGATAGATTAAGCGTGGGCAGATAACAAATTAACTTTTTCCGCAATCTATTTATATCACTACTTCTAACAAAAACATTGTGAGAAAATGGGAGATGTTGACATAGAGCTCATTGACATAAAATCCATGTCTGACACTTCCACGCATGAATTTCTCAAGAAAAATACTATTGCATTAAACCTCTTTGAAGCAAGAAGAGTTATTGATTTAATCGGCAGAAATCCCACAATAACAGAATTATATATTTTTAACACGCAATGGAGCGAGCATAGCTCTTACAAGAGCAGCAGGGCTGTTTTGAAAGCATTATTGCCAACACAGGCTCCAAACGTAATTCTTGGACCTGTTGAAGATTCAGGGATTGTTGAATTGGGATATTTGAATGGGGAAAGATATGGGATTGTTGTAAGCCATGAAAGCCATAATCATCCTTCTCAAGTTGTCCCATATGAGGGAGCCGCAACTGGCGTTGGGGGAATCATAAGAGATGTCTTATGCATGGGCGCAAAGGTTATTGCAACTGCCGACATGCTAAGATTTGGAAGTCCAAATGGAAAAAATAAAAATCGTGTAAAATATATTGCAAATGAAGTAATTAACGGAATTGCAGGCTATGGTGACGCAGTTGGTATTCCTAATATTGCCGGCGATATTTATTTTAACGATTCTTTTGATGAAAATTGCCTTGTTAATGTTGTTTGCCTCGGGATTGTGAAAGAAAAAAATATCATTCACAGCTATGCTCCAAAAAATGCCGCGGGCTATGATATCATTATAGTAGGGAAAGGTACAGACAATTCTGGATTTGGTGGCGCAGCTTTCGCGTCTTTGATTTTGGACGAAAAAGACCGTGAAAATAACCGCGGTGCTGTGCAGGTCCCAGACCCATTTTTGAAAAATGTAATTATAAGGGCCACTTATAATGTTTTTGAAGAAGCCAGAAAGAGAAATGTGGAGCTAGGATTTAAAGACATGGGGGCTGGCGGAATTATGTGCAGCACTTCAGAATTGTGCGCTGATTCAGATTTTGGAGCAGACATTGATTTGAGCAAGGTGAATGTATCGATGCCAAATCTTCCGGATTATATAATTGCAAATTCCGAAACGCAGGAAAGATTCACATGGATTTGCCCGCCTTCATTTACAAAAACTCTTTTGAAAATTTATAATGAAGATTATGAACTTCCGAATATAAGTTTGGGTGCAGGCGCATTTGTAATTGGTAGTGTCACAAAGCAGCAGGATTATATTTTAAGGCACGATGGCAAGATTATCTGTAATGTTCCGATAAAAGTTGTTACACAGGGAATAAAATATGACCGCGAGAAAAAAGCCCCAAGAAGAAATTTTAAGGAGCCAAATTTACAGGAGCCAAATGATTATAACAAAGCAATTCTTTCTGTTCTAAGACATCCCAACGTCGCGAATAAATCAAAAGCTTACAAACATTATGATACAAGCGTAATGGGAAATGCAGTAATTGAAACTGGATATGCTGACGCTGGCGTGATTAAAGCTGTTGAGAACGGAACTTTTGGAGTTGCATTAAAATGCGATTCAAATCCAAAATACTCGAGAATCGACCCTTATTGGGGGGCGGTGAATTCAGTTGCCGAGTCGATGAGAAATATCGCGGCGGTTGGTGCAGTTCCAAGCGCTATAACCGACTGCCTTAATTACGGCAATCCCGAAAATCCGGAAGCATTCTATGATTTTTATGAAGGTGCCAGGGGTGTTGGCGACGCTGCGAAAAATTTATTTTACAAGGGAACCAAATTTCCTGTGCCGGTAATTTCCGGAAATGTCAGTTTTTATAACGAGTCTGCTTCCGGGAAATCTGTTGACCCTTCACCGGTAATTGCATGCATTGGGGTTCTGAAAGACTACAGCAAGGCAATTACAATGAAGATTAAAAAAGAAAATTCGGCGTTGTTTATGATTGGAGAAAGAAAAGATGAATTAGGCGGCTCAGTTTATTATGATTTGAATAATGAAACCGGCTCCGTTGTCCCAATAATTGATTTTGAGAAAGAGAGAAACCGGATTTATGTTATTATAGATGCAATCAATTCCGGCTTGTTTTTGTCCTGCCATGATATTTCTGATGGCGGCCTGGCTACGACAATTTCAGAAATGATTTTGGGGGGAGATGCAGACGGAGAAATAGGGGCTGAAATTAATCTGGATTTTACTGATTTAAGAAATGACAGAAGTTTATTTTCAGAAAGTTCGGGATTTGTTTTTGAGGTTGAAAATAAAAATATCGATAAATTAAAAATATTATTTAAATTTTACAAAATAAATTTAATAGAATTGGGAAAAACAAAAGGAAAGAGTTTGGCAATAAATAAATCAAGCAAAAAAATATCTGACTTGCCGATTTCAAAATTAAAAGAAGCTTGGATGAACGGGTTTGCGGAAGCGCTGGAGTAAAACAACCTTTCCGCGAGTTGACGGCGGGAAACTTTTTGATATAAAAAGTTTCATCAAAAACTGGAGGCTTCGCTTTGCTCAGCCCCCTTAGAAAAGGAAAATTAACAATCAAAAATTTAAAACCAAAAAATGAAAAAACCAAACATAGCAGTCATTTATTTTCCAGGAAATAATTGCGAGCAGGAAGCCCTGAATGCCGTTTTAGCTTCAGGCATGGACGGGAAGATTGTTAGATGGAATCAAAGGAAAGATATTGAGAACTATCATGGTTATGTTATACCGGGCGGCTGGGCTTACGAAGACAGGATACGGGCTGGAGTTATTGCAGCAAAAGACCCGATATTCAAAATAATAAAAAAAGAAGCGGAAGACGGAAAGCCTGTATTAGGAGTCTGCAATGGCGCTCAGTCATTGGTGGAGTGTGGAATGATTCCTGGTCTGAAAGACAAAGTTGAAATGGCTCTTGCGCCTAACAAAAACCCTTTTATCAGCGGATATTACTGCACGTGGGTTTTTATCAGGAGCGAGCAGGAAAAAAATTCCTGTGTTTTTACAAAATTTACTGATAAAAATGAAATTATTACAATTCCTATAGCCCATGGTGAGGGAAAATATGTGACAAGAGACAAAGATTTATTGCAAAAGCTGATAAAAAACAAGCAAATAATTTTTCGGTACTCGACAAAAGATGGGAAAGTGGAGGATAAATTCTCAACAAACCCGAATGGCACAACCTATAATATTGCTGCAATCTGCAACAAGAAAGGAAATGTGATGGCTATAATGCCGCATCCTGAGCGTGCATCATTTGTCAGGCAGCTTCCGGATATTACGCAAATAAAAAATAACGCAATAGGCAGAATTTCAGAAGAAGAAAAGCCGGCGCCTGCGAGAAAAATGTTTGAATCGATGAAAAAATATATTGAAGAGGAAATAATATAATGCCAAAAACAGTTGAAATGGTTGTTGGTTTGAAAGTTCCTGATACTACTGCAATCACTGCATTGCAAACATTGCAGAAACTGGGATTTAATAAAATAAAAGATGTAAGGAGGACATTTTACTACAAGTTTTCTGTAGATGGCGATTTGGAGGATTTCAAGAATAAAATTTCAAAAGTTGACATTCTAGTTAATGCGAACAAGCATACTTTTGATTTTGAAATTAAAAGTAAGGATTATATACCCATTTTAGTTAAAAATATTGATGACGATGGAAATGGGTTATTATCAACATTAAAAAACAGGCTTGGATTTATTAATCTTAAAAAAGCAGAAAGCGGCGTGCTGTGGGGATTATTAATTAATGCAGAAGAAAAGGAATCAAGAAAAATTGCCGACAAAGCTGCAAAAGATTTATTAGTAAATGAGAATTATCAGGAATTTATGATACTATAGGTAGTATTAAAAAAATCTACTCGACTTTTTTATTCTTCTTGCTTTTAAATCATCTAATTATAAGATAAATTTGAATTAGTTTCTATTTTGAAATAGAAATTTATTTATACTTAAATTATTTTCAAGCTTCAAGATGAATAAAGCCTACGGCATTGCAGCTTTAGTAAGTTTTCTAGTGGTTTCTGCTTCTAATCCACACATTTTGCCGATGCAATCAAAAGACGAGCCAATCAAATTCGGACAGAAAGCAGAACAAACTTATGAAGTTAGCCAGCGCCCATATAGCGATGTTGAACATAATAGAACTCTTAATGAGAAACAAGGCCAGCGATGGGGGCATGCCCATACCTATACCAGACAACAATACGGATTTAATGAAGGCTTAGGATTTGTATTACATGGAATATTGGATGATGGCACTGAATTTATTTATCGAGCTGATGACATTGGTAACTCCTTACATTTAACCAGAAACGGCCTTCAAATTGGATTTATCGATTCTCACAATACAAATCCTAGTATAAGAATCGTTAACGATAAGGATTATGCAACCGTGAATGGCGAAGAAGTTAATTTGGGGGGTCATGACTTTTATGAAAGTCCAAGGCCAGTTTCACAGTCGCAAGGCTTCAATTTAAATGGGAAATTGCATGATTTATATTCGAATTATAATAAATGGTTAAATGTAAGATCGGTTAGGGCCTTGGTGGAAAAACCTAGGGAAACTGAGCCAGCACAATTGGAGAACTTATTAGATGCTTTCGTAAAATAAAATGATCCAATATCTATAAATACTACTTTCTTTTTCTATTATTGCATGAAAAAAGCATTAATAATCTTCGGCTCTAAATCTGATGAGAAAGTTTACAATGAAATCGCTTCTAGATTGAAACAATTAAAAATTGATTTTGATTTAAGGGTGAGTTCTGCGCACAAGACTCCGGAAGATGTTGATCAAACATTGCAGTATGATTATGCTGTAGTGATTGCCGGAGCTGGACTTGCGGCGCACTTGCCAGGAGTTGTAGCTGCAAAAGTTTTAAGGCCCGTGATTGGCGTTCCATGTGAAGGAAATTATCAGGGGCTTGACGCCTTGCTCTCGGTTGCTCAAATGCCCTCTGGAATTCCAGTTTTGTCTGCAGGAGTTGGAAAAGGAAAAGTTGCAGCAGAAAATTGTGCCAGGATGATGAAGAAATATAACGGAGTTACGATTATTGGAGATAAAGCTGATGAAGCCGTAAAAAAATCAATTGAAATATTGAAAAGATTCAACGTTCCCTACAATTTTTCAGATAAGCCAAATAAAAGCGCAGTTAATATCGAATTTACCTATTTTGACGAGCCTGTTGAGAAAAAAGATGAACTGGTTATTTACTGCCCATTGCTTGACAAAAAAGATGATGTTGCGGAATCCGCACTGAATTTTTTAAGGCATACAAACCACGGATTATGGGTAGGATTAAATAACGGAACAAATGCAGCAGTCGCAGCGGTTGAAATTTTAAATTTTGATAATGAGTTTGAGGAAGAATTAATAAGATACCGAGAAGAACTTGGAAAAAAAGTGCTTGAGGCTAACAAATAAAACAAAATTCAAAATCAAAAATGCTATCTGACGCAATCCTAAAAAACCAGCTGAAATTTACTTTAGACAAAACAAATTTTAAGTTCGGTAAAAAGTATGAAGGAAAAGTTCGTGATAATTATACTTTAGACGGAAAAAGAATTATAATAACAACTGACCGGATTTCTGCTTTTGACCGTGTTTTGTGCACGATTCCGTTCAAAGGACAGGTATTAAACCAGACAGCTGCATTTTGGTTTGAAAAAACAAAAAACATTGCTGAAAATCATATAATTTCTATTCCTGACCCAAACGTAATGATTGCAAAAGAATGCAACCCGATTCCGGTTGAGATGGTTGTACGAGGATACATAACCGGAGTTACAACAACATCAGCATGGTACAATTATGAAAAAGGTGTCAGAAATTTCTGCGGAAATGTCCTGCCGGAGAACCTGAAGAAAAATCAGAAGCTTGCGAAGCCAATTATAACCCCATCAACAAAAGCAGAGCACGGCGCCCATGACGAATCAATTTCAGGAGAACAAATAATTAAAAGGAAACTTGTTGACGAAGAAATATATACTCAGATGGAAAAGGCAGCTCTTGCGCTGTTTGATTTTGGAACAATATTGGTAGAAAGAAATAATTTGATTCTTGTTGACACAAAATACGAATTTGGTGAATTAAATGGCCGATTAGTTTTGATTGACGAAGTCCACACTCCGGATTCCTCGAGATTCTGGATTAAAGATACTTATGCTGAATTGTTTTCTAAAGGGCAGGAGCCACAAAAACTTGATAAAGAATATGTCAGAATGTGGCTTTCTGAGAAAGGGTTTATCGGCGAAGGGAAAATTCCTCTGATATCCGATGAAGTCAAAGTTGAAGCTGCCAGGAGATATATTACTGCATACGAGATGATAACTGGAAAGCAGTTTGAAGCTCAGAACGGGGATGTATTGAAAAGGATTGAGGGGAATTTAAGAGAATATTTATACTGAATGCTAATTCATCGGTTTATAAGAAATTTTCCGTGGTGATTTGAATAGATTCAAAAAATACCTCAACCTATGTTATTGGAGGCAGTGCAACTATAGATAGTATTATGATTAACCCTAAAATTGGATTGTTACAAGACGGGCATGCAGTGAGACTACAAACAGAAGATTATGTAAGGGTTTTTACTGTCATTGATGGTCCAATTGTGCCCGGCGGGAAATATCAAACTCGTTTGAATACTAGGGAAGAAGTTGATGGTCTTGACCACAGAAATAGATCTGGCGGTTCTGGCTATAACTCAGCAAAAGCTAATGCAAGAATAAGTAGACCCAGTCCAGTCAGAATTAAGTACATAGATTCTGCTGAACCGAACCACATTAACACCGAACGATTGGAATTTTGGGGCATAGACTATAAATTTTTAGGAAAAAGACAGATTCAGTTTAATGTAGTTGTAGGATATGACGGAGATAAAATCATCATAAAAGGGCCTTTAAAAACAGGAGTGCAATTGGACAGCCAGTCGCAAAGTTCCGTTTTTAAATTCCTTAGAGGTGCCGATGGCATTTTAATCAACAGTATTAAAGATGAAGAGTTTGCTATGTTACTGATTAAAATAGCAAAAGAAATGGATATTCCTGTATATTTTGGGGCAACATCCAGCCCGTCTATCGAATTTTCCTTGACACAAGCGATTCCAAACGGACCGACAGTTACAAACTATGAGGATATAGCGAGAATGAACAATTTAAATCCACAAGAACTTGTAAACCTTTCTGCGGATAAAGCTATAGCAGGGATAACTGACTTGATAAAGACAATGCAAAGAAAGGGCATATTTCATGATTATCCTTTTGTTGTGACTTTGGGTGGGAAAGGGATGATACCTGTTGCGTCGAATAAGGAAATGAGACATGTACGCATGGCTCAACCTTTTGCCGATAGAGTTGATGAGCACCTTAAAACTGATTTAAGAGGTTCTTTGGGCGGCGGCGATTATTTTACAGGGGGATTATATGATCAATTTATGCAGGCATTCCTTGGCCCTGATAAAGTACACCCTTCAAATGTTACTCCTGATGACTTGGAAACAATGGTAAGGCAATCTAATATAGTTGCTATAGATGTCATGAGATATCAAGGTCCTGCCCCCTCTTTAAGTTCTTTTGATTCTAAAAGATTGTGATGGCAAAGTTTTAATAATAGGTAATTTTTATATTCCCTTATGAACCTCTTAAAAGAAAAAAAAGTCTTATTGCGGGCATCAAAAAGTGCCGGAAAATTAATTCTCAAATATTTCGGAAAAAAAGGAAAATTTAGGGAAAAATCAAACAAAAGCCTGGTTTCTGAAGCTGATTTGAGGGCAAATAAAATAATTATCCAAACTATAAAGGAAAATTTTCCACATCACAGCATTCTTTCGGAAGAAACTGGATTTGAGGACAATGACTCAGATTACAAGTGGGTTATAGACCCTATAGACGGAACGCATAATTTTCTCAGGGGACTCCCTATCTTTGGAGTTTCAATTGCGCTTGAATATCAAAATCAAGTTGTGCTTGGGGTCTTGGAATTTCCAACATTAAAATTAAGCGCTGTTGCAGAAAAAGGAAAAGGCGCTTTTCTTAACGGAGAACAAATAAAAGTTTCAGACAACAGCGAAATAATGCATTCTTTTATTTTATACGAGTTTGTCCCAGGAACAAGGCATAAGGGCCTGGAGCTTCTCAAAAGATTATCAAACGAGACAATTAACATACGAAACTTTGGCTCTGCAATTTATGAGCTTATGCTAGTTGCTTCGGGAAAATGCGATGCTTTTGTCATATTTTCAACAAATGAATGGGACATTGCAGCTGGAATGCTCCTTGTTGAGGAAGCTGGAGGTAAAGCCACTGACTTAAGGGGAAATCCATGCACACCATCAAACGGAAGTTTTATCATCACTAATGGCCCTATACATGATGCACTTCTTAGATATCTTTATAATATTTAAATAATGAACGATACGCTTTCTTAAAACGAAAGGTTTATAAATAATGAACATTATAGATTTGACAGATAAATATGGAAGAACTATCCAATATTTTCACAAAAATAAATGTTCAGATACTTGAACTGCTATCAAGGGAAAGCATGCATATCAGGGAAATTGCCGACAGAATAAAATGCTCGCCTGCAAAAGTCCATGCATGCATAAAGATTTTCAAGAGAAATGATATTGTGAAAGAAGTTGACGATAAGAACAGGAAAGTTATTGTTTTAAATTATGATAATGAAATAACAAATCAGATTCTTCAGTTAATTAATCCGGAAAACAATTTGCAGAAAACGCATGCTGAAAAAATAAATTTGTTTGACACAATCAGCCCGTTTGATTTCAGGTATTATGGGAGGAACAAGGGAGTTTTTGAAAAACTGCAGCCATATCTGACAGAATCGGCATTTATAAAATATGCTCTCAAAGTTGAGGCTGCTTTAACAAGAATTCTTGCAAAAAACAAAATATGCCCACAAAAAGTTGCTGATGAAGTTGAGAAAGCAAGCAAGCAAGTCACGCCCGAGGAAGTTTATGCAGAAGAAGACAGGATAAAACATAACATTAGGGCGCTGGCAAATTCGATAAGAAACAGGGTAAGCGAAGAAGCAAAGCCATTTGTGCATTTCACTTCTACAAGCTATGACATAATTGCAACAGCAGATGCTCTCCGCTATAAAGAATTCACAAATGATGTTTTAATCCCGGAATTAATGAAGCTTGAATTAACTTTAATCAATCTTGCATTAAGAGAGAAATCTACAATACAAATTGGAAGAACGCACGGCCAGCACGCTGAGCCGATAACCTTTGGCTTTGCGGTTGCACAATATGTCAGCAGACTCGGCAGTTCTATTTTAAAAATACGGAGGAGTGCAAACAATCTGCGCGGGAAAATGGCCGGCGCTGTAGGTGCTTACAACGCATCATCATTATTTTTTGAAGAGCCAATTAAATTTGAAGAGCAGGTTATGAATGAGCTTGGCCTGAAGGCTTCTCCGATTTCAACGCAAATAGTTGAGCCGGAATTTTTGGTCGACTATCAGACTAGCATAGTTTCTGCTTTTGGAGTTATTGCCGATTTGGCAGATGATATGAGACATTTGCAGAGAAATGAGATTGGTGAAGTTGGTGAATATTTTGAGGCAAAGCAAGTCGGCTCCTCAACAATGCCGCAGAAAAGAAATCCAATTAATTTTGAAAATGTGAAAAGCATGTGGAAGGCAATAATGCCGCGCATGATGACCGCTTACATGGATCAATTGTCTGAGCATCAGCGCGATTTAACAAACTCTGCTTCAATGCGGTTTATTCCGGAAATTTTAGCGGGATTTTATGTATCAATCGTCCGATTGGATAAGGTAATGTCAAATATTGTTGTTGATAAAAATAATATTCAAAGAAATTTCAACATGAACAAGCATATGATTGTTGCGGAGCCGCTTTACATCTTATTGGCTGCCAACGGCCATCCGGATGCGCATGAATATGCACGAGAGATGACTTTGAAGTCACAGCTTGAAAAAGTTCCTTTAATTGAATTGGTCAAGAAAGACAAGTCAATCCAACCTTATCTGAAAAAATTAAATAAAAAACAGATTGAGATGCTCTATAATCCTGAGAACTATATCGGGATTGCTTCCAGGAAAACAGAAATGGTTTGCGTGCATTGGAAGAAAGAATTGAATATTTGAGATATTTTTTAATTCTAACTATGATTTGATGATTGCCGACAAATCGATGCCTCCAGAACCTAGTATAGGTCCAGATGGTTACAATTATTCTTTAGCGGACGATTTTTGGATGTACTCCTGTTGAAGTTTAGCGTAGCTCCAACTAATATACTTTTTCCTATACTGGTATATAAAAACGAAACATTTAAATAGTTAATAATGCATGAAAATTACATGGACTACCAAAATATTCATCCGGCCCATGCTGCAAGAGTGTATATGGAAAAATATCCGAAATTCTTATTGCTGTTTATAACATTCCTGCTTGCTTACTTTCTTTTTTACGGAAGGAACAATTTGGCCTTGCATGCCTTTGTAATCTCCACGGGATACTTGGGAATATTCATTGCCGGCCTGATGTTTTCTTATGGATTTACTACAGCGCCCGCGATTTCCCTGTTCCTGATTTTGGCAGAGCACCAGAATATTTATGCGGCAACCATCATAGGCGGATTTGGGGCCTTATTGTCGGATTTGATTATATTCAGGTTTATAAGGGCATCATTTGCAGACGAAATTGAAAAACTATCCAAAGAAAAACTGATTGTCGAGCTGGATCATCATACTCCGAGCAAGCTCAAGAAATATTTTTTGCCGGTCATGGCTGGGTTTATAATTGCCTCCCCCTTGCCTGATGAAATTGGAGTGACGCTGCTTGCCAGCATTAGGTCAATTTCAACGAGTCTGTTTACTCTAATATCATACGCATCAAACACTTTTGGCATTTTCGTGATCTTAACTGTTGGGAAGATGATTAGCTAAGCTTTCCAATTAGAAATTCTATTTTCGGGCTTGCATTATTTTTTTTCTTAAAACCAACTTATATTTTTTGCTCAGCCTATACATGCTTGATTTGTGGCCCTGTGCAAGCTTGTGAATTAAATTTGACGCCCTTAATGCATAGATTAATCCTCCGCAGATTAGAATTATGGTAATGGAATGGTATACCGGCCTTAATTTCAGGAATAATATAAAGTTGGATAATAAAATCAAAGTGCCAAACACGATGCCAATTGCTATGAAATTCCTTAATATCTTTTTCTCGTTTGCAATCTCCTTTGGGTATAACTTTACGAAAAATACTGAAATGTCCCTAAATAAAAATGAAATCTTTCTTGTTAGATTATACGCGGGAAAAAATATGGCTATTATAAAAAATCCCAGCAGCAGATAACCAATGACTGGGCTTTTGATAAGCTCCAGGATAATATTTCTAAAGAAATGCCACGCAATAAATCCCCCGGCAGAAATAAAAAACACGGCCATTATGTTGTTAAGAATTGATTTCCATTCAATGCTTATCCTCTTCATGCTGCTTCTGTCCTTATTCATAATCCATGAAACGCTGTTTATGTAATTTCTTGCAAGTTTTACATCCTCCAGTACGCGCGACGGCATTGACCTGGAAATAAAATTGTATATTGGCTCAGAATAATTTATCAAAAATGACATTGCAATTGTTGAAAATACTATAAGCGCTGCTGTTATATCCACCAGCTCAAGACCCAGTCCTGCGGCCTCTGCCTCCTTTGCAATCAATAACGAGAATTCACCAGCTGAAATCATTGCTATGCCGCTGAATATTGCCTGCCTTCCGCTAAAATTTGAAAACAAATAGCTTCCAAAGCCTATGGAGAAAAATTTCATAAAAATGCTTACGGCCAAAAGGGCAGCAATTAGGTAAATGCTGTGCAGCACAACCGAAAAATTAACCACAGTGCCTACGGAAAAAAAGAACAATGCAGTAAATGTAAGAATGAACGGATGTATGGATTTCTCAAACATTTTTGAGTTTGGAAGCGAAGAAACTATGTTTCCCGCAAGAAACGCGCCCACGGACGGAGAAAGATGGATAAGGTGCGCAAGATAGCTCATGCCTGCGCATAAGCCCAGCGATGTGAAGGTTATGGTATCCTCCGTGCTGTATTTTATCAGCCATGATATAACCGGCCGTAGCAGCCTTTTCAGAACCACGAAAAATACAGCCATTAATGCAAGGGAAATAATAAGCTCTGTAAACAAATTCACTGTTGACAAATCTGCCTTGGTGTTGAGGCTTGAAAAAAACGTCAACGCGAAAACCGCAAAGATATCCTCCAAAATAAGAATGGTCACAAGCAGCGGAACTTCCTCTTTATTCGACATTCCCTTCTGCTCAAGTATCTTGATTACAACTACGGTGCTGGTTATTGAAAGTATGACTCCAATGTATAATGCAGCAATTGCACCCAGCCCAAGCACCAGTGCTGCCAAATATCCGGCCAGAAACACCCCTCCCAACTTAATTGATGCTATTATGATTGCCCTAAGCCCGTAATTAAACAAATGATTAAGGCTGAATTCAATTCCAATTGTAAACAGCAGAAGAATAGCGCCTATCTCAATTGCAGTATCAATAAGTGATAAATCCTGAATAAGCCCAAGAGAATAAGGGCCGACTATTGCTCCAATGATTAGCAATCCGAGAACAGAAGGCTGCCGAAATCTTACTGCCAAAACACCACCCAGTATTGAGAATAAGATTATCATCCCTATTTCCACAGAAAGCACCATAAGAAAATGAAAAAAGGAGGGATATATTAAATTTGCTTTTATTGTTTATGTGGCCAGTTCTTTAAAACAATAGGGATGATAATTGTTGTCAACAAGCTCATCAGAACCAGTGAAACATAAATTTCCTGCCCGATGATTTTCTGATTCAGCCCTATCAGGGCAACTATCATTGCGACTTCCCCCTGGGTGACATTCCAAACCCCACAACCAGGAATAAAACTGCCTTCAACACTCTTATTATTTTCACAATTCTTAAATGTGGATATTGATTGCCCTGATGCTTAAACGGTTTTAGAATTAATTGGGAATCTCCTATACTTTTTCCTATATTAGTATACAAAAAGGAAACATTTAAATAGTAAAAGTGTTCTAGAATTTTTATGAGATATGCCACTAATCATGCAGTCCGTACGGCAAGAGTTTATATGGAAAAATATCCAAAGTTTCTTCTGCTTTTCATAACTGTTATCATAGCCTACATTATGTTTTACGGCAAGACTTACCCCCCGCTTCAGAATTTCTTATCCTCAGCGGGTTACCTTGGGACATTCATATCCGGCATATTTTTTGTTTATGGATTTACCGCGGCTCCTGCGACTGTTATTTTGTTGGTATTAGCAAAAGAGCAGAATATCTGGATAGCAGGCCTTATTGGGGGATTAGGCGCATTAATTGGCGACCTGATAATTTTTAAATTCTTGCGTGTTTCTTTTGCGGAGGAGGTCAGCAGGCTGATGCACGAAAAATTAATAAGCAAAGTGAATAAAAAAATTCCAAATATCTTTAAAAAATATCTTATTCCTGTATTTGCCGGATTCATAATTGCATCGCCATTGCCTGACGAAATCGGAGTGGCGCTTTTGGCAATAAACCAGAATATTTCAATGAAAATATTTACGCTTGTTTCTTATGTCCTTAATACGATTGGAATTTATACAATACTCTTAATAGGAATCCACATTTAAGAATTAACTAGTTTTATACAGCCAGTTTCTTAGCACAATTGGAGTGATTATTGTTGTTAGCAAGCTCATCAAGACCAATGATACATAGATATCCTGTTTTATCAGCCCCGCATTAAGTGCTATCAATGCAACAATCATTGCAACTTCCCCTCTGGGCGACATTCCCCATCCCACAATTGATGAGTCTTTGTGCGATAATCCCTGCAACTTTGCTGGGATATAACAGCCTATAACTTTTGAAATAACAGCAATAACTGTCAGTGCCAAAAGGAACCAAATCACATTTAATGATAATGCTCTGACATCTGCAAGTATGCCCAATGATAC
Organism: Candidatus Nanoarchaeia archaeon; assembly: GCA_035288865.1. Taxonomy (GTDB): domain Archaea; phylum Nanobdellota; class Nanobdellia; order Woesearchaeales; family GW2011-AR4. Next base: position 20,305 of record DATDZA010000008.1, read on the forward strand.
AAAAAATATGGATGCAAAAATTATGTGCAGATACTCTGCCCCTTCCCTGTAATCTTTTCCATGCTTAACTAATGCTCCTTCAAGAACCATTCCTGCAAGAAACGAGCCGACAATTGCAGACAAGTGTATGACTTCAGCAACCATTGCATACAGGAAAGCGAGCATCATTGCAAAGATAAACACAAACTCTGGAAACTTTTTAGCAATATTACTTTTGTCTAGCTTCTCAACCATGGGACTTAAGAATTTTAACCCTACATATGAACCAATAGCGAGGAAAGCTATCGATTTTAGAAGGATTATTGCAGTTGAGCCAACAGAGAAAGTGCCGCCTACAATTTGAGTTGAGACTGAAAGTGCGAGAAGGCTTAATACGTCATCAATAACTGCTGCCCCTATAATTGCCTTCGCTGCGTCTGTCTGCAGCTTTCCCATTTCACGAAGGACATTTGCAGTTATCGCAATGCTTGTCGCCGTAAGAGCCGTTCCCACAAATACTGCGCTTCCAAAATCATAACCGAATAATTTTGCAAGATAATAACCCGTTATCCAGGGGACTATCACTCCTGATAATGCAATCCAAGTATACTTTAGGTTAAAAATATCCTTTAATTTAAATTCAAGCCCTACTACAAACAATAAGATTATTGCTCCTAAATGCGCAACGCTCGCCACGAAATCAGTGTAGGTTATTAATCCAAGCAGACTGGGCCCGATTATTATGCCAACTAAAATTTCCCCGATAACGGCTGACTGATTTATTCTGGAGGCCAAAAGATATCCTGCAAGAGCCACAAATAATAAAAGGCTCATCTGGAATTCTATGGTTGAGATTAGGGATTCTGCCATTTTGTTGGGCACGATAACAAACTATTTATACTTTTTGCTATCTTTGCCCCTCATGCTTCCAAAAATAGAGGATTATGAACAGTTTATCGGAAAAGAGAAAGTAGAAGAGATAAAGAATTTAGCCGTGAAACTGGAAGGCAAGCATATCGTGCATGTAAACTCCACCTACTCAGGCGGAGGGGTTGCGGAAATTCTAAATAGTATGGTTGTGCTGATGAACCGATTGGGCCTTGACACAGACTGGAGGCTTCTTAAAGGAAGCCATTCTTTTTTTGATGTCACAAAAAAGTTCCACAATGCCCTGCAGGGCGAGAAAGTAAGTTTTACGGAGAGAGACAAAAAGATTTATCTTGACGAGCTTGAAAGAAATGCCCTGATGCTTCATTTCCGCGAGCATGACTTGGTCTTTATCCATGACCCGCAGCCTCTCGGGCTTATTAAGTTCGCAAATAAAAGAAAGCAGCCGTGGATTTGGAGGAGCCACATACAGATAAACAATGCAGACAGGAATGTCTGGAAATTCCTTCATAATTTTGCAAAGCAATATGATGGAGCCATTTTTTCCCTTACAAAATACAGGAAAATTGACTTGAATATTCCGCAGTATTTTGTAGCTCCTTCAATAGATCCATTGTCGCTTAAGAACAAGGAATTAAGCCAGGGGCAATCTTATAGGATTCTGCTCAGGGAAGGAATAAATATCAACAAGCCGATTATAACGCAAGTTTCAAGATTCGACAAATGGAAGAATCCTCTTGGAGTTCTTAGAATATTCAAAAGAGTCAAAGAAAGAACTGATGCAAGGCTTGTCATGATTGGCGATATGGCAACTGATGATCCTGAAGGGCCTGAGATTTACAACAAAGTCGTTAAAGAAGCCGCGAAAATGAAAGATGTGCATATCCTTACAAAGAAAGATGACTTGCTTGTAAACGCACTGCAAAGGGCATCGCATGTAGTCATGCAAAATTCCAAGAGGGAAGGCTTCGGGCTTACAGTTTCAGAAGCGCTTTGGAAAGAAACACCTGTAGTCGGAACAAGAACAGGTGGGATTCCGCTCCAGATTATACATAACCGGACTGGAGCTTTGGCAAGGAATGAAAGGGAAGCAGCTGACTGGTGTGTAAAATTGCTAAGAGATGATAAGCTGCGGATAAAAATGGGCATTGCTGGAAAAGAGCATGTAAGGAAGAATTTCCTGATTACGAGGCACCTTTATGACTACATGAGAATTATCGAGTATTACACAGGGACAGTGGCTGATGATGTTTTGAGGACTGCTAAATATCTGAAAAGGCTCATTTTGAAATGAGTTTATTATTCAAAGCTACCCAAAGCTTACCTTATTATTCCTGAATTCCTGCAGCAAAGTTTCATAAAAATTGGAAACAATGCTTTCTTTCCTCAAAATGTCCCAAATCCAGAACCATACCTGCAGGCTTATTTTGTCCTTGCCTGCATTTCTTATGAATATCTTGGGCTCAAGTACGCTGATATTTTTTGGCATTACAAAAAACTTTTGTATTATACTGAATTCCTTTTTTGGCACATGGGGCAGAATATTTGGCTCCTCATGGAGTATCTTATTTATTATATCTATTGCTTTTTGGTAATTTGAATCGTTTCTAATATCAATATCCAAATCAACCCTGATGAATTCCCCTTGGCTGTAGTTAATGACGCTTCCTGTGACAAATCTGATATTGGAAACTATAATGATTTTCCCGTCCAATGACCTCAAAAATGTCTTTCTGAGCATAATGTCCTTGACAATGCAAATGGCCCCGTCAACTTCCACTATATCGCCTTCACGAAACGGTCTTTCAAGCGACAGGACAATTCCGGCAAATACATTCTGCAGGACAGGCAGCATGGTCAAAAGAAAGGTTATCCCCAAAATCCCCAATGCAGTTAGAAATGCAGGTACGTTAAAATTAAGGATTTTTTGAAAAGCAAAATAAAATCCTAAAAAATATACAGAATACATTACTACCCTTGAAAGCGCTTTGTAAAATACGGGCTTTGTTTTATTTCTAAGAAACTTAGTTATCAAAAGCCTCAGGACATTGCCCAAAATAACAGAAAGTATAACTACAAAAATAAATAAAAGGAAGTTCTGAAATGATACTTCCCCGAGCAGATAATCTGTATCAACTATTGCCATTTTAATGTATGTTTAACTATCCACATTTGCATAATACACCTTCCTGACCGGCCATGAAATTTCAATTCCTTCCTTGTCATAGGATTTCTTTAATGCTTTAATGAACTCATGCGTCACAAGATACTTGTCGACGAAAGTCTGTATCCTCAGTATTATTGAAAAATTTATATTGGAATCCCCGAATGTGTGGTATCTTATGAATGGCTCAAAATCCTTGACGGCGCCCTGCACATTTTTTTGTATCTTCTTGGCAGCTTCTATGGTTACTTTTTCCACTTTCTCCAAATCAGAAGTGTAAGCAACCCCGCATTGGACAACCACGCTCATTTCAGGCACAGGCAAAGAATCGTTCGTTATGGTTGTTGAAGCAATTTTGGAGTTTGGAACTATGACGAGCGTGTTAGGCAGTGTCCTAATCCTCGTTGTGCGCCAGCCAATATCCTCGACATAACCGCTTATGTTGCCCTCTAATTCAACAAAATCGCCGATATTTATGGGCTTGTCAGATATGATGTGCAGCCCTGCAAAGAAATTTGATAAAGTGTCCTGCAAAGCAAAGCCAATCGCAATTCCGCCAATTCCCAATGTTGCTACTAAAGGCGTTATTTCAACATTAAAATGCTTCAAGATTATAATCAAGCCTATAAAATAAACAAAGATATTTGCTATTTTTATGACCAGCCTTGGCATGTTCTGGAAGTGCGGATTTATTGCCATCCATTTCTGCATCCCGACTTTTGTGAGGCGGTACAGGACAAATGCAGCCCATAGAACTCCAAAAACAAAGAAAATATCATTCATTGGCTGGATAAACTGACTTATTAAATCAACCTGCAGCAGCGAAAAATATATTCCTATAAGAACTATCCCGATAACAAACGGCATCTCAAGGGCAGCAAGAATCTTATCGTCTATGTCAGTTTTCGTCTTTTGTGTCAGGCTTTTGACATACTTGTTGATTATAAAATAAAGAACTTTTGCTATCAAAAAAGAAAGCAAAACGCCAAGTATTGCAACCAGAAGTTCATTTTTCATCAAATCACTTATCAAATCTGCTATTGCCATTTTATCACTACATCTTCAATTTCTCTATAACTTCCCTTATCCCGCCTATTGACGGCTTTTTTGTAACTTCATCTGCGAACATTTTTAATCTACTTGCGCCATTGGCAACTGCAACCTTAAATCCGGGTATTGTGAATAAATCAATATCATTCTCACCATCCCCTATGATGACAGTTTTTTTTGGGTTTATCCCGAGATAGCTCAACGCAAGCTTTACGCTTACGCCCTTGTCTATCCCGCTCGGAATCACCATAATCTCATCAGCATTTTCCCTGAATCCAAGGGAAGCTGCAATTCCTGAGAGAATTCTTTTCAATCTGATGCGGTATTTATTTGAAACGCTTATTATTGCATTTCCGAAGTTCGCCGGAAAATTGCTTTCTTCAACTATTTTCCTCGATTCCCTAAATTTTTCGGATGTGAAAAGCCACGTAAGCCCGGTATCCGGAAAGTAGGCGTAACATCCATTTTCCCCCACTATGCAGTCCCATATGGGATATTTTCTGTATAATTCTTTTGTATATTCCAAATCCCTGCCTGTCACTAAAATCAATGGCTTATTCAAAGATTCCATTTCTTTTAATAATGACTCATCAACTATCCCGGGCTCATCGGTAATTGTCCTGTCAAAGTCCGTTATTATGGCAGAAACGTCGTCAAGCCTTATCTTTTCCAGCCGCCAGTCCCTTTTCTCTTTTATCAGGCTAAGATAGATTTGATAATGCCTGTCTATTGCCTTGGCCATGTCAAATTTTGACCTTGCAATTTGTATGCCCCTCTTTCCCATTTTCTCCCTGAGGCTGTCATTTGCAAGAAGATTTAGAATCCTGTCTGCAGTCCGTCCATAATCGTCAACATCAACCAGAAATCCATTTACACCATTTTTCACCTGCAGCTCAATTCCCGGCACTTTTGTTCCTATTATCGGCTTTCCGCATGACATTCCTTCTGTTACAGCCAGCCCAAATCCCTCATTTTTGGATGTAAGCGCCACAATATCGGCTGCGTTGTAATACATCGGCAATTTTTCATATTCGACATTGCCTGTAAAGATTATGTATTTTTTCAAATTAAGTTTTTTAATTAAATCATTAACTTCCTTTTCATATTGCAACCTTTCGCTTGATATCTTGCTGGTCATTGATTTACCTCCCACAAACATAAGTTTTACTTTTGGATATTTTTTAATCACTTCAGGAAGGGCTTTTATGAGCTGTATATGGCCGCTTTTTGGGTCAATCCTTTGAACGCACAGCACAATCTTGCAGTCTTCAGGTATTTTGTGCTTCTTCTTAATCTCATTTTTATATTTTTTCGGCCTGAAGAGGCTCGTATTGGCAATCGGGTATACAATCTCAGCTTTGTTTGCCGGAAGCCCTGCCCTGATTGCGGATTTTGCGTACTCTTCACAAGAAAAAATAACTTTGTCAAATTCTTTCATGTGCCTTATCAGAAACTGCTTCAAGTGCTTTGATATGGAATCGATGAATGGAATATGCCAGGTTAATATTACGGGCATCCCTCTGGGAATATTCCTGTATATCAGCAGCAATTGAAAATCATGTATGTGGACTATTTCGCTTGGATTTTTTTCAATCAATTCTTCGATCTGCTTTCCTATTGCAATGTTTATCTGGTTGTATTCGTCATAGCCATAGGTTATAAGGGGCTCTTTCTGGAAAAGTTCTCCTTCGCCGTGGCATTCTTTGTAAATCCTTTCCTTGAAGTTGCTGTAGCCCCTGAGAAGATTCTTGTCCAATGGCTCTTTTGGAATCCTGAAGACTTTTATTCCTTTTACTGTGTCCTCGCTCGGTTCGTTTGGCGGCCTTAAATGTACCTCAACCACTTCATTGCCGCTCTGCATCAATCCCTTTGAGAGGTTAAGCAAATATGTTGACACTCCCCCTATATGCGGATAAAATGACTGGCTTGCGAAAAATATTTTCATAAAAACCCCTTTTTAAATCTTTTTAAGCGAAAACTTTATATAAAATTAGCTCAATTAACATATTAACCAAATCATATTTAAGTTTTGGTATCAGAGTGAATACTAAGATGCTGCAAACGTACGGTTTATTGTTCAACATGATGGAGTCATTGGGAAAGAAATGGGTAGTTCCGTTGCTATTATTTCTTTTGCTGATTGAAGAAACAAATTTTTCCAAAATGAAGAAGCACCTTAGGATTACGTCAAGAATCCTTTCCAGAAAATTGCAATTGCTGGAAGCATTGGGCTTGGTTGAGAAAATAGTAATTGACCACCCTAGGAAGATTTTGTATTCATTGACTGACAAAGGAAAAGCGATATCAAACCAGCTTTTGCATTTCTATGAAAATCTGACAAATTGAATTTCTACTGCGGCTTGCCCTTAAAGAATGGAATGCCGCTGTTCTCATAGAAAATTCTTGCAGAGCTTAGTGTTATGGTAAACATAATTACTGCAAAGGTTATCTTCGCAATCAATTCGGCATTCTGCAGGTTATTCTGGATTGCAGGCTAGGTCCTATTATTATTCCAACTAGGATTTCCCCGATAACAGCCGATTGATTTATTCTGGAAGCAATAAGGTAGCCTGCAAGAGCTACAAACAGCAGTAAACTCATCTGAAATTCAATCGTTGACACTAATTCCATGACCATAACGCGGATTTTACCAATCAGTATAAAAACTATATTATCATTTAAATTGTTCAACTAAGTTTTTTGTTGATGTAATTTCATCAAGAAGCCTTCTTGAATGCTCAAGGGCAATTTCTGCCCCTAAATTGTTTGTTATGTGTGAATTGTTTCTAAATCCCCTTTTCCTTGCAAAATCCAGTATTTCGTCCGAAACCGTTTTCCTCTCATTTAACATTTTCTTAAACGGCTCAATAAGGATTAACTCTTCTTTGGGCATAGTTGATTGGGCAAACTTGATAAATCTTTTGCAGTACTCATAAATTAAATCATTGTCCATCCCCTTATATGCAGACATTTTTTGTAACTCGTTTCTTACAGTCGGCCAGGGGGGAATATAAATTATATCTTTTTCAACTTTAAATGGCTCTTTTATACCAATATCCGATTGAACCACAGTATAAAACTCTTCCTGCAATTTTCTTAAGACTGATTTTATGATAACGCCAATTCCTGCAATATGGGCGGGATGGTTCATGTCCATTCCCCTTTGCTCAAGAGTCCCATTTGGGTTTATTTTTACAGGATTCCATGTTGTATCAAGAACAGAGCCATAAAGGGACAAAATTTGAATATTTAAACCCAAACTTTTAATGTAGGACTTCCATTTCTCATATCTTGTTGTAATTATATCTAGAATATCCAATGCAGTTAATTTATACGGTGGAAGTCCACCAAACTCTTCAAAGTTTGCATACAGCCCATTTTTGTTATTAAGGGCATCTCCTCCCCTATACACTATAACCCGTGAGTCCTTGCCTATGTATTCTCCCTGGTAAAATGGAGATGATTGCATCAAAGCAGTTAAGGCTGGGTCTGCGGCAATCAAAAAATTATAGCTATTGACCAAACTGTCTTTTATTTTTGAGTGCACAAGCATCTTAAGAATCCTTAATTGTGAATCAAAAATTCCCCTAGGTAAGGTATAGTGACAGTGAAATCCCGTGCATCTTCCTGCAATCTTGAATTTGTTTTTTCCAAAAATGTATTCTTTTATTTTGTAGGGCCGATCATCCCGCATAACTGGATTAAACTTTCCTGGGTATGTCCCAAGGGGGCATAGAAGAATATCTTCCTTTTCAGCAACGGTGGTGAGATACTCAACATCTTTTAGCAAATGATCCGTAGTTTCTAGAATTGCTTCGCCAGGATAACTTGCAATTTCAATGATATTTGTTGTCGATTCTTTTTTTACAGTCGGTTTCTTATCGCGCTTTGAAATTTTTAGAAGCCTGTCGGCACCGCTCATAACGAATCCGTTTTTATTTATTGTAAATAACTCTACCTCAAAGCCAGTCATAGATTTTTTTAAGGGATGTTTTACAAATTCCATTTTTTAATTTAAAAAACTCAGTGTCAGTACTTATTTGTCTTTAATATCCTTAATATGCATATGTTCTGGGCAAGAAGCATCGAAGTCTTAATATGGAGGGGATCAGAAGATTCATCCTTTAGCATTTTGATACTTATTGACTTACTTTTTCCAATTATAGAATCCAAAATCTTTTTAATTCTGGCCAAATAAGGCCTTTCTTCGTCGAACCTAAGCTGCTTAATGATATTTTTTGTAAGTTTAAGGTGCTCAATTGCCCGCTTGTAGTTGTATTGATTCATAAGATTTAGGGCATTATTCAGATGGGTATAAATGCGGATATATCCTATAATAATATTGCTTTGCCTTCTTTCTTTTTTTGGAATTATCAAATCTATGATTTTCTTGAAGTTTGCAAACCCAAGATTGTTAAGATTTATTTCAAGAATATTCATTTAAACCACCTCATTATATTTCCCCCGAGTATTGCCTTAATATGATTTGGATTTTTATTAGATATTATTGCAGTGTCCACAAGCATCTCTAGAGCCAAATCAAAATCGTAATAAGGAACATCAGATCCAAAAACAATTTTGGAGTAATCAACGGAATTCAACAGCTGCATTAATTCGAAAATCCTTAATGTGGAAGTATCAAACAAAACATTCTCGTTTCCGTTCACTTTTTTTATCGTCTTTTCAAAATCCACAAATGCGCTGTGGCCTAGAATTAATCTAAGATTGGGAAAAATTTTTATTACTTTTTGTATATCGTTCGCTATCTCGCTTAAGCCAAATCCGGTGTGGATCAGTAGTGGCAACCTTAATTTCTCAGCACGTTCATACACTTTCATAACCTCGCTTGAGGCAATCCCAAAATCCTGGCTTCTCGGGTGAAGTTTTATGCCCCGAAATCCCTGCAATGTTCGCTGTTCAAACTCCTTTTTCCAATTCGTTTTTGGGTTGATTCGAAAGAATGGTATGATTTTATCAGGATATAAATTATAAAATCTTAAAATTCTATCATTGGCTTTGGAAAAATTTGATTGACCGGGTTCGTTTAAAGGGAATACAATTGCCTTGTTAACGCCACAAACAGACATATCTTTTATAAACTTTTTCTCATTTATTCCATGACCGTCCTTATCTGTGCCTATATGTGTGTGGGCATCAACAATTACTATATTTGAAAAAATTGCATCGTATGATTCCTTATTTTCTCGGTCAAAAAAAGTTTTAGGTAAAGCCATATTTTTCACTCTGTGTTTTTTAGATATAAGAATTGGAGTGCATTATGTTAATATATACTTTACCTTTATTCTGGCAAGAATCTAAGTTAAAAATTTTCACTTATCCAAAATATTTATAAACATCCAATAACTTACAAATATCGTGCCAACACAACTTAGTTATGCGAGAAGTGGTTCTATCACGAAAGAGATGAAGTATGTTTCCGAGCAGGAAAAGGTTGATGTTGAATGGCTTAGGGATGAAATTTCCAAAGGCACCATAATAATTCCTGCAAACATTAATCACACTAAGCTTAAGCCGATTGGAATCGGCATGGGATTAAAGACAAAAATAAATGCAAATATCGGCGCTTCTAAAATAAGGGCAAGTGTCGGAGAGGAATTAAAAAAATTAGAATATGCTATAAAATACGGCGCTGACACTGCAATGGACTTGAGCACGGGGGGGAACCTAAACGTCATACGTCAAACAATAATTGAAAATTCCCCTATTGTGATTGGGACCGTTCCAACATACCAGGCTGTTGAGAATGTAAATGGAAAAATAGAAAACATGAAAGCTGAGGACTGGCTGGACGCAATTGAATTGCAGGCAAAACAAGGCGTGGATTACATGACAATTCATGCTGGCATTCTTCAAAGGACACTTCCTTTAGTTAAGGGAAGAATCACTGGAGTTGTTTCAAGAGGGGGGGCAATTCTTGCAAGATGGATGATTATGCATGATAAAGAAAATCCGCTTTACACTCAGTTCGAGCAAATTTGCGATATATTTGAAAAATATGATGTTACTTTTTCGCTTGGAGATTCTTTGCGACCAGGATGTTTACACGACGCAACTGATGCAGCCCAGATTGAGGAATTAAAAATCCTTGGAGAATTGACATTACAAGCATGGAAAAGGGACTGTCAGGTAATGATTGAAGGTCCTGGGCATATTCCACTGCATCAAATTAAATTAAATATTGATTTGCAGAAAAAATATTGCCACAATGCGCCGTTTTATGTGCTTGGTCCGCTGGTTACCGATATTGCGCCAGGTTATGATCACATAACTTCTGCAATTGGCGCAGCCGTTGCCGGTCAATATGGTGCGGATTATCTGTGTTATGTAACTCCTGCTGAGCATCTTGGATTGCCCGGGCCGGAGGAGGTTAAACAAGGAATCATTGCCTATAAGATTGCAGCACATGCAGCCGACATCGCAAAAGGAATTCCAAATGCAAGAGATAGGGATGATGAGCTTTCAAAAGCAAGATTTGATTTTGACTGGGAGAAGCAATTTGCATTGTCCCTTGACCCTGAAACTGCTAGAAAAATAAGAAGTGATTTAGGAACTGAAGCCGATTTCTGCTCGATGTGCGGGCCGGATTATTGCAGCATGCTTAATTTCCATAAAGCAATGAATGTTAAAACTTTCAATGATAAGAAAAGAGAAGACCGGGCACGGAAGTTAAAGCAGATGGAAGAAGAAAGATTAATTTAGCTTAGTTCTGTCGCAATATGGAATCAAAAAATTCTAAAACTCCGCAATGGCCCTTCAAAGTGAAGCTCTACATAAAAATTTATAAAGTGAAGTTGTTTTTGCTAAAGTATCTGACAAAATTAAAATTTTGGAAATATAATAAGTTCAGGAGGGAAGATGGAATGGCAGTCACAATTGATTTGAAAGGAAGAAAAGCTGTTGTATTTGGAATCGCTAATGATAAGAGCATTGCATGGCACATTGCAAAAAGGCTGAATGATGCAGGCTGCCAGATTTTTGCAGCTTATCAGGAAAGAGTTGAGCCTTTATTTTTGCCGCTTATGAAACATTTGAACAATCCCGCTCACATGAAGTGCGACGTAGTTGATGACACCCAGCTTGATGCATTTTTCAATAAAGTGAAAGAAGAGTTTGGGGAGGTTGATTTTCTGATACACAGCATTGCTTTTGCCAAGCGCGAGCACTTGCAGGGCAAATTCTACAATGTTGACAGGAGAGGTTACCAAGTAGCGCATGAAGTCAGCGCCTATTCTCTTGCAGAATTAACAAGAAGAACTGCACCTATGATGAAAAATGGCGGCTCGATAATTGCGATGACTTATCTCGGAAGTGAAAAAGTAACTCCCGGATACAATATAATGGGTGTTGCAAAAGCTGCACTTGAATCAAGCGTAAAATATATTGCCTCTGATTTGGGAGACAAACAGATAAGAGTTAATGCAATTTCCGCAGGGCCGATTGCCACTCTTGCAGCTTCCGGCATATCGGGATTTGGCGAAATGCTTTTGAATTATATTGCAAAATCTCCCCTGAAAAGAAACATTACGGCAGATGAAGTTGCAGATTGCGCCTTGTTTTTGTGCAGCGACTTATCAAAGGCAATCACCGGGCAGGTTATATTTGTTGATGCGGGCTATAGCGCGATGGGAATTTGAATAGTGATTATTATGCAATATTATTTAGATACTTGTAGGGCGGATGATATTCCCAAGATAAAATCTGGGTTAGAGAATTCACGCAAGATTAGATTCAGAAAAGAACCTAATCCAACTCCGGATCTTGAAAAGTATATTGCTTGTCACGGTATGCGAGATGGCACTTATCTAGAAATAGAATTTTATCATCGTACTATAACTATTAATAGCAATCAGAGTCATGAGAGATTGTCACCATTGGTCCGAAAGATACACGAAACTGTTGGTGGATACTTACACAGTAGACATAATTAGGAATTTGATGAAATTAAAAAATTATTGGATAAAATATGACTTCATTAAAAACTTTCATTGATTTTATTCTGCATCTTGATAAGTTTCTAAGCGTGATTATACAAAATTATGGGACTTTGACGTATTTATTCTTGTTTTTGATAATTTTTGCTGAAACGGGATTCGTTGTCTTCCCATTTCTTCCTGGTGATTCATTATTGTTTGCAGCCGGAGCTTTTGCTGCTGTCGGCGCTCTCAATGTTTTTTGGTTGTTTGCTATTATAACTATTGCGGCAATCCTAGGCGACACAATAAATTATTCAATCGGAAAATTTTTGGGCTCAAAAGCATTTAAGAAATATCCTAAAATTTTCAAGAAAGAATATCTTGAGAAAACAGAAAATTTTTACAAAAAATATGGCAAAAAAACTATTGTTCTGGCAAGATTTGTCCCAATAGTCAGAACATTTGCGCCGTTTATTGCTGGTGTTGGGAAGATGAAATATGCTAATTTTCTGGTGTATAATATAGTTGGCGGAATTATCTGGACTGCGTTGTTTATTTTCGGCGGGTATTTTTTTGGCAATATCCCTTTAGTTAAAAATAATTTTTCATTGACCATACTATTCATAATAATTTTATCATTTGTGCCTATAATTTGGGAATGGAGAAAGCACAAGAAAAAAAGAAGTGGCGACGGTCGCTAGGATTTATAATTTCTGATTTATAATAATACTTTTTGAAATCTCAACATGTTACAAAATTTTACATTCAATTTTGCAGTTACTATTAACTAGTAGTGTAAAATAGAAAGGTTTATAAGTGTGATTTATTTCCAATAGGTAAAATGGCTGATGCACCGGATTTCACCCCTAAAGGAAAAGTAATTTTGACCGATGGACCAACTTCACAACCTGATTTAGCTAATCGAGATAATGATTTTTTTGGACTGTTGGACTTGAATCCATTAAAAGAGCAGGGTTTGGGAAAGAAAGGAGCTTTAAATATTGTTAGACATGGTGATTTTGACTTAGCCCCGGATACGGTAGCTGAATTAGCAAGATTGGGAGCTGAAATAGACAGAAGAAGAGCTGAAGGCCGAAGTGTAGGATTAGGTAAGTCTTTCTCAACGGATGTCGACCAAGTAGAGATTCTAGGTGATATTCTTTATGGACGTAACGTGCCTATTGCCCCAAAAGAGATTACCCCTTATAAACCCTGGAGGAAAACAGGCTATGAAAGATTTAAAGAGGCAATTTTTGGCAGGCGATCTCCTGTACTTCGTGAAGTGCATCAACAGCCGGTTAGTCGTGCTGCGAAAACATCTTCATGGTTCACCAGAGCAGTAAATTCAGCATATGCTTCGATGGTCAAATCTGCAAACACAAGAGCGGAATTTGAAAACAAATTTGGAAGGCAAAATATTCGTGACGTTTTACGCACTCATTATAATCACCCGGGAAATGTAGTTTCAGCTTCAACATCAAGATTGGGCAGCATAAGTGAGCGGGCAAAAAAAGCCTATCAAGATCTTAGTGCAAGAGCAGCTTCAAGGACTTCTAGGTTATATGATTCTGCTTCCGAACAATTATCAAGAGCCGGTACAAAAATATCGGCATTGCAATTTCCTTACAAACGTTTTGGTTCTGCAGCTGCAGCTTCTAAATTAAAAAGATTAAGTGAGCTATCAAAAAAAGCTTACCATAATCTTGGTGAAAGAGTAGCTTCAAGTGCTTCTAGTTTAAATGATTCATATCATTCTGCATCAGATTCAGTTTCACAAATTCCTTACAAACGTACAATTGCTGCGGGCATTGCTCTTACAACTGCCGGTGTGTTATATGCAACGACGCCTCTGGGTGTTGCAGTTAACAAGTATGGTAAAAACTTAAATTCTAGAATTAGTTCCGCCATAACTTCAATGAATGAAAGTTCTGAAGTTAGTACACTGGTGGGTAATCCAGTATCTCAATCACCTGCAGTTTCAACAGAAACCCCGAGCCTTGAAGCGATGGTCAATGTTCCTTCAAATAATGCACAAACTGGCGCAACTCAAAATACAGTTCCAATTCCAAATGAAGGACATATAAACTATATTCCTACAGTACATAAAGTAAATGCGGATGAGAACCTTTCAAGAATTGTACAACAATACAGATTTGGAAGCTCAAGCTTCAATGCAATAGTTAGGCAATATGCAAAAGACAATGGATTGCAATCGCCCTACAAAATAGCACGCGAAGATACACCTGTCAGGATAGCAACTTATGATGGTAAGGAAATTAAGTACATAGATGCGGTTGTGTTTGCTGGAACAGACTTTGCAACGCCGCTAAGAAGAGAAATTAGAAAATCAGTGCGAGCAACTGCTGAATTAAATAAGATGCAAAATGCAAATTTAATATTTCCACATCAGAAACTTACAATTGAAGGTCATTTCTCTGCTGAAGATAGGCCAGAAACACATGCTAAACTCGAAAATAGAGCTTATGAAGCTCAAGATGGAAGCACAGCGCGTTTGTCTTACGATGCTGGAAGCGATTCACTCACACTGAAAGCGCCTGCACATAGCGTACAACATAACATTGTGCGGGGCAGATACACTCCAACTAACATTAGTGGGCTAGCTGCAATGGCTGAAAATCAAATTTCTTTGAGTAACAATAAATCAGAAACATCCCCGACTCCAGCATATCGCGGAGATTTATCTCACGATGGAGATCTATTTGGTAGGGTTGGAGGCGAGTACACTTCCAATCTGGGTGAAGACTTGTCGCCAAAAAAATATGAAAGGGCCACTGTTTTCAAAGGGCTGTTTGACAAATCTAAATCTGAAGCAAAAAGTCTATTTAAAGGGCGGCTGTTTGAAGGTATGAGAAATGAACAAGACACAAAACTAGGTGAACACAGAAAAAGTAATGATGATGCTTATAGGGATGGTCAGATTTTTGCAGGTTTAAGGGAAGAGTCAGAACCCGCTCCCGCTACAGTTTACAGCGGAAATCTATTTGCAAGTGTTGGAGAAAAACAAACAATAGGATTAGGCAAATTTGATTCAGTTCAGCAATCTGACCAATACGTGCGCAGGGAAATGTTCGCAGACTCTATTGAGGGAAGAAAAACAATTATTCCTCAGGCAGGAGGGCTGGCTGACAAGGTAAAAGATAAAGCTCGTGGATTATTTGGAAGAATTGCAAAATTAGTAAATAAAGAATACGAAGCGCCTGGCTTAACGCCATGGCTTGATAGGATAAGCGGCAGACAAGTTTATTCCAAATAATTTAGATATTCCAACTTCAACCAAAATTCTTATAAATTGTAAATAACTTTAAGTCTTATGCGAAAAGTAGGTCAGCGAAATTTTGGATTCATGGGCCCAGGCCCAGCCATCCGTAGAATACCCTCAAGATTGTATGGAGAGCCCGGAAATTCAGTAATGAAGACTGCTGATGGCAGGCAATGTGCGGTAACGGAAGTCAATACTTTTAACGTACGTGCTCACGATGAAAAACTTGAATCAATAATTGCCTCTATAATGGAAGGAAACAATTATGGCTATTTACCGGAACATATAGGCGGTTTAAGATATAAAATAAGAGTTTATGTGATGGAGCCTATAGTACCTGACGATTCTCAATAAACTTTATAAACACCGATTATTCTATCTTTATTATGAACCCCAGCTACCAAAATTCAGAATCAAAAGCAGTTGATGCTATAAAAAAAGCAATTCCCTCTTCTCTAAAGCAGAACATGCTCAAGGGAAGCAAAGGCATGTTTGCTGAATTATACGAGAACAATGAAGTGTTTCCAAAACATTATATTGCCAGCACAATAGATGGCGTTGGAACCAAGAGCATTGTTGCAGAAATTATGAATAAGTATGATACAATAGGCATAGATTGCGTAGCAGTCTGCGCGAATGATTTGGCAACTCTTGGCTCAGTAAGCCCTTTCTTATTCATGGATTCAATCATGTGCCAAAATAAAATTCAGGAAGAGGCATTAACAGGCGACATAGCGAGAGGGATGTCAAAAGGTCTGGAGCAGTGCAACGCTTCAAATATTTTGAAAAATTCAATCAGAATAAATTTTGGAAAAGGAGAAACTGCATCTATAAATGAATTGCTGAGTTCTCCTAAAGCAGGTTACGGTTTTGAGCTCATGGGAGCTATGATAGGATTTATAGAAAAAAATAAATTTGGAAAGCATAAAATTAAACCAGGTGATAAAATAATTGCGCTCAAAAGTTCCGGCCCGCATTCAAACGGATACACTGACTTAAGGCTGAATTTATTAAATGGGGATTTTGAAACAAGGCCGGAATTTAAGAAAAAATATAAGGGAAAATTTTCTCTTGATTACAAATTTGATGGCTCGACTCTGGGAAAAATTTTGCTAGAGCCTACTAAAATTTATATAGCAACAATGGCAAATATATCAAAAAATATTGATGTTGTCGGATTTAATAATACTGGCTATGGATTGAAAAATCTAAACAGAACGAGTGAAAAGGTTGAGTTCCGAATAAACAACCCATTGAAACCACAGCCAATTTTTGATTTGATGCAGAAAAAATCTAAATTCTCTGACGAGGAAATGTACAAGACCTTCAACATGGGCATGGGATTTTTTGTTGTGTGTGAAAAAGAAAAAGCTGAGAATATCCTCCAGACAGCAAAAGATGCTCAAGTTGTAGGTGAAGTCAGAAAAAGCGATAAAACTGTTACGGTTCTTGAAAAAAATAATAAGAAGGTAGTTTTTGAAGGGTATTAGGGCTTAACTAAGTTCAAATTTCTATTTAATCTAAATCTTGGATTACGAATTAAGATGCATTACATGATACGGACCCTAACTGTCCGGCTACTTTCTGTAGAGGCAAATCAGCGACCAGAGCAAACCAATTTGGTTTCAGGAAATTTAGATATTAAGGTTGTGGTTTTATTATTCCATTTCCATTTATTTCATCTTTTGTGGCAGTTCTCCTGGAAGATTCCGCAATATCTTTAGTTGGTCTGCTTAAATAAAAATATCAGAGTGCGCCCCAATAACATCAGTAAACTATCTCCAACGAACTCTAGCTAGCATTAATTCTTTGAAAATGTTTTCTTAGTTTACCTTTTTATAGGCAATAAGTTTTTATAAAAATTGTGGAAAATATTTTTTTTAAATATGACAAAATTATAGTTTCTGGCTAAATTTATTTGATTACAATTTAATTTTTATTTATCAGGCATTTTATTTCAAATAAAGGTCAAGATAAAATTAATAAGCATTTATTTGATTTTATACTAAACTCATAGCACTTTGGCGTTCTCAATGTTTTTTGTCGAGCATAGATTCATAATTAAAAATGTATTTATTTTTATTTTATACATATTTTTTTTAATATGCACTATTGAATTATTGTGTACCCAGAAAAAATCAATATGCTCAATTATTGTTGATTGCCATTAGGGTCACATAAACTATTTATAATATGTTTCCCGGTGAAACAGGTAGAAGCGGTCAAGCGACTCCTTCTCGGGTGGTAAAATCGCTAGGGTGGTAAGATGGCTAGGATGAAGTGTATTGGTTGCGGGAATGTTATTATCAAGAGCGGTTTGAAAGACCCCTACATTTGCAGAGATTGTGAAAAGCTCATTATGGAAACAGGGATGTCAGAAAGGTACGGTTATTTGGATAATCATTAAAAATGAGAGGTGATAGAAATGAAATTGCATGAGGAATTTGACCTGAACGTGGGCGAAATGAAAACAATTGTGAGGGATTATATGGTTATTCCCCCACATCTCATCGAAGAGCTCTTGACAAATCTAAAGCAAAAAGGATATATTGTTCTTAAGTCTACTATAGATTTTATGGGCGTGCCAAAGAGAATAACATTGATAAAAAAATTCAAAGGCCCATTTGTGACAATGTTTTCTGCCAAGATGAAACAGGATTTTATTGATGAAACAAAGAATCTTCGCATCGAAGGGCTATTTGTTTGATTTAACATTTTTCCAAAGCTTTTCATAATCTATTAGTCGGTCTAATTGGGCAGAATTCTAGACTTTTAAGACTTAGAAAGGCAAAATAAAAACGTAAGCTTTATATATTAAAGCGCATTAGAATTTATAGCCTTGGGAACTTTTTTAACGACGGAAAAAATCTAAATTAATACTTTCGTACTTTGGAAATCTGGGAGATTTTCAATCATCACAAAAATCTACAAGATTTTTGAATTAAACAAACATTAGAATTCAAACTAAAATGGAACAGGAACAAAACCAAGAAACTCAGGAAACAAAAAATATCCCAGCCTCAAGCTATGATGCAAAGGACATTCAGGTTTTAGCTGGCCTAAGCGCCGTTCGAAAACGGCCGGCAATGTATATCGGCTCGACTGATGTGAAAGGGTTGCATCATCTTGTCTATGAAGCAGTTGATAATTCTATTGATGAGGCTCTTGCCGGCTTCTGCAACAAGATAGATGTTATAATCAAGAAAGACGGTTTTATGGCAATTAGCGATAACGGAAGGGGAATCCCTGTTGATATACATCCAAAGTTAAACATGTCTGCGGTAGAAGTTGTAATGACCAAACTGCATGCTGGTGGAAAATTTGACAATAAAATCTACAAGGTCAGCGGCGGGCTGCACGGTGTCGGAATTTCCGTAACAAACGCGCTGTCGAAAGTCCTAATTGTTCAAGTCAAGAGAAACGGAAAATTATACGAGCAGAAATATGAGCGGGGAAAGCCTGCAAGCCCGTTAATTATAATTGGGGACGTTGATTCAAAAGAAACAGGAACAGCTATAAACTTTTTACCTGACAATGAAATTTTTCCGGCAACAGAATTTAGCTTTGATATTCTTTCAAGCAGATTGAGGGAGCTTGCATTTTTGAATAAGGGAATAAAGATAACTCTGGAAGATGAGCGGGACGGCAAGAAGCATGAATTCCACTATGACGGCGGAATTATTTCTTTTGTTGAATACCTAAACAATAATAAAAATCCGCTGCATAAAACAATCTATGCCATGAAAGAAAAGAACGGCATCCAGCTTGAGTATGCATTGCAGTATAACGACGGATACCAGGAAAATGTTTTTTCATTTGCAAACAACATCAATACGCACGAAGGCGGCACTCATTTGATTGGGTTTAAGACTGCGCTTACAAGAGTCATGAACAATTATGTTGAGAAAAGCAAAATCAAGGAAATGAAGCTGACAAGCGAAGATGTAAGAGAAGGGCTTACTGCAGTTATTTCGATTAAAATTCCGGAGCCTCAGTTTGAAGGCCAGACTAAAACAAAACTCGGAAATTCTGAAATCAAGGGTTTAGTAGATTCAATTGTTAATGACTCATTAAGCTCGTTTTTGGAAGAGAACCCATCTATTGGGAAATCTGTCGTTTTCAAGTGCATAAATGCGGCCAACGCAAGGGAAGCGGCACAGAAAGCACGGGATTTGACAAGAAGAAAAGGAGCGCTTAACCATGGCTCTTTGCCAGGAAAATTAGCTGACTGCTCAGAAAAATCCCCTGACAAATGCGAATTATTTTTGGTCGAGGGAGATTCAGCAGGAGGCTCAGCTAAACAAGGCCGAAACCGCGAATTCCAGGCAGTCCTCCCATTGAGAGGAAAAATCCTGAATGTTGAAAAAGCGAGGCTGAACCGAATTTTTGAAAATGAAGAAATCACGAATATGGTTACTGCAATTGGGACAAGTGTGGGTGATGATTTTGATTTAAGCAGAGCAAGATATCACAAGCTTGTAATAATGACAGATGCCGATGTTGATGGCTCACACATCAGAACCCTGCTCTTAACTTTCCTTTACAGGTACATGCCTGCATTAATTGAAGCGGGATATATTTACATTGCGCAGCCTCCTTTGTACAAAGTTACCAAAGGGAAACTGGCAAAATATGTTTATAATGATGAGGAAATGCAAAAACTTGTTGCAGAAATAGGGAGAGATGAAGTTCATTTGCAAAGGTACAAGGGACTTGGAGAGATGAACCCCCAGCAATTATGGGAAACAACAATGGATCCGGAAAACAGAACAATTCTGCAGGTTACAGTGCAGGATGTAGTTGAAGCTGACAAGATATTCACGCTGCTGATGGGTGACGAAGTTGAGCCGAGAAGAAAATTCATAGAGGCTCATGCAAAAGAAGTTGTGAATTTAGATGTTTAGCTATTCTGCACTAAAATCAATAAATTTAAATTGTTTTGAGGATTTCTGGATTGAATGACCGCTGATATTTCCAGAATCCTCTTGGAAAGCAAATCTCTCTTGCTTAGAGACCACAGATTTAATAGTGGTTTGCCAGCTCCATTATATTTTGATAGCGATTTAATTCCTCCTCTTTATAGGGCGTTGGTCATTCAAGCTCTTTCTGAAGAAACGCGAGATTTGGAATATGTTGCGGTGGCAGGCGTGCCTACTAGAGGTGAACCATGGGCTGCATTCCATGCTGATAGGAATAATAAAATTTTATTACGGATTAGGAAAGTACAAAAATCTTATGGCACTGAAAGACTCATCGAAGGGTTGTATAATAAAGGCGACCGCATCATATTGATTGATGACACAGTTACCACAGGAAAAACCATGGTAACCCATGCTGATAAGCTTACAGATGCCGGATTATTTGTAGTGGCATGTATTAGCCTACTAGATTTTGGATTTAACATAAGCATCCAAAATTTTCAGAAAAACGGGTATACCGGACTTTCACTTTCTGGTTTGGATGACTTAAAGAAAAGCGGCGCAGAACTTGGTATGATTGATGATTCTCTTATGGCTAGATTGTCTTCATGGCCTGCAGAAGCAGCCAAATATTTTGCTCAAAGATGCACTTAGAAAGGTAAATTTTAATGAGCCTAATATTAAGAAGTAGAAATGAATTTGCTTCTTGGCGTTTGCTGCAAAGAACTGTATAATTCGGTAATTATTTGTCGTTTCTGCAGTATATAGGTGGTTTTTAAACTTTATAAAAGACTCACCCCTTACAGAGTTTTTCAATCTTTCAACTAATATTCAAATTGTAAGATATTTTATCGTCAATAAAAGCGTATAATTCGGAAATCAGTTTACAATTTGGTAATTGGTTTACATGCCTTATCAATTCGATATTAGGGAAGTTTTGTTGATTCACGTCTATAATAAAAATCGTAAATATCCTCAACTAAATTTTATTTCATATATTAAACGTGTAAAATAATAATCAAATTGAACATTTGCTGCAAAAAACATAAACCTTTATAAATCCTCCAAATTTCCTATAGGATAGAAAATGACAATTCAAGAACTTAGTATTCCTATGAGGAAAGAATTGCGCCTCGATTATCATCCTCCCTTAATTAATATTGTTGAGGGCACAATTCGAGAAAGGGGTTTTGCTGGTGCAGCGATAATGGATGGCTCAACAAGTTCTCACGCGATTGTGGGGAATAATAAAGATGGAAAGCAATACTTTACTGTAAAATTTGATCAAGATCCAAAATTAGCTGAAGGTGAATCACAAACATTTCAAATTATATTTTATAGAAAAGTAGTATAATTATTCAAAATTAAAAATGGCAGACCAGGTATCAAAATTAAAGAAAAAGCAATGGTACAATATATTTGCACCTCAGCAGTTTGAAAACACCCTTATAGGTGAAACTCTCGTAGCTGACCCCAGATCAATGCTTGGGAAGACTTTAAGCCACAATTTGATGAATTTAACTAGTGACCCGAAAAGGCAAAATATCAACATTCGCTTTAAAGTTGTAGAAGTTGACGGTGATAAGGGAAAAACAAAAATAATTGGCTACGAAATAATTCCTTCTTCGGTGAAAAGGTTTGTGAGAAGAAACAGCGAGAAAATGGATTTGTCTTTTGCCTGCGAAACGGCAGATGGCGTCACTTTAAGAGTCAAGCCGCTGGTCATTACAAAAGCCGATGTCAAGGGTTCAATTGCTGCTAAGATGAGAAACAGCATAGTTCAGCATTTAATTAAAACAATCAAGAAAATGAATTATAATGACGTTCTTAACGAGGTTATCACCCATAAGATGCAGGCTTCGGTGAAGGAAGTTTTCAACAAAATGTATCCCTTAAAAGTCTGCGAAATAAGATACTTAGGAATTGAGCAAAGAGAAAAAACACAGGAAGCCCAAGTTGAGCCTAAAGCGGAAGAAGTTAAAGTGGAAACTGTAACTGAAGTTACAGAAGAAGTTAGAGCCGAATCAGCGGCAGAAACTGCAGAAAAGTTATAATTCATCCTTCTAATCTCATTATGTAATTTTTCTTCACAAAATTAATAAAAACATATAAAAACACTAATAGCTTCTATAAACCAAACTCAGCCCCGTCGTCTAGCGGTCAAGGATTGGGCCCTCTGGTTGCTAAAATCAGCAATAGAAAGGCTCAGGCGGCAGTTCGAATCTGCCCGGGGCTACTTCTCGTCATAAATTAGGAGGAATTGCCAAATTTTCTCTATTGTTCTTTTGGTCAAGCTTTTCTTCGTCAAGAAAAGGTTGGTGGGAATCTGCCCGGGGCTATTTCTTGTAGAATTTGAATTTCCCTATTTTACGATTCTACGGAATATGGTTTAAGATTTGGTAAATAACTTTTGGCTTCATTTATGGCCCTCCTAATATCTCCAGTTAAGCCTTGGGGAATGTCTTGTAGACTGGCGAGAGCATTTTCCAAACAATCAATTTTTTCAATCATCAAAGGCAATAAATGTGAAATGGGTTGCATTCTGTAATCAAACGTGCAGAAGTTCAGGACCAATAGGTCACGTCGTACTTGATGTTCGGTCAATCTAGTTGATGAAGCACTCGCACCTTGAATTGGTTCACTGCTCATTTAGTCTCTCCATAATTATATTTGGATGTAAATTTTTAATTTAACTATATATGCACTTGTTGTCACACACATGACAACATTTAAAAATTGAAAGGAAACTCTATTTTTAATGGAAAAATTGGCTGATACAAGGATTCTCGAGCATGTTGGACTTACAAGAAATGAGTCTCGGGTTTATATTGAGCTGTTAAGGGCAGGTTCCTCGTTAGCAAGAGATATTGCGAGATTGATGAATATGCACAGAACTTCAGTATATAGCTGTCTCGAGAGGCTGCAGAAAAAAGGGCTTGTTTCAGTTACAAACCTGGACAAGAAAACTTATTTTGAGGCGGTTGATCCCAATAAATTGGTTTCCCTCCTAAAAGAGAGAGAGGAAAGATTGAAAAGCGTGCTTCCAGAACTTAAGAAGCTTAAGGACTCAAATTTTTATACGAAGCATGAGGTTCAATACTTTAAGGGCAAGCAAGGTCTAAAGTCTGTTTTTGATGAGATTTTATCTATAGGGGAAAGCTATGTCGGATGGGGCCCTGAAAGAAAAATAGAATCATTACTAAAATATTACTTTATGCATTATATTGAAACAAGAAAACAAAGAAAGATTCATGCAAAACTTATTTATTTTGAAAATTCACGAGGAGAGCAGCATACAAAAACACCTCTTGTAAAGATCAGATACCTGCCAAAAACATTTTATCAGCCAACCGCCCATAGGGTTTATGGCGATAATGTTGCAATCTTGCTTCTTGAAGAGAATCCCTTATGCATAATAATAAGGAACAACGCAATTGCAGAAAGCTACAGGAAGCACTTTGATATACTTTGGAAAATGGCAAAGAAATAAAAATGGTAATACCAGACAGCAATAATCAAAAAAACAAATTAGAGAAATACAAAATAGCAGTATTAATAATCCAACTAATATTAGCTATTATTGGAGGATTCGCCGGAGGTTATTTTTATACACAATTTAATATTAATACTCAAAATTTAGGTGATGATTCCAATGCACAAAATTCACAAGGAAATAACAATAAGCAGGTTCAAGGCAGTGGGTCTATCTCCGAGAATACGTACATTAATCAAGAGCCAATTGCAACAAGCTACGAAATTAGCCCTTCTAGAAAATTAAACGACATTAAATTAGAGCTTCATAGAAATGTTACTTATGAAAATGTAGAAAAATTTTTAATAGAATTAAGAAAAAAACAATTATTACAAAGTTTAAGTGATTATACCTCTGTTGGTAAAACGCCAGTAAATACTTATTTTTACATTGTGCATACTGATTTTAATAGCCACGGAGAAGATTTTTTGGAGCGTATTTTAAGGAAACAGGCGGGATTTGACGCACAAGATAGATATGCATACTATGAAGTTCATAATTTAAATAATAAACTTTTCTTGCTAGTCTATATAAACGAGCAACAACTTAATAATTATTACCTAGATGGGAAAACCCCAAGAACTATAGAAGTTTACCCTTATCCATTTGAAAATAAAGATTCTCTTTTGATTATCCCATTAGAAAGAATAGGGTATGCGGAATGGAAATATATCTCTCCAAAAGATTCCAGTATATTCATTTTACGACTTATTCTTCAATAATTAGATAAAAATCTTTTTAAATGGATAACTCATACTAATCGTAATGTCAAAATTAATCGCGCAAGGAGCAGAGGCAAGAATTTTTCTTGAAGATAATAAAATAAAAAAAGAAAGATTTCAAAAAACCTACAGGCTAAAGCAGCTCGATAACAAGCTTCGCGGCTTTAGGACGAGAAGGGAAGCAAAGATACTTGAAAAACTAAATGCCATAAATTTTCCTTCCCCAAGATTAATTGAGAATGATGAAAAAGAAAATTTAGTGATGGAAAAAATTGATGGCAAGCTTATAAAAGATGTTTTAGAGAAATTCGATTACAAAAAATTATGCAATGAAATTGGGAAAAAAGTTGCAATATTGCACAATAACCTGATTATCCATGGGGATTTGACTACTTCAAACATGATTTATAACAAGGAAATTTATTTTATTGACTTTGGATTATCTTTTTTCTCTGAAAAAGCAGAAGACAAGGCAGTTGATTTGCATCTGTTAAAAGAAGCTTTGGAATCAAAGCACTATCGGATATGGGAAAAAGCTTTCAATTTAGTTTTAGAATCATATAAAAAAGAAGCAAAGAAATCCCATGAAACTTTAAAGCGGCTGGGAGCAGTGGAAAAAAGAGGGCGATACCGTGCGAAACATGGAAGTTAAGGCTATATTGTTTGACATGGATGGCGTTTTGGCGGATTCTATTGATGCATGGTATTTTGTTATTAATGATACTCTAGAACATTTTGGATTTGATAAAATATCTAGGGCAAAATTTGAAAGAAGATTTGGAGCTTCGATTGAAAGTGATGTCAAGACGCTTTACGTTGGAAAATCCATTAGGGAAGTGGAAAGAGTTTATAATTTGAAATTCAGGAATAGGAAAAAATATGTAAAATTGTTCCCGCAATCAAAATCAGTTCTAAAAGCTTTAAAAAATAAAAAATTGAAAATCGGGCTTTTGACAAATTCGACGAATAAGATTACATTTTCAATACTGAATCATTTTAAATTAAGAAAATATTTTGATGTTATATTAACAATGAATGATGTCAAGCGACGGAAACCAGCCCCGGACATGGTTCTAAAAGCCTGCAGGATATTAAGAGTCACGCCTAAAAATACAATTTTAATTGGTGACACAAGCAATGATATGATAGCAGGAAAAAGAGCCGGATGCGTTACTGTTGGATACAAGATAAGGGGAAATTATAGGATTGATGAATTAAAATATATCCTGAAATTCGTATCAACTAAGTAGTAACAGAAACATTTATATATTAGCTCTACTTTCCATAAACTATGAAACGAGTTGATTATATTCATTGTGAGTGAAATTTGTTCTGGTTTAATTAGTTCTGACTTTAAAAATTCTAAAGGTTTAAGGCGAGTAGGTAGTGTTATTTCTATGCATCATCATTGTTAGTTCTTTCATTTTTTAGTTAGATTTTTTTGATTTTAATTTTGGCTGTGGTGGTTTAACGGCAGAATAGACGACTGTGGAATTGCGCGTGAGCGTGCCCATAAATTTGCATGCAGAGCTCGTCTGGTGCGAGTTCAATTCTCGCCCGCGGCCCTTTAATAAACCAAGGAGTAAAAATGGAGCAGGAGACACAAATGGAAAAATTGGAAATGCCCAGTGATTGTATTCATTGTAGTGCCAAATAACAAGAGTTTGGTAAGTTATAGAGAGGCAACTTTGTCCTATTTAGGAAACCCGCCTAAGGAAAGAATTATCGAATCAAGAGGCGAGGACATACCATTCATAGTGGAGGAACTCTCACAAAATGGAAAAACTGTATTTGGATTAACGGGCAGCGACCTTCTGAAAGAATACCAATTATCAAAATATGAATCAAAGTTATCTGTAATAAAAACATTCGTGTGGCTGGATGAGAAAGCAAAGTTCGGCAAGCCTACCTTATGCTTATTGGGCACGAAAGAGAAAAATTTTGAGCAGCTTCCAAAAAATCTTAAAGTTTGCATTAATTCAAAATACAAAAACATTGCAAAAAGATATCTTAATGTTTTGGAGAGCAAGGGATACAAATTTGTAAAAATATATCTCTCCGGCTCAACGGAGGCTGCTTATTGCAACGGATTATCAGATTTGGTTATTGATATAGTATATACCGGAGCGTCGATAAAGGAATCGGATTTAGAGGTGTATGATAAAATATTTGAGAGTGATTTTCTTGTAATCGGAGTTCAAGATGATTAAGCCAAGAAAAGCGGTCCTCAAGATGAAAGAGTACAATCCGCCGACTTCTGGAAGGGAAAATTCCATAAGATTGGATTTTAATGAGAATACAATAGGATGTTCACCCAATGTAATAAAGGTGCTTAGAAAAATACAGAGATATCCATTAGCAATGTATCCTGAATACATTAACCTAAGAAAAAATATAGCAAAATACTGCAATGTCAATACGGATGAGATTATTGCCACTAACGGGACAGATGAGGCAATTAAAACTATAATAGAATCATATATTGAAAAAGGTAAAGATGAAATAATAATTCCGGTACCAACATATGCAATGTTTGAATTCTATGCGCAGTTGAATGAAGCAGCCATAAAAGAAATAAATTACAATAATGATTTAAGTTTCCCAGCAAAAAATATTCTTGACGTCATAAGTGCCAAAACAAAAATAGTAATTTTAGTAAATCCCAATAATCCAACTGGAACGTCAATAAATCAAAAAGAAATAATAAGAATAATTCAAAAAGCAAAAAAATGCAAATCGCTCGTTTTAATAGATGAGGCTTATTATCAGTTTTCTAGAAAAACTTCAATTCCACTAATTAAGAAATACGATAATTTATTTGTCATACAAACGTTTTCGAAGGCATTTGGGCTTGCGGGTCTAAGACTAGGATATATTATTTCAAACAAAAATAATATTAAAGTTATAGGGAAAGTTCTTTCCCCATACAGCGTTAACACAGTGGCGGCCATTTGTGCTTCTGAAGCACTTAAAGATTCAACTTACATAAAAAATTATGTTAAAGAAATAAACAAAAGCAAGAAACTCCTTTGCAGAGAATTATTCAATCTTGGAATTCAATTTTATAAAACTTACACCAATTTTGTTTTATTAAAAATTGGATCTCAAGCTGCAATTTTTTGCGATAAACTAAAAGAATTGGGGATTCTGGTAAGAAACAGAAGCAGCGACCAGCTTTTGCAAGGCTGCGTTAGAATCACCCTCGGAACCGTAAAGCAAACGAGGCAGTTAATCATAGCCCTTCGTCAGGTCATAAAAGGAATAAATCCTTTGCTGATTTTTGATATAGATGGCGTTCTCGTTGATGTTTCCTGTTCATATAGGTTTGCCATCAGGAAAACAGCTGAGTATTTTACTAAATCAAAAATAACTTTTGAGAAAATTCAGGAATATAAGAACAAAGGCGGATTAAACAATGATTGGGATTTGACTGAGGCAATAATCGAATACCAAGGAGTAAAAATAAACAAAAATAGTATAATCAAGAAATTTCAGAATTATTATAAAAATTTAATTAACAATGAAACGTGGCTTTTGGATAAAAAACTATTAGAAAAACTATCAAAAACATATTATTTAGCGATACTAACTGGGAGGCCAAGAAAAGAAGCAACTAAGGTTTTGAGTAAAAATAGAGTTAAGAATTATTTTAAGGTTGTTATTGCAATGGAAGATATTTCAATGCAAAAGCCAAATCCAGAAGGCTTATTGAAAATATTAAATCAGTTCTCTAATTTAGAAGCTTATTATTTTGGTGATACCGCTGATGACATGAAGGCTTCTGTCGCAGCAAATATAATCCCTGTTGGAGTTCTGCCGCCCCAAGATAAGTCCAATTTTTTAGAAAATATTCTGGTAAAAAATGGGGCTAAGTCAATAATTCAAAATATCAACCAAATATTGGGAGCAATAAAATGAGAACTGCTAAAATTTCAAGAAAAACCAATGAAACACAAATTGATTTAAAATTAAATATTGACGGCAAAGGTAAATACAATATTAAAACTTCAATTGGATTTTTTACGCACATGCTTGAAGCATTTGCAAAACATGGATTGTTTGATATCGAGCTGAATGCAAAAGGGGATTTGGACGTTGACCAGCACCACACTATAGAAGATGTTGGAATTGTGTTAGGCAAAGCCTTCAAGGACGCTCTGGGAGAGAAAAAAGGAATCAGCAGGTCGGGGTATTTTATTTTCCCTATGGATGATGCTTTAGCAATTGTTGCGGTGGACATTTCAAACAGGCCTTATCTTCAATTTAATGCAAGATTCAAAAGGAGGTTTTGCGGCGAATTTGATACAGACTTAGTTGAAGATTTTTTTTATGGATTTTCAATCGGCCTCGGAGCAAATATTGCAATGAAAACAACTGGAAGAAGCGACCACCATAAAATTGAAGCAATCTTTAAGGCATTTGCAAAATCAATTAAAACGGCATGCTCAAAAGATAAGCGGGCAATGAATGAATTGCTGTCAACAAAAGGACTGATTTAGATGATTGTTATCTTAGACTATGGAGCAGGAAATTTGAAAAGCGTGAAAAACGTATTGGACAAGATCGGTGTAGGCAGCAAAATAACTGATAATCCTGGAGATATCCAAAATGCAGACAGATTAATACTCCCAGGAGACGGCTCATTTGGATACTTAATGAAAAGCCTTCAAAGAAAAAAAATGGTGAAGCCAATAAAATATTTCATCAAATCAGGAAAGCCGTTTTTAGGAATTTGTTTGGGTTTGCAGGCTTTGTTTGAGGAAAGCGAGGAAAGTCCGGGAATTAAAGGGCTTGGTGTCTTAAAAGGCAAAGTAATACAATTCAACAAAGGAAAAATCCCACAGATAGGATGGAATACAATAACTCCTTCAAAAAATAATATTTTTAGGCAAGGTTATGTTTACTTTGTAAACTCGTATTACGCTGTTCCGGAAGATAAATCAGTAATTGCAGCTATGACAAATTACTACGTGAATTTTGCAAGCGCTGTTGTATACAAAAATATTTTAGCCATGCAATTTCACCCAGAAAAGAGTGGAATATTTGGAATCAATATACTAAGGAGATGGCTAAAGTGTTAACCAAAAGAATTATTCCATGCCTTGATG
Source organism: Candidatus Nanoarchaeia archaeon (assembly GCA_035288865.1). GTDB lineage: Archaea > Nanobdellota > Nanobdellia > Woesearchaeales > GW2011-AR4. The sequence goes on from DATDZA010000008.1 coordinate 49,881, forward strand.
TAAAAAATGGAATCGTTGTGAAAGGAACAAAGTTTGGGAATTTAAAGTATGCAGGAAATCCAGTAGAGTTGGCCGAAAAATACTGCAATCAACGAGCAGACGAATTAGTTTTCCTTGACATAACTGCCTCATACGAGAATACGAAAACGAGCATAAAAATTGTGGAAGAGATCGGAAAAAGAATTTTCATACCTTTTACAGTGGGGGGAGGGATATCAGCAATAAAAGATATTCGTGCAATCTTGAATGCAGGTGCAGACAAGGTATCAATAAATACGGCCGCAATTAAAAATCCCGGATTAATAAAAAAAGCATCACGACAATTTGGCAGCCAGTGCATCGTGGTTGCAATTGATGCAAAAAAGAAGGGAAAAAATTGGGAAGTTTATATTCAGGGCGGAAGAAAATCAACCGGTCTTGATGCGGTCAAATGGGCAAAAAAAGCAGAAATGATGGGTGCAGGCGAAATATTATTGACCTCCATAGACAAGGATGGGACAAAAGAAGGCTATGACTTGGAGCTTACCAAAAAAGTTTCAGAAAGCGTTAACATTCCAGTAATCGCATCGGGCGGTGCAAACAGCCTTACAGGCATTTTAGAAGTTTTCAAAAAAGGCAAGGCAGACGCTGCACTTGCAGCTTCAATATTTCATTATAAAAAATTTTCAATCAAAGAAGTAAAAAAATATCTTTCAAAAAATGGAATTGAGGTAAGAATATGATAATACCGAGCATAGATTTAATGGACGGGAAAGCAGTTCAGCTTAAGCAGGGAAAAGAAAAAGTCATTGAAATAAGCAATGTGCTTGATTTAGCTCTAAACTTTAGAAGATATGGCGAAATAGCAGTTATTGATCTAGACGCAGCTTTTGGGAAAGGGAATAATTTAGAATTAATCAAGGAAATTTGCAAAATTGCTGATTGCAGGGTTGGGGGAGGCATAAGGACAATCGAAAAAGCAAATGAAATATTGCGGGCAGGCGCTAAAAAAATAATAATAGGCACAAAAGCAACTCCTAAATTCCTAAAGCTGCTACCAAAAGATAGGGTTATAGTAGCGATAGATGCAAAAGATGGCTATGTTGTTAATAATGGCTGGAGAAGTAAAACTAACAAGACGCCTAAAAAGCTAATTAAAGAGTTAGAGCCATTCTGTTTTGAATTCCTATTTACAGATGTAAACAAAGAAGGCTTGATGAAAGGAATAGACTTTAGCAAAATCAAAAGATTAAGGGAGTCAACAAAAAATAAATTAACTGTTGCGGGAGGAATTACTTATTTAAGTGAAATTAAATGGATGGAAAACCTGGGGATAAATTCGCAATTGGGAATGTCGTTGTATAAGGGAAAAATAATATTAAGCGAAGCTTTTGTTTCCCTTATAGATTTTAAAAAGAATAATGGTTTAACACCAACTATTGTCCAGGATGATAAGAAACAGGTTTTAATGCTCTCATTTTCAAATAAAGAATCATTGAACAAAACGCTGGAAACAGGGAAGGCAACATATTACAGCCGCTCAAGAAAAAAGATTTGGACAAAAGGAGAAACTTCCGGAAATTTTCAAGAAATTTTAAGGATTAAATATGATTGCGACCGGGACGCTTTGCTGTTCACAGTCAAACAGAAAAATTTTGCATGCCATGAAGGAACCTATTCGTGCTTTGGAGCTCAAGGTTTTGACCTTGATTTGCTTTTCGATGTAATAAAAGATAAGGTAAACAATCCAAGAAATAATTCCTACACTTCAAAAATTACTAAAGACGAAGGAAAAATCAAGGCTAAAATAAGAGAAGAATCTGAAGAATTAATCGACTACAAGAACAAATCAAATTTAATTTGGGAGGCTGCCGATTTACTGTATTTTGCATTTGTATTAATGGCAAAAAACAACCTGGACATTAGCGACTTAAAAAACGAATTATGGAGACGAAGGAAATGAAGATAGTAAAGAAAATTATCGAGGATGTAAGAATTAATGGAGATACTGCAGTTAAATATTATACTAAAAAATTTGATAAAATAGAAATTAAAAAAATTGAGGTTACTAAAGATGAAGTAAGGGAGGCATATCGTGCAATAAATAAAGGCACGATTGAAGCGCTAAAGGCTGCCAAGTCCAATATTGAATTTTTTGCCAAAGAACAGAAAAAACAATTCAAGAATTTTAAAATAAACAAAGATGGAGTAACTCTCGGGCAAAGAGTAGTTCCAATAGAAAAAATTGGAGTTTATATTCCTGGCGGAAATTATCCTTTGCCTTCAACTGCATTAATGTGCATAATTCCAGCAAAAATTGCTGGTGTTAAAAATGTAATTGCCTGCTCTCCAAAGGTCAAACAAGAAACAATAGTTGCTGCAGATATTGCAGGTGCAGATAAAATATTCAGAATTGGAGGTATACAGGCAATTGCTGCAATGGCTTATGGAACAAAAACAATTCCAAAAGTTGACAAAATTGTCGGTCCTGGAAATATTTATGTTACGGCTGCAAAAAAAGAGGTATTTGGGCAATGCGGAATAGATTTTCTTGCAGGCCCAAGCGAAATTATGATAGTAGCGGACGGTTCAGCGAATGGCGGCTGTATAGCTGCTGATTTATTGGCACAGCTTGAACACGATATTAATTCAAGAGCCTTTTTAATAACTAATTCAAAAAAATTAATTAGAAACGTGAAAAATGAAATAAAAATGCAAATGAAAGAATTAGTTACAAAACCAATAATCAAAAAATCAATTAAAAATTTGAAAATTGAATTAATTAGGAAAATTGGAGATGTGGTTAAAATTGCAAATGAAATTGCTCCAGAGCACTTGGAACTGCAAATAAGAAATCCGAAGAGAATGCTGGGAAAATTAAAAAATTATGGCTCGTTATTCATTGGAAAATATTCAGCAGAGGTATTTGGAGATTATTGCAGCGGAACAAACCACGTTTTGCCGACAAATGGCGGAGCCAGATTCACAAGCGGACTAAGTGTAATGGATTTTATTAAATTGCAACCTTATCAAAAAATAAGCCGAGAAGGCGCTAAAAGACTGTCGTTCATTGCATTGAAATTAAGCCAGACAGAAGGTTTAGATGCACACAATAAATCAATTAAAATAAGATTAAGCAAAACTATTTAAACCAAAATAAAAATAGAAACCAATATGGACCTTCAACTTCCAAAAGGAACTCGGGATTTTGCTCCCGAAGAGAAAATAATAAGAGACAAAGTAGTTGACACTCTAAAAGAAGTGTTTGAATTGTATGGGTTTGCTCCTCTAGAAACTCCTATATTTGAGAGATTTGATGTTTTGTCATCAAAATATACTGGAGGAGCAGAGATCCTGAAAGAAACTTTTAAGCTAAAAGACCAGGGCGGAAGAGATTTGGGATTAAGGTATGACTTGACAGTTCCAATGTGTAGATACATTGCGATGAACCCTAACACGAAAATGCCTTTTAAAAGGTACCAAATTGGAGAAGTTTTTAGGGACGGGCCAATAGCTTCCGCCCGTTACAGGCAGTTTACGCAGTGTGATGTTGATGTCATTGGAAGCTCTTCAATGGCGGCAGATGCTGAGATTGTATCTCTGATTTTTACAGCTTTCAAAAAATTGGATTTTGAAATTATCATAAAAATCAATAACAGAAAATTGCTAAATGATATTTTAGATTTTTGCGGAATTGAAAAAGACAAGCAAGATTCCGTAATTTTATCGATAGACAAACTAGAAAAATTTGGCCAAAATGTTGTAAAGAATGAATTAAAAGAACAAAGATTAGATAATTCAAAGATAGATAAAATAATGGATTTCTTAAATATTAAAGGAAGCAATGATGAAAAAATTTCTCAATTAAAAAAATTATTAAAAAATCCTGACGGATTGAATGAAATTGAGCAATTATTATATTATTTAAAAAATATTAATCTCGAAGCTGATTTTGATGTTTCATTGGCCAGGGGACTTTCATATTATACTGGAACAGTAATTGAAACATTCTTGAAGCAAAGCAATGTCAAAAGCTCAGTTTGTGCAGGTGGCAGATATGATAAAATGATTGGCAGTTTATTGGAAAAAGGAGAATATCCAGCAGTTGGCGTAAGCTTTGGAGTTGACAGAATTTATGATGCGATGATTGAGAAATCGGAAAAAAAACAAAAAACAAACACTAAAGTTTATGTCATTCCAATAAAAACAATTAACGAGGGAATTAAAATTGCACAGCAATTAAGGGATGCAGGAATTAAAGCCGATATCGATTTGAATGAAAAGGGCCCTTCAAAAAATCTTGAATATGCAAATTCACTCGGAATTCCTTTTGTCCTTTTCGTTGGAAAAAAAGAATTGCAGGAAAGAAAATTAAAATTAAGGGATATGGTGAGCGGAGAGGAAGAGATGTTAAGTATTTTTGACATAATGAAAAAATTAGGCATTGACCCAGTCAAATTCAATACAGGGAAAAAACTATAATTTAGTCAACACAATCACTTCCCCATTCTCATCAATTAAAATAGAATGCTCTGCTTGTGCAACTAATCCTTTGCTTGTCTCAACTAAAGGTGGAAACTGATGAATCATTCCAAGTTGGCTTAATTCCCTCAGCGCAAAATTTGCTTTTGCCCCAAATTTTCTTGTCAGCCATCTTTCCGCAAACGGCAAGTTTTCATAGCTTTCAATTTCTTTTAGAACTTGTCTTGTTATCGGACTTCTCACATTTCTTTTATGCTGCATCATGAAAACAGTTGGATGCCCTTTTTCTCCCACTATGCCGGCGCCTGTTGTTGAAAATGGCTCGATGGCAAAAGTCATATTTTCCTTTAATTTCGTTTTGTCACCATTATCAAAATTCGGCAATGTCGGGCTTGTGTGGATGTCGTACAATCCCAAACCATGCCCTGATAAATTTCTAACAGGATTAAATCCATAACTTTTAATTGCGTCCTGAATGGTTTTTCCAATTTCTCTCAATTCAGTTCCGACATTGACAATTTTCAAAGCTTCTTCCAATGCTTTCTGCGCGGCCTGAACTAAATCAGAATATTTTCCTGACAAATCAATTGTATAAGCGGTGTCACCAATTGCTCCATTAACGTGAACTCCTAAATCCAAGCAGACCACTTGATTTTCAAAAATAGTTAAATCATCTTCCATTGCACAGAAGTGGGCTGCTATGTCATCGCAGGAAATCTGAACAGGAAAAGCAGGCTTTCCTCCCAGCTCAAAAATTTTCTTTTCGATTAATTCTGTAGTTTCAAGCAGGGAGTTTCCTTTCGTAATCAAAGTTTTGCCGTATTCAATAGCTTCTGCGGAAATTTTTCCTGCCTTTATGAAATCATGTTTGGTTTGTGGGTCCATAATCAACACTCGTGTGCAGCTTATTTAAAATTTTGGAAATTGTGCAATCTTACTTGGTTTGCTGGCCCCCCCGTATTGCGATTGGCAATGATAATTCGACATAATTAAGTGGAGCAACTGCCTCATAAGCTTTATCGAGAATTGCTAGTGCCCTTTGTCGTTCTTGTTGCTGAATTAAGTCGTACATTATTGCTGATAAGTTTTTGACTAAACCGGTTCCGTACATAGCATTATCATAACTGGCTTTCAACCATACATACTCATACAAATCACCATTTTCTCTCTTCATGTCTGCAAAAACATTGTTCCGGCTTTCGTCAAAATTTTTTCTGAATTTAGATAATACTTGCTCTCTAAACGTGTCCCATTCCACTGTGGGCATGGTGTAATTATGATCTATGATTATCCCTTCCCGTCTAATAGAATAATAAATGATAAGCGCAACGAACTCAGCTAAATCTTTTTGTTTTTGATTAGAACCAACGCAGTTCTGAAAATTTCTTATCGTGGAATCAAGCATGTGATTCTCAAAGAATAACTTTAATCTCGCCCTCAATAATTTGAAAGGATCCTCAAAATCCAAAAGCAGCTCGTCAATAGTTACTTGTCGGACACTTGGGAGAATACCTGGAATTATGATGTTAACCATAAGGTTAGAATTAAAGAATCTTATTTAAACTTTTTTACTTCACTCGCACAGCTTCCAGATTCCTCGGAGCGACTGTTTCTATCCTGAAATTTTTGTGCATAGCGCTTGCCAAATCCAAGCATCTGGAGCTTTCGCCGTGATTTACAATTATTTTTTTAGGCCGAGGCTCGCATTTTGCGACAAAATTCATCAGCTGGTTTCTTGATGAGTGCCCTGAAAAGCCATCGACTGTGTGAACCGACATTTTTATCTGAAGCATTTCCTGCTTCCCCCCATCTGCAAATGTGAATTCTCTTTCGCCCTGCTGCATTCGTCTTCCCAATGAGCCTTCGCCCTGATAATTTACAAATCCTATCGCGTTTTTTGGGTTATCGCATAAGTGCTTCAAGTACTGGACAGAGGGCCCGCCTGTCAGCATTCCGGAAGTTGCAAGTATAACACACGGCCCGGTGTTCTCAATCACATCCATTCTCTCCTGCTGCGAGCCGACCCTCTTGAAAACCTCATGCAGGAATGGATTCTGATCTTTGTGAAAAATTAATTTTCTAACTGTGTTATTCAAATATTCAGGGTAAGCTGTGTGAATTGCTGTAACGTCCCACACCATTCCGTCAATATAAACTGGGATATGCTGCATTCTTCCTTCGCGCACCATTGCTTCAATTGCCAGCATTACTTCTTGCGCCCTTCCAACGCCCAAAGTTGGAATCAAAACCTTTCCACCTCTTTCAGTTGTTTCTTTTATGACTTTCATCAATTCTTCGTCAGTTTCCTGCCTGTGAGGCATTATATTATCTTTTCCACCATAAGTCGCTTCAAGCATTAAAGTTTCAAGCCTTGGAAATTGAGTCACTGCCGGCTCCAGCAACAACGTTTTTCCATATTTCTGATCACCACTATACAGGATGTTGTGCAGGCCATTTCCAACGTGAAGATGAACCATAGCACTTCCTAAAATATGTCCTGCATTGTACATTGTGATTCGGACATCAGGAGTTACATCGCTGACTTCGTTGTATTCAAGCGTAATTGTATGCTTGACCATCTCCTTGATTTCCTCGGCAGAGTAAATTGGCTCTTTGCCATCTGCTCGCTGGATTTTTATGAAATCAAGCATTAAAAGGGCAGAAACATCTCTTGTCGGCTCTGTGCAGTAAACGGGCCCCCTATATCCAAATTTAAAAAGATACGGGATAAAACCGCAATGATCAATGTGGGCGTGGCTTAAAATAACCGCGTCCAATTCATTAATATCAAATTCAGGAGCTTCAAGGTAAGGGTATGGCTTTGCATCGTCGGCTACGTTAATTCCGCAGTCCAGCAAAACTCTTGATTCTGGAGTCTGTAATAAAATGCAGCTTCTTCCAACTTGCCGTCCGCTTCCAAGATAAGACAGCCTTATCCACTCATTTTTCTTTTCCCGTTTCCAACCGTCGTAAATCCTGTGGCCAACTTTGTCCAAAAATTTTCTCCTGTAATCACTGTGCTGGTAAAGAACTGCTCTAACATTTTCAATTAACTTTGAGCGTATAGCCGGCTTTCTTCTTATTAGCGGAACCCAAAAAGTCTGCATTCTGATATCCCTCAGCAAAGAGCCCTGCTTGCCGATTGCAAGCCCTGGCTTGTCAGCTTCGATTATAACCCTGCTTCTCTGCGGATCAAATATTACCTGGTCAACTCCGGCTTCCTCCGGAACCAATGACCTGATGACTTTTTCGGCCTCTTCCATATCCATTGTAATGCTCGGGTCCGGCCTTAGCTCAACCCTTTTCTTTATGTCATCGACAATCCTCTTAATTATTCCGTTGTTATTAAGGAAAAAATCCTTGTTTTTTGTGTACAGGACTATATTTGCGCCTTCAAAATTAATGTCGCTTATAGTATTTTCCGGCAAGTTCCTCAGAATTTCCTTTGTAATGTCTGCCATTTTATTTTAAGTAGAAAAATTTCTAATCAGTCTCAACTCCTGGGTTTTTATTGTTATTTTCATTATTTGAATTGTTTTATCTTAATTTTAAGCTTTGGATAGTTTTTTGAAGTAGTTTACTAGATTTTTATAAAAGGAATGCTTAGATTTACAAATTCAGTGCAATTATAAAATTCCTTCCCTGAGGATTTAATTTTTGATTTAAACTTGTATATAAACATCAAATTCCTAAAAACATAAAACTCAAAGACTAATCTCTTTTTAACTAATTAATTTTATTATTTTTTAAGACATTTCTTTTATTTAAATTTTGGAAGCTTGTAGAAAAGTTATACTTCAATTCTGTAATCAAGTTCTTTTGTAAAAACTTTTTTGACGCCGTCTTTTGTTATCGTGTAAATATCAATCCCATTTCCTGAAGCAATGTCTCTCTGGACTGCTGCATTTATTCCCTTTGCAGCCAATTTAACTCCCTCATCGATGCTTAATCCCTTTTTGTAGAGCGTTTCTAAAACTCCAAATGCCATGACAGAGCCGGAACCTGAAGAAATGTAATCATCAATCTCGACAATTGAGCCGTCGGGGCTTAAATCGTACAAGTGAAGCCCTTTTGAATCAACTCCGCCTAAAATGAAATGCGAGATTCCCGGAATTAAGCTGTATTTTCTTATGTTATTATATACAAAACTGCACAGCAGGCTCGCAGCCTCTCTCACGTTTGTTTCCCTTCCAGTTCTTAAATCCTTTAATTTAAGCTCGGCCTTTAGGTATTTTACTAGTAATTGAACGTCAGAAACTGTCCCTGCCACCGTGACGGCCATATTGGCGGTTATTGGCATTATCTTATCAAACTTCTTCCATGCTACCAAGTACCCGGAAGTGGCTCTTTTATCAGCAGCCAATACAATGCCGTCCTTGCACACTAAGCCTATAGTTGTTGTACCTGTTTTCAGTTCGTTATTTTCCATCATGAAAACCTATGAAGAATTTCTTATTATGGAGTTATATTGAAGTAATATTTAAAGGTTGCGGTCATCAACTTGTTGCTGTTGAAATAATTTTTTTATAAATTCATCCAAATTCTGCGAGCCTCTGTTTTTGTCATAAAGAATAACTTGAGTCCCATCTTTGGCCACTTGGTCCAGTTGCAATTGCAAGCTGGCAGCGGCGTGTGAGGTAGTCACTATAGCCACTATGCCTCCTCTTATTTCATTTGCCTGCCTGACCAATTCAATTCCATTAATTTGATTTTGACCAAGATTGTAATCACATACAAGAAGGTCTATTCCCATTTCCCCATGCAAAATTTTCAAGGCTTCTGCTGGATTTGTCGCTATTGTCAGAGGATATTGGAACCCAAGCGCTGCCCTATATTCTGCTAGCTCAAATGGTTCATCGCTGACTGCAAGTATTGATGGCATGTTGGTTCAAAATCTCCTTAAGAATTTAAATATTTCGGTGGGATTAGATTTGTCGTGCCATATAAGTGCCATTAGATTCCCTTCCAAGCTCAAAATCTATTTTACCCAATAGTCTACCTGAGTAAACTAATATACTTATTTTTTCGTGAGGCTCTACAGGTTTTAAAGTGACCGTTTTCTTTGCTAAATTGCCACCTTGGTCGAATGGGAGGATATATTTTTGATTCAAGTTGAAACCTGGAGATTGTATTTCATAAGAAATAGGATGATATTCGTCAGCATTTAGGGGTTCATATAGAACTGATAAATTAACTGTATCTTCTAATTGAAATTTGGCTGGAGAAAGCTCAGCAGTAACAATGCCAATATTCAAACCTGTACTTGTCTTAAATGATCTGCTTTGGCTTAATGAATTAGTAATTTTCCCTCACCGGTTATAAATAAAAAGCAAAAACAGCAAGTCTAAATGGTTTATTTCAAGCTTCCTTCAAACAAAATATTCACAGCATTTACGAAGAATGGAGAATCTATCCAGACTGCAACTTCATAATCGGGCGCAACTGAATCGTTAGAAATCATAAACAACATTTCCTTGCCGTCGATTGTAATGAAGCTCGTATGTGGATTATAATCAGCGGGTTCAACATTCATCAATTTTTTTATTATTGTCTTGTTGTAAGGGGCATAAAGCTTGGCTTTAATTCCTTTTTTAGCGAAATTAGGCATGAAATTTTTCAAAAGCTTGGCATATCTGTCAAGATGATGGTGTGTTGCTACAATTACAATGCTTGATTTTGCCTTTGGAATCAAATCCTTGACAAACCTGTTTACTGCAGTTCTTCCCACTATTGATTTTGAAATTGAAGAAATATCCACGTGCTGGACACCGGTTTTATGAAGCAATTCCAGCTCTTTGAATTCATCAGTTTCCTTTATGCTTTCCATCTGAGAAGATAGCTCATCCGCGTCTTCCCTGATATTCCTCTTGACTCTTTCAAGGATTACTTCCGGCTCCACGACAAGATATTTTATCGGCTTGCCTATTTTCATAATGATAAAACCTTTTTTCTCCAAAGATTCTAAAACATCATAGCATCTGCTCCTTGGAACTCCTGAGATGTCAGCTAATTCTCCCGCAGAGGCAATCCCCCTAGTAAGAAGAGAAGTCCATATCTTGACTTCATAAATATTAAGCTTGAAGTGTTTCTTTAAATCCAGTAAAAATTGTTTTTCTTGATGCATTTGACTTTCATTTATTTCGGTTTTTATAATTCACTATTTTTTCATTTCTTCTCTTTGGGCTGAATTTTTCGGAGCTGATGCACTTAACAAAGCTTCAAGTGCATAGTATAATGGAGTTTCTCTGCCCACAGTTGTTCCAATTACAGTACCGCCTGGGTTTTGGTATGACCAATTTCCCCCATCTTTAAAACACAACATATGATCAAATACTTCCCAACCCCCAACAAAACCCGTCACAACATCTTCGATTTTAACATCTGCACCCGGAAATATACCCAATAACATGCATAACTTGGGGTTCCCTGCTCAAACTATATGCCTCTTGGCGATATCCTGAGTCTCGTGAGGGTAATGTTGGATCTTGTGAAGGTAAAATTGGAACTTGAACCATAAGTCCATTTTTATAGGGTAACTCCTCAACTCTTAAATCTAATGGAATTCCCATTCTTAATCCCTTCTCACGAATAATGCAACAATCAGTATAATTCCAACAATTACTGCAATTATTTCCGCTATGATTATTCCTATAACAAATGCATTGCCCTTGAAAAAACTTTCCTGCGTTACAGTTGTGTCAGGAGGCAACGGTCCCAGAGCTACATTTCCAGTTGTCTGGGTGGTTGTAGTTGTGGTAGGTGTTGTTGTAGTTTGAGTTGTCTGAGTAGTTGTTTGAGTATTTTGATTATTCTGAGTGCCTGTAGTTTCAGTTGTCGCTGTTGGGCAATCGCTTACTGTAAGCTGAACCGTGCCGTCCGTCTTCTTTCTGTCGTCATTATATAAAACTGACAAATCTATTGGATAAGTTCCAGCTTCAATGCTATTTGGAACTGAGAATGTATAAGTCTTTAGAAACTTGCTTTCTACAGAGTTTGCTTCTGCAAGCAGATCAGTTACCTGGTCTTTAATATCAATACCAAGGTCAGAATTTGCCAATTCAATGTTTACAGTTTCCTCATCTTCTGTTCCTATGTTCAATATGCCAAGGTTTAATTTAATGTTTTTTCTGCTGCATACTACTTCAGAGGGAACTACATCGAGTTTAGTTATCTTAATATCGTGAGACTGTTTATTTACCTCGAGGTGAAGGGTCATCTGATCGTCCTGCGATGTGCCGTTTCTGTCATTGCCATCTGCTTCAATCAAAACATCATAAGTGCTTTCGTCAACCTCAACTGGAACCTTGAATTTTAATGTAATCCTTCGTGTGCTGCCCGTACCCAGATCAAAAGTATTTGATTCCTCTTCAAGATCATCGCCGTCGTCAATGCCAGAAATGGTTGTTTTTACTGTTATATCTTCGATTCTTAAATTTTCAGAGGAAGTATAATTATTTTTCATGGAAATTCTAAATTCAACATTGTCACCCGGCTTTGCGTCTTCTCTTATAGTGTCCCCATTATGTAAATTATTGGACGTCCTGCTTCCTACTTTGGCATCAACGTCATCAAATTGCAAATGAAGACCTGAAGCATAGACAGAACTCATCAAAACTATCATAAATAACACACTTACAAACAGGATTTTTATCTTTATTTTAACCACCTTAGGTAAATGAAAATATCACTAGTATTTAAAGCTTTTGCTATTTTATAATAGTAACAAAATGAATATATCTAAAATCAAATAATATTTAAAAACAAATATATACACGTTAGGCATAAACCTCCGGACATTGATGAATTTGATGCCGTATGGTTTAGAAAAATATAAATATACTCTGGAGTTAAAATAACTATGGTTGGCAACATACCAAATTACACTAAATATGATATTCTAAGGTGCTTTTTACGGCTAAGCGGGAATGTCGGAAGACTGGAATTATCGAAGGAATTGGGGCTTGGCGAAGGGACTATAAGAACAATTCTTGATATTTTGAAATCAAAGAATCTGCTAGATTCAACGAAAAAAGGCCACTTTCTCAGCAAAGAAGGAATCCAAGAGTTAAACCTTATTTTGAACAATATTGAATCGCCAAAAATTATTGAATCCAGGGTTATTTATCCGGAATACAAAAAAATTGCAGTTTTATTGAAAAAATCCCATGAATTGAAAGAGGTTTACAGGTTAAGGGATATTGCAGTCAGAAATCGAGCGGAAGGTGCCCTGATTCTTAAGTTTGAAAACAGGCTTTATGCCTCTGAATCAGAATTTAAAGGCGATTTTAGTGAATTAAACAATTATTTTGAATTTAAAAATGGTGATGTCTTGATAATAGCATTTTCAGGCGAGCTAAGAAATGGAGAAACCGGAGCATTGGCTATTGTGGTAGAATTAAATGATGTTTTGAAAAAGTTTATAAATAAATTTTAAAATAGGTTAAATAATAAGAAGTAACGCTACATTCAAAAGGATAAAATGCAAATAATAAGCTGCTCGCACGGGATTCATTTAGGGATTTCAATCGCCAAGAAACTAAATAAAAAGCATTTTGCATTAATTGTCAGTAAGTTCCCCGACGACGAATTATTGGTAAAGTTTAATTCCAATCTAAAAAATGAAGAGGTTGTTTTAGTCCAATCATTCTATACTAATATTAGCGATTGCCTGATTGAAGTAATCCTTGCATCAGCAACTGCAAAAGACCTTGGCGCGAAAAAAATCATTTTACTTGCACCTTATTTTCCCTATCTTAGGCAGGACAAGAGATTTCATCCAGGAGAAAGTATAAGCCAAGGGATAGTAGCCGGATTAATTGATAAGTATTTTGATGAAGTTTACGTAATAGACCCACATCTGCACAGAAAAGAATCGTTAAATGAGATTTTTAAGATTAAGTCAATAAAATTAACAGCAAATGATTTAATTGCTGATTACATCCGGAAAAACATAAAAAATCCAATTTTAATCGGCCCTGATTCCGAAAGCTACAAGTGGGCAAGAGATGTGGCAGAAAAGATAGGCGCTGAGTCAAGGATTTTAACAAAGAAAAGGTTTTCTTCTTATCATGTTAAAGTCAAGTTAAATAAAAAAGTGGATTTAAGGGGCAAAAATGCAGTTATTGTCGATGATATAGTAAGCACTGGCCACACGATAATAGAAGCTTCCAACTTATTAAGAAAATTAGGCGCGAAGAATATTTACTGCATCTGCGTTCACGGGATATTTGTGGAAGATGCCCTTAAAAAGCTCGAGAAAAATAAAATAAAAATAATTTCTACGAACACCATTCCAAATAAAGTCGCAAAGATTGATGTGAGCGGAGTTTTTATTACTTATTTCAACACTAGAAAGTAGTAACTAAACGAAAGATTTATAAAGAGGGTTTAAGATGTTAATGAGAAGAATGAGCCAAACTGCAGTTCCACCGCTAGAAGAAATCCTAGATTTTTATAAAAAGAAGGATATTCTTGCATTTGAAGATGAAGTTAGAGTCATGGCAGAAAGAATAAGAATGGCTCCAACTGAAATTGATCCGAGTAAAATACAAATATATGCTTCACAATTAATGGTTTGGCCTTTGATTGAAACTTATTACTTATGGCAAAAGTCACTTGACAAACAGCTTGCTGGGGAAGAATTAGCTAAGTTAGATGAACTTGGAATGAAGCAAAGTGCTTTGATTGTCAGTGATGATTCAAGGAAACTAATGCAAAATTTGAATGTGGATGGCAATTTCCGAATTCGATTCCTTAACCCCTATCAGTACTCAAGAGACGAATTTATAAGCATAGTTCTTTCGGTTATGTGCGGGCCTCTTGAGAAACATGTTAGAAGGACAAGAATGGGCAACACGAAAATATTGCATGATGCCCAAATGGGTGGAACGGTATATATAGCTGGTGACGACTTAAAAAATCCGAAGGTAGCATATCAAAATACTGGTTCTACAACCCTTAGAACCCCTGCGTACTCTTTCCTGCAAAGATCTTTTGTTTGTATTGACAGAAAATCGCAACCTTTCTTGTTTATGGACAATGTGGAAGGCGGTTGCCCTTATTTTAGGCGACTGGATCATTGGAGGGGGATGGATGAGGATTCGCAGAATCAGGTTTATCCAAACAGAATTCAAGAAGCTTTTTTTGGTTTGGCTGCAGCAATGAATATGGCATCTCAATTGGGGTTAGCTTATGTTGTCCCTCGAGATTTTGAACTCGTTGAATTAGCTAGATTACTTGGCGTGCGAGAGCGAAGAGTGTTTTTGAAGGATTCAGAATGGAAAATTGGACTAAAATCAGAAACGCCCTATACTGGAGTATACACACATTCCCTATACAGGGGCAATGGAAATCACGATGGACATCAACTCAGACACCCAATTATGGATATTTTTCCTTATAGTGATCCGGAACAGATGATTGCGCAAATAAAAAGACTGGAAGCCGAAATTGTAACTGAAAATTGGGATAGGCGAACAAAAGCTACTCCAAAAACATTTGAAAGATTAAAAATGATGTCAGCTTTGAATGATATTATCCAAGCTTATCCTTTGATGCCGAAGTACATACAAGATAGTTCGTTGACCGCAACTACAAATGCCCTTAGAGTTGTTGGGCCGCTAATCGAATATAGTACACTCAATAATTCTTCCCAAACAATGCCCAGAATTTAGCTGGCTCTCCGCATTGAACACAGCGGCCGTTGGCAGTTTTCTGCTCGAATGGAATGCATCTGCACGTTGCTCCATCAGCTTTTTCTTTAATTAAGTCTTCGCACTTTGTGCTGCCGCAAAATTGCACTTTTGTCATTTTTTTATTTTTAATTGCGTCAGCAAGCGAATTGATTCCGTTCACCTCGACGATATTACTTTTCAAAAACTCGCGAGCTTTTTTCAGAAGATTATCTTGTATATGCGCAAGAGTTTCCTCAACTTTTTTTTCAACATCGTGCATTTTACAAATTATTTTTTCATTAGTATCCCGCCTAACCAATATAACTTGGTCAGCTTCGATATCCTTAGGGCCTATTTCAATTCTCAGAGGAACGCCTTTTAATTCCCATTCATTAAATTTCCATCCCGGAGTATAACTGTCCCTGTCATCAAGCTCTACGCTATGCCCCTTCATTCTTATTCTTTTAACAACTTCTTTTGATTTATTCAAAATAATTTCTGCATTTCCTTTGAAAACAATCGGAACAACTATAATCTGAACAGGCGCTAATCTTGGAGGCCAGATTAATCCTTTATCATCGCCGTGGACCATGATTACTGCACCTATTGTTCTTGTGCTTAAGCCCCATGAAGTAGTGTAAACAAATTTTTCCTGCTCATCTTTATCAAGGAACTTTATACCAAACGGCTTTGAAAAATTCTGCCCGAGCATGTGTGATGTCCCCATCTGTAAAGCTTTTCCGTCGGGCATTAGCGCCTCAACTGTTGCTGTGTAGTCAGCTCCTGCAAATTTTTCCTTTTCAGTTTTCTTTCCAGCAAGTACCGGAATAGCCATGTAATTTTCAATCAAATCAACATATTCAAACAGTTGCTGCATCACTTCTTTTTCAGCATCTTCCTTTGAAGCATGAGCTGTGTGGCCTTCCTGCCAAAGAAATTCTCTAGTTCTTATAAACGGCTTTGCGTGGCTGAATTCCCATCTAACGACAGAATTCCACTGGTTTAATAATAACGGCAAATCTCTCCACGACCTTATCCATTTTGCATAGCTTTCCATCATTACCGTTTCAGATGTCGGGCGTATTGCTAATCTTTCGCTTAATTCAGAATTGCCACCTTTAGTGACCCATGCAACTTCAGGAGTGAATCCTTGAAAATGCTTGGCTTCTTTTTTCAATAGGCTTTCCGGAATAAACATGGGGAAATAACAGTTTTTATGCCCGGAACTTTTTATTTTGTCATCAAAAATCCTCTGAATTTTTTCCCAAACTCCGTAAGAATTCGGTTTCAGGACAATACATCCAGAAACAGAACTGTAATCTATCAAATCTGCTTTTAACACAACTTGGTTATACCATTCATTAAAATCGGCTGATTTCTTTACAGTTATTCCAATGTCTTCTTTTTGCTCCATATAAAGAAAATATTTTTAATTTGTTTATAAAGATTTTGAAAAAAAGTGATTAATAGTTCGTTATAGTTAACTTTAAAAATACAAAGAATATCATTTTATTATGATTGAAAAAGAGAAAGAAAGCAATAAAACTGCTCCAAAAGAAAAAACTGGAGATATTTCTGCAAAAAAAGAGGACAAGAAAGAATCTGAATCTAAAAGAGATTTGGATGACAAAAAGCCTTCTAAAACTGTCCTTGAGGAAGAAACTCAAAAAATTCTTGAGGCATCAGAAATAAGCCTGTGGCTTGACAATTATGATGATATTTTCTCCGACTTCGACCCGAGGCCCTATTCCTTACGCTCTCTGTCTGATGATTTTCTTGCAGAGGCAAAAAAAGCCAGTCGGGACAAGGACGAGAACAGGCTGGAATTAAGATTTTTAATTTCAAATAATCAGAGAGATTCAAAGACCGAGGCAACTATTAAAAAAAGATTAAAGGACCATTTCACTAAACATTTAATTCAGATACAGGAAGATTTAATTAAAACAAGGTATCAGGCAATAATCACTGGACTGCTTGGAGTAACTCTCATATTTGCAGCTTCTTATCTTGACTCACTCAGCCTCCCTTCCTTTGTATCCAAATTTTTGTTTGTATTATCGGAGCCGGCAGGATGGTTTTTGACATGGTTTGGATTGGACAAGATTTTTTATTCTTCCGAATTAAAAAAATCAGAGTATACATTCTATCAGAAAATGATAAAATGCGAAGTAATGTTTGTAAGTTATTAATACTTAATGGTAACTACATGCTTCCATGTTTCTACGTTGTAAATGTTTGCTGTGGCAATTGAAGGGCCGTTTCCCACGAATCTGCCTTGGTAAATATCATGCCCCTGCACAGAAAGAATTAGAAACACTGAATTTATTATTCGATATATAGCTTACTGTCGCCACCACACATAAGTTAGGTAAGCAGCCGGAAACATAAACAAAAACAGCCAGAGAATTTTGTATTGCGAAAAAAAGTTTGGCCATTTGAGGGCCAATAATATTCCAAATGAGGTCATGGAAATCTTAAATAAGTCACTCTGCCACCATTTTAATTTGAATGTTTTGAAGATGTTAATCATTTATTTCACTTCATTCACTTTTATTATATGCCATCCAAACTGCGTTTTAATGGGCTTTGAAATTTCTCCGGATTTTAACGAGAAGGCCGCGTTCTCAAACTCTTTTACCATTTGATTTCTGCTAAACCAGCCTAAATTTCCACCTTTCTTAGCTGATGGGCAAATTGAAATATTTCGTGCGACATCTTCAAAATTCTTGCCGTGAGTTATATCATACAAAGCAATATTTGCTTCCTGTTCTGACTTAACAAGAATATGCGACGCGTTTATTTTGTTTGACATATTATGCAAGAATAAGGGGGGCTTTTTATTTTTATTGCTATGCCTTTCTTTTTTGCGCTGGCATTTGCGGCTCCCACTCCCTTAATTCTGTTCTTAGCAAGAGCAGTATAATTGCACCCAACACCATCAAAATTCCGTTTAGTAAAACTGAGGCCGCAGACCCAGCCAGATGCGCAATGTAGCCTGTAAACAATGACGCAAAAGGCTGAACTCCAAAGGCAACTATAAATAATGTGCTCAACACCCTGGCTTTCATGTGAGGCGGTGCCGTAACCTGTATTAGCCCGTTGGTCGTGGCAAACAGTATCGGTATTAACAGTGCCGAAAGAAACAAACAGGCCATTGAAATATACTGGTTTCTTGAAAGAGCAAAAATAATTATCCATAATCCACTCCACAAAACTGCGACTGTGCTTAGCAATCCAATCTTTTTTATTTTATGCGTCATCGGCACGATTATTGTAGAGCCGATAAGGGCGCCTGCGCCGGAAGCTCCCATAAGGAATCCTAAAACTTCCGCTCTTCCGTGCAATACATCTGTCGCAATTGCCGGCATGATTTGCATTATGGAAAATCCAAAAAAGGTCATTATCAAAGTCAAAAACATCAAATCCATTATTATGGGATTATTTTTAATAAATTTAAGTCCGTCAATAAAATCATTTAGGGGATTTCCGTGATGCGGATGAATCACCTGGCTCGATTTGATTGCAATCAAGCTTGCAATGACTGCTATGAAACTTATACCATTAATCCAGAAAGCAGGCGCCACTCCAAAAATGCCTATAGTCCATCCTGCAAGAGCCGGCCCAATCATCCTGCTTATCTGCACGATTGAGCTATTTATCACAACTGCTTTTCTTACATTTTCCATGCCTGACAAGTCACCGATAAAGGCCTGCTGAGCGGGAAGATCAAGGGTACTGACAATTCCCAGCAGCGCGGCTAAAATGTAAATGTGCCAGACCTGAATTAGATTTGTCTGCACCAAAACTGCAAAGGCTATTGCAAGAATCATGGAAATAAATTGCGTCCAGATTAACAGTCTCCTTCTGTTTATCCTGTCAGCCCACACGCCCGCAAACGGGCCTATAATCAAAAACGGAATAAACCCGAGCATTGCAACAATTCCCAATTGCAGCTCAGAATTTGTCAGCGTCCACACAACCCAAGCCTGCGCAGTCTGCTGCATCCACGTTCCAAGCATTGAAATGGTCTGCCCGCCCATGTAAATCCTGAAATCCTTCAGCTTTAATGGGCTGTATCCTTCGATTAATGTGTTAATTATTTTTTTCATTTATTGTAAGAATTAATTTAATATATTTAAGGTTAATGAATGAATATAATTGGGAATATTTATTTTTTAGGAATCCAATTTTGCAATGGTGCAACGTGATATCGCCTATTTTACTTCATAGTAATAACAGTGGAAACTTTTATAAATCTTACCCGGTTCTACTTTTTAAATGGAAATATTTATCGATAAGAGTGAAGTTAGTGGAAAAGAAATACTGCGTAAAATTGGAGTTGAAAGACTCCAAGATAGAGTGAGAATTTTATTACTGCGTCCTGATGGAATCATTCCTGCAATGCATTATTTTGAAACAAACGTCTCCGAGAGAAGTTTACCTATTGAGATAGAAACTGTGGATAAACTCCCCTTTTCTGATGATAAACAAAAAACAACTACTTTTGACGATGTCGGGTTTGGGGCTTATCGCAATTATAATTTTGTAGTTCTTGATTCTTCTCAAGGTCACCCATTTAACGATGTTCTTTTAGGATATATCGCGCTTCTCAATAAGATGCCACGCCATGAAAGAAAAAGGGTGAAAATAGTTGAAGGTACATATTATGAGCTCCGTTCATTAATGAGAAGCGTGGAAATGAAAGTTCAAAGGGGGAGGGGCACAACTCATTATGTAACCCAACAACATCCAGATTCCCATGGTCCTAGTGCCGTTTATCTTAATAGTGATTATGTCGTTCGAGGATTAAGTCATATGGTGGGATTTAATGGCCGCCTCCCTAGAGCTAATTTAGAACAAAGAATAGTATTGCAATAATTATTTCTTCAAAAACTAACTGCCATTTTATAAATATTTATAAATAAAAGAATAATTAATAGAATCAACTCAATATTTAATCCGCGCAGCTCAAATGACCTCCTCTGCGGAATAAATTCCGCAGTATCCATTCAAGCTAAACCATGGTGCTTAGCTTGGTTCAAAATGTACAAAGCTGTGTCGCTAAGCTGATTGTATCCGACGGTAACAGCAGTTCCGCCGCGGCTCCAAA
>DATDZA010000009.1:0-10616 GCA_035288865.1 Candidatus Nanoarchaeia archaeon
TATAAAAACAAGAATAAGGAATTGTGTTATTTTTCTCATGAACGCACCTTTTTTACGTGTAATTATTTTATGGACTACCAAATTGCAAAAGTTTTTATGTTCTTCAATTGAATTACTTATATATAAACCTTTTCTTATAGAAAACTTTATATATAGTTAAGCTCAGAAAATACTTATGAAACCCGATGATTTCATACACATTCCAGAGGTTCCTACACGAACTGCCTACATACAATACAAAGGAATTTTTGACATGCAGGATTTGTATGAATCCATAGCGGACTTCTTCAGCCAGAAAAAATTCAAGTTCTATGAAAAGCAGCAGAGATACAGAAAACCTGGGCCTTTTGGCCCTGAGATAATGTATCAGTTTGAAGCCAACAGGACCGTGGAAGATTACTACAAGTGGTACGTGTATTTAACTATGGAAACTTTCGACATCCATGAGGTGGAAGTTGTATCAAAGGACGGCACAAAGAAAAAAATGACAAAAGGCAGGATTTGGGTGCAGCTTTACGGAAAAGTTGAAATGGATCCGGAACATGTCTGGGATAAATCTGCATTCCTTGCGCATTTGAAAAGTTTTTACAATAAGTATGTATTGAGAAAAAGAATTGAAGGAGTATGGTGGGATGAGCTACAGTATAAGATTGTCTTGCGGCTTCAGGCTCTGATAAAAGAAAGGCTTAAAATGTCTTCCGAAGTCAACGAGACAAGGCATCACAGCGGCGTGCATTGAGAAAAGAAAAAAATGGGACATCTAAAAATAGTTGTTGATCACATAAAGCTGGAATACAAAGGGCCGCTTGTTCTTAACGACATGTTCAGAATGATTGAGACTTTTATCTGGGAAAAGGGTTACGACAAGCAGCATGAAAAAGATTTTGAGCTTAATAATCCAACAGGAAAATCATTTGAATGGCAGGTTTCGCCCTGGAAAAAAATATCCGATTATTCACAATACATTCTAAAAATCAGAATTCTCGGCTACGATTTCGTAAAAAGCGAAATAATGATTGACGGGAAAAAAAGAAAAGTCGACACGGGAAGGGTCAGCGTTGTGATTGACGCATTTCTTCAGCATGATTATGACAACTATTGGGACGAGCACCCGGTCCTTTATTTTTTGAGGACAATTTATGACCACTTTATTTTTAAGGTTTATACGGAAAATCTCGAGCACCGGCTTGTGCATGACATGAATATGCTTGCTGATGACATTTCAAAATTTTTCAACATGTACCGGCACTACACTGTGATTTCAAAATCAAAGCTATAAAAAATGTCAGAAAAAAAACAAATAATTTACGATTTAAGGTACAGCTACATTGGGCCATTCCTAGTAGAGGAATTTTACAGTTATGTTGACGGCTGGATAAAAGACCACGGGTTTGAGAAGGAGCCGAAAAAAACTCTTGAGCACCTGACAAAGGACGGCAAGCAAATCCAGTGGATTATTGAAGTCCACAGCCATCTTGATGATTTACATCACGGAATTGTGTTTCTGAAAGTCTTGATGAGCAATGTCAAGGAGATCATAATAAAAAGGAACAATAAAAAAGTAAGGATAAACAATGGAGAAGTTTTCATAAACATTGACGGATTCATTGACGCACACGTGCATTCAACTTTCTGGCAGGTTAAGCCGGTTTATACTTTCATGAGAACTTTGATTGACAGGTTTGTGTACCACTTCCATTCGGATAAATACGACGGAATTGTCGCCGAGCAGTCCCACAAGCTGTTCAAAGACATCCGGGCATTCTTCAACACGCAGAAATTTAAGTATGAGTAAAAAATTTAATATTTAATAAAATTTCTTTTTTTCTAATCTCGCCTTTCCCGCAACATTTAAATAAGGTTTTCCAATTCAAAACAATTATGCGCGGGGGTAGCGAAGCCTGGAATACAAAATTGTATGGGCAATCAAACGCGCAGGACTTAAGGAGACACCCATCTGTAAATGGGATTATGATATCCTGTCTCTTAGTGAGTACGAGGGTTCGAATCCCTTCCCCCGCATATTTGTTATGATTAATATTAATAGCAAATTAAATTTTAATCATTACCCATGCCAAAAAGAGCTATTAAATTTGGAACAACCAATTCTAGATCGCAAGCAGGATTGGAATTTATTATGACGTATGGCTGGGCGATCATGCTCGTTCTCGTGGCAATCGGAATACTGGCCTATTTTGGAATTCTAGAGCCCGACGGTTTCCTGCCGAGAAGATGCGCTTTCCAGCCAGGGATTAGTTGCACCGATTTTAAAATTACCGAGGATTCAATGACATTGGTATTAAGGAACGGAAAAGGGGAGGATATTCAAATAGAGGGTATTCAAGTAAAAAATTGCATTGGTACATCAACAGGGGACTTGAAAAATGGAGAGCAAAACACATTCATAATTGACGGCTGCAGCAACATACCCGACACAAAATTTATCGGGAATGCAACCGTCACCTACACGGGAGCCAACTTCATCACGCATAGAAATACCGGGAATATTGTCGGCCTGGTGGAGCCTGGCAATTCGCTGCAGGTTCCAACAGGTTCATTTTACTGGATTACTACCACACAATCGGAATTTGACCAAGGCAGCTACATTTCAGCTCAAAGCATTCCTCAGGGAAGTGCTCAACTCGCGATAGGAGAAACCAGTGGAACTTATGTTTCAAAAATATTTGACGCAAACAAAACTGCTGTCTGGAACAACCTGAGTTGGGACGAGCAGTTGTCGTATGGTGACTCAATTAAGCCAAATGGCACAAGCTGCAGTGACAGTGATTTAAAAGCCCTCTGGAGCCTGGAGGAAATTTCCGGATTAATTGCTGACTCGTCGTTCTGCGCGAGCACTGGCAATAAATATGGAGGAACACCGGGAGTTGGGGGTAAAATAAACAGAGCCTATAATTTTGATGCCGCAAGCAGTTACATTAATTTTAGCAATCCACAAAGTCTCAATTTTAGCAATCTATCCTCATTTACAGTAACCGCGTGGATTAATGCTTCAGATAAACAAGCATCATGGCCGATTGTGTATTGGGGGGGTGGTATGTCATCTTATATGCAACTTTCCTCCCCACCTTATATAGTCGGCGGGCTTTACTGCCTTGTTACAACTGATACTGGGCTATACTATAACACATGGCCACCCGGGCATTCGAGCACCGGCAGTATGTTTGACAACAAATGGCACCACATTGGTTGCGTATATACGGGAACAGCAATCTTGGGGTACGTTGATGGCGCGCTTCGCACCGGGAGCAGCGCTTCTGGAAAAGTTATAACTCCAACTGACCCTATATATGTAGGCGCATCCGGCGCAAATTCTAATATGTTTAACGGAACGATTGACGAAGTTTCTGTGTGGAACAGAAGCCTTTCAACAGATGATATAATGGAACAATATCAACTGGGAATCTTAAACTTATATTTTGAGGCGAGAAGCTGCGATGATGCCTTATGCGACGACGAACCATTCCTAGGAATATTCACCAATCCGGGCGCACAGTCATTGAATGTTTCCAATAATCGGTACTTCCAGTACAGAGCTACGTTCAATACAGATAAATCTGCTTACACGCCCGTGCTTGATTCAGTTACAGTTGGATATACTAAATCTTGATTTTATTTTTAATAAATTTGATTTAACATATTATCCAAAGATTTAGCCAACAATAACTTTTATATACAATTCTCTTTTCTGATTTTCTATAATGCCTCTGTAGCATAGCAGCCATTGCGTTGCCTTGGTATCTTAAACAAACAGGCAAAGGTCGGGAGTGCAAATCTCCCCAGAGGCTTATTTCAATCGTGCGAAGTCCGTTTTATTAAAAAAATATTTATTTCTTTATAGTAGTTACAATAAAAAGATTTAAATATACATTTGTATTCTTAAAATGAATGAACGGCAATACATACTCAAGCGAACTACTAGACGTTGAGAGTAGAAAAAGGGAAATGTTTGAGTCATATATATCTAGATTAAGGCAACAGTATTCTCAAAAACAAGTTGACCCTTTATTGGCTACTTTATTTTTATCAAATTTAGAAAAATTGGCATTGTACTGGGAAACACTTCCAACAAAGCCAAAAAACCCGCCACTTGATTATAAAAAAGCTAAGAATATACGAACAGAAGCTGGACTGAGCATTACTCAGTTAGTTGCTCTGCTAGGCCATCCAAAAGGACAATGTTATATCTCGAGATATGAAAGAGGAAAAACCAGTCCTATAGGTTCACATAGCGCAATAGCCACAAAATATCTAGCTTGGCTTTCAGAACATGGCTATAAAAAGGCATAAAATAAAAGTTTTAAGTCAACCGTATTAAGCCAAAAGCACAATATTTATTTTTGGTGTAAATCGAATAGAATAATATCGCTTTACGGATTTTAAGATAGTATAATAATCCTTTTATACCAATTTTTCTTCGAAGAATTTAGGAGGTATCTCGGAAAGTAGCTTGTAATACGAGCTTTACGGGATTAGGGATATTTCACAAAATGAGTATCATATTTTCTTGATTAGAAAACTTTTTATATAACCAACTTAATAAAGCAGACAATGGCGAGAGTTAGCAAGATAATGTTGACAGACGTGCCGACATTAAAAAAAGAGGCGAGAGTGGCGGAAGCAGCCAGACTTCTAAACAGCTCAAAAAGCGGCTGTGTCGTCATAGTGGAAAATAATTATCCTATCGGGATTGTAACAGAACTGGATTTTGTGAGGAGTATAGCTTCCAAGGGGAAAAATCTCGCGCAGCCCGTCAGCAAGATCATGTCCACGCCCTTAGTAACGATGTCACCTGGCATGAAGCTTGATGAAGCGCTCAAGATAATTGACACAAAGCGATTCAGGAAATATCCTGTTGTCGAAGAAGGCAAGCTTGTCGGTTTAATAACAAAAAAAGATGTGGTAAATTCAATAAGTGATAATGTAAAGTTTCACAGAAATATACAAAATGCCGTTTTGATTTTATTTGTCCTGTTCGAGATTATTGTGTTTGTTTTCTCCAGTTACCTTTATAAATATTTTTCATTAGGCGCTTAAAATGATTAAAGTAATTGATATAATGACCAAGGAGGTAATAATTACTTCCCCAGATACAACTATAATTAAAGCTGCGAAACTCCTGACAGAAAAATCTGTAAGCAGCCTTGTAGTCGTTGAAAAAGGCAAGGCGGTTGCAGTCATAAGCGAGGCCGACATAACTAAAGGAATCATTGGAAAAAAAACTAAAGTGAGAGAAGTAATGGACAGGGAATTCCAGATAATTTCGCCTTTGGCAAAATTTTCTGAAATAAGCAAAATGCTCCGGGAAAAGAAAATCAAAAGATTTCCCATTGTCGACAAAGGCAGGCTTGTGGGTTTGATAACGGAAACAGATATCATAGAAACTACAAGGGATTTCACTAGATTCCACCAAATGGTTCAGGATATAATATTGGCAGTTTTTGGAATAGCAACAGCATTCTTTCTCTTTTATTTCAGCCCGCTAAGGGCATGGATATTCAGTTAGTTTTTGATTAGAAAAATATAAATACAGTGCGCCTTAAACTGAAGTTTAAGGGCCTGTGGTCTAGCGGTATGACGTCACCTCGACAAGCAGCAGATTTCCAGTTATCGAAACGGTGAAGGCCACCAGTTCGAATCTGGTCAGGCCCATCATAATCTTTAATCATAAAAAAAGAAGGTGAAAATTATCAAGTCAAAACTCTATTCCAGGCTATTCTTTTTAGGCTTGCTTCTTGCAAGCCTTCTGCTTGCATTCTACATCACGAGGCCATTTCTTTCAGCGCTGATTGCAGGAGCAACAATTGCCTATCTTTGCTATCCTTTTTATTGCAAGTCGCTTAATTATATCAAAAACAAAAATGCAGCTGCATTTGTAGTTTCAATCATTATAGTTCTTCTTTTCACAGTGCCCTTCATTATAATACTCAGCTTAGTGTCGCAGGAGGCCTATTACACATATACAACCCTTAACCAGCACAACCTTGGAGCCAATTTTATGAAGATAGTCTGCAAAAACGAAGACTGGCTCTCGTGCAGAACCATAAGCTCCGTTGTCAGCCTCCTCCCCGAGGGGAATCTCGATTACTATCTTAAGATTTCAATAGAAAAAATAACAAAATTTATTATCGAAAATTTTTCCTCATTCCTCGTTTCGCTTCCTTCAATAATGCTCAATTTCTTCATTATGATTTTTGTTGTTTACTATTTCCTTAAAGACAGCAACCAAATTTCGACACGAATAAAAAATCTGCTTCCATTGAAAGAGTTGCACAAGCAAAAAGTATTGACGAGGTTTCACGATTTGACATTCGGCTCGTTTTACGGAAACATTCTGATAGCAGTTTTGCAGGGTATTCTAGGCGGTATCGGCTTTCTTGTGCTCGGAGTGCAGTCAGCATTGCTGTGGGGTTTTGTGATGATTTTTTTTGCATTGATTCCATATTTTGGAACTGCGATTATTTGGTTTCCAGCTGCGCTCAGCTTAATTTTCCAGGGTTACCTGCAAAATGACTCATCTTTTACAGTTCGGGGAGTTGTGCTTATAATTTATGGGCTTCTTGTGGTAAGCACAGTAGATAATTTTTTGAAGCCGAAATTAATTGGATCAAAAACAAATGTTCACCCAATTGTGGTTTTGCTTGGAGTCCTAGGCGGGCTGAAATTATTTGGAATTATCGGCATCATTTTAGGCCCAGTCATGCTTGCGTTGCTCATCACATTTATAGAAATTTATGAAACAGAAAAAGGCGAAGTGGAAAAATATTTTTGAATTGATAATCATTTAATAAGAAATTTTTGGTAAACTTGGCAAAAATAGGGGTTCTGTGTAAATTAAGCCTATGGGAATTTTAGCGCCTTATCTAAAATCTTAAATACTAATAATAAAATTGTTCAATAAAATGAAGCTTAAAATAAAAGATATTGACATTTCCAGCGGCGGCCCGCTGATTGCAGTGATGAACAGGGGAGACGCTGCACTGCTTGATCTGCATGTGATGGACAGGATTAAGATAAAAAGAGGTAAAAAAATTGAGACAGTTGTCCTTGATATTGCCGAAAGTGATGAAATAATTCCGAAAGGAAAAATTGGAGTGTTTGAAGAAGTGATTCGTTCGATAAAATTAAAAAATAATGACGAAGTCAAAATAATTCCGGCTCGAAAGCCTTTGTCTTTGGATTTTATCAAGAAAAAGCTCGATGGATACGAATTGTCAAAAAAAGAAATTAACCAGATTGTTTGGGATATTGTTCATAACAAGTTGAGTGCAGTTGAGCTGACTTATTTTGTTGCTGCGTGCTATATGCATGTCATGAGCAGCAGGGAAACTATATTGCTAACAAAAGCAATGGTTGAGCACGGAGACACACTTAACATTGCAAGATATCCAATCATAGACAAGCACTGCATCGGTGGAATTCCCGGAAACAGAACGACACTAATTGTTGTTCCTATAATTGCGGCTGCCGGATACACAATGCCGAAAACAAGCTCACGCTCGATAACTAGCCCCGCAGGGACGGCAGATACAATGGAAGTTCTTGCAAATGTAACTTTCCCGCTTAAAAAGATGAAGGAGATAATTATGAAGACAAACGCCTGCATCGTATGGGGAGGCTCTCTGAATTTAGCGCCCGCGGATGACAAAATAATTGCAGTTGAAAGGCCCCTTGAAATTGACGCCGAATCGCAACTGCTTGCTTCAATCATGGCAAAAAAGCATTCCGTTTCAAGCACACATATTTTGATTGACATTCCGGGCGGAAAGGATGCAAAAGTGAAAAGCAAGAATGCAGCTTTAAAGTTAAAAACGGAATTTGAAAAAATCGGGAAAAAATTAAAGAAGCACATCAGGGTTATAATTACCGACGGAAACCAGCCGATTGGAAACGGAATCGGTCCTGCCCTCGAAGCCCGCGATGTCTTATGGTTATTGAAAAGAGATCCAAGGAAGCCAATTGACCTGGAAAAAAAATGTTTGATGATGTGCGCCAGAATTTTTGAAATGATCGGAATCAAAGATGGCTACAAAAAATCCCTTGAAATTCTTGATTCTGGCAAGGCTTACAGCAAAATGATTGAAATAATCAAGGCACAGGGAGGCAAGGAAATTGCCGCTGAGGACATTAAAATTGGAAAATATAGTTATGATATTATTTCAAAAAAATCCGGAATTTCAAAAAATATTGACAATCAAGTTATTTCAAGAATTTCAAGAATTGCAGGCGCTCCGCATGACAAAGGAGCCGGATTGTATTTGTACAAGCACGTCGGCGATAAAATCAAAAAAGGAGATAAATTGTTTACAATTTATTCAGAAAGCAAGCATGAATTCGCATTTGCTGTAGAGTTTGCCAAAACTAATAATGGCTTTGTAGTTAGCTAAAAAATAAAATTTTATGGTGACCCGGTTATAGATAGTAGGCTTCCGCTTCCCAATGAAAGCGGCATCTTGCCGTCCCATTTCTGTATAGTTAGGTAATCAATATATTTTGGGCTTTTTAATAACTCCTCATTAACGATCCTTATCGCCTCTGCCTCCCCTTTCGACTGCTCTATTTTTTGCTGCGCCTGGAATTTTATTACCTGAAGATTGTTCTGTTCCTTCAGCGCATTCTGCTCGGCGGTGACTTTCGACTCAATTGCCCTTGTAAATTCTTCACTGAACTGGAAGTTTGTAATTGACACATCCAGAACCCTAATATTATACTTTTCCATTCTCTGCTTGATTAAATCATCAAGCTCTTTTTTGACTTGAGGCCTCCTGCTTATGAGCTGCTCTGCCGAATAATGTGCAGTTACAGACTTAACACTTTCCTGGATTATTGGATTCATGATTTCAGTCTGCATATAATCCTCTGCTCCGGTGGCTTGGCCAATGGTCCTGTAAATTTCTATAAGCTGAGCCTTATCAACAACAAAATTGACCGCAACTCTTGTTGACACATCCTGCAAATCACTGGAGGCAGCCTGAGCTTCTTCTTCCTGCTTTTGAGTTCTGATATTCATTCTTATTACGTGCTCAATAAGGGGTATCTTAAAATGCAGCCCCTCCCCATAAATAGTTTCTTTCAGGCCTGAAAATGAATTGAAAACTATGCCTTTTTCTCCGGGGGATATTACAAAAAATGAGCTCCATACAATTATTATAATTATCACTGCCGTTATAATCCTGGATATAAACCTGCGCAGTTTTTTAATAATAAAAACAGAATCATTTCCCTGACTATCTTCTGGATTTTTTTTATCGATTGGAACAACTACCACCCTGATATTTGTTATTTTAGGTTAGGTATTTAAATTTACCTCTTTTTATTTTCTTTATGTTCAAAGTAAATTAAAACCGTTAATGCTGTAATCAAAAATGCGAAAACAAAAATCAACATTTTAAAATTGTTTTCACTTAAGCTATTGTTAGGCATCTGCAAATTAGCATTTCCTACTGAACTGCTTTTTTCCTGCGCGCCGGGCCTGACAACAAGTTTTCCATTCTCATTAATAACCTCTATTTTGTTTCCTTTCAAAGAATCCATATAATATCCATAAAATCTAAGCACCTGTGCTGCATTGTAAGTATCATTTGCTGAATACCCTGTGATTATTATTGAGACCTTTCCATTGGGAAATTCATAAGATTCTATCCTTCCCACTCCCTGCTCGTATCCTGATTTGCAATCATCTTGGGTTCCTCTTACTTTCAAGACAAGTTCATTATCGCACGCATTTCCTACAATTATAGAATTCATTGAATTAATATTCTCAACTTCGCTGGCAAGCATTGCAGAACCAGATTCTACTGTTGTTTTTTCTATCTTTATTTTTTTTATTCCAAAGAAAAAAGTTGCGCTGTGTTTTCCATTGTCAAAAAATAAATCTGCCAAAGTTATTCTTTTACCATCTGGCAAATCAAAACCATCTCCGATTGATAATATTGGAGAGGCCATCCCATTTACGCTAAATTGCGCTAAACGGGAGTCTATAAATTTCAAAGTAATTTCATAATCCAATCCATTAATGGTATAAGTTTTTGTGTGATTTTCCAATATATTGTCTATAGCAGAAACTGAATCTGGTTCCGAACCCAAAACTGGATACTGAAACGTAACAATTAATTGGGAAGTTGTGATTATATCCTCAGCAGGAGCTTGGTCTCCCACAACGAAAACGCCGTTAAATTTGCCATCTTTAAGAAAAGGAGAGGGGTACTCGCTCAAGTCGTAAGCAATTGCAGAATCTAGCGATACTATAAGGAAAAGTGTGGCAACAAATAATTTTAAATATGTTTTCAACCAAATCCCCAGTTTGGATAATTTTTAGTAGGTATTTAAGCTTTCCTTTAATTTTTATTTTATTCGTATTTTTCCAAAACCTTTATAAATCCTCTGACTTTCCCAAATAAGCTAAAAAATAGTTGTAAAACTATAATATTTAATAATCAAAACTTGGAGGGTATTTTAAAATGGCTAAAGGAAAACCACACATGAATATTGTATTTATAGGTCACGTTGACCACGGAAAATCTACAACTGTCGGAAGGTTATTGTACGATACGGGAAACATCGACGAGCAGGCAATGAGAAAGCTCAAGGAAACTGCA
>DATDZA010000010.1:0-13822 GCA_035288865.1 Candidatus Nanoarchaeia archaeon
TTGGAGCCGCGGCGGAACTGCTGTTACCGTCGGATACAATCAGCTTAGCGACACAGCTTTGTACATTTTGAACCAAGCTAAGCACCATGGTTTAGCTTGAATGGATACTGCGGAATTTATTCCGCAGAGGAGGTCATTTAACACTTTTTATTTTAATATTTTCCATTTTAATTATAAAAAATAAAAAGCAAATGAAATTAAATTCTTGCCAATTCATCCAAATATCTTTGCTTGTCCCATGAATCTGGGAATTTGCCGACACGCTGGCCGTTTTTCAGAATAACTTTTGTATGCTGATAAGCGATTCCAAACTCTTTTGCCAGAGCTTCTTCGTCGGCATCTGTTTCAGAATCTTTGTAATTCACCCTGAATCCCACAAGATTAGTGTCTTTTAATTCGTTAAACGCTGCAAAAGTGTTGGACTGCTCTACCCTGCATATGGGGCACCAGTTGGCGTAAAAGTAAAGCAAAATTTTCTTGTTTTCCTTCAATGCATTATCATAATCTACCTTGTTGAATTCCAAATAGGGAGAGTCGGTTCCTGCAAGCACTTTTCCGTTATACGATGCTCCCATCATAGATTTATTTTTCATCATTTTTTCGTTTTCCATCATATCATCGGCTTTTATGAAAATGCCGTCCATCCAGATTGATTCACCGTCTTGAAGCATAAAACTTGCCCCATTAGGCCTAATGACTTTTCCGCTCATCATTACTTTAGTGCCGTCATTAAGAACAGCATCTTTCTCCATCATTGAACTTGCTTGTGTTTTTTCATCAGCTATCATCATTTTTCCGTTCATCATCTTAAACCCAATTTCTGCCATTTCATTTGCTTCTTTATTCATAATTTCTTCGTTTTCCATTGAAGTGCCTTTGGACATTGCGATGTTTTTTTCCATCATTTCGTTATCAGGCGAGGTTACTGATTGCGTGCAGCCAAAAGCCACAATGCTTAATATTACCGACAGAATTAAAAAATTGCTTGCTTTCATTTTTCTCCTCCTCATTTCCAAGTTATTTTTAATAAAATTCCAAAGCCTATAGTTTGCAGTAATGTCAATATAAACACGTGGACTTCGACTTCCGGTGCATAATAACTCATCATTGTAATGAAATAATATAAAGAAATAATATTTTGAGTCAAGAATAGTATTGCGAAAATCAGCAATCCAACTGTGAAACTTGACTTGATTTTTCTTAGATTTTGATAATAGACATAAATCAACCCTAAAAGTAATAATGTAGAAATTCCAGTCAATATTGTGGTTATGCTCATTATTAATGATTCCATAAAAAGGCTGAGATACTGCTATTTAATTACTTTTTCCCAAATCTCCCCCAAATCCCGCTGAAAATTCCCATATTTGCTTTCATTATCTCGGAAATAAAATACACAGCGCCGTAATTCCCTTTGTTTACTGCAGTTATTATATTATTTTTTTCAAGAACTTGAAGATGATGGCGGACTGTCTTGTAATCCAGATTAAGCATCTCGGCAATTTTGTTGGCATTATGGGGGTTTTTATCCAGCAATTCAATAATCCTTCCCCTTGTCTCCCCTCCTTTAGTGCCTGCTATAAGGTACCATAACAAATTTTTCATTGAGAAAGATGATTTTGCAGTGTTTTTATATTTTATGCCCAATTGATAGTTTAGAATTCCTTATCCTCATGTAAAAAATTAATACCAAAGCTAAATATGAAAAATAAGCAATAACCTCCATTAGGCTTGGGTTTCCGTTATATCCAAACAATCCTTTTAAGAAGCCGCCGGCAATTCCATTGTCGCTTAATATATTGTTTATGTTAAATAACGGAGTGATTATTCCGGGAACCAGTTTCGCTTCTTCCAGTTCATGGATTCCATGCGCTACTAATCCTGCTGCAAATAAAATAAGCAAAACGCTGCTTATATTAAATAATTTCTTAAGATTAATTTTTCTTGTGCTTACAAAAAAGGCATATCCTACTGTAATGGCGGCAATAATCCCAAGAGTGCCGCCTAGAAAATCAATTCCGCTTTGATAGTTCAGCGCATTTAGGAAAATAACCGTTTCAATTCCCTCCCTTATTATTGCGATAAAAATCAGCATGAATATGCCGAAATGCGAGAATATGGCTTGGGAATTCAATAAATGCTTCTCGACTTTTCCTTCAATTTCTTTTGCTAGGTGCCTCTGCTGCATCATCCACAAAATCATTGTTGTTAGGAGGAATGCCCCAATCAGCATTGTGATTCCTTCAAAAATCTGTTCGGTAGCTCCTTCAAATTCTCCTGCGAAAGAAGTAAACGTAAAGGCAGCCAAAACGCTTGCAAGTATTCCGAATGCAACAGCATAATAAACAGTTTTTTTATAATCGTGATTATTTGTTTTATTAAGATAGGCTAGAACAATTCCAATGACTAATCCGGCTTCCAAAGTTTCCCTTGATGTTACTAAAAATGATTCTAGCATTTATAAAACCACCAAACTTAACGATTGTTAATTTTTGGAATATTAGACACTATATAAAGTTTTTGGCTACTAAGGCTAACGCGTTAGGCAGCTTTTACAAACACTAAGAGATACAAATAAAATTCCAGAAAACAAGAGGAAGATTACTTTAAGATATTGGAAGGATGAGGGTACTGAGTTTTAATTCTAAGATCAGGATTAGAAATAATTATATCGTAATCCCCTTTAGGTCTACCATCGTCAAAAACTGGATTATAAACCGCAATATTTACGTGCACTTTCTTACCTGCAATGCCTTCTGCTAAGCCATTGGGATCTAGATGATCCAGTTCTCTTATTTTTGTCCATTCTTCTCTTTCAGGCCTTTCCAACCAGCCACGCATTAATTGCAAATCTTTAAGTGCGTCGGGAGAATCTCTTACTGTTTCAAAAAGAGATGGATAAACAATTTTTGGATGTCCAGCAACTGTTAATCCTAAACTTTTATATCTTTGTGTTAATTCGTTAAATAGAATTGGTATACCGCTAAGTGGAGTCCCATAAACAGCAACTAAAATAGGTCTTTCACTAACTTGTCCTATTAATCTCATTGCTTCTTCAATACCTTCCTCTAAAGTTAATTCTCTGGTAGGCGTTTGAGGTTCTGTTACCATAAATTAAGAATAGTTAATCAATTTATTAATTTTTCTATTAATTCTACTTAGCAGTAATGAACAAAAATTTTATAAGAATTATTAAGGGCAAATTATAATTATTAATATTAAGCAACGAGCCTTGCCATGTCCGGAATAATTACATACCCTTTCTGAGTTGCTGCGTCGATTGTTTCTCTTGTTCTATTAATCGTTTTGTGATACAAATCTCTCGGAATGCCGATATTTGGAAAAGAAATTAATGAAGTGACACTTTGTAAATCTGGCCTTCGAACCTGACGCATTTGATTCAAAGCCCATACCATATAATCTATTTGTTTAGGAGTTCCTCTTAAATCCCCGTCTATCCTACCATCATCCAGCGAGTAGACTATCCCATCATGCGATCCTCCTTCTATTTTTATCCTTGGTTGTAGTTTAGAGCAAATAGAATCAACTGCGGCCAACCGCATTGCGCCATCAGGAGCATTATCTGAATTCCACATCCTGTGGTGGTACTGTCCCCTGTGCATATTTATTCCTTCTAGTACCAAAGCATTAACTTCCCGAGTCTGGGTTCTTTGTTCTAAAGCTAATCTTTCAAGAACTGGCAAATCGTATTTGCTGTGCCGGCCTTCAAGATCGTGGGGTCTTTCATTATCATCCGGACTTTCAATGCCGAGTGCGGCTGCATAATATTCAACCTCAAGAGAATGCCTTAAATCATCCAGCATCTTTCGATCAATTTCCTCATTAGTCGGCCGCAATAAATCTAAATGCATGCACCAAGTTTTTTATTTAAGATATATAAATATTTGCTTTTACGCCGACAATTAATTACTTTTCAGACAATCCCGCCCAATACAGAACCAAGAACTTTCATGAATATAAAATAAAAGATTGTTGAACCAATGACATAAATTGGAATATATTTTATCCCTGCCTTTATCTGGCCTTTTTCAACTATAGCCACGATTAAAGATGAGAATAATGATATAACAAACAATGCAATCATTGAGAATATTCTGAAATCCTCGACATTGACTCTTACTTTCGAGAACACAAATGGCAGCGCACGGACATTTTGCGTTGTGGATGAAAGCTTATTCATAAAACTTACAAGCACTTTTAGAAGGTGAAATGACAAAGCGAAAAGAAGAGGGCTAATCACTATAACAATCACGGAAATAAATATTATATAAGC
This sequence comes from Candidatus Nanoarchaeia archaeon, assembly GCA_035288865.1. GTDB lineage: Archaea > Nanobdellota > Nanobdellia > Woesearchaeales > GW2011-AR4. Next base: position 4,295 of record DATDZA010000010.1, read on the forward strand.
AATTGCAGACGCAGCCATTTCATCCTTCAGTTCTTTAGTCTCCTTAAGGTTATCAACTAGCCGATCTATCAGGTTGGCCACATTTCCCCCGCTCTCGACTTCGCTTATGATCAAATCCATAGTTCTTTTTAACATTAATGAATCATAATTGTCACCCAATTCAATCAGCGCTTTGCTCAAATCATACCCCGTCATGACTTTTTTGGAAGTCTTCGCTATTTCGTTTGACAGCACCCTAAATCTGGGATTTATTGCCCCCCAAAGCGCCCTCTCAAATGTCATGCCTCCTTTTAGGTTTGCAGATAACACTTCAAGAAAATCAGGGAGCTGCTCTTCCATTAGTCTGGTTCTGTGGTAAATTCTTAAATCCAGATAAAAATACACCAGCATTATAAAAAATGCCGCAAAAAACAGCTGCACGACAAACCAGCTGCTGAAAGAATAAAGGGATATCAGCAAAACTGGGTATTTCCTGGCGCTGATATATGGAAATATAAATGATATAAATAAAAGGAGAGTTATGGAAAGAGTAATATAAAAAAGTATTCCAAAAAATTTGTAGGGAACTTCATCGAATCCAGCTTTTAACATATATCTTCTTAAATTAGGGATTATTTTTTTAGGCACAAATGATTTACCAAATTCCTCCAAAAATATTATCTGGAATGCCATTAAAGATTCACCATCGGCCTAATAGACCTGAACAAAGCAATGAAAATAAATTCAATTATCACTATAAAAAATACAAACAGCAAAAGCCCGCCCAACCCTATTGGAAAGCTTACAAAGCTGGATATTACAACAAAAATTGACACTCCAAGCGAGGGCATAATGACTGCGCCAAGCATATAAAATATGACCAGCGTATTCAGCTTCTTGCCGTACTTTTCGATTTCAAGCGAGTCCTCCTTGGTTATACCTTCAAGCACCGATTCGAGAGGACCTGTGACATCAATTCCGAGCTTGAGGGCGTTGTTTATGTGAAACAAAATTTTCCTCAATTTTTCAGACGGAGAGTATATCATTGCATTTCTCAGTGCATCTTCTATTGTGCTGCCAGTTCCTATGTCATCAACTATTTCTTTTATGTATTTTGCGGCAATTCCCCTGCTTTCCGAGGTTTCTATCAGCGCATTCAGCAAAGGCCTTCCGGAATATAACTTGACGAGCAGATATCTTCCAACAAAGAGAACCTCCATGTCTATTTCTTTTTGCCTTTTTTTTATTTTCGATTTTATGCTTATTATAGAAAACTGAAAAATAAGAAAAAATAAGATTGGGAACGCGGGCACAAGAAAAAAAAACGGAAGGTTTGCTTTTTTAAGGATGAAAAAAAAAAGCGCAGTGAAAAAAGTGGCAAAAATAAAAGTTGTTTTAAGATTTTTGCCAATGTATTCCAAAGAAGTATAGTGGATATGCGCCATCCGAAGATCCCGCTTCAGCCCGGGAAAAAATGAGGCAACCCTGTTTACGAAGGCGATTTTAAACACCTTTTAAACTCATGAGCGGCCTGTTGCGGTAGTACCTTGACATAAGCATGCCAATCTTGTTTATATCATTGACATTGTTTTTTACCATCCACTTTAATATTTCAATCTTCGCCTGCATGTCCAAATAAATGTCCTGCTTCAAAAGACCGGTGTAAAGCCCAAGCGTGTCTAATATGGCTTCAGGCTCGCTGATAAGCTCGAGCTGATCTTTTACCGGATTCAGCTGCATAATCACTTTTGCATCCCCGTTCGGCATAACTTCAGCAATTTGAAGCGTCCTTCTCCTTCCAATCCTCCTGTTGATGTGCTGGACAACAATCAATGAAAGACCAGACAAAATCTGCTTGGGCAAATCAATCGGTGGGCTTGTAAGCCTATTTATTGTTTCCTTCGCGTTATTTGCGTGAAGAGTGCCATAAACTGAATGGCCGGTGTGCATTGCTTCGAAGAGAACTTCTGCCTCTTTTTTTCTTCTGATTTCGCCGACAATGATCCTGTCAGGCCTCATCCTTAATGAATTAACAATTAAATCAAGCATTTCAATCCCGCCTTTTCCCTCAGGATTCGAAAGCCTTGTTTCCATGGGAACCCAGTGCAGGAGCTTTGGAAGCATTAATTCTCTAGTGTCTTCAATTGATATTATTCTCTGGTTGGATGGAAAGAAATTTGCAATTGCATTAAGCATGCTTGTCTTTCCGGATGCTGTCCCTCCAGTAACTAATATGGATAACTCATTCTGAACGGCAATCCACAGAAATGCGGCACCTTCATAAGAAATTGTTTTTTCTCTGATAAAATCAGATATAGTCCATGGCTTTGCCGCAAATTTCCTAATTGTAATAGTGTTTCCTTTTGACGAGATGGGAGATAGTGTTGCGTTTACCCTGTCGCCAGTCTTGAGGTGGGCATCCATGAGCGGATTAAGCAGAGTTATCTCTTTTCCCACATCTCTTCCGATTATCGTCGAGTAGTGCCTTATCCTTGCTTCGTTTGGCAATAACACATTTGTCTTCAGCCATCCGTGCCGCCTATGATAAACCCAGATTGGATCCTTTGCATTGTTAACCACTATTTCCTCAAGGTTGATATCTTTAAGCAGCAAGTCTATATTCCCCAATCCAATATTCTGCTGAAGAATATAATTTATCAGCATGTCAATTGTTTTTTTGTCGGCATTCGGAAAATATTTTACAAGGAGCTTCAGAATTTTGCCTTTGAACTGCTCCTGAACATCACCGACATTGGAATCTTCATCCAGAGTTTTTGTTTCCTCTGAAACAAACTCATCCCTTATTTTCTCGAGAATTATTTTTGTCGTATCACTGATGTTGGTGATTGAAATTAGGTACGATGGAACGGGCTCTTCTTCTTTTTGCACTATTGACACATCAACAACTATATCATTCACATTCAGCGCATACGAATCAATTATCTTATCCGGCATTTTAATTGATTTACAGTTATTCTTATTTTCAATAATTAATTCTATAGGGGAAATTTGATTATAGCACAAAATATAATCCTTTTTGCTCTCTACCTACCCTTGAGAGTGAACCGGGCTTGCGCAACAAACATACCGAAACAGGTTTCTTCTTTTGCTTTCACAGCGAAGGTAGTTTGCTTTGATATTAATAATTCTTAAGTTATCAAGAGTGCCGTACATTTCTTTGGATATTTAAATTTGTGATTTTGGTTTCTTACTGAATTTATTCAATGAGTTTTTTATTGCAGTGTCTTAATCTTCGCTTTTAATGTGATTGCCTCGACATCTCCAGGATTAATCTCAAGCACGTCTTCTATGTTTTTCCGCGCCTCATTGTAAAATCCTTTCCCAATATTTTTTTTTGCAAGCTCTGTTTTATTCCTGATTGAGCCTGAGTCATGTTCTATGCGAGCTTTGTGTTGAAAAGTGGAAGCGAAAGGCGCAGTTTTTGGAGGAGGATATTTCTCAGGCAGTGAAGCTGGCCTTGAGGGCGCGGTCGTAGGGGAATAAACTCTATCTTGCGCTTGCGAAACAATTTGCCTGCTGGAAAGCTGTTTTTGAAGGTCGAATATCTCGGTGGATATGCTCAAACTTTTGTAGATCCAGAGAATTTTTACTCCCAGCGGGTTTTTCTGCCTTAGGAATCCCTCAGGAACCTGATTATAAAGCTCGATGCACTTGTAATAATCAGCTGTTGCTGATGCGATATCGCCAGTACTTATTGAGGCATTTATTTTTTCTACAATATTATCGACCTGCTGCACGAGGGTGGCAACTTTTTGCATCAATTCATTTTCTGTCATATTGCTGATCTCTCTATAGAATTCTTCGATCTGATCCTTAAGGATTTTTTTCTCCTGAAAAAAAACATTCGGAATGGAATTGTTTATTTCCTGTACCTGGCTGTAAATTTTAATTGCCATGTCTCTCTTCTTCTGGCTAAGCGCGCTTCGCGCCCTGCCTATAAGTTCGCTTATCTGGCTGGATTTTGATTTTGTTTCGCTGTATTCCCGCTCAAGAGTTCCAAGAAATTGGCGGCTCAGCGTAAATAACTGCTCATAAATTCCCCTGTTCCATTTAATTTTTTGCTGCATCAGCACTCGCCATAACTGAATGTATGCGTGCTCTGCTTCTTCAAGATTTCCCCTGCTTAAGTTTGATTTGATGCTCTCAAGAATGGGGGAAGAATCATCTGCTTGCTGCACTCCAGGCTGTTGGTCGGGCTGAATGCCGGACTGCGCGGAACTGTAGCTGCTGTCGTGGCCCAAATCTGCAAGCTCCCTGTCCAAAAATTCGTCAATATCCATTTTTTAAAGATAAGATAAATATTTTTCCCAAAGCTCTTCTGTTTTTTCGTCAGATACTTCTTTTTCCTTTGCTTTCCGCAAAAATTCAGTTCTCAATGAAGTTAGGTTCTGCTGGAGATATTTTCTCCAGTAACCCTCTATCGACTCATAAGGAAATTTTTTTTGCTTTGCCTTTTCGTAAAACTGCTCTTTGGTTATAAGCCCTTTCGTGAAGCTTTTATCCTTGCTTTTTGCCTGTTGCAGGCTGTCCTTGTAAAGATAAATATATGGAGTTGTGAATTTGTACTCGATGCCAAAAATTTTCTCCTCAACCAAAAAATCAACTAAAGTTTGAACCGCGGTTATTGGAACTTTCAGCTGTTTTGCTGCATCTTCAACAGATATCCTCTTTGCTTTTTTCACAAGGTCAAAAAGCTCATCTGCCACCGTCCTAATTATATTGTCGTTAGCCCTGGGCATAATGCCTTATTTAGAGCAGGATATAAAAACTTTAGTCATTTGATTATAGTAGCAACTTTTTTTCTGTCAGCATGACCTTGTTGCATATTCGGGTGTTACGTTATATTTTGTTATGTGGTCCACATCAAGCTTAAAAAATTTAAATTCATCCCAGAGCCCGATATTTCCTGTTGCAGGATTTGTGACGTTGTAGACCTGTGTGCACTGTGAATTATAAGTTTGATTCCAGAACAGGTAATCTACATAGCTTCCTCCCTGATCGCTCGGGGATACCATGATAGGATTCACAAGAGATTCAATGCCGCAGCAGCTTGAGTTTGATGTTATATTGCTAAATCTCATGATAAAATTTGGTGCTTGTGAATCCTGCCAGTGCACATAAGTTCCATTTTGGACATGTTCCCTCACAAATGTAATGTTCCATTGATTGAATTCCAAGCCTGACCTCTTTATTTTGTTTGAATAAACACCATTAGTATTTATAAAATATAGCGGATCTTCAAACTCTTCAATATTAACAGATGCCCCTACTGTTACATTATCGCGCTTCCATTCCGCAACATTCGATTTGATGCTGTAGCTCATAACCAGCGTCACATCCACATCCCACGGCACTGACTGGTTTAATTTAACAGCCTGTAATGTTATTGACGTATTCGTATTAAATGTATCCTGTCCTGCCTGGACTAGCCTTGCTGTCCAGTTAGTAACCGTGTGGTTATCCATTATTTTTTTTTCGGTTATTGAATCAATAGGCACCCCATTAATTGTTCCATTCAGCATTATTTCTGCAAATGCCGAATCAAAATCTACCACCGGGGCTTTTGTTGATTTCACATACAGCACTAATGAGAGAAGCGTTTTTTGCGCTGTTGCTTCAATTATATTTATCATGTACACATTTTCCAGCTCATTCACATAATTGTCTATATGGCTTATTCTTGAATTCATTGCCTTTGTATCTTTTTGAACTGTTATATCTGCTTGAGGCGTGTAGATTAAAATCAAAATTCCTATTATAGCTAGAGAAATAAAAGTGAAGAAAATACCTTTTTTTTTGACTGTAATATTTATTTTTGCCATGTAAATACCTCAACTTTATAAGGTCCCCACAGAGTGCCGTCTGTTTTATTAATTATGCCGAACGCAACTTGCTTGGATGTCAGCAAAAGGTCGGTCTTGCTTTTGGATGAAAGATGCGCTGAATCCGGACTGAGAGGATAAATCAACATATTATCCATCCACATTTCATACTTGAATTGCGATGGCACAACATTTACAGAAATATTCTGCACGAATTTTTCTGCAAGCGCGTAATTCCCCCTGTAATAGAATTCACCAACCTGCTGCAGTAAGGAGTTATCAGCATTTGTAATGCTTCCATTTTTCCAGAGCAGCCCCCCCAATCCTGCATAGGGGCTATTTAGATTTCTTATTTTCGTATTCGCCATAAAGCTCATCAAATCGTCAGATAGCAACCCAACCTGTGAAGGCTCTGGCACATTTATATACAAAGAAGCTATCAGGAACACCCCTATTGCAAGTATAGTTAATCCAAGGGCCGCATCTAATACAAAGAAATAACCTCTTTTTTTATGAATCATTTTAATGAATACCTGAAAATGAAGCTATTTAAGTTTTTTGATTGTATATCTAAAATGTGCAACTGATAAAAAATTCTAAAGCCGCTTATTTAGTTGGTAATTTATCAATTTTTTGATTTATTTCTGGCTGCAGGGAATTCCGCTTATGTTTATGTTTGACGAGCCTATGCCCCGATAACTTTTGTTGATTAGGACTATATTTCCCTGGTCATCTTCTATGTAAATGCAAAAGTCTCCTTCTGTTCGGAACATGCCTTTTAATTGCTCATAGTTAAGGTTCTTTAATTCACCAAGCCTGCTTTCATTAAGCTCACGGCTGTCGAGAACTCTTAGGCTATTGCCGTCGTTTGCAACTTGTTTAATTATAGAAGTTGCATCGTCTTTTAGGGCGCCGGCTTTTGAAGATGGGTTGGAGCCCACCAAAGTATAATAAAGAAAAAACGCGCCAATAAAAATTACTACGGCCAAAATGATGTCCATAGACCAGGCTTGGGTTTTTTTGTTTGGCTGTGGCATCCTAAAGAACCTCTGGTTTTTGGGACCTTAAAATGTTTTGCATTTTATGGTTTCTAATGAAATCATCTGCAGCTTAGCCCGTCTTGGTTTAATTTGGAAGAGCCTTTTGCAAGAATTATTTCTCCTTTTTCGTCCTCCAGATAAAGGCAAAAGTCACTGTTGACGTTGAGATAATCCTTCAGGTGATCGTAATCCATCTTCTGGATTAGTGCAAGCTTGTCTGAATTTACAACGCCGCCGCTTGCAAAGCTTAAGTCATGGTCGTCCATGAGGATGTTTGTTATTTTTTCTGCATCAATTGTTTGCTGGCCGCTTTTGTCGTGGTAAATCCCAAGTGCAATAATAAATACGGCAACCAGCAGTACAAGTGTTACTTCATCAATTTTGAATTTTGATTTTCTTATTTGTTTTTTATTGTGTGATTCCATTTTTTGATTTTCATATTGCTTAAGTTTTTTGAATTTACTTTCGACTTCCCGTTTATGATTATTTTTTATTTTATCCGCAAGTGGCCACTACCAGTTTCACAGGCTTGCCATTGTATACCACAATTCTGGTAACTTTTACTAAAGTGCCGCTGCTGCAGCTCAGGCTTGCCTGCACTTCAACTTTCTTTTGAGGGGAACCCGGCGCGCAGGTAACATAGTGTGTCTCGTTATAATCCCTCACCCAGCCGGTTTGCGAGTCGTCGCAGGCTGCCTTGGAAATGCTGTCATAAAACGCGCAGCCATTCTTGCCGTCGCAGGAAGCATGCACAATATTGTCGGATGAAAATGTGCAGTCTGATTCGCAAGAAGTCCCAATGCTTAAACTGAAATTTGCAGATTTGGCTGTAAACGGCGGAACGAAAGCAAACTTAATTTGCGGCGCGTAATTAGAGCTTGAGGCAACTATATTATAATCACCGCAGTTAAGGCTCATTGAATAAGAGCCGGATTGGCTTGTTACTGTGGATTCTACAGTTGTCAGGTCTTTTTTTGCTGCTACATCAATAAGGGAAAGTGTCTGGCCGTTCTGGTTTTTTACAGTGCCGGTCAAGCTTCCATTGCAGTCCGCGTCAGCGCAATCTGTCAATCCATCCAAATCATCATCTACATTATTAGTGCAGTCAATTTCAAATTCTGGAATCCATTGCCCTGGAGAGTGGGCTTTGCATATCATTCTGATGTCATCTCCTGGCAGAGTAATTGCCGCTCCATCAGCATAACATACACTGTTGAATACGCACGAGCTTGGATTGGTGCAGCACAGAGAGTCACTAGGATTATTGGGGCACGCGTAAAAATTACTATTTGATATTCTATCCTGTATTCTTAAGCATTCCGCTTCATTGTTGTCGAAGTAGCACTTTCGGAATAATTGCTTAAATTGATCTTGAGTTAATTGCTTGCAGTTTCTGCTGATGGTTGTGCAGCAGCTGCCCTGCCCATTGCATGCCGGGTCTGCGCAATCAGTTTTTCCGTTGCAGTCGTTATCCAAACTGTCTGTACAGCTTGTTTCTGTTGCTGCTTTTGTTGCATCATAGACTCCTGCAGAATCATCACAAAGCGAATCTCCGCATTCTTTGTCCTGCGCATCGCCGTCAGCATTTATGCCTGCGTTTGTCCATGTGCAGCTTGGGCATGTTTGGAATCTATTATTCACACATTGGGTCTGACCGGCAGTGCAGGAGCCGGAGCTCGAGCATGGGCCCCAATTGCAATTATTCTGGCATGTTCTTGTTTTGCATGCTGTGCATCCCAAAGAATCTGTTTGGCCCGGAGAGCATGCTCCTGTTCCTGAACATGCTCCATAGCTAGGCCATTGGCATGATGAACTGCAGGTTCTTGTTTGTGTCCCACAATTGCCGCATGATTGTGAATCAGATTGTCCAGCTGCACAAACTCCTTGCCCGGCACATGCACCCCATGCGCTGTAAACTCCATTTGCTTGGCATGACCTTGATTGCGAGCCGCAATTCCCGCATCCTTGTGTTTGAGACTGGCCGTTGCCTGTGCACGAGCCCCACTGGCTATTGCTTTGGCATGATTGTGTCCCGCAGTCTCCGCATGACTGAGTTTGACCCGGAGTACAACCTTCCCCCGTGCAAGCTCCCCATCCGCCCCATCCGCATGATGAAGTGCACGTTCGTGACTGAGTGCCGCCGTTGCCGCATCCCTGATTTTGAATTTGTCCCGGCGAACATGTGCCTTGTCCTGAGCACGAGCCGCTCCACTGGCATGATGACGAGCAGCTTTCAGTACCGCAATTCCCGCATCCCCTTGTCTGCCCCGGCGAACATGAACCTTGCCCTGAGCACGAACCCCATTGAAAATTATTTTGGCATGTTGATGTTCCGCAACTTCCGCATGGCTGAGTCTGCCCCGGCGAACATGAACCTTGCCCTGAGCAAGCTCCCCATCCGCCCCATCCGCATGATGAAGTGCAGGTTCTCGACTGAGTCCCGCCATTTCCGCATGATTGTGCTTGTGCTTGTCCTGAATAACAAACACCTTGATTATTGCATCCACTCCAAGAACCCCATTGATAATTGCTCTGGCATGTTCTTGATTGCGAGCCGCAATTCCCGCATCCCTGTGATTCAGTTTGACCGGGAGTGCAAACACCTTGTCCTGTGCACGAATTCCACGAACCCCATCCGCATGATGAAGTGCAGGTTCTCGACTGAG
>DATDZA010000011.1:0-10497 GCA_035288865.1 Candidatus Nanoarchaeia archaeon
TGTGAAAAATTTTTGAGTGCGCGCGCCAAATTTCGTTGCGCACTCAATTTAAAATCAAAATGTTAGAAAAACTTTATGGAGGACGGCAAGGCAATTCCTCTACACGCAAAGCGTGTAGTATCCTTGCCTAGAAACAATGAAAGAAAAAATAAAATTTGATACTGAAAAAATAAAGTACTACAGTTGGATTTTTGCCGCAGTTGTGATTATATTTTTTCTTACTGCTTTCACCGAGCTGAGTATGGGGCGCTTATTTTTTGGCTCCGATGGCAAATTCGGATGGTGGGAAGGTAACATCTGGAGCAGCGAGCAGTCGCAGCGGTTCGCTGACCCGTATTCATTTACGCACATTATACACGGCCTTTTATTTTACTTAATCGTGTGGCTTTCAGCTCGCAAAATGCCTGTCCGCTACCGCTTTTTAATTGCAGTAATTTTGGAGGCGGGCTGGGAAATCATGGAGAATTCGCCCCTTATAATCGACCGTTACCGTGCAGTAACCATCTCGCTTGGCTATGTGGGTGACAGTGTTATCAATTCTCTGAGCGACATTCTTATGATGATTATTGGATTTCTATTAGCTGCGCGCTGGAAAGTGTGGATGAGCGTGGTTTTAGTAATTCTTATTGAATTAGTCCTATTGCTATTGATGAAAGATAATTTAACGCTCAATATTATAATGCTTATCTTCCCCCTTGAAGCAATTAAATCCTGGCAGATAGCTGGTCATGTAATTCCTTGAGATTAGAAAAATAAATGGGGCTGCCGTGAATTTCGATGCAAAGCATTGAAGCTTTAACATTTCGAACACGGGCCACGTGGCTTTTCTGCAACCTTTTCATCATAAAGCCTACTCTTAAGACAGTGGGGTTTATCCTCACCACCTCGTGAGTGCCTTTCTTTTGGTCAAGCTTTTCTTTGCAAAAGAAAAGGTTGTCCCGAACCACGAATTCTACCTAGCTATACTACAGCCCCGATACTTGAATGAGAAAGCCATACTTTAATGTATTCTTTCCCATTGGTGGCTGCTTAAAATACTTTAGAATAAAAACGTTTCTTTTACAACCGAATCAACAATTTTGAAAAAATAATAAAAAGAGGTTAGCGTCTTAAATTAAGATTACACTTTTTCAAATTGTGTAAGTAGTGTAAATGATGCTCCTTCATGCTCTTGAAATCTATGAGTATGCATTGTATATGATGCTCCCCCATATCTAATTAGAAAACCTGACCAATAGTTATGTAATCGTGTGCACAATTCTTGCACATCATAGAGACTGTGAATACCTTGATCTAAAATTGGAGTGACATCTGCCATCATTTGTGCAGCTTTATTCGGACTATCAGATTTAAGTTTAAGGTAATACCTTCTTACTTGCTCGTCTATTGTTGAAGCTCCATCACGGAATTCAAATCGTTCTAATTCTTTGGATTCTGAACCAGTGAGATTTCCAATGACTTCTTGCTGATGTCTATAGTGAGAGATAGCTTCTCTCCTATCTGATTCATACTTATCTTCAACAGCTCCAGAAGCTTTCCACTTTGCCCAAAATCTAGGGTCATTAATTTTGCTTTGATTTACCATTCAAGTCACATTTACGTGAGATTAATTAATCTTTATAAATCTTTCGTTTTGTAACTACTGTAAAGAAATAACTTAGTTTTGCTTCAAATCCTATTGCACTTTCGCTAGAATTTTAATGAAAGTAGAACAATATGGTGCAAGATTTTCGCAAATGGTTGATGTGGTTGCGAAAGAAAAATTAAAATTCCAAAAATTGCAGGCAGAAAATAAATAAGTTTTTCTATTTAGAAATTTCACTTGGATTTTCTACCCTTCTTCTTAACAGGCTTAACTTTCTTAACAACAACTCGAATAGGTGTTGCCTTAACAGGAATACCAATTATCTGAGCGGGCGTGATGGATTCTTCGACTTGAGCAGGCTTTGCCTCGACTGGGACAGCCATTTCCAGAACCGGAACAGATATTGTCTCAGCTTGAGCCATGTCCGGCTTCTTCCTTTGCAATAAAATAAATAATGAAACTCCGGATACAATTATAGTATATATTATAGAATACCGCACTATGCTGGAAGCATCAACTGCCTTGAATGCGTATAAAATCAAGCCCACTATTCCTGCAAAAAACAATATCGGGGCAAGCGTGTGATATCCTAATTTTTCAGTCTTGAAATATACGGCAGATATCATAAAAAACATAGCCATAGTCATGAAAAAGAATACAACAACTATATTCATGTATTTTATGCTCTCAAAATGTATGGCTGCGTAAACAGAAATATACATCGTAAAAAGAAATGCGACCAGTATTGACACGTAATAAAACCACTCCGGCACTTTCTCTTTTTTTTCCATACTCACAGAATATTAATTTTATGCAACTATTTAAATTTAACGAAATCAGAATATCATTCCCAAGACTTTATTTATTGAATCTGCTTGGCTTCATAGTCGCGAATTATTTCTGTGGCAATTGTGTTGACATCGTTCGATGCAATCGCAAAGCCAAGGCTTTCAAATCCTCCAACTTTAAAATCGTTGATTCCCACTATCTCGCCGTTTGTATTGATGAGAGGCCCGCCGGAATTGCCAGGATTAATTGGAACGTCAGTCTGTATGTAGTTTACGCCGTTGCTTAGTTTTCTAAGGGCGCTTACAATGCCTTCAGTAACCGTAAATGACAGTCCCGCTGGATTTCCTGCCGCAATTACTTTCTCCCCGATTTCAAGCTTGTCCGAGTTGCCAAATGGAAGCGCTTTAAGGCCAGGTGCATCAATCAAAAGAACAGCAATGTCGGCATTTGCATTATAGCCAATAATCTCCTTTACACTATAAGTGCTGCCAGAATTAGTTGTTACCGTTATAACGGTTGCGCCGCTTATAACATGAACGTTTGTCACAACATACCCTTTTGAGTTAATGATGACGCCGCTTGCCTGCCCTGTGTTTGTGCTTATACTAACAACAGACTGAAGCACATCATTTACAATGGCTGTAAAATCAGCGCTTTTTATCCTGATGTTGGTTACCTGATCTTTTAATTCGTTCAGCTGAATATTGCTCTGCTGCTCTATCTGGTCTATCAGGTCGGACAAAGTTTTTATTTCTTTTTGGTTTTGGCCTTTGAAATTCTGCAGGCTTGTGCTGATTAATCCTAATTCAGATGAAAGATTTAATCTTACAGCATCTATTTTAGCCGCCAAAGACCGGCCAAGCTGATTAAGGTCATCCTCAGATTTTTTGTCCAGCTCGGCAATCTTTGAATCATAATCTTTCTGCATGACTTCCATCCTATAACTAAAATAATAAGAAAGCCCTCCTAAAATTATCAATATCAGTGCAGAAGCTACAATAGTATTATGAATTTGTTTCCTGAACATTTTTAATCTTTTACCTCATATTCAGCTTCAATATAATTCTTAGATGTTTGTTTTTTGTTCTTTTTGCTAGATTTATTAATTTTTAATAACGCAATTAAAAACAGAATCAATGAGAAAAGAAGAACTAATATAACCATGCCAAAGGATAGGGCAATTATTCCCCCAACAATAATCAAATACCATTTTGATAAAAAGGCCAGGACAATCCATCCTTTGTCTTTTGAATAAAGGTAAATAAAATAAATTATAATTAAGCTAAAAATAGTTCCAAGCCCGAAATTCCATCTCTTTGCAACCACCATTTATTGTGCCTCTACAAAATTCTGCCGGATAAAATCTGCCATTTGCCTATTTTCTGCCGCCTCATAAGCATGCGCAGCCAATCTGTAATTCTTTGCATTTATGCATAAAACTGCCGCACTGCTTAGCCTCTGGCTGTCTTTTGTGGGAAGATAGCATAATGCTGCAAATTCACCTTTGCCCTGCATCATGAAGTCATCGCCCATTTTTGTTAATTTATCAATGTCGTTTGCCTTCGACAAAATTTCAACAGCTTCCTCAATTTTATTTTCTTTATACAATTTGTCTCCAACTTCGCCAAGAATTCTTTTTCTTGCGCTTTCATCAAGCATTGAAAGATTAACTGAGTTTATTCCTTCTTTCAGAATTTTCATAACGATTGGGTGGTCCATAAACTAACTGTTGATAGGGATTTATTTAAAGGTTTGCAGAAAAATAAGCAAGGATGTTAAATTGGAATCAATTCATCCTACTATCCGGGTTTTGTGTAACTTTTAGATTAACTAATTCTACCTTTGTAATCTTGGTATATTCGGTTCTTCTTTCAATTTTATTTAATTGCAACCGCATGTGCACTGGAGGGACGCATATTGACCACTGGACATCTCTGCCTAAACTATTTAAACCCGAATACCCCTTAATTAGTGGGTTTATTCAAAATGAAAATCTTGTAATAGATAGCAGTATAGCATACTTTATCGGAGTGCTTCAGTCGGATGGGTATATGTACACGTTTCACGATAAAAAACGTAACAGAGACCAAATAAGATTGGGCCTTGAAATTGGAATTAAGTCTATTCCTATGGCATTAAAATTCCAGAAAATATTTTTTGACTATTTTGGTAGATCTGTAAATTTGAAAAAGATTTCTACCAAAACTACATTCCGCATTCAAACATCTGTAAATAAAATTTGGTTTTTGGTTAAGGATTGGGAACGAGAAAAAATTCCTGATGAAATTAAAAATGACAGAATGTTATTTGGCGCCTATTTGGCGGGATGGATAGACGGAGATGGCCATATTAAAATTAAGAATAATACCAAAGATAGGATTATTCCGCAATGTGTCATTAGGATAGCTAGTAGCCATCCGCTGGATGGTATTGGAAATTTAGTTAAAAAGTATATTGAGTGTGAAGTCCACTTTGAGTTTAAAAAAGAAAGCAGAGGGGTAAACACCTGTTTCTATATTTCCAAGAAAAGTATCAAATTTGTGGAAGAGTGTATTTACCCACATTTAGTAATGCCTCACAAGATTGATAGGCTTAACCAATTCTTTAATATGAAAAACGAGCCTGCAGGGATTCGAACCCCGATTTCGGCTCTTATTAAAACTTAATAAGATCTACCGGTCCGAAGCCGATTGCACTGTCCGTTATGCTACAGGCCCATAAAAATCAAACTCATTAATGGCTATTTAAATTTATTTGATATTTTTTACTGTATTTGGCTTATTCTGAAAAATTCTAGTAGCGGAACCAGTTTTTGAAAAATAGAAATTAAACTTTTATAATCCTCGCTTTCAAAACTTTTTTGCCCTGCACGTCTTCAATTATAAATTTAAAATTTAGGTATGAAAATTCTTCGGCAAGCTTTGGAGGCCGCCCCAAAGTTGCTACAATAAAGCTGTGCAAGCTGTCATAATCGGATTCCTTAATTAATAATCCAGTCTTAGCATTCACTATTTCTATGTCTGCCGTTCCATTTGCGAGCCATTCGTTTTTTGAAATCTGGTGGATGCTTGGATTTATTCTGTCGCTTTCATCAATTATTTCACCGACAATCTCTTCGAGTATGTTTTCTATTGTCACTGCACCAACTACCTGCGCCTTATCGTCTATGACAACCGCCATGTGCTCTTTCCTTCCCTGGAACATCTTAAGCATTGCATCAATTTTTCTGTGACTGAATACAAAAAACGGTTTTCGCATTACCTGCTTAACAGGAGTATCCAGGCTGTTATCCCTGACATATTTCATCATGTCCTTAAGGTATAAAATTCCAACAATATTATCTTTATGCTTCTCATAAACAGGAAATCTTGAATACATCTTTGCACTGGGAAGAGATAGCACATCTTTTACAGCCATTTCAGAGCCAACCGAAACAATATTTTTCTTTAGAGTCATGACATCGCTTATTGTCGTATTTTCAAAATCGAATATGCGATGAATCATTTTCTTTTCCATTCCTTTTATGGAGCCCTGCTCCTCGCTGTACTTGACCATGCTCTTAAGCTCCTCCCGTGATATAATAGCAATTTTCTTTGTGCCAAAAAGCCTGTTTATCGTGTTTATTGCATACTCTAACATCTTAATAAGCGGTGAAAATGCATAACTTAAGTACCAAACAGCTGGCGCCATAAGGGGCGCAAGAAGCTCATTGTTATTGACACCAATTGACTTAGGAAGTATGTCTCCAAACACAAGAATAAGGAAAGTAGCTATGCCGGTGGCTATGGCAAGAGCATTATTTTGAAACACCTCCAAAGCCATTGAAGTTATTAATGCGGCTGCAGCAGCATTGGCAAGATTATTTGCAATCAGCAAAGTTGTTAGCAGCCGTGCTGGATTATTTTTCAGTTTCTGGACATAAACTGCCCCAATCTTCTTCTTTTCAACCCAGTGCTTGATTTTGAATCGGTTTATGGACAACAGCGCGGCTTCTGACATCGCTGAAAATGCGGAGAGCACAATAAGCGCAAATAAGAATGCGAGTTTTGTATAAGTTATCATTTTAATTGACTCTCTTTTTAGAAGCTTAAGATAATTTAGAATATAAACTTTTGCTTACCATATCATAGGAACATAATCACATCTTCTCCAGAACTTCAATCCCTAATAAATTTAATCCATTCTTCAGAACATGCCTTACAGCGGAAATTAATAAAAATCTTGCATCTTTAACTTTTTCATCAGCCTTTAAAATATTGTGCTTGTGGTAATATTCATTAAATTTCTGCGCCAGGAAATAAACATAGCTTGCAATCAAATGCGGCCTTAATTCTTCTGTAGATTTTGTCATCACATCAGGAAAATTAGATAACAACATGATTAATTCCGTTTCTTCTTTTTCATTCAGCAATTTCAAATCTGCCTTCAGGTTAACTTTATCCTTTTTTAGAATGCTGCTTATTCTCGCGTAAGCATATTGAATGTAAGGCGACGTTTCACCTTCAAAAGACAAAGCCTGCTCCCAGTTGAAATTAACATTCTTTTCAGGGCTGACCCTTAAAATTGCGTATTTAACGGCGCCGTACGCAATTACTTTTGCTGATTCTTCATTGATTTCCCCATATCTCTTTTTTAATTCGTCGCGCGATTTTAAAAGAGCTTCTTTCATGAAATCTTCCAATAAAACAAGATTGCCTTTTCTGGTTGACATTTTGCCTTCCTGCAGCAACACAAATGAATAATATACTGCCCTTCTTCGGAATATTTCAAGCTCCTTTAAAGCTGCATTTATCTGTTCGTTATACAATTTTTGGTCTTCTCCTAGTACTACTATATAAGTTCCCTTACTGGCCAATTCAATTGCGTAAGTAATATCTCTCAGCGGGTATAATGAAGTTTTATCGGCTCTTGTCATTACGAACACAGGAACCTGAATTCCCAACCCGTATCCTTTTTGGTCCAAAACCCACCTTCCAAAACCGTCGACAAATAATTTTCCTGTTTTTTCCAGTCTTTTCAAAGTTTTTTCCGTTTCATTGCTCCACAAATATTTTGACTCATAATCAAATTTATCGTATTTTATTTTTAATTCGGAAAATATTTTTACTTGGCCTTTGATGCAAATATTGACAACCATTTCAAATTTTTTCCTTATTTCTTTGTCGCCTTTTTCCAATTTATTTAACAATTCCAAGGCGTCTTTTTCCAGTTCAGGATTTTCTTCAATTTTTTTATTTATCTCAATGTAAATATTCAATAAATCGCCAAACGTGATGTCTTTCTTCTTTTCTGCGCCGAGAACTAGCATTGCAACCTGCTTTCCAACGTCATTTACGAAATAGTGAATTTCAACTTTGAATCCCTGAAATCGTAAGATTCTTCCGACTGAATCTCCAATCAATGCGTTTCTTGCCCTCCCGACATGAGGTGAAGCATTTGGATTAATGCTTGTATGCTCCAGAAAGATTTTTTTCCTTTTTCCAATGCCTGACGAGCCATACTTATCTTTTTGTTTCAGAATTTGTTTTAAGGTATCTACTGTTATTTTATTTTTGTTTACAAAGAAATTAATATAGGGCCCTATGGGCTTTGCTTCGGCTACGAGCTTTGTTGGCTTGAATTTTACAGTTAATTCTTTTGCAATATCCACAGGATTTTTTTTCCAATCTTTAGCCAAAACAAAACAAGGAAAAGCGTAATCTCCCATTTCAGGGTTTGGAGGAACTTCTAATGGAACATTCTCCAGCTTGGTTTCTTTCTTCAGAAATTTTAAAATATCATCTTTGAATTCGTCCATAAGAAATAAATTTAGATTTAA
Source organism: Candidatus Nanoarchaeia archaeon (assembly GCA_035288865.1). Taxonomy (GTDB): domain Archaea; phylum Nanobdellota; class Nanobdellia; order Woesearchaeales; family GW2011-AR4. Next base: position 8,193 of record DATDZA010000011.1, read on the forward strand.
GGATTTAAAGGTTTCGAAAATTTTACTTTGACAATTAAATCAAGGCGTTAATTCTAAGAATTTTCAAATTAAACTTCATTGCCATTCTATGTAAATCAGGCATCTCAGCCATTTTACCATTATCTGCAATTATTTCACAGATAACGGCTGCAGGATACATTCCAGCCAGTTTGCATAATTCAATTGCAGCTTCTGTGTGCCCCATTCGTTTTTTTAAGCCGCCTTCATCATATATCAATGGAAAAACATGCCCAGGTTTTGCCAAATCATCAGGTTTTGTTTTATCATCAATTAATGATTTAATTGTCCGGGCTCTGTCGAAAGCAGAAATTCCAGTACTAGTTCCATATTTATAGTCAACAGAAACCGTGAATTTGCATTTATGAAGTTCGGTATTTACTTGAGTCATTGGAGGGATATTTAGAACCTCCAATCTTTTCTTTAGCATTGGGACGCAGACTAATCCTCTGGCATGCTTAATCATGAAATTTATTTTTTCAGGAGAAACTTTTTCTGCAGCAAGAACCAAATCGCCTTCATTTTCACGTTGCTTATCATCTACTAAAATAACAAATTTTCCTTTCTTGAAATCATTGACGGCTTCTTTTAAATTTGAAGATTTCATTTTATTAAATTATTGATTTTTTATTTCATTAATGTGCCTGGTGTCGATTGGCTAAACAAAAAATAAGTATGCAATATCAAAGATAAGCTTCAATCAGCATGTCTTTTCCAACTTTTCTGAACTCGGGATTTTTCAAATTAATTGCCTTGTCGATCTTATTAATTCCAAGATTGCCTATTCCCCCAAGGCCATTGCTGCCAATTATTTTTGGAGCTGTAAATATCAAAATTTTATCAACGATCCCCGCTTTAATCGCAGAACTATTTAATTCTGCTCCACCTTCAATCATGACGCTGGTGACTTCAGATTTTCCAAGCTGTTTCATTAAATCATCCAAATCTACCATTCCTTTATTGAGCTTGGCGACAATAACAGTAACACCTTTCTGACGTAATTTATCGATATTTTTTTTAGAAGCGCGGGATGTCGTTGCAACTATCAGCTTCTGCGGATTTTTCATTAAATGGCAGTTTCTTGGAATTTTTAATTTGCTGTCAACAACTATTTTCATCGGATCTTTTCCTTGGTAAAGCCGCGGAGTAAGTTCAGGATTATCCCTCAAAACGGTATTCAGACCCACCATCACTGCATCAACTTCAGACCTTAGCTGATGAACATGAGCTCTTGCTTCCTTTCCAGTTATATATTTTGAGTCCCCTGTTTTTGTTGCAATTTTCCCGTCGGCAGTCATTGCGACTTTAAGAACCACAAAAGGCCTCTTTGTTTTAATGTATTTAACAAAAACTTCGTTCAGTTTTTTTGCTTCTGTTTCAAGAATTCCTATTTTTGTCTTTAATCCCCGGAACTTTAATTCATGATATCCTTCAACAAGAGGGTTTGGATCCCTCATTCCAATAATGACCTCTCTTACACCGGCTTCAACAATTTTCTCAGTGCACGGCGGAGTTCTTCCCCAATGCGAACACGGCTCTAAATTGATGTACATTGTAGAATTCGCAGACTTCTTGCCTGCATCCCTTATAGCGAGAACCTCCGCGTGCTCCGTGCCTGCTTTTTTATGGCAGCCTTTGCCGACAACCCTGCCGCGCTTAACGATAATGCAGCCCACCATCGGATTGGGGCTTGTGAGGCCCTTGCCTTTTTCAGCAAGCTTTATTGTGAGCTCCATGTATTTCTTGTGAGATATCAAACTTAACCCTCTTAGGTGATAAGAAATCTACATTTCATATTTAAACCTGTGCCTTGTTTTTCAACGATTGAAAAGTGGTGAATAGAAAAATTCAGATTTAGCAAATTTTATATACTAGTTCCAAAAAGATAATTATCACAATCTTTTGGTTGGCCAAATGTCTGAACTCAGGGGTATATCAAGAAGAATGTTTCTGGAGATAGCAGCGGCAGCCCCCTTACAAAGAGTGTTCTATGCATCAAATTCTGCACCTGTTGTGCCAGCCCAAGAACAAGACAACCTTAGAATGCAATATTTTAACAGGTTTGTAACTGACTATTTCAATTCCAAAGGTATAGACATAACCAAAGATACAAGCGATAGCTCAAAAAGTGAGAAAATTTCTGAAGCTACGGTTGCATTGGGGCAAGGGATTGAGTTCACCGTAAATGGCCATAATTTTAATGCGAGGGCCAGTTTAGGCAGTGCTGCAATGTTGGACCTAACTTCTGATGGTATTTACTTGATTGACGCAGGTATAAATGGGGTGG
>DATDZA010000012.1:0-116514 GCA_035288865.1 Candidatus Nanoarchaeia archaeon
AAAGAAGGAATGCGATTTTGTGGTCAAAGAGGGGAATAAAATAAAAGAAGCCATGCAAGTTTGCTATGTTTTAAATGAAAGCAACAAAGATAGGGAAATTGGCGGATTGCTCGAGACAATGGAAAAATTTAAATTAAAAGACGGCTCAATTTTGACTCATGAGCAAGAGGAAGAGATAAATATAAATCGTAAAAAAATAAAAGTCGTGCCGGTTTGGAAATGGCTGATAAATTAGATGATATGAAAAGGATGAAAAAACAGATAAGAAAAGCATTAGTCAAGGCGAATTATTCCAACAAAGAGGTAGATAAAGCGTTCAGAGGAATAAAATAGAAACATGTCTTATGAGGTCAGAAAAAATCAAATATATTGAACATAAACCTTAAAGAATTTTTCATATGTTTTTTTGTATTTTTCAACTAAAAATCTGTTTAACTTATCTGGATGCCCCTTATCAAATGCTTCCAGGCACCCAAAATAAGCCAATCTCTGTGTTTTTCTTATTATGAGCGGCGGATAATCATGGTTTAGCAGCATTATATTTATTAGCAGCCTTCCAACTCTTCCGTTGCCGTCCTCAAATGGGTGAATTTTTTCAAATTTTCCATGAAAAATTGAAGCTCTTTGAAGAGGGTGCATTTCCTTATTTTTGTGATACCAGTCCATTAAATCGCTCATTTCTTTCTCAACATTTTCAGGTTTTGCCGTTTTCACATTTCTTCCCAATATAAAATTAGGAAGCTTCTTGTAGCCGGAAGATACACCAGTATCTTTAACCAGAATCTTATGCAGCCCGATTATATCTTCTCTATTTATCCTTAACTTATTGCTAAATACCAATTCCATTGCTTTTCTCGTGTTTAAAGTTTCATAAATTTCTCTTAAATCTTTGACTTTTACAGCCTTTTTTTCGTGTAAAATAAGAGTAACATCCTTTAATGTGAGGGAATTTCCCTCAATCGCGTTGGATTCATAAGTGAAATTCACTGTAAACCTGTCAATAATATCCTGCAATTGCTTATTGGTTATTTTCTTTGTTATTTGATTATAGCCTAATTTTATTTCCTCCATCCTTTTTATCATTTCTTCGTCAAAAATATTGGATTTGCTGTAAAACGCTGCGGCATATTGCGCAAGTTCTTTAGAAATTTTTGCGTCCAGTAATTTCTTATATATTTCAATGCTATATTTTTTCTTTGAAGAATAGCCCTTTAAGTAGACTGAGAATTTTTTAACCCTGCCATCGAGAAGCCTTATAGATTTCTCCAGATAATATCTATTCTTCCCTTTTATTGCTTTAGCGCTAACAAATACCATAATATTTAGTAACCCTACAATTATATAAATCTTTCTTTTTTGTAGGGTTATCACTGCAAGAATTAAGGTGAAATGAAAAGAACCTCTGCCGTTATTGAATTTATACAAAAGTGCTAATTAATAATTGGCATGGCAGGAAGAGAAAATAAAAAAGAATTAATAAATCTTAAATACTAGTTCTTTCATGTATAAGAAAAGGATGAAAAAAATTGTTTTCATGGTGATATTAGTTCTTTTATTCTCAACGTTATCTTATTCACTTGAACAGGATGCAGACCGGGATGGAGTTCCTGACGCCGAAGATAGATGTGCAAATACCCAAACAACAATAGTTGACCAGTTTGGGTGCAGCTGCGCTCAAAAGAGTTGCACTCCCGACAACAATCCGTGCACGGATGACTGCGGCTCAGCAAATGGATTGGCTGCCTGCAATGTTCCCAATAACGAACCATGCGATGGGGGAAGATGTTTGAGAGGGGCTTGTCGTTCTCAAATTGGTGCATCGGCAAATTCTGTCGAACTAGAAAGTCCAGTAGCGCTAAGTGATAATGTGGGAAATCAAAGGGTCTTAATCATTTATGTAAATCTAGGCTCAAGAGCGCCTGAAGTGCTTCCGGATGAAGCACGCAGGCAAGTTTTCACGCTGGCAAATGATTTTTACCAAAAAAATTCTTTTAACCAAGTCAGTTTATCCGGTGATTTGGTTGGCCCTTACACTCTTTCAGGAAGCTTATGTAGATATGATGAAGTATTGGAAGCAGCGGTCCAAGCTGCTGACCCTAGTGTAAATTTTAACCAATATCAAAAGATTATCATATACATGCCACGAACTGGTGGATGTGATGGGGCTGTAACTGGGGGAATGGGCTCTGTAGGGAAATATGGATTTAATACTCAAGAAGGACGCATACGCGCAACTGTGGCCTGGGTTGGTCGCAGCGGGGAACCTGGAATTTCAAGTAATCAATTTGTTGTAGTAAAGGAACTTGCCCATAATTTCGGCTTGGGTTATGCGACGACAGTCGATGATATTCGTGGCGATATTTTTTCAATTACAACCGGTCATGCCATGCATGTCAATTCCATACACAAGGAAGCAGCAGGCTGGCTTACTAAATCTGTGGTCGCAACGACAGGTGATTATTTGCTTAAGCCTATTGAGAGGGCTACTGATGGCATCCACCAATTAAAAATTCCAAGGGCAGATGGCAGCTATTATTATTTGCATTTTCGACAGCCGCTTGATGAATATGATGGCAATTATCTTCCCAGCCAAATATACTCAGGAGTCTTTGTACATCGTAAATATCAGTTCAATGAATTTGAAGTCAGAACTATTATGGAGAATTATGTTCCTACCAGCAATGTATGGGAACGATATCCTCTACTTCAAGTAGGACAAGAATTTAATGTAGGTGCATATACTGTTACACTTAGAAGCGCAGATTCAAATGGTGCACTAGTCAATGTGCGGCCAGCTGGACAGGCACCTCCACCTCAAACACCATGCGGAAATGGCATTTGTGATAGCGGTGAGTGTAATAGTTGTCCTGGTGATTGTAGTGGATGTCTGGGTCCTGAATCACTTCCATCCCCCAACCATAAAATTCTTTTTGGTTATTACTTTGCTGAGGGAAGAAATGGAGATTTTACATCAGAAGTAAGTGATTACACTAATCTGTTTGCGGAGTTTCCCTCAAGTTATTACACGAATGAGACTACAAATTGGAAAAATGATTTTAGAAATGCCCTGCAAAGAGCATTCAATAGCAACAGAGATATTTATCTTTGTGCCGGGTGCGATGAAGGCCTTGTAAATGCAGGAGTTATACAAGAGAGAACGATAGAAGAATATTATGATTATGTCCTCGATGCTGCTGCGCCTTATTGGTCAAAGGTCAAATTTGTGGAAGCTGGTCATGAGCCAGATTGGGACAGGGCTACAACAGAAGCGAAAATCAATACATTGAAATCAAAAATAAACTCAAGAGGTCTTTCGCCAAAGCCGATAGGCATAACCCATTCAAGAGGGCCTATCCTAACAACAGATAGTATCTTTGCATCAAACTTAGATTGGGTTGCAATTGAGGCATATGTTGACCCCCCGGGTAACTCTGTTTCAGAAAGGAATGTAGAGAATCTTAATAATTTACTTACCCAGGCAAAGGCAAGAGTGCCTGCAAACAAGAAGATAATTTTGATAATGCAGGCTTATGATAGGAATGGACAGTGGGGAAATATAAACACACTCAAAGACTTACAAAAACCAGTTTATATGCAATCTTACAATGATCAAAGAGTTGATGCAATACTAATGTTTTCGTATGGAAGAGGGGGAGGGTCAAGGGATCATCCTGAATTAAAAGTAATGCATAGAAAAATTGGAGAAAAAATAATGGACACATCAGGAATCCCATCAGCTCCATCGATAAGACTGGTAACCCCTAACGAAGGGGAGGGAGTAAATTCAGGCTCAAGCTACATTGTGACTTGGACAAGCCAGAATATATTATCAAGCCAAGTAATAACCATTAGTCTAGAAGATTCATCGAACAGAATTCTAGGCAGTTCCCAGAATGACGGCACAGAAACAGTAACCATACCTCAAGTAGCTGCAGGATCATATTATATAGTATTAACTTCAAATTCGAATGGTGAGATTATATCTGACCGGCGGAGGATAAGCATCACAGGTCATCCGCCCACAGGATTATCCTGCCAAGATTCAGATAATGGTAGAGACTACAACATATTCGGAAATGTAATAGTAAACGGTGGTAACGCAGTACTTGACTGCTGCACTAATGGAGGAAATGATTGCGTTAATGGCGCAACACACGTAAGGGAATATTTTTGTAATGCTGATTCAACTCTCGGGAGTGAAGTTTACAGATGTCCGGGAACATGCAGTTGGGGAGCATGTGTATCAACACCACTTGCGCCTACTTTATCCATAAATCCATCCGTTGTTCGACCAGGGGAAAATGTACAATTAAGTGTATCAGGTGCTTCTCCCAATTCAAATATTTATATTACAGTTGTCAACACGGCAGGACAAATAATTAATCCTTATGATAATTATCCTTTGGAAGGAAGAGCTGATAATGGTGGAAATTTCAATTATGTTATATATGGCCAAACCACTCAACTATGGTGGGCTCCTAAGTCATACGTGGCAGCAGTCACAATAAACGGGATAAAATCGAACAATGTTAATGTCAATGTAGTCAGTTAATTACATTATATAAAAAAAGAGGTTAAAGATGATAGACAATAAAATTATTTCCAAGATCGGATTGATATCTTGCATTATTGCCATTTTGCTGATTTCTTTGGGAATATCATATGCTCAATCTAGCAAGAAAATCGTATTAAATCTTAATTATAAGAACACGCAATCAGGAGAATCTCTATCCTTGGCAAACGCTTATGTAATTGATGGATCCGCTCCAGACTACAGTTCCCAGCCTAAAGAAGGATACCGTTTAGAAATTGTTTCTTTAAATAAACAGGTTTTGAAAAAAATTATTTTCGTTGTGCCAACAGGGAGCTTGGCTATGCCCGGATTTGCAGGTCAACATATTGAAGGTACTGCTGATGATCTGAGATTTTCCATAGACATTCCTTACTTTCCTGATGCAGAAATAATAAACATTTATGATAAAAATAATGTTAAGGTACTTGGAATTCCAATCGAATCATTTTATAGCGGAGGAAAAAATAAAATTACATTCGAGGCAAGTGGATATTTTGAGGTTATTTTCATAGACGACTTTGATCATCCTGAGAATTCCAGGACAGAAACCTACCTTGATGTGGAGGGCAAAAAGTATGCTCTAAAAGTTCTCAATCCTACAGATGCAAGGCCTGGCGATTACGTAAAAGTCAAGGGATTAATGGTTGGCGACACCATAGTTGCAGAAAGCATAGAAAAGACAAATGAACCGCAAGAAACAATGCCTTCAGAAACTAATGCAGGGCAGGAAATTGCCCAAAAAAACAAACCAAACATAAGCTGGGTATATGTTGCACTGCCCATTATTGTAATTTTAGGATTCTTGGTTAATGTTGAAGTTAAAAGGAAAAAAGAAAATAGATTATTGATGCAAAAGAAGAAAGGGCAAAATATTGATGCTATGAGGAAATATATTAATGACAATTTGCAGAGAGGATTTTCAAAAGATAAGATAAAAAGTGCATTGTCCAAGAACAATTACAGTAACGATGAAATAGAAGAAGCTTTCAAGGTAATGAAATAATTACCCAACAGAATGCCCGCATCCGCAGCTCCTTTTCACATTCGGATTATTTACTTTAAAGCCCGCCCCCTGCAGAGCTTCCCTGTAATCAACAGTTGAGCCTTTCATGAAAGCGGTGCTTTCAGGATTTATAAAAATCTTGATTCCCTTGTCTTCTATTACAGCATCATTTTCTTTTGGCGATTTTTCAAAACCAATCTCATACATATAGCCGGAGCAGCCGCCCATTATAATCCCAACCCTAAACCCGTAGTCTTTCTTGCTTTCCTTTTCAAGAAAATATTTTATTTTTGACGCCGCCTTCTCCGTCAGCGTTATTGGATTTTCTGTTTTTGATTGTTGTTCCATTTTTATTCCTCTGATGAGTTTTTAGTCATTTTATTTAAGTTTATTATACTTATTTTTTAATCTTGCGCTTTTATTTCCTCAAACTCCTTATACTCGTCATATCCCCTGGCTTCCAATTCATGCGCAAGCTCTTTTCCTCCGCTTTTTACAATCTTTCCTTTCACCATTATATGAACTCTGTCCGGAGTTATGTAATTTAACAGTCTCTGGTAATGAGTTATAACTAAAAATCCCGTATTTGGGCCAACCAAAGTGTTGACACCCTCCGCTACAACTTTTAATGAATCAATATCCAATCCTGAATCTGTTTCATCTAGGATTGCCATGTCAGGCTGCAAAACTGCCATTTGCAAAATCTCGGTTCTCTTCTTTTCCCCCCCAGAGAATCCCTCATTCAGGTATCTTCTTGCGAATTTATCTTCTATTTTTAAAAGGTGCATTTTTTCCTTAAGCAATTTCACGAATTCAGGCACCGGCAGTGGATTTTTCTTTACTGCATTGTACGCAGTTCTCAAAAAGTTTGACACGCTGACACCGGGAATTTCCTGCGGATACTGGAACGACAAAAACAATCCGAGCTTCGCCCTTTCATCCGGCTTTAATTCAAGAATGTTTTTTCCTTTGTACCACACTTCTCCACTGTCAACCTGATATTTCGGATGGCCCATCAAAGTATAAGCTAGGGTTGATTTTCCGCTTCCATTCGGGCCCATCAAAGCACAAACTTCCCCTTTCTTTACAACTAAATCTACGCCATTCAGTATTTTCTTTCCGTCTATGCTGACGTGCAAGTCTTTTATTATTAGTTCGTCTGTCATTTTTTGCTCCACATTAAATTTTAATTGTAATTATCAAATTAAAATATTTTATCTCTCCCCTTTAATCTCAGGTTCTTTAACGTATTTCTCAAATATTACTATTGCATTTTTAAAAGTATCCATTGACAACAAGGCGCATTTTAATCTCGCCGCGCTGATTGGAATTCCAAGCATTTCCAAAATATCATCTTTCTTAAGATTTTTAATGATATCGATATTTTTTCCTTTAACTTTTTCTGTGAGCATTGATGCGCTTGCCAGTGATATTGCGCAACCGTTTCCATAAATCTTGACGTCCGCAATATTTTTATCATCATCTATTAAAAAGTAAACATCCAGCACATCGCCGCATAATGGGTTTTTTTCGTGATGGTGAACTGCCGCATTCATTATTTTACCAAAATTCCTTGGGTTTTTGTAATGGTCCAAAATATTTTCCTGGTATATTTGGTCTATTTCTTCCATTTTATTGATTCAAGCTCCAAAAATTTTCTTAACTTTATAGAGCGCTTGTATAAAACTATCAACTTCTTTTTCTGAATTGTAAAGGTAAAATGATGCTCGCGCAGTTGCCGGCAATCCTAAAACTGACATTAAAGGCATGCAGCAGTGATGGCCTGCCCTTATTGCAATCCCTTCGCTATCTAATATTTGTGAAACATCATGTGCGTGAACTCCACTGACGTTAAATGAAACAACCGCCCCTCTTTCTTTCGGGCCATAAGGTTTAATCCAGTCAATTTCTTTTAATTTTTTCATTGCATAATCAACAAGCTCTTTATCGCGGTTCCTTATATTTTCCATTCCTATTTTTTTTAAGTAATCAATTGCCGCACCCAATCCAACCGCTTCCGCAATATTCATCGTGCCCGCTTCAAATTTCCAAGGCAGTTCGTTAAATGTAGTATCACCAAAACTTACTTCGCGTATCATTTCGCCCCCGTAGAGGAACGGCTGCATCTCTTCGAGCAGTTCTTTTTTGCCATACAAAACGCCGATTCCCGTCGGTCCCAACATTTTATGCCCTGAGAAAGCGTAAAAGTCCGCACCCAACTGCTTGACATCAACCGGCATGTGGGGAACTGATTGCGCTCCATCAACAACCATCATTGCCTCATTTTCATGGGCAATCGTCGATATTTCTTTTATAGAATTTATTGTTCCCAGAACATTTGAAACATGAGTCAATGAAACAATTTTTGTTTTTTTATTTATATTTTCCTGAACGCTATTTTTATCCAAATTTCCATCTTCATCAATTTTTATGAATTTTAATTTTAACTTCCTCTGCTTTGCCAGTTGCTGCCACGGAACAAAATTGGAATGATGTTCCATCTGCGAGATTACAATCTCATCACCTTTTTTCAATTTTGCAGTCAATGAATAAGCCAAAAGGTTCAAGGATTCTGTTGTGTTTTTTGTGAAAACTATATTTTGATACGAGTCTGCATTAATAAAATCAGCAACTTTTTCATGCGCCCCTTCATATAGTTTTGTTGCTTCTTCTCCAATTTCATGAATGCTCCTGTGTATGTTTGCATTTGAATTTTTATAATAACTATCCATTGCATCAATAACCTGAATTGGTTTTTGTGATGTTGCCGCGTTGTCGAAGTAAATTAATTGCTTGTTCTTGTGGATTTTTCTATTTAAAATTGGGAAATCTTTTCTGATTTCTTCGAAATCCATAGTTGTTTTGGTTGATGGCATTAAAACTCCCCATGCCCCCCATTTGAATCTTCCATATAAGTTGGAATTTTACCAACCATTTCCAAAGGGACAAATGTGGATCTATTTTTGCCAACATGATAAAAATCAGCTGAAGGAACAGCTCCAGCGTATTTTTTAAGGCTCCTGACAAATCGCGTGCCTGTCAATTGCGTGCGCCTTTTCGCTTCAGCGATTGATAAATATAATTTTCCATCTTTTTGTATTACTATTGGATAATCCATTTTCTTTTCAATTATCTCGTATGGGGCATCGGTAGTATTTACTTCTGCGTTAGTTAATGAACCAATATCAGAAATTATGCCACGATTCGGTAAAAAACGTTTTTTAACATTGTCATAATCTGGCAAAGTAACACCTAACGCATTAAAAGTTTCCTGCGCAGTCCTATGGGACAGCGCACCATAACTGCGAATATCAACTTTTTTTCCTGTTTGGGCCATTTTATTCATCCACTCCAAGACTTCTTTTGCTGTTGGTGGTCTAGGAAAATTCAAATATTTTGTAAAATGATTGGTGAGGGCATTAATTGCTCTGGCACTTGCGGCACATTCTTCCCACTCAATGTCTCCCAGCAAGACTTCCAATCTGGCCTCTCCATTCGTACTTGTTCTTGTAATGTATCTGGCAAGATTGGAGTATGCTTCTGGCTGCAACCTCACAGCTTCAGAAATCTTAATTCCATTTTTCCTAGCAACACTTTGAATGGTTTGACGTTCCAATCCGGGAAAAGGCATTGTGTGCTGGAGGATATCATACATTTTATCAGTTATATATCCTTTAATTCTGGCTTCGTCTACAACCTGCGGAATTATTGATGAAGGCTGCAGGCCTTGACTTCTAATTATATTAAACAAATCCCCAACATAATTTGTCATTTTATTTCCTCACCAATTCCCTTATCTTTTCCCTTAATTCTTCTGATGGGATTTTGTTTATCACAGGCTCGAAAAATCCCTCGATAATTAATTTCTCTGCGTCTTGGCGTGATAATCCACGCGCCATAAGATAAAATAAATGCTCTTCATCAATCTGGCCGACTGTTGCGCCGTGGGATGCCTTGACATCGTTTGCATCAATCTTTAAGCTTGGGATTGAGTTTGCCAGCGTCTTATCGCCTAATTTTAATATATGGTTTGCAAGATAAGAATTTGTTTTTTGCCCTTCTTTTGGAATTCTAATTAATCCCCGATAAACAGACGATGATTCATCTCTTAGAATTCCGTCAACTAAAATGTCGTTTGTCGTGTTTTCCGCATTATGATAAACATTTGTTGTAAAATCAATATGCTCTTTTCCTTTGCCCATAAATATCCCGATGTTTCTGCAGTTTGAACCCTGCCCGCTAAAGATTGTGTCGATTCTTATCCTGTTTAATTTTCCGCCAAAACAGCCTGAAATCCAGTTGATTGAAGCGTTTCTGTCCGCAGTTCCGATAATGTTGGTAAAATTGTATACATTATTTGTCCAGTTGTTTAAATGATAGAAATTAATTCTTGAGTGTGTGTTTGCAAAAACTTCTGTAACGCATGAGTTTAACTGCGCTCCCGCAGTTTCTTTGTTCGTGTATTGCTCTATAAAATCCAATTGTACATTTGATTCAACTATTATTAAATTATGCAAAATGCTGTTTGTTCCCCCAGCTTCAAAATCAACTCTGATCGGCTCTGTTAGTTCAATATTTTTTGGAACGTAAAGGAAAATTCCGTGATCAAAATATGCTGCCGACAAAGCAACAAACTTATCTTTTTCAGTTTTACATGATTTAAAGAAATAATTTAGTGCTGCCGGATATTTTTCAAGTGCTGAGTTAATGTCAGTCAAAATAACCCCTTGACTTATCAAGCTCTCGCTTAATTCACTTGTTGATATTTTTACAGCTGATTCAAATGGTGCGAAATTTTCTAGTTTTAATTTTTCAATCTCAGTATATCGCCAGTCCTCTCCCTTTTCATTTGGCATCGGGATAGAATTAAATGTTTCTAAATCATCTTCTTTTCTGCTTTTGGCAAAATCACTATTTTTTTGCGGTAATTCCTTCATAGGATTTTTCGAAATTAGATTCTCATGTTTAGTAATAGTATTAACCATAAAATTTACCCCCGAAAATTATCCTACAGAACCTTCCATGCTCATTGCTATCAGTCTGTTCAATTCTATAGCATATTCCAGCGGCAATTCTTTTGTGAATGGCTCCATAAAACCAGAAACTATCATTGTCATTGCCTGATCCTGAGACAGGCCCCTGCTCATCAAATAAAATAGCTGCTCTTCCCCTATTTTGCCGACTGTTGCCTCGTGCTCGATGTTGACATTCTTTTCATTTATTTCCATGTAAGGAACTGTGTCAGAAGCTGATTTGTCATCCAGAATCAAGGCGTCGCAGGTTACGTGAGATTTTACACCGTGGCAGCCCTCTGCAACTTTTAATAAGCCGCGGTAAGTTGTTCTTCCTCCGTCTTTGCTGACTGATTTGGAAACAATTCTTGATGTGGTGTTTGGGGCGTAATGCAAAATTTTCCCTCCCGCATCCTGATGCTGGCCTTTGCCTGCAAAAGCAACGCTCAAAATTTCTGCTCTTGCCCTTTCGCCCAAGAGATAGATACTCGGGTATTTCATAGTGATTTTCGAACCCAAATTGCCGTCTACCCAGAAAACTGTCGCATCTTCGTAAGCGAAAGCTCTTTTTGTTACAAGATTGTAAACATTGTTGCTCCAGTTTTGTATTGTTGTGTACTGTATCCTTGAGCCTTTCATTGCAATCAACTCAACAACTGCCGAGTGCAATGAGTCGCTTGAATAAACTGGGGCGGTGCAACCCTCGATATAATGCACCGAGCTTCCGGGCTCTGCAATAATCAAAGTTCTTTCGAATTGCCCAGCATTCTTTGCATTAATCCTAAAATAGGCCTGCAGCGGCAAATCCACTTTCACGCCCTTAGGAACGTAAACAAAACTTCCGCCGGACCAAACAGCGCTGTTCAGCGCGGCAAGCTTGTTATCATTGTAAGGGATTACTGTACCAAAATATTTTTTTACAATTTCAGGATATTGTTTTAATCCGTCATCCATTCCTAAAAATATAACTCCTTTATCTTCCAAATCCTTTCTTATTTTGTGGTACACCAACTCGCTTTCATATTGCGCTCCGACTCCGCCCAGGAATTTCTGCTCTGCTTCCGGGATTCCCAGCTTGTTGAACGTATCTTTAATGTAAGCAGGAACATCTTCCCAATTAGTTTCCGACTTATTAGAGGGCTTGACATAATAATAAATATTCTCAAAATCAATAACATTAAGATTAGCGCCCCACTGCGGCATCGGCCTCTTCTTGTACTCCTCAAAGGATTTTAATCGGAAGTTGAGCATCCATTCTGGCTCTTTTTTCATCCTGGAAATTTCTTCAATCAATTCCTTGGTCAGGCCTTTGCCCGACTTGAACACGTAGTCTTCCTTGTCATGAAAACCATATTTTGTGTAATCTTTGTCAAATGTTTGTTCTGTTTGTGGCATTTTAATAATTTAATTATTTCTTATTTTTTTACACGAATCTTAATTTCCGACAAAAATAATTTAAATTATATTTAAAAACTCTTTTTAGATTATTTTTGAATATTTTACGTTATCGAACTCCTGATTTTCCTCGCAATAGTTTATAAAACAAATTCAGTTATATACCTTTTAAGTTCTCACTTTTACTGCCAGCAGCCCTTCATCAAAGCATACATTGCAGGTTGACAGTTCTTTTGACTGCGAGCGATGCAGTTCACATAAAACTTTTCTGACTTTTGTGAGATTGCTTATTCTGTACATCTCCCCCATCAGCCTTTGCTTGCTGTTGCTGCCTGACAAAATTTTTTCCGCAGACTTTCGTATCTCATAAATAATATCCTCGCTGAACACAACTTCCTTTGCCCTTTTTGAGTGCTGGTACTGTGAAATTGCTGCTTCAGTTAGGCCCAACAATTTCGCTGCTTCTTTTTGATTCAGCTTATGTTCTTTAATGAAAATGCTTGCTAATTCCCTTCGTATGGCAGGAATTATGTACCTAACTTCAATTTCTTGCGGCATAGTCTCTTGCATATACTTAACGATTGTTAAGGTGATATATAAATCTTACGTGATTCGGGGTTCAAATATCAAATAACAAATAACACAACCTTTATATATAGTTATCATTATACAGTAGTAATTTAGGGTAATATCATGTCAATCAAATCCACTATAATATATATGTCAATTTTGTTATTCATAGCATTAGCTGCACACGCTGAAGAAGCAAACCATGTGCCGGCCCTAAACCCTATAGGCGGAAAGCAAATAGCTGAAGGCCAGTTGCTTGAATTTAATATAAGCGCCATAGATGAAGATAATGACACATTGGTTTTTGATACAAATGCAAGTTTTGGCACTTTTGACAAATCAACAGGATCATTTTCATGGACGCCTTCTTTTGATGATGCAGGTCTTTATTTTATATTGTATAATGTAACTGACGGCAAAAACGGCTCAAGCTCTGAGATTATAAGGCTGAATGCAACCGACGCCATTCCGCCCGTAAACAGCACAAATCACATTCCAATATTAAATTTGATAGGCGGCAAACAAATCGAGGAAGGGGAATTATTGGAATTTAATATTACGGCTTCTGACCTTGATAATGACACTTTGACAGTTGGGACGAATGCTAGTATTGGAAATCTAAATTCTTCAAGCGGGCTTTTTACCTGGGCTCCGGGCTACAATGATTCAGGCTACTATTTTATAAAATTTTACGTAACAGATAGTTTAGACACCGCATTTGAAATTATTAGGTTGAATGTAACCGATAAAGATATCCCGGAAAACACCTCGAATCACGCACCTGTATTGAACTTGATCGGTGGAAAGCAGATTTTAGAAGGGCACACGCTTGATTTTGTGATGAGCGCGACCGATGAAGATAATGACACATTGGTTTTTGATACAAATGCAAGTTTTGGGTTTTTGAACAGCACAACGGGCGAATTTACATGGACTACAAAATTTACTGATGCAAATCTCTATTATGTCCTTCTTAACGTAACTGACGGTATAAGCTCAGCTACTGAAATAATCAGGCTTAACGTAACGGAAGCCGGCAACCAAAATCCCATTTTATTTGTCATAGAGCCACGAGGGATTGGTGTGCAAGGCAACAGCAGTATATCATGGAACTCAAGCGATCCCGACAATGATTCATTGAGCTTTGCTGATTACATAACAAAACGAATCTATGACGAAAATAACACAGTAATAGGAGAAAGCCGAACTAAAGTCTGTGACACTACGCAAAATCAATGCACTTTTGACAGTACCCTATTTCCTAACGGAATCTATGTAGCTATCGTCGTTGCAAATGACAGCCTAAATCTTACAGAAAGCTACAGCAACGATTTTCTGATAAATAATCCAGCCATTAATGATAGTAACTATACCAACGAAACAGGCAGTCAAGAGTCAAACAATGATCAGCAATCTGGACAAAGCAATAACCAAATAGTTTATGGTGGGTCACGCACATTTACAAATGAAGCCAGCAAAATGTATATTCCTGATAAATATGTTCCGTCAGCCACGGCAATTCCAAATGAAGAAATCAAAAACTCAACCGATGGCCAGCAGGACAGTCAGGATAAAGCAGTAGTTGAGTTAAATAATGAACCTCGATCGAGCGAGATAAGTCAAGATACTGCCGGGAACCAAATAAGCGGAGCTGTTGTGTCGCAAGCCACAGGCAGGAATATACTTCTCGCAATTATTATACTGGTTATTTTTGCCGGTATATATTCTTTTTATACGTACAAAATCAAATATTAGAATCAACTGAAAATTTTCAATTGTTAATTCTTAATTTATGATGCATGATATTTTCTATAAGTCATTATGGACACAGCAGTAATAATAGTTTATAGAAATTATTTTTTATCTTTTGCACAAATTATTTTTTTATAATTTAAGGGTTCTTATCAACAACTAACTTAGTTGTGGAAAAAATAATCAGCCAGAATTCAAGCCAGAATAAAATTTACAGCAAAATGAACGAAAACTCCCAAAACTGCGCCTGCCAAAACATCCCTGATATCGTGTTTTCTCAGATAAACCCTTGAATATAAAACTCCAAGCGCAAGCACGGCCAAAATAACTGAAATTATCATGTTATTAAAATAATAAACAAAAAACACCGTCAGGAAACCAGTTCTTGCAGCATGCAGACTCGGGAAAGAAGCAGCATCTATCTTTTCTATTATATTATTATAAGCAAATTTATCAGGCCTGTTTTTGAAGTAAACCAGTCTAATAATTACAGTAACGAAGTACATTAGGATTATGCCAATAAATAATTTTGCTAGAGAAGAGTAATTATTCAATGCAAAAAATAATATCATCAAAAAAATATAAAAAATCAGGCTGCCGAGCGCAGAGATGTCACGCATAATATCACGTTTCTGCCTTAAAGCGAATTCGGATTGCACAAATGTTGAGTTTAATGGGTTATATAAAAATGTTGCTGGCTGAATAATTTATCATTTAGGAATAGTAACATTTTAAAGGAGTGCGTGTTCATCTAACACAATGGAGCCATCGTTGGAATTATTTCTGCAATCTAGCTTGCTAGATACTCAAAAAGGCAGGCGCACAATGGCAGTAGGAGTTAAAAACTATCTTTTGAGATTAAGAACCTACGAAGATTACTTGAGTCAAGACCCGGCAGATGTTGAAAAAGTTTCAAAAATTGCCCACAAACTGCTAGGCATCGAGCAATCTCTTTTAGATGATGTTTTAAGAAACCTCTATGATTTGAATATGTGGGGAGGTGAAGTTTTAAGAGCAAATCGCTACACTAACGGAAGCAGCAAAAAATCACTGATATGCGAGACTGACTTTTTTATGCACGCGTTGCAAAATTCTGTACTGTTATATAGAATAACTTATGACATATCAAGGGCAGAAGATTGGTATTACCATGCCCGAACAGCCGCTCTGGCAGCCGAAGAATTTGACTTGAATTTAGCCGCAGAATGTATGGCTATTGCAGGTGATGGGGCTTTTATCTTATCCGAAAGGACGTATTACGGCACAAAGAAAAAATGGCAAAAAAGAGCCATTGATTGTTATGATAATTATCTGAATTTACATGAAAAAAGAGCTGATTACGATTTAGAAACTTTTAACGATATATTAAAACTGAGGCTAACTCTAGCGCAATCAATTGAAAGTTAGGTAATTCTAAACCTTTAAATAAACTCTAAATTAACCTAAACTTATGAGGTATTTACGTCAAGAGATTTTCACAGAAATAGGAAAAAAAGGGCAACAAAAATTAAGAAAAAGCACTGTTGCAATAATAGGATTAGGCGCATTAGGGAGTGTTTCCGCTGAACTGTTAACAAGGGCCGGAATTGGACACTTAATTTTACTTGACAGGGATATTGTTGAATTGTCAAATTTGCAGCGGCAGAGTTTATATGATGAATCTGATATTGGAAAGCCTAAAGCAATAGCAGCAAGGAAAAAATTAAAGGAGATTAATTCAGAAGTCAATATTGATTTTCTTATTGATGATTTAAATTGTAATAATGTCGGAAAAATAATTAACGCTAAAAATATAAATTTAATTTTAGATTGCACAGATAACCTTGAGACAAGATTTTTAATCAATGATTTTTCAATCAAATACGAAATTCCATTCATATACTCGTCTGCAGTAGGAAGCAAAGGTTATACTTTTAATGTTGTTCCAGGAAAAAAAAATCCATGCCTGAAATGTTTCCTGAAAGAAGCTGCACAGCTGGATACTTGCGAAACAGTGGGAGTGGTGAACACGATAACGCACATAATTCCGTCAGTTCAGGTAAATGAAGCAATTAAAATAGTATTAAATAAGGATTACGAAAAAAAATTATTGTTTTTTGATATCTGGAAAAATAAATTAATAAAAATAAAGATTAACAAAAATAAAAAATGTGAATGCTGCGTAAAAAATAATTTTGAATATTTGAGCGGGAAAAAATCTTCAAAAACAATTAAAATGTGCGGGAATGATATTTTTCAGATTAAAAATAAATCAATCGATAAAAAAGAATTTGATAATTTAAAAAATAGATTAAAGAAAATCGGGAAAGTTATAGATTTTGGTTACTGCGTTAATTTTGAAAATAAAATCACGATTTTTCAAGACGGGAGGGCTTTGATAAAAGCAAAGGATGAGAAAGAAGCGAAGTCTTTGTATTCTAAGTTTGTTGGGAATTAGATTCAGAAAAATATATATAGTACTTAAGTATATAAGTACTTATGGTATTAAAAGTCGAGTTGGAAAAGGAATTAGAGCATAAATTCAGGGAAACTGCTATGAAAAAATTTGGATATTCAAGAGGATCTATCCAAAAAGCATCAAAAGAGGCATTAATAATCTGGATGAGCCAGCAATCTACAAGAGTCCCTAAAGTAGAAGATCCATTTAAATTAGTAAGGGGAATGTTAAAGGATTTAAAAGGTAAGACAACATCTGTTGGATTACAGCACGAGGCTACCAAATTATGGGCGAAGAAATATTTATAGATGCAAATATTTTTCTTGAAATTTTTTTTGATGATGCAAAAGCAGAAGTATGTGAAAAATTTCTGAAATCTCTGAATGCCGATGAAAAAATCGGGTACACCAGCGATTTTTTGATTTACGCTTGCATTATCGTAATGGAAAATAAATATAAGGATACTAAAAGAATGGAAAATGCACTAATATTTTTTAAAAATTGCCCAAACTTAAAAATTGTAAGGCCATCTTTTGATGAATTGAATTATGCAATAGAGATATCCAAAATTGAAAAATTAGATTTTGACGACAGCCTAGTTGTTGCTTGCATGAGGAATTATGGAATCAAAGGACTAGCCTCATTGGATAGGCATTTTGACAAGGTGAAAGGAATTGAAAAAGTTAAGATTTGAGTGAGTCAAGATAACTACGGCCTAATCGATATATTTAAATCCGTTCTTTATAGCAACCCAAAAATTGGTTCACTCTAACACTTACACTGCTTAATCACATTTTTAATTACAGAAGCAGATTTCCTCAATTGTTTTTTCTCAAGCGAGTTTAAAGGCATTACAATGTGCTCTTTGATTCCATTTCTATTTATTATTGTTGGAACGCTAAGGCACACATCACTTATGCCATGATAATTCTCCAGATAAGATGATAATGCCAGAACTTCATTCTGGCCGGATAAAATTGATTTGACAATTTTTGTAATTCCTAGGCCAATTGCGTAATAGGTTGCGCCTTTTTTAGCTATGACTTCATAAGCCGCATTTTTTGTCTCTGCGTAAATTTTGTCCATGGCTTTTTTATTATATTTTTTAAAATTTCTTAAAGAAACTCCTGCAATATTTGCTGTGCTCCATACCGGAAATGATGAATCGCCATGTTCGCCCATGATGTATGCATGCACGCTGTTTGGGCTGACCCCAAAATACCTGCCGAGCATGTACCTGAATCTTGCAGTGTCGAGAATCGTCCCGGAGCCGATAACCCTGTGCTTTGGGAATTTTGAATATTTCAGAGTCAAGTAAGCCAAAACATCAAGGGGATTTGAGACAACAAGCAAAATGCAGTTTCTGTTATGCTTTATAATTTGTGGAATCATTTGCTTAAAAATTGCAGAATTCCTGTTCACTAAATCAATTCGTGTTTCTCCCGGCTTTTGATGAGCGCCTGCCGTTATGACGACAATTTCAGCATCCTTGCAAAGGCTGTAATCATTCCCAAAAGTTATATTTACATTTGGCTTGAACATCAGCCCATGCTGTAAATCCATTGCTTCGCCCTGCGCTTTTTCCCTGTTTACATCGATCAAGGCAATTTCTGAAGCGGCGCCGTCATTAAGCAGGGCAAAAGCTGCAGTGCTTCCTACAAAACCAGCGCCTATAATAGCAACTTTGGAACGGTGAGACTCTTTTTTAGTTTTCAATTTCAACACCAAGAAAATTCTGAATGCTTAGGTATAAATAGTTTTCTGATTCTAAAAGTTTATATAACAAAACTATTTGCGAGTAGTTATGACAACCGATGCGCCCAACTATCACGGGGAAGTTGCCGTAGCTAGAGTTCTCGATAGGATTCAAGGTGACAATTTCTATAAATTACGCGCCAAAATTCAAACTGGGCATATGGAAGGAAGCGATGCCTTTGTATCATACAGGGGAAATCCCTCACAATCGCTTGGAAATATTGTAGTAAGGTTGGATGGAAAACCTCCAGATTCAACATTAAATCTTGATGGAAAGGTAAGCACTTTTTTTGTTACATCAGCCGTTCCACATGCGTTTGATTTCGCTCGTTCAGAAGATGTAATATTGTATGGAATATGGCTGAAAAGGATGAAACAAGATTATAATTATCCATTGCTTGGAACAGTATCAAATTTTTATGATACTGGAACTATGGCGGCGGTTCTTCATTATGGGACACAAAATGGGAATGTAGTCCCATATATTGTAAGTCGTAATCGTCCACATATCGATGCTCATGAGGATGGTGAAATAAGAGGTGCAAATACTTCTTTAAGTAATTATGTTAAGAAAATGAGAAGTAGATTCCCTCATGCTCCAATGATTGTTACAATTGATCAATCCATTACTCCACAGTCTAGGATAATTTCATTGTTTTCTCAAACTCAATTAAAAGCAATCGAGATGCAGCCGCAGCAATAATTTTAATGCACTTTCACAACGTCTTCTGGTCCACCGGAATATTAATCAGTTCAATGCCAATCTTTTCCGCAACGTCAAATATTCTCTGGTCGCGGTAGAATTCTCCATAATAAATCTTCTTTATTCCAGCATTTGCCAGCATCTTAAAGCACGGCCAGCAAGGCGATGCAGTTATATAAACTTCAGAGCTGTCAATCATGACTCCATTTTTTGCCGCTTGTAAAATTGCATTTGTTTCTGCATGAATTGTAGCAACGCAATGGCCGTCTTCCATCATGTGGCCCACATCATCGCAATGCGGCATTCCCCGTATGCTTCCATTATAGCCTGTGGAGAGAATAGTTTTATCTCTAACTATTAACGCTCCAACATGCTTTCTGTCGCAAGTGCTCCTAGTAGCAACTTCCTTTGCTATATTCATGAAATACTGTTCCCAGTTTGCCCTTGCCATTTTAATTCCTTGATACCTGCCTTTTATCTTTTCTCTCCAGATAACTCAATAAATCATCAATCTTTGTATGCAGCTGAATAAGAGTTCCGTCATTTCTTATTATCTCTTGAGACAATTTGAAAGTCTCGTCAAGCTGTTGATTGGTGTCGCTTTTTAAATTTTCTCTTTCTTCCTGTTTTTTGAATTCTTCGAGAGTTTTGGCATCTCCGATTCTGTTTCTTTCCAACAATCTTTTAAATCTTATTTCAATGGGGGCACCTATTCCGACTAAAGTGAAATTACTGCTTTTCATTAATTCCTTGGATTCAAACGGGCTCCTTATGCTGTCAATAACAAAATTTTGTTTCGGGTTATTTTTTAATACTCGGTTTATCTTTAAATTAATCTGCTGAGCGAGATAATTTGGGGCGAAATTTTCCCTTAACTCATTGCCAATCTTGATTAGGTTATCTCTGGAATGCTCCAGCTTTCTTTTTGTGGCTTCTTCCCGTATGACATCAGAAAGAGAGTAATAAGTAAATCCTTTTGATTTCAGGTAATTTGCAAATTCACCTTTTCCTGAAGCGTTTTTGCCTGTAAGCCCGATTATCATACAATAGTAGAACCTTATTTATTAATAAGTCTTTTTGTTATGAAACATTCAAATCGAAATATTTAAATTAAAGCATGGATTTCTTCATTTTGATTTTTCATGTATAATTCGGCACACAGCAGAAACGAAGCATTCGAATACTTAAAGGATAGATTATCACCTCAGCTCCTGAGCGACCTTCAGGCGTCTATACCTAGATTACCTGAGATTGCATTTGATGGATTAGTTCGTGCAGGTGGGGCTTATGGCACATCGACTGGGGATTTTCCTTTTGATTCAAAAAGATTTCAGCCAAGAGTTATATCAAAGCTAGGGCCTGGAGTTAATTTGACTGAATTAGTAACAGCCATGCGTACAGATGAAATCTTTAATCTGTTAGTTGGTGTTAACATAGATTCGGGTCCTAGTATGAGATACCTTAGTGGGATAGCTACAATTGTTAAAATTGCCCAAGATGAAATTCGTAAACCTAATATTGGTGAACATAGGCTTAGGGCAAACCAAAATGGTAGATCCTATAGCGAGCTTGAAGCTTTAAACAGAAGAAGAATTTCAGCAGAAGATGAAATAAGTTATGATCAGATAATGAGGTTTGCTGTTGCTAAAAACATCTTAGAACAAGCTTTTGTAAGCCAAGACGAGCAAAGATAGATAAAGTAATTATTTTTTCTGCAATTTCTCCAATTCTTCGGTAAACCTGTCCAAGTCCTCGAATTCCCTGTAAACAGAAGCAAATCTAATATAAGCAACTTTGTCAAGGCTCTTTAATTTTTTCATGACAATCTCTCCAACAACTTTGCTTTCAACCTCGACAGAATCCCTTTTCCTTAAATCAGATTCTACTTCATCAACAAGCTTGTCTATCTTTTCCAATGGGATTGATCTTTTTTCGCACGCTTCTATTATCCCGTTCAAAACTTTTTGTCTCTGGAATCTTTCCCTTCTTCCGTCTTTTTTTACGACAATTATGTCTGCTTCCTCAACCCTTTCGTAAGTTGTAAATCTTTTATTGCATTTCATGCATTCTCTTCTTCTTCTCGTAGCTTCCAAATTTTCAGTCTCCCTTGTATCAATGACTTGTGTTTCTTCAAAATTGCAGTAAGGGCATCGCATAAAATATAAAATTAATTTTGTTAATATAAAGGTTGTGGAAAGATTTTTAAAAGAACTTAGGCAACTGATATTATGCTTAAAGTTCCGACGTATGTTCTTTTAATGTATGGTAACGTTTATCCATGGGGGGTACTAGGATTCAATAAATTTCTTAGAGAAGAAGTTGGGATACCGAACCAAAGGATAAATCTTATGCGTCATTGGGAAGAACCTGAGCGTCAAATCATGGAATTTTTAGGTTCACTGCCTAGATCTCAAAAAGCAAATTTATTAGTTGTTTGTGACGCGCATGGTGGGCCTGGAGATTTTTCATTAAATGGTAGAGATATTTCGTATCAAAAGTTCGCATCTTACTTTGATATAAACGGTGATTTGATATTTTTAAACAATACCTGCTTTTCAGGCAGTTGCATTGAAGCATTCTCGGAAGCTGGCTTACTTCCAAGCAGGAGCATGGTAATATCTTCCTCCCAACATGATGAAGCAAGTTATCGGAGCAGGTTATTAGATGAATTAATAAAATCTTATTCCAAGCGCCTGGAATACAAACCTAGACAACTAGGCTATCTTTACCGAGTGACAGGACAGAAAAAAAAAATTAGAGTTGGTAAAAGAGCGGCAAGATATATCAGTGCCGATGAATTAAAGACGGAAGAGTATGAAGATGAAAGACAGCATCCCGTAAAAGAGGGGAAATCTCTTGACCATTTGCTGTTTGCAAGGTAAAATGCAATCCAATAAAATCAACGTCGGCGGACAGGCAGTAATAGAGGGTGTTATGATGAGAGGCCCTGAAAAATATGTGGTTGCCGCAAGGAAAAAGAAAAGCATTGTTTACAAAAAAGGCAACATTCCATCCAAAAAAAACAAATTTCTAAAGATGCCTTTTGTAAGGGGATTTGTGAATCTTGCTGATATGATGGTTATCGGTATAAAATCAATAATTTGGTCAGCTCAGCAGTCCGGTGACGATGATAAAAGGCTTGGAAAAAATGAAATTGCAATTACTATGATTATTTCCGTAGGTGCGGTTATATTATTCTTTATCGCGCTTCCTTATTTTCTCACGCATCTGATTGGAATCACAGAAGAGCAGAAGCCAATTTTATTCAATTTCGTTGATGGATTGATAAGAATTTCAATTTTCTTAATTTACATTTACGCAATATCTTTTTTTAGCGACGTAAAAACGCTGTTCCAGTACCACGGTGCGGAGCACATGACAATTCATTGCTATGAAAAAGGGAAAAAACTTGATGCTTATAATGTAAAAAAATTCAAAACCCTGCATCCAAGATGCGGAACGTCTTTCCTTCTAATAGTTTTTATTGTCAGCATTTTTGTATTCTCAATTTTGCCGTCACTAATATCCTATTACTATTCAAATTTTGTAAATCTTAATGTGTGGGCCAGAAAGGGAATTTTATTTCCAGTCAGGATTTTGTTAATACCTTTTGTTGCGGGAATATCCTATGAAATTTTGAAAGCAAGCGACAAAAAGCAAAATAACATTTTATTTAAATCAATATCAATGCCCGGGCTGTGGCTTCAGAAGATTACAACAAAAAAGCCTAACAGCAAGCAGATTGAAGTCGCTATTGCTTCGCTTAAAAGATTATTAAAAATAGAACGAAAATCTTGAAAGATTTTAGTTAGAGTATTTTTGTCCAGCCGTCGTTTATCATTCTTCTTTCAAAGATGGCGCTGTGTTCCACATTGACTTCACCATGAAAGGTGCTGCCACCTTCTGGAAGAGTAAATCTCTTTTGTTCGGCATACATACTATTATGGCCTGCACCTGCAACCTTGTAGGGCATGCCGTCTCCGCCTCTTGAAGGAATTCTGTTCACAGCATCGTGAATAGTTCTAAAATCAACTCCCCTACTTTCCAAAAATTCCCTTATTATAACAAAATGTGGAGTAGACCACCTTCCGAAAACCATTATAGGCTTCCCACCAATATATAACTGCACTATTTTGAATGCGCCATACTCTCTGATAGAATCTTCTTCAGTAGGAATATTCACTAATTCCAGTTCATCTTCTAGTCTCATTATACAACAGTATTACGCATCAATTTAAAAATATTGCCACCAATGGGTATTGGTAAATCTATGGCTGTTAAATCTCGGCTGGTAACTATCGGCTGTTTTTAAAATATCTTTTCTTTACTAAACTTACAGACTTATCAAACTCTTTTTCACCATATTCATCAATTAATAACCTTAAAGTTCCTCTAAGTGCTCCAGTTTTCCAAGCCTTCTTTGCTCCTATTTGCCTACTATTCATATAAACCACCTCAAAAAAAAGAAAAAGTAAAGTCTATTTAAGACTTTTCTCTAATAACTCTCTCCACAAATCACTTTCGTTTATTCCAGCCCTTTTTGCAGGAGTCGTCTTTAATTCTTGATGCTTTCTCACGAAATTATAGTATGTCTTGAAGTTTTCTGCATATTGCTTTTCATTTCCTTTAAAGCCTCTCATGGTCTTATCCCTTTGCCTAAAACTTTCGTGAAATCTCTCTATGACATTGTTATTGCTGTCATGCTGATTTAAGCTAACATATCTGTAATGTGGATTTGGGTTTTGATATGTGGCAAATTCTTTTCTTACTGCTTTCTGATAACTAAAAGCCCCATCTGTTACTATTGTCTTGGCTTTCTTTTGTGCGGTTGCTTTCGCAATCTGAAATGTCTTTCGGGCATCTTCATAAGTTCTTGTCGGGCTTTGATTACTTGCCAATAAAAATCTCGTTTCATTGTCAAGAACATTCCAAACATACGCTTCTTTTCCTTTAACTTTTATGAATTGCTCGTCAGCGTTCCACAAATCAGAAACATTTGGCTTCATTCCTTCTACATACTTGTTTATTCTGCTCATATAGTCATTAACCCAGTTTATTATTGTTACATGGGTTACTTTCAAGCCAAAAAGCTGTTTCATGCTGTCGGCAATTCCACGATAAGAAACCCCTTTCATGTAAAGGTCTATTGCAGTTATAACACAATCAGCATTCCCCTTGATTTTGCTTACAGGGGAATTAACAAACCTTTTTCCACAATCTTGACAGAGCCATTTCTGCTTCTTACCCATAATGGTTTTGCGAGTGCCATCTTTCTTTATCTTGGCACTTTGACAGAAAGGGCATGGATTTGAAACACTTACTTTGTGTTTATACTCTTGCACTTTGAATTTTAGTGCAAAATAAGTTTTTAAAAATAAAATGTGCTTACATAGGTTGCCCTCTTTATTATCGGGGCATTCACACGAATACCAACCATTTTTTATGACTACTTTGTATTTTTTGCCTTTCTCTACTTGGCTTGGTATAAAATACTCGTTAAATCCATTCTTTATCGGCTCTACGCCTGACTTTAACATATCTAAACTTCTTGCTTTTCTTGTTTCGTATTTTTCTTTTTGCATTTTCTTGACCTCTCATAATTTACTTAATTGGGTAACACTTAAGAAAGTAGATTAACTATATAAATGTTTCTATTTTTTACGGATTAAGGTAACACCCAAAAAGGTAAGATTTATATATAAGATATACTCCCTTTATTGTTACAATGGCTAAAATAAAAATTACAACTGATGGTTACAAATGCGAAAGATGTGGGCATGAATGGATACCACGAAACAAAGAGGAAGTACCTATAATATGTCCTTCCTGTAAATCCGCTTACTGGAATAAGCCGAAAAAGAAACATTAGTTCAATATTTTGTTTTTATTTACTATATAATAACTACAAAAAACCAAAAGCCTTAAATATAAGATATTACAATTAGTTATTTTCTATATTGAAATGACTGATAAATCACCTAAATGAATTTAAATAAGTTATACCTTATAAAGTTAGAAACTAACTGAAATGGTTAGATTTCCATTAAAAAGAGGGTAGAAAACACCTTGTAGAGGTGGGTAGAAAATGGCAGAAAAAAGGAAATTGGAAAGTGTTAGTGTGGTATTGAAGAAAGATTTACCAGAAGAGGTTAGATTAGACAAAGGAATATACGACGTGAATGGCTTTGCAGAAATAAGAATTGAAAGAGAAAATCCGCCATTTATAGAGATTAAAGATATGGGTGCTGAATCACCTGGTAAAAAATTTTCGAGATTACTCAAAGAGGCAGGGATTTAAGTCTAAATGAGGATGCCACATTGGATAGCAAAGATGTCATTGTATCAGATGATTCAATATTTAATTCTTTGTCGAGTAAAGAACCCGATTTATTGGAATGTGGTCAGTTAATAATTGAGTTCTTGAGTTGGAGAAATCATTGCAAGAGAATAGTAACAATACCCAAAACCTATAATATTATTTTTGATAAAGTAAAACCTCATGACGAATTAAGAGCATATTTTGAAAATTATTTTAGTTCAGCGACTTTTATGGGGATGTCGGATAAAAATCCAGACGAAGTAGAATTTTTGGTGTTATTATACAATTTTTATTTAAAGGGTAACCTTATGATATTTGTAAGTAATAATCCTAAATTGATAGAAATAATAAATAAATCAAAAGTGCCTAAAACTGTAACAAAAAATGTTCATGAATTTAGGTCATTCTTACAATCAAAAAAGGAATTTTGGGATTTTATATTTTACAAATATTATGATTCTTCTGCATAATCCAGCCATCCCTTACCAGCCGACACTTACCAGTCAGGGATTTACCAACACCCCACCAATGAGCCGCGCTGGGGTCCGAGAATTATCAAATTTATAGAAAACAAAAAATAAAATAAAAAAGAAGCTTACCTTCTTTTTTTCTTCCTTCCGCCCCTCTGCATCTTAGCGCAGGAAACGTCGCCTTGCTTGTCAATAAAGTACAGGTATCCTGATTTTTTCCTGACTCCAGCTTTTGCAACAGCCTCAATTTTTGCCTTGCCTTTCTTGCGGCCGCCCCTTGACATCTTGGCGCGGGCTACATTGCCGTTCTTGTCGACAAAATAAAGATAGCCCTTCTGCTTTTTGACTCCGACTTTTGCTACTTTTTCAGCCATTTTGAAACCTCCTAAATTTTTTAAGACTTAATTTTAAGACAAAAAAGTGCCTTATACTTTTTGTTGACGAGCAGGTATATAAATATTTCGAAAAATCCCCGTGTGTTAATATTTTTCATAATTATTCATTTTTATAGATGGCAGGAATAAATTAAAATACCATAATATTAAATATTAAAAGGGATTAGACAGCAAAATGAAAGAAAAAATAATGCTGAGGTCAAAAGCAAAAACTCTTGAACCCATAGCCAGAATAGGCAAATCTGGGTTAAGCGACAGCATGATCGGGGAGATAAATAAAAACCTTAAAAAAAGAAAGCTGATTAAAATAAAATTATTAAAATCGCCAGTTGATCGCGAAGAAAAAGAAAAGTTAATCGATTCCATCGTGGAAAAAACTCATTCTCAGCTTATAGATTCGGTCGGAAATATAATTGTGTTATACAGAGAATTTTGAAAAAATACAAGAATGAGGTATAATTCAAAATTCTCTATAAAAAGTGATTACAGCAGCTCATCTATTCTTTTCAAATACTCCTTTATTCTGGAATTGATAGACGGCAGCAGGAATTTCTCAATCTTTTCCTCGAAAATCTCATCCAGCTTGCTGTGTTCAACAATCCTGTAGGAATTAAGGTGTTTTTCAACAATCAGCATATCTTTCAGCCTTTTTAACTGCCTCCTTATGTTGGATGAAGCTATGCCAAGCATAGGCAGGTTGAACTTTTTTCTTTCATCAATAACCAAAGAGCAAATTTCATCACTTGTAAGATTCGTTTTCTCTTTCTTTGCTTTAATAATCACAGTAAAAACATCGACGATAACATCCCTCGAGTCGCCGGGCTGCAGTAATCCAATTGAAAGGCATAGCTTTCTTATCAATTCCCGGCCGCTCAAATTTGCAGGCTTTTCGTATCTCCTCAGAGTTATTTCCGTCAAAGGAATATCTTTTGCAATAGTTTTTTGTTTGGCCATGATTAAAATATTTAAGAATTAAGATGTATTTATAGGTTTTGATTAAATATTTGTTAATCACAACCCAAAAGTCTTCTCGAATTCCCTCATCTGCTTTAATTTTTCAAAAAATTCAAAGCCTTTGTCTGTCATAATTATGTAATCATTATTCTTTTTCTTGACTTTCTGGATAAATTCTTTGTCAAGCAGCTCTTCAAGATAAGACGACATCTGCACGTGAGAAAGGTTGCTCTTATACATCAAATGAGTTGGCTTTATCTCGCCACCGCTGTTCTGGAGCGTAGCAAGCATATCCGTGATAATATCAAGCCTACCTCTTTTTCTTGGCATCCCGCAGCACCCTGATGAAAGTTATGAGCAATATTAAATATCCGACCAGCTGTATTATTTCAGCCATTACATAATAAAGACTGTTATAAAAAACAAATATTGAAAATATCTGGCTTACGCCGATGATTGCAAAACTAGCTGTCACGAATTTGGATGCCAGCTGCTTATTTTTTTTGTAAGTGTTGTAATAATTCAAAGTTATCAGTGCCAATAAAGCAAACGCAATAATATGGAAAATAAAATATTCCAGCTCACTGAAGTAAGTCAGGACAACTAGAAAAAACACAATTAGAAAAATATTTGATTTTGATTGCTTTTTCTGGTAAATTGAGTACAACATGTATAAACCGAGAAGTGTTAAAAACCTATAAAGCGAGAATCCGACAAAAAATAGTATATTTGATGCCTGGATGGCTGGATAAGTTAAAATATAATTTCCTAAATGCCTTGTTACAAAAATTTTGTAATAGATTGTAAAATTTGTCAGAATCTTGAAAAGAAATGAAAGAGCTATCAGGGAAAACGAACCGGAAAGGTAAAGATAATTTTTGTTATTCTTGTTTAATTTAAAGTATCTTACTCCGAAAGACGCTATAAGGAGAAGGACAAAAGCGCTGATAGTATCAATCAGCAAATCCTTGCTGTAAAACCATTGAGGAGTGTATACTACCTGAATCATAGCATTAGCTTATAATTATCCATTTAAAAAGCTTATGAAAGATACTTCTGGAAGTTCCTTTCACAGGCTATTAATAAAGGGCAGTTATCCAATTCTTATGATTTCAATGAGAACAAAAAATTCCAATCATTATGTGTCGAAAATACAATGTATTTTCGAGCATGCTCAAAAATCACGCAGATTATTTGCGACAAGCAACAAGATAAAACACTCACAAAATGTGATTTTTGACATGAGGAACTTAACACCAACCCCAACACCTCCAAGTGTTAAAAATAAGCCCCGAGCGAAAACTCGGGAACTTATTTTTAAAATGCTCGAAAATCAACACAATTCACAATCCTTACTTGGTGATTTTCGACATGTTATCCGCTTTCCATGGGGGTACAGCACCCTGTGCTCCCTGGACAAGATGGATGATTTCATGGACAAATAAATTCACAATTTTTTATGGATTAGTATAGATAAAAAAAAGATTAAAAGGTGATTTAAATGAGGATAGAAGAAGTAGGCGGGCTGAAAGAATCTGAGATAGATTTTTTAAGAATTCTGAAGAGAAAGCACTCCGGCAAGCGTCACTGGGCTGATGACAAAATTGATTATTATGTTTCAGATTCTATTTGACTTATTTTTTTGATTTTAATTTTTGTACAATACAATTTAATAAACCGTATCTTCAGGGAGGGAACCAGATTGTTGCACAATATAAAATATTTTCCGCCCTCCACCCACCCTAAGCTATGCTGCAATCTTGTGCAAATTAATTATTCTCCCACAACTCAAATTTAAAAACATTTAAATAATCTTAATATATCAATATTAAAATGGAAAAAGAAGATCCAATACCAAAAGATTTGTTCAATATTCTTGCATGCCCACTGTGCAGGGCTGATTTGGAATACGCAAAAGACAAGAAAGCGCTTGTGTGCTCTGACTGCGGCACTAAGTATCCAATAGAAGATAACATACCAATACTCCTCCCCCCCAAAGACAGGAAAAGGCTCAAGTAATCAATAAATTTAAAAGTAGTAATTAAATCTGTTTTCTTTAAGCCGCGATGGCACAATCTGGTACTGCGCTAGCCTTGAGAGCTTGTTCCCGCAAGGGTTTCTCGGTTCAAAACAACTTCAAAAAGTTGATGAAAGTCCGAGTCGCGGCGTTTTAATTTTGGTCATAAGTCGAAACATTTAAATAATTAGTAATCAAGAGATACATTAAGATGATTGATATTCCTTTGTTTGCAAGTCTGGTTGTGGATATTCTTTCCATTTTAGCTTTATCTTATGTTATAGTCATTCTCGGGTTTGCGGAAAAAAAATCAGATGTATCGAAACTAACTGTCAAGTTTGAGCGCTTAAAAAGGGAAAAAATATTAAGAAATTCCCTAATGTTGCTGGCGCTGTCCTTTGTGTTTTCATCGTTCGCCTTTTATGGGGCTTTGTTCAATGCCTGCAGCGACAAGACAGCGGAAGTGTCAAGATTGATAAGCAAATTATTTTTGTTTGTCTTCATCTTATTTACAATCCATACTTTAAAATATGCCACGGTTAAGAAAAAGGCTGATTAAACATACGGCAAATAAAATCCATTAAAAATTAAATCAGTTTCTTCAATTATAACGCTTTCTGTCTTACAATGCGATCAGTTAAGATATGTCAGAAAATTTATAAGGAGATGGGGCCATATCAAGACAAATGATAAACAAACTAAAAAACGAGCTGGCAAGATTTGGAAACCCCGAAAAAGCAAAGATACTTTCAGGATTCTTCAAAACAGACAAAGGACAATACGGTTATGGTGATATATTTCTCGGCGTGAAAGTTCCCGAAACAAGAAGCATTGCGAAAAAGTTTAATGAACTAAGTTTAAAGGATTTGAAAGAATTGCTGTACAGCAAAATACATGAAGAAAGATTGTGCGCTTTGCTGCTCCTCGTTGATAAATATAAACAATCAAATTCAAAAAATAAAAAAATAATTGTTGATTTCTATATTCAAAATGCCAAAAACGTAAATAACTGGGATTTGGTTGATTTAAGCGCAGACAAGATTCTTGGAAATTATTTAATTGATAAAGATAAATCAATCTTATACATACTGGCTAAATCACAGAATAATTGGGAAAAAAGAATTTCAATCATCTCAACATTCGCATTCATAAGAAACAATAAATTTGAAGATACAATAAAAATTTCAGAAATTTTATTAAATGATAAGCATCACTTAGTCCAAAAGGCAGTTGGCTGGATGCTGCGAGAGGTGGGGAAAAGAGATGAAAGCAAATTGATTATATTTCTTGATAAACACTACAAAGTAATGCCAAGGACTATGTTAAGATATGCGATTGAAAGACTGAATGAGGAGCGAAAAGAGCGTTATATGAAAAAACAAACTAAGAAATCCTGATTCATTCAAGTCATACAATATGCGCAAAACTTTAAATACTAAAATAATCCCAGAGACACTGGGGGTGTGATATATGCAAACAATGAAAGCTTGGTCGGAAAGTACCATGAAAGTTAAGAGGGCATCGGGGGAAGTGGTGGAATACACGAAAGACACCATTAGTGAGATATTCTCGAGAGCTGGGCTTGCAGGAGGAGAACTGGCAGAAGCCGTGGAAGGTGTGTTTGAATCCAGCAAAAATCTTGCAAAAGAAGGTGTGGTGAGAATTTCTGAATTTGAAAAAGTAATTATTGACACCGCAGAGAGCATAAATGACTCCATTGTTGACGGTGTTAGGGACGCGACAAAAAGGATTTTAAAGTGATTATTTAAAATTCAATTTGCCAACTTTATTTTTTAATTTTTTTTGTTTGAAGAATAATAAAAACAATTATCAAGATAATTCCCCATTAAACCCCAACCATCGCATCCGTTAACCCTTTTCTGTTCTTAATCTCTTGAACAACTTTCATCTGTAATTCCGTGGGAAGCCTTTCAAAAGATTGGTCAACCAGAGATGAAACACCCCTTCCTTCAGTTGCTGAACGCAAATCCGAGCTCCAGCCGAGCATGTTCATAACCGGCAATTTACCTTTCACAAATACAAGGGCTTCTTCCTGATTTAAGTCAAGCAGCTGCCCCCTCATGCTGGAAACTAATTTTGTGACGCTGCCCATATATTCTACAGGAGCTTCAATCAGCATTATCTGCATCGGCTCAAGCATTATTGGATTTGCAGTTAACATCGCGCCTCTTATTCCTTCCCTGATGGCAGGATAAACCTGCGCCGGTCCTCGGTGAATGGCATCCTCGTGCAGATTTATATCAGTCATGATAACCTTAACACCGGTGCACGGCTCTCTCGCAAGAGGGCCCTTCCTCATTACTTCTTCAAACATGTCAAAAACCATTTCTAAAACTTCCCCAAGATAAACCTGCCCCCTTGTCTTGTCAACAAAAATATTTCCGTTGTAAATATTCTTAATCTGCTCTGCCTCCTTTGAATCCATTCCGGTACTCATGAACGCGCTTCTGATGTCGAGATTTTTTTTCTTGATTCTTCCTTCAGGGACTGTGCCTTCCTTAATCAGCTTGTAAACTTCAGGTGTAAGCGGCTCGACAATAAAATAAAACTTATTGTGCTTGTTCGGTGTCTTGCCCTCAATTTCCTGAGATAATTTGGTAATGCATTCTCTAAAAACAACGATTGGGGAGGAAGTTTTTACTTCGACGCCTTTTTCTGTTATGATTCTATTCTCTATAATTTCAAGATGCAGCTCGCCCATTCCGGAAATTAAATTTTCCCCAGTCTCTTCATTTATTTCTATAACGATAGATGGGTCTTCTCTTCCGACTTTTCTAAGGACTTCAATCAGCTTGGGCAAATCAGATGGTTTTTTCGGCTCAATGGCTTTTGTAATTACCGGTTCAAAAATGTGCTTTAATTCTTCAAACGCCTGCTCCGGCTCGGTTGTGACTGTCTCGCCAGCGTTCCCAAGAACTCCGGAAATAGCGCACACATTTCCAGACGGAATGCTGTCAATTAATTCCGGCTTTATTCCGTTATAAACATAAAGATTTTGAATCCGCTGGTTTTGTTTTGCATTATTGAGATAAACTTCCGTTCCGCTTGTCAAAGTTCCCGAGAATAACCTTCCTGCTGAAATATCTTTTCCCGAGCGCGGGTCAACTACAATTCTCGTGATAACAAATGCCAGCTTGCCATTCGGATTGCAGGTCATCAGGTCCTTTCCCATCTCGCTTTCCAGCTCGCCATGCCAGATTTTTGGAATCCTGTAATTCTGTGAAAATATCGGGTCCGGAAGGTGCCTGATTACCATATCGAGAATAACTTCATGAAGCGGCGCATATTCCCACACCCATGCCTTTCGCTCTTCCTCACTCATTTCATAAATTTTTAAAATATCCTTGAATGAAACATTTTTCTTTTGCATGTACGCGAATGACAGCGCCCAGTTTTCCCTTGCTGAGCCGAAAGCTACCGAACCGTCCAAAATGCTGACTTTCCATGCTTGTTTGAACTGCGGCTCTGCGATGTCCTCAATCAGCTTATTGAAGCCTGCAATTAATTTCAGAAATCTTTCTTGGATTTTCTCCGGGGTCAGGTGCAGTTCCTTCACCAGCCGGTCAACCTTGTTGATGAAAAGGACCGGCTTAACTCTTTCTCTCAGGGCCTGCTTGACAACAGTTTCTGTCTGCGGCATCACGCCTTCGACAGCGCAAATCAGTACAACTGTTCCGTCAATAGCCCTCATTGCTCTTGTAACATTGCCTCCAAAATCAACGTGGCCCGGAGTATCAATTAAATTAATCAAGTATTCATGGTCCTGAAAATGGTGAATCATAGAAACGTTTGCAGCATCAACTGTCATCAATCTTTCCTGCTCATCCTTGTGCTGCCAAGTCTGCATCCCTTCCTCTAAATCGCCCGCATATTTAGAAGCCATGTGGCCTGCTGCAGCAAGAAGATTGTCTGTGAAAGCGGTTTTTCCATGATGAATGTGAGCAGAAGTGCATATATTTCTGATAAATTTAGGGTTTTTAGTAATCCTTGCAACTGCATCCGCCATTCGTTCTGCCATTTTTTAGTATCCTCCTAAAATTATTATTTTTGAAAGTTGGAAGTATTTTTAAATGTTTATGTTAAGGTTCGTTAGGAATTCCAGCCATCCTATCTTCAAGATTCTCGTATGCGTCTTCATTAACTGAGGTAACAAATTGCTGATTTGTTCCGTTGAGAGGAGGACCTCCGGAGATTATAAACATATTTTGCTTTTTATCAAACCTAAACATTATGAACCTTCCGCCATTATATTTATTTTGGTAAGTGAAACGCCACAAAATTTCATCAGCGAATTCATCTCCAAAATCCCCTGTTTTTCTTATTCTGCCATATTCTACCTTTTGTTCATATGGGGCTAATAAACTAGATAGTGTATCTGAAACAATTTGAATAGATTGTCCATTAATGGTTGTTTCAGTCATTTTAATGGTTATCTAGAAAACATGCTTCTCATGAACCGTTGTATACGTATGCAGCTCATTCGGCTTGAACCATAATTTTATTTCTTCATCGGCTTCTGATTTGCTTCCCGATGCGTGAACAACATTTTTTCCGCCGGTGCCTTTCTTTGAAGCGTATGCCATGCTGATGTGGGCAAAATCTCCGCGTATTGTTCCGGGCGGTGATTCATGGGGTGAAGTTGTGCCGACCAATCTCCTGACATTCTCAACTGCATGGACCCCTTCGAGAACAATTGCCACAACCGGGCCTTCCGTAATGAAGTCAACAAGTTCTCCGAAAAAAGGCTTCGACTTGTGAGCGCCATAGTGGGTTTCAGCAAATTTTCTGTCTATCCAGACCATTTTCATTCCGACAATTTTCAAGCCCGCATTCTCAAATCTTTTTACTATTTCGCCTACCAGGCTTCTTTCAACACCGTCCGGCTTTACAATTAAAAGGCTTCGCTCAATCATTCCAATCCCTCTTGCTTCTCGCGCTTGAATTTCTTGCTCCATTTAGTCTCAAGGAACTTTCTTCTAAGCTTAACGTGATTTTTCTCGCATTTCATTGAGCAGAAATATAATACCTTTGCATCTTTCTGAACGTACATCTTACCAGTTCCTTTTTCAATATTAATTCCGCAAAAAGTGCATTTTGGCATTTTAGTTTGAAGATTTAGATTTTTTAATATTTAATTTACTATAAATAATCATTCATTTTTGGATTTGATTTACTAATCTTGCTAGATCATTCTCAAAATCTCCCTGGCTAGTTTGTCTTTGGTGAGTTTCTTCAAGACTTACTACTTTTAATCCCTTCACTTCTCCAGGCTGAAATAGATCTGGAAGTTCTCCAGTTTCAAAAGTGCCATATTCAACAGCATCTATACTTCCATCAATACCTTGGCCAGAATTAATTTGACCATCCGTGTATCTAATTACAAAATAATGATCCGGAAAATTGCTATTTCTCCTTACCAATATCAAGCTTTTTTTACCATTACTTGAGTTTACAGCAGCACCGGACACTATATTTTTAAGTCCAGAATGTCCCTGGTCAATTGGATATTCATCAGGCACAGATGTGGTAATTATTCTTGAATCAATTTTCTGCCCGTTTTCCATGTATAATGCGCTCTGTCCTTTCCCTTCAGCATAATTTTGTACTATTCTAAAGTTAGGAGTATTTGCACTGCAGGCTAGAGTCCAGCCAGCCACCCCTGCAATTGTAGCGATGTATGGTATTTTCATCTTAATTCCTAGCCGCTTCCTCTTCCGCCTTTTGTCAGTTGCCCTGCTTCGAATTCAGTTTCCCTGAGCATTAAAGTGTCGCCAATCTGGATTGGGCCTTTGACGTTTCGCCTCAAAATTTTATTCTTGTCGCGGCCATCCATAACTCTGCACCTTACCTGAATTGCTTCCCCTCTTGCGCCGGTTCTTCCGATTATTTCTTCAACCTTTGCCGGAGTTGCGAATGAAAAATTAACTGCGCCCTTTACCTGCTCTTCCTGCTGGGGCTTTGGAGTTCTTTTCTTGACTTGGCCCCTATCTTCCTCTTTCAGATGCTTTGTTGGGTCTTCTTTAGCCATTTTACTTCTTCATGCCGTCGCTAATTTGTTTTATCAGCTGCTTTGCTTCTCCTTCAACAACGATTGCCACGCATCCGGTTGGAACATCGATTCCGGCTGCTGCGCCAAGCTCCTCTTTGCTAGGCACCTGCACGCAGGGAATTCCCTTTTCTTCTGAAAGAAGAGGGATATGCATTGTAATTTCGGGCGGATTAATGTCCTTAGCAATCACAACAAGCTTAGCCTGCCCTTTTTCAATGGCTTTCGTTGCCTCATTTGTTCCTTTTCTCAGCTTTCCTGTAGCTTTCGCCACTTCAATTGCTTCGTAGACCTTGTCAATCATTTCCTTTGGTGCTTCAAAAACCATTTTCAATCATTCCTCCTAACCATTATTATATCGAGGATAAACAAAGAATTTGCTTACCTCCAACCGCAAAATCGGTTGACGCTTTAAACAAGTGGGATTTCACTTTGTTCAATCCCACGGATGAGATAAACAAAAACAGAATTGCTTACCTCTCTCAGCCAACATTTTTATTGGCATCATCAATCATAGGTAGAGATTAGTAATTATATAGTATTTATATAGGTTGCGGTTATTAAATCATTGAAAATAATTTCATAAAAATACCACTAAGAAAATCTTTTAAATTGCTTTTTGATGTAAGCCACATCCGATGCCTGCTGATGTTTTGGGCCCTCTATAATCATTGGAACGCCGTGAGATTTACAATAAGGTATCGCAATTCTAAGTTGAAGCTCATTTAAATCGGTCATTTCTTTTGGCAATCTTACAAAATCCCAATGTCCGACACCACGAACATGAACCAGTTGGGGATTTAAATGCATGAATTCTTCAACTGCAATCCTGTGCCTTAATTCTCTTTCTAAAGCATGCTCCGCAGCCAATCTTCCATTGCCCAATCCGTCCCCAGATAACATTTCCCTGGCATAAATTTCATTGTTAAATCTCTCAGGTGGCGGGTTAAAGACAAAATAAGGATAACTGTTAGTCGTTACTGCCACACTAGCAAGATCAAGGCAAAATCCAAATCCTGCTCTTTCCATTTCACCATAAAATGAATCAACAGGATGATGAAACAAATATTGACGCTGCTTGTCCCATTTTGGCATATTTTCTGCAAGCACAACTTTATTTTTTTTGCCTGCCTGCCTTGCGATGTAATCTACCAATCCATCAAATGTCTTACTTATATGTAAATCCTCCTCTAACCCGCAATTCCATTGTTCCTGAGTCAAATAACTTGGATGAAGCACGATAAATTTAGCGTCCAATCCGTCTGCGGCTGATACAGTTTCATCTATCAATCTTTTGTTTAGTTTTGTTACACCGCTGGCAAAATTAAATCCATGATATTCATGCGCAACATGCACAATTATGTTTATAGGGTATCTTTTTAGGAATTGAATATGGCTAGTCGGAGTGTCAGGCTCAATATATAACTGAAACCAACTTACCCCCATTCCAATTAATTTCCGGACTTTATCTTCCAAGCCCGGTTCCTTGGAACTTACATTCACCCCTATCAGATTTTGCCCATTACTCATTCATCGAAGGTATGGCATTGGATTTTTAAATTTAAGTGAAAATAGCAGCATTATTTGTATCCATTCCAGGGAAAGACTGCAAAATAAAATAAATTTATAAAGCAATTAATTAAATTACAAAATATGCCCTACAACTGGCTTGCTCCAAATTTTGTACCCGCTTCCATAACTTTTACTCTGTCATTTATTGTTCTCTTAATCGGCTCAATCACCGACCTGAAAACAAGAGAAGTCCCTGACTGGGTTAATTACGGATTGATAAGCGCAGGAATCGGGCTGAATTTATTATTTTCAGCAATTTATCAAACACCGTCATTTATTATCAATTGTTTAATAGGACTTTTAATATTTTTTGGCATTGCATACTTGATGTTTTACATGGGGCAATGGGGCGGTGGCGATAGCAAGATGATTATGGGCCTTGGAGCCATGATTGGCATTAACATTGCATCGTTCTCTTCAGAATTTTTGTTTGGATTTCTGATCAATGCCTTGTTTGCTGGAGCCCTTTATGGATTATTATGGAGCATTTATCTGGCTTTCAAGAACAGGCAGAAATTCAGGAAAGAATTCAAGAAAATTTTATCCCACGATAAATCAGAAAAAATAAAATGGGCTATTCTGGCATTGACCATTCTGTTAGTTATTTTATTTTTTATTATAAAAATTAGTTACATCAGGATCCTGATTTTATCATTTGCATTTTTGGTTCTGACAACATTTTATCTTTGGGCATTCGTAAGGGCAATAGAAAAATCATCAATGTACAAATTAGTTGAGCCGTCGATATTAACAGAGGGAGACTGGATTGTAAAAGATATTTATTTCAACAAGGATTACATCACAGGCCCAAAAGATTTAGGGATAGAAAAAAAACAAATTAAAATATTAATTGAACTTTACAATAAAAAGAGAATTGGAAAGATTTTAATAAAAGAGGGTATTCCGTTCGTCCCGAGCTTTTTAATTGCTTTTATTATTACGTTTTTGTTCGGGAATCCGATGATATGGATATTGTAAAGAAATAAAATTCCAAAATTGATAAAAATGTTTAGAAAAGCCGTTAAACCGATTGTTCCGCCTCCTCCTATTTCCACTCCTGTTTTTCCAGTTAAAGTTGTCAGTCCATTGCTAATTACCATAACTGACAAGGAAGCATTAAGACTAGCAAAAAAAGCCGCTGCTGAGTCTCTTGGAGAAAGTTACGCAGCTTTATCTCCTTACATTAAATCCCATACAGTGGTATGGACGGGCAGTGCACGGCAAATAACTGTAAGAGCCGATAATGTACCAGAAAACCTACAGCTTCCTCTTCAAAGATATTCCTTATTACTTAATAATCATTATAGAATAGATAAAAAGCAGCCCAGAAATTATTGATAAAAAATCAAGGTATCCTTCTCAACTGTCTTGAAAAATATTCTTCCTCTTCGTCGGACAAAATAACTGGCTTTGGAGCTGAAACTTTCGCATTTTTTTTCTCTTTATCAAATCCGCCAACATTTTTCGCTGAGTCCTTTAATTTCAATTCAACTGTTGACATTTCCTCCTCGCTTAATTGCTTCGGCTGCCATTGAAGATTGATGCCGTCATTCTCTTTTCGCGGAATAACATTAATCATGAAAT
This sequence comes from Candidatus Nanoarchaeia archaeon, assembly GCA_035288865.1. Lineage (GTDB taxonomy): Archaea > Nanobdellota > Nanobdellia > Woesearchaeales > GW2011-AR4. The sequence goes on from DATDZA010000012.1 coordinate 38,579, forward strand.
GCGCAACTGTCTGCCCTGCCGGAATTCCGTTTGCAACAAAAATGTTTGTTCCCTGAGCGCCGAGCGTCTCAAAAATTGCAGTTGAAATTTTATTTGATATCTGGAACATTTTCCCTATTTCAGAATCCGGAACCTGCTCAATTATTGGATAATGGTTTTTTGGAATTACGAAGCTATGCCCGGGATTGGCGCCGTTGACATCAAGAACCGCCATGATTAAGTCATCTTCATAAACTTTCTTGGACGGAATTCTGCCTCCGACAATCTGGCATATTATGCAGTTTTCCCGGACGTTGTCTGCCATCATTTAACACCAAGAATTTTTGAAATATCGTCAAGATTAATCCCAGTTTTAGGCTCATTGATTTCCGTGTTATCTTTATCATGGTACTTTGATTTCCTTGGATGAACCTCCTTTTGAATTTTTATTTCATTGCTTTTCTTCTCCGGAAGAGGCGCTAATTGGGGTGCAAGTTGTTTTTCTTCCTTTTCCACACTGCCTCCAAGCGCAGCGGCAAGCTTGTTTCCTATCATTTCAATTTCATTTTCATTTAAAGTTTTCTGCGGCAAAACAAAATTTATGCCGTCATTTTCCTTTCGCGGAATTAGATGAACCATGAAATGCTGCGCTCTCTGTCCTGCGGCAATTCCATTTGCCACTATAATATTAGTGCCCTGAGCATCAATAGAGCGGAGCATTGTATTGGAAAGCGCCTTTACAACCAAAAAAACATCAGCAACATCCTCGTCCGGAAGCTGCGGCATGATAGAATAATGCTCTTTTGTCATCACAAGGGTGTGCCCCGGATTTCCGGGATTGATATCAAGAATTCCAACAACTTTTTCATCTTCGTAGATTTTTTTGGCCTGAATTTTGCCGGAAATTATCTGGCAGAAAATGCACTGCTTCTTCTGGAAATCTTTCAATTCCTCCGGAGACATATTCTTTATTTTCTCCTGCAAAGCTTTCAGCTGTTCGGGATTTGGGTTTTCATCTGCCATGATTGACTATTAATCTATTTCAATATAAATAACTTGCCTGTTTAACATAAAATCTGCCCAGGGGCTTCCGTAATTCTTGCCGATTCTCCGGCGCCTTCAACAAAAAAAGAAATTTGCCCCGCATTCGACCTCATACACAAGTAGCCGGGATTCTCAATTTCCAGAACTCCTGCATAAAAAGAATGCTTAACATCATTTCCGACTGCCAAAAATATATTATTTGCCGCCCGTGTTTGAAGTGAATCTTTAATAATTGGCACCGAACTAAATGGATTGGGATTAATCCCGGCCCTTAAATCCAGAAAATAAACTTTTTCAACATCGCACGGCATCTTAAGCGTTTTCAGCTCTTTCTCGCCATATCGCATGCCTTTATTCATGTTTCTCAAATCAATCTCCGTTCGGGACAAATCTGCCTGGCACGAGCGTGCAGTTACAAGATTGATGAGCTTATATCCCCCGACCAGTATAACTGCCGAAATAACAATGACAATCAGATATTTAAAAATTTCCGAAGCGCCTTGCGATTTTCTGTTTAGCATAATAAAAACTTGATTGACACTTATTTAAATGTTGCGGATAGGATAAATTTAAAATAGGGGAATGGGAATCCATTTTAAAGTGCTGATTTAGACTTAATACTAAAAAATTAAATCAAAAACAACAAGGTCATCGAACGTCACACTAAAAAATCAAATATCCATTAAAAGCCTTGTAGAGGTAGGGTAAGTTATAAATATGAAAATAAATAAATTTGTTTTGTATAGTATATTTATTGGTACGGCATTACTCATTGGAACACTTTATTTTTTATATTTATGGAGCTGCGAAGATGATTGGTGTTTTCAATATGAGTGGCAGGTTAAAAAAAATACTCAAACTTTTGGTGATTGCGCAAATAGAGAATATCCTGTTTCCACACAAGCAGATGGCAGCAAAATATGCAGAATAGGTGGTAAAGAGTATATCAACAATGAATGAGTCGAGCCAAATTCCCCTCTCAATTAAAATAGGAGGTATCCTTGATAAAGCTTTATGACAAAACTAACTTTAGACTTAACAAAAAGCATTGAAGAGAATGCTGCTGCCTATTTCGAGAGAGCTAAGAAATCAAAAAAGAAGATAGTGGGAGCTCAAACTGCGCTGAATGAGAATCTAAAAAAACTGAAAGAGCTCGAGCAGAAGATGGACAAAATAACTGTTGAGAAATCAAAACAGGAAAAATTAAAAGAAAAAAAAGCCGAATGGTATGAAAAATTCAGGTGGTTTAAAAGCTCCGAAGGATTTCTTGTTGTAGGCGGAAGGGATGCAACTTCAAATGAGATTGTAATAAAAAAACATACTGACCAGAATGATTTGGTTTTTCACACTGACATGGCGGGATCTCCGTTTTTTGTCGTCAAAACAGAGGGAAAGCCTGTCGGAGAAAAAACAAAAGAGGAAACGGCTGATGCGACCTGCACTTTCAGCCGGGCATGGAAGCTTGGATTGCAGACAAGCCCTGTTTTTTACGTGAATCCTGACCAAGTAAGCAAGAAAACAAAAGCCGGAGAGTTTATGGGCAAGGGGGCATTCATGATTTACGGCAAGACAAATTACATTAGTAATAAAATAAACCTTGCAATCGGAATAAGCCAAAATCATCAGATAATGGCAGGACCCTTAGATGCAATAAAAACCCATTGCGAAAAATATGTTAAACTGGTGCAGGGCGATGAGAAATCAAGCTCTGTAGCAAAATATATCCAGCACAAAATCGGCGGTTCGCTGGACGAGATAATAAGGGCACTGCCAAGCGGCGGGTTTAAAGTGACGAAAGAATAATTAACAAATCTAGGCTAAAATGTTCATCACCATAAATTCAGAAACTCCAAAATTCAAATGCAATGCCTGCGGAGCGTGCTGCAGCCATATCAGGGGAATGATTCCGAATGATGATCAAGAATTCATAAAAGAAAATGCATTCGGAAAGCTGCCAGTCGTCCAGTTAGTTCCAGTCGAGAGAATGACTTTTCCTTTGTGGGGCTGGGAAGCAAAAAGGTTTATGGAATGGCAGAAAGAAGTCAATGTTGATGCAAGAATAAGGCCGTTAAGGGCAATTCTGGATTTAAATTCAAACAAAGCAATAATCCTCACATATTTTATGGACAGCGAGACTGATGCTTGCCCTCTCTTAAAAGATAATAAATGCTCAATCTATCACACAAAAAGAGCTTTTGTGTGCAGGCTGTTTCCTTTCAACAGAAGCCCTTTCATAAATATCGGACAAGGATCAAAAGAAAATTTGTTTGGAAACTGCGGTGCCATGGAAAAAATAATTCCAGCAATGCCGGATAATTTTGATGAAATAATAAAGTTTTTAAATGGAGCGTTTCCTGACGGTTCTTTCCTCAATGCAGTGCAGAATGACATTGTTATAGAATGGTCAAATAAAATAATTGTAGACTTGATAAAGAAAAAAATGATAAGGCCGGCAATCAATTATCCCTATGATTTACTGCTGAAGAGAATTTACAGCTCTGAAAAAATAGACTTCACGGATTTTTTGATTGAAATAGGTCATTCAACTGCCGAACAAATGGAAAATTTAATAAACAGATTTGACAACAACTCAGACGCAGAAGAGAAAATAAGGAAGCACATTTGACTTTTCCTGATAACAGATGATTTCATCACAAGAAATGAGGATTTTGGAAACTGAAAGTGATATCCCTAGAATTAACCTTATGGAGAATGCAGGAAAGGCAGTCTATCAAATATTAAAACAAAGAATGGATTTAAAGGACAAGAAAATTCTTGTCATATGTTACCACGGAAATAATGGAGGAGACGGGCTGGTGGCAGCAAGATATCTAAGTGATGTGGCGGAAACTGACTTATTGTTTATAGGCGATGAAAACAAGCTGAGAAAAGAAGCGCTTGGAAATTTCAAGAAAATTGAGCACAACGACAGAATACAAATGCTGACTGATGATGAAGTTAATTTTGATGAATATGATATTATTGTTGATGCAATTCTCGGCATAGGAATAAAAGGAAGATTGAACAGGGAAATTTCTGCGATAATTGATAATGTGAATAATTCAAAAGCCTACAAGGTTTCTGTCGATATTCCGACAGGAATTGATCCTGACACCGGAGAAATTGTGGATAAATGCGTCAATGCCGACCTGATTGTGACCTTTCATGATATGAAAAAAGGCATTGCTAATTTCGAGGATATAGTTGTTGTCGCTGATATAGGCCTGCCGAAATAGGCAAAGTTTATATTATATAATTTCTAGTAAATCTTATTATAAAAATCAAATACAAACATGAAATTCCTAACAAGAAACGACATTAAAATGCCAAAAAGGAAAAAAGGCAGCCATAAAGGCAATAATGGGTTAGTCCTCGCAGTCGGCGGCTCAAATGATTTTGTCGGTGCCATAGCGCTTGCAGGGCTGGCTGCATTAAGAAGCGGCTGCGATTTGGTAAAAATAATTGCCCCTGAAAAAGCCGCATGGGCCATAAATGCTTATTCTCCGGATTTGATGACAAAGAAAATGGAAGGGGGTTATATTAATGCAAAATATTTCGAAATTGTTAAAGAAGAGATGGAGAAATATGATGTTTTATTAATCGGAAATGGAATCGGATTACGAAATGAATCAAGAAACTTCTGCAAAAAAATAATTAAAGAGATTAAAAAATTCAAAGTCATTGACGCTGACGCAATCAAGTCAATTTCAATGGATGACTGTGAAAATTCAATAATCACGCCGCATTCAAAGGAATTAGAATATTTTTTAATTAATTCTAAAATAAATAAATTAATAGTAAGTAAAATTAATAAAGAAAAAAATATTATGAAAAAATCCCAGTTAATTAAAAAAATAACAAAGAATTTTCTTAACAAAAATAATATAATTTTACTGAAAGGAAAAATTGATTTAATCATTTCAAAGGATAAATTGTTCTTTGTGAAAGGCGGCAATCCAGGAATGACAAAAGGGGGAACTGGCGACGTGCTTGCCGGATTATGTGCAGGATTTCTTGCACAGTCTAAAGATATTCTTCAAAGTTCAATTAATGCATCTTATTTTAACAAAAAAATTGGTGATATTCTCCTGAAAAAGAAAAAAGGGTTCACTTATCTTGCGAGTGATATGGTGGAGGAGATTAATAAGGTAATATCAAGAAGTTCGTAAATTAGTACCATATCTTGTACCTATCACATAATGGGGTCTGATTTCTATTTCTTCAGCGAGATTCATAAATTGTATGATGCCTCGATTAGGAACTAGTCTCAGCCTAACCATTTCATTTAGTTCAGCACCAAATACAGAAAATCTACTATCCATTATAAAATTTCTTAATATTGCTAAATCTGTAGGATTTGCTCTATTTCCGCTAGCCATATAAATGCCGATACATGAAGTATTAGAACCAACTTTTGTAAGTTCGTCAATATATTGTGCAAATACGTCTGTCAAGGAAATTCTATTTGTATTGTCTGATGACTGATTATAATATTTTCCGTGCATTGCATCATCCATTGATAAGACTGGAATTCCACCCCCCACTGTTGGCGGGCTATGCACAATTAAATACGGCGAATTGATACTGCTATTAAACGCCACTATTCCTGTACAAAAGGCAAGGCATAGTTCAACACTTTCTTCAAGGGAAAGGGGCACTATTTGCCACTCACGTTCTTTGATATTCGCTACTTGGGTGGTTTCTTGCACTCTACGGAGAAATCAACTTTAATTTAAAAAGTTATTCCTGCACATATTCATTTCCCATAGCCAAGCATATTTCAGCTTTCTTCAGTTCTTTTCCAAGATAAGCGGCATGGTCTAATCTGGTAAACCATCCACTTTTGTGCTCTTTATCGTAATCGAGTATTGTAAGGTATAAATCTCTTGCACTTTTGCCCCTGAACTCTTTTAAAATAAAGTGGTTGTAATCGCAAATTGCAACGCCGATCCGCTCTGTTTTTTTATATGTTTTAATAAGAAGATAGCATCCTTTGTCAAACTTGAAATCTTTTATATTGTGGTATTTTTTTTCAGCAATTATTTCAAATTCATCAGAGTATTTTTGCTTTTTTATCCATTTCGGCTTTTTTACCATATGAATTGGTTTATAGTCATCTTTAAAAGAATTTTGGTTGAAATTCGGTTTTTTCTTCTTCAAATCGCCAAAATCGCAACCTTTATATACTATTATTTAAAATATTTAAAAGATTATCTTAAATTATATTCAAAATAACATAAAATATAATATTAAAAATAATAGTATTTAGTCGTCAAATACGGTGCGTAAATGGTTAAAATACAAAAGCTCCCTTCTGGCCAGCTGGTCATTACCCTCCCCAAGCTTCTTGCAGAGTATGAGGGCCTGAAAAAAGGAATGGAGCTGGATTTTAAAAAGCACAAAGACGGATTCATTCTGGAGATTAAACGTAATAATTCTGAAGCTAGTGATATAAAAATCTTAAATAAAAAACGAAAAGGGTGAGGCAATTGAAAATAGAAGACTTAGCTAAAATAATGGGTAAGAGCAAATGGGAAGTGGAACAAATGTTGATGAAGGATGATGTGATTGAGCTAAATCTTAATGAGCGCAGCAAATCACGGCGCATCAGAGAGGACGACGAGCTGAGAATTTTTGAATAATGGTGCAGAATATTTTTTTCGAACTGAGCATTGTAGTGGCGGCAGCGACATTGGTGTCGATTTTCATGAAAATCATAAAGCAGCCGCTTATAATAGGGTATATAATAACCGGCATCGTTCTCGGCCCGTTCGCATTAAATCTTGTTCAGCCGTCTGACACTTTGGTTACTTTTTCAGAAATCGGAATTGCATTTCTTCTTTTTATAGTAGGGTTAAATCTTAATTTCAAAACTCTTAAAGACGTGGGCGTTATAGCTTTAATTACCGGTATCGCGCAGGTAGCAATTACTTTTATTGTGGTTTATTTCATTTCTAAATTTTTAGAATTCCCAAGCATTAGCTCGTTTTATATAGCCGCAGCGTTGACATTCAGCAGCACTATAATCGTTGTGAAACTGCTCCTCGACAAGCATGATTTAGATACATTGTACGGAAAAATAGCAATCGGGTTATTGCTGGTGCAGGATTTTATTATTATAGTATTGCTTCTTTTCCTGTCGCCGTCAGTCGGCATGCAGACTTTTTCAAGCCTGGCGTTGTCAACAATCATCAAAATGGCTGTAGCAATTGCCCTCGTAATGCTCGTAGGCAATTATTTTGTTCCAAAAGTGCTTGAATTCACAGCAAAATCCCAGGAATTATTATTTCTATTTGGCATAAGCTGGGTTCTCCTGCTGGCCTCATCTTTAAGTAGGCTTGGATTTTCAGTGGAGATGGGGGCGCTGTTTGCCGGAATTGGCCTTGCTTCATCCCCATTTAGCCTGGAAATAGGCAACAAGCTTAAGCCATTAAGAGATTTTTTTATTATATTATTTTTTATTTCGCTCGGCTCTCAGATGGTGTTTATATTAACTGCGGGCACTATTTTAAAGATTATAGTTTTGTCTTTAGTTGTGCTGATTCTGAAGCCAATAATAGTAATGTCACTTATTGGATTAATGGGCTACAAGAAGAGAATAGGATTTCTTACCGGAATTTCGCTTGCTCAGGTAAGCGAGTTTTCTTTCATACTGATAATACTGGCGATGAATTTAGGGCAGATTAGCCAGGAGACTGCATCGCTTGTAACTTTAGTTGGATTGATCACAATAGCCGGCTCTTCTTATATGATACTTAATAATTACAGCCTGTATCAAAAATTTTCCAGTTATCTTTCAATTTTTGAGAGAATTAAATCAATTCCTGTCAAAGAACCCACAAAATATGGCGAATTTAAAGTAATATTATTTGGATATAACAGAATAGGATTCAGCCTGCTTAAATCATTCCGGAAACTGCACAAGAGATTCCTGATTGTCGATTATAATCCGGAGACTATTGAAATGCTTGGCAGTCACGGGATAAACTGCAAGTATGGTGATGCATCAGATCCGGAGCTTATTGAGGAAATAGGCCTCCAGAGCACAGAACTTGTGATATCCACAATACCACAAATAGACATAAATCTCCTGCTTGTCAAAAAAATAAGGAATATAAACAAAAAAGCAGTAGTGGTCATGACATCTCACAGCATTGATGACGCTTTCATGCTTTATGAAGGGGGGGTTGATTATGTGTTAATGCCGCATTTCCTCGGAGGAGAGCACGCTTCCGCCCTCATTGAAAAATTTGGAACGGACATCAATAAATTTGTGCAAGAGAAATTAAAGCATATAGAAGAACTGAACCAGAGAAGAAATTTCGGCCACGAGCATCCGACCCATAATTTATAAGTATCAAATATAAAATACATAATTTTTATCAATATTAAATAAATAAAAGATTAGATTAACAAAAAAATAATTAACAAAAATCATAAGGGAGGGACTTTGATTGTTGCACTAAATGAATAAACATTTGCCCTCCACCCACCCCAAACCATTGAACAAAATCGTGCTCAATAAAATAATGCTAGATTTAAGGTGTGGGAACCATCCAGAGTCGGTTGAGAGCAAGTGGACATATTCCCCTTATAAAAAAGTTAAATAAAAAGTTACCAATTAATCTTTAAAAATATACTCAAGATAAAAAAATAAAGTCAAAAATTATTAAAACCTCTTGAAAATCAAAAATTAATCCAAAAATATAAATCAAAATAATTACATTTAAAAACATTAAAATTAAATCAAATAAAAAAGAGGAAAATGGCAACAACGCAGGCTGATTTGGAGAAGTTTGGATTTAAGGAGATTGAGGAAAGCGAGGAGTTCAGAGGCTCCAAAATAAAAACAGGCTACCCTCAGCCGTCAAGAAGGTACAGGCTTCACTATGAAGGCTACAATATTTCCATCGAAGAGCCGTATTTCTGGACATTGCATTATTTAAGGTATTTCGGAGGGTTTCCAAGGATAGATAAGATTACGGACGTATTTGCGGCCGCGGAGAATTCTGCTTTTTTCGGAGCGTCGCAGCAAAGAATCGGGCTGCAGCAGGACAAGGTCAGCCAGTTTCTTGCAACAATCGGAAAAATGGTAAGGGAGCTTTTCCAGCTCGTAAGAGAAATGAGAATTCTTGACGAGAGGCTGAGTTATTATGCTGACAGCTACACAAACAGCCCGAGCGCGGAGAGCGCGGAAATAACATTAAAAGGAATCTGGGTTGACTTGGTCGAGCAGGGCGCAAAAAACCCTGCATCGGTTTATGGTATGGCCCGTGAAGTCCAATTCACGACCTTGCCGGATTTATTTTTCAGCACGAACCCGAAAAAGCAGGAAGATGTTGATGTTGTTGTCGAGAAAGAAAGAGGGCAGTTCAACCGAAAGGTAAAAGAAGTTTTGAAAAGAAAACTGAGGTCATTTTTGGCATGGAAAGAGCATTCTTATGATGAACTGAAGAACCGAAGGAAATTCACATTAAAGTATTTACGGCAGCATTTTGAGATAATAAGAATGTACATGAATTGGGTTAAGCCATACTTAAAAAATATTCAGAGATTGCAGCTTGACCAGTCAAAGTCCGACACTCCTGATTTGATTGTCGCATTCGAAAGCTCAATGATTGAAATTGAAATTCTTGCGGTCAAAGGAAAGCCTGAAGATAAAATAAAGCAGTGCATTTTGATGCATTATCTTTTTAGGACTCGCCCGGAGATGAATTATTCGCAGGAATACCAAAGAGGGCCTATACATCTTGGAAGGGTTGAAATTGATTTTAGGGCTTACGCTTGGAGCGACAAGGAAATCGAAAATTATAAGAGATTAAGGGATCAGGAAGATTTCAAGCTGCTCGGAGTTGTTGACGGCTCCGTCAAGGCAGCGCTTGAAGCTCTTGGAGATGAATTAATGAGGTATCTAAAGGAAGCAGGGGAAGAGTTCGAAGAAAAAAAAGAAGCTCCGAAAGAAAAGTATGAGCAGAGAGGCGCCTTCCTGTCGGTGTTTCAGGGTTTTGCAGAATTGTTTACTTCATTCAAAGCGAAAAAAGAATCGCGCCCAAAAAAAATTTCCCAGACAGATTTGATGAAAGATGCCCTTGCAAGAAAAGCTGCAGCAGATTCTGTAAAAAAAGTTATGTGGACAACTTACCATCATTTCAAGAAGCAGCATGATATGTTAAATTGGTGAGGCCACCATAAGATTTATAATATATTTTCATATTCTAAATATTAATGCAAAACACATACGAAGAGATTGTAAGAAATGTGTATCGCAATGGATACACAAGAATACCTATCTCATTATCGCGACAAGAATTAGAGAGCTCTGCAGCATTATTTGAAAGGACCTTAAAAACTGTGCCTTTAGGCAGAAGGGCATCTTTGCAGGGAAAACTTAATGGCAACCCAAGAGAATTTGTAGGTTTTAAGGACATTTCATTTCCTGATCAGGCTCCTGCGCCCTTTTTCCACTACACAAAAGGGTTTGAAGATGGATTTCCAACTGAAGGCATGGAAAAATTCTTGAAATCGGCAAGTCATGTTTACGACAGATGCGTGGAGAGTTTTACATCAGTTTTAGCAACTCTAGAGCCCGGTTTCGGAGAACTTAAGTCAAGATTTTTTTCAGATTCCCAAGCCGCACGGTTTTTTTTAATGTTTATCTGCTTCCCAGAACAACAAGGTAATCACTTCCCAGCACATTACGACCATTTCGCTATTACAATAGGGTTGCACCAAAGTGCAGGCAGGCTTCATATAGGACTTAACGATAAAGATGCAAAGCCTGTGGAGTATACTGATAATCAAGCCGTTTTATATTTTGGACAAGCGTTTGAAGGAATTTCTACTGACATGCCCCTTGGAAGGCATTTTGTAGCTGCTTCAGGTGAGAATTCCCAAGCGAGGACATCAATAATATTTTTAGCAACAACCCTTGATAGTCCGACAGTCGCTAATAGAGAGAACCATCAAACAGCCCAGAGACTAAGAAATTACACACAAGAAGGTTTAGAGAGATTACTTGCATTAAATCGTTAAAATTTGGATATATAACCAAATATTTAAATAAAGTAACCATATCATAGTCTCCATGAAAAAATTAATTTTATTTTTATCAATAATTTCTGTATTTTTTATTTTAGCCTGCACCCAAAACGATCCAGTCGCATGCACCGAAGAAGCAAAAATCTGCCCCGATGGAAGCGCCGTCGGAAGAACTGGCCCGAAGTGCGAATTTGCTGATTGTCCCGCTTCCCAGAATCCAAATTGTGATTATGAAACATTTGAGAAAAAATATGCTGGAAAGAGTCCTGGTGAATGCAGCGTAATAAAATTTCAATGTGAGCAGAACCGGATATATTTTGAAGATAAATGCGGTTGCGGATGCAAATTAAAAGAATCAAACAGCAGCCAAACAACATGCGGCTCGTCCGATTGCGGCCCTCAATTAGGGATGCCAAATTATCTTTGCCCTGATGGAAAAACAACAGCCGGGCCGACAGGAAGATGCCTTAAAAATTCAGATGGAACGTGTGGATGGGAGGTAACCAGCTGCCCACCTTCAAATCAAAATGAATCATTAAAACAAAATTACTGCACAGCAGAAAGCAGAAAAGGTCAGATGTGCATTGCATTATACAAGCCGGTCTGCGGATGGTTTGACCCTGCAAGAATCCAATGCATAAAATACCCCTGCGCAAATACTTTCAGCAACAGCTGCGTTGCGTGCCAGGATGATAAAGTTCTGTACTGGACAGAAGGCGAATGCCAGAAATAATTACTGAAAACGCATTTAAACTTCTGAAATACGGATTCTAAATTAATAGTTAATAGGATATGTTTAAATAATAAAGCAAATTGCTAATCGTAAATGAACTCAACAAAGCTAAAAGCAATTGATGGAAAGCACAGAGCTGCAATGAGATTAGCAGAATTTGCAGATTTGTGCAGAACTGGACGAATAAATACGCCAGAAAAAACAACTGTTCAAGAACTTTACAGAAAAGCTGCAGATATTGAACTTAAATGTGCACGTGCCATTGAAGGAATTTTTCCAAGCGTTTTGGTGCTTGCTAGAAGTGCTGCCTCATTGTATTTAAACGCGGGAGAATTGGGTAGGGGCGTAGAAATAGCGCGCGAATATTCTACAATATTTTCACCAGATGGCCCTATAGAAATAAATGGGGAACTTGAATATTTGGTTCGAAATCCAAGTATTGCGATGTTTTAATCTTTATAAGACACTAAATTTATATATCAGCTAATTAGTTTACAAAATATGACGAGTGAAACAAAAATAATTTTGAATAAACTGGACGAAATAAAATCTGAATTAGACTACATTAAGAACCATATGGCGGATGTTGACACCATTATAACAACAGATGATATTGAGTCGCTTAAGGAAGCCGAAGATGACCTGAAAAATGGCAAAACGGTGAGATTATAATTTATTCTGTAGAGTTATCTCAAAAAGCTGCTAAATTCTTAGACAAACTTGATAAGCAAACCGGCAATCGCATTAAAGATAAATTAAAAACTCTTGCAAATAATTCTGTGCCAAGTGATAGTAAATTCATAACTAGGGAGTCTAATGATAAAATTTTTAGGATTAGAATTGGAGATTTTAGGGCGCTGTACAAAATCAAGGAAAAAGATAAAATAATCCTGGTCGCGAATATTGATAAAAGGCCTAAAGTTTATGGATAATCTGTTAATTCATTGAAACACAAAACCACTAACTATTTATATCACCCTATCAATAAATTTCTAAAAAAGGTGCACAAAAATGCAATTCAACAGCAGTTATTCTCATCATCCGGCAGCGGATTATTTTAATGCGATGGATCCTCAAGCTTATGGCGAAAAGCCGGCGTATGGCGGGAATGAGTTAGGAATTAAAGACATTGGCATGAGTGTTCCGATGGGAATTTCTGCTTCAAATGTTGCTGGCATTTATTCAAAAATACGAATGGGTGCCGGAAATATTGAAATCCAGTTTCCCGGGTACAGAAGCGGCCAGAGAAACGCGCAGACCCCCGAAATGTTTGGGGAAGACCAAAGGCAGGCAATCAGGGAATTGTCGATGGCCAATGAAGTCAAGTTTACAACTCACGCTTCTTTTCAATTAATGGGGCTGATGGGCCGAGATGAGCGTGGAAATTTTTCCTTGCAGGGCGCAACACAGGATTTGTTTGAGCTAAAAAGGGCAATTGATTTTCAGGGTGACATGGGCGGCGGCTCCGTCGTAATCCATTCCGGGGAATTTGAAAGGCCGATAACCGACATGTATATGGATGATGAAACCGGAAGAATAAATCTGGCAAGAGATTCCAGCGGAAGACTTCTTTTCAAGCAGGCGCATACCCAGGAAGTTGATGCACACTTTGAGCTGATGGACGACAGAACTTCTGCCAAAATCGAAACTGTCCAGAAAAACAGGTTGGTTGCACATCCAGTTTGGAAGCGTGCCGATCATGATTATCAATATATTGACAACAAGGGAAATCCAACTTCTATCAAAAAAGGGGATTATATTGATTATGAAGAGAGAAGAATAGTTGACCCATATAACGCAAGAGAGGGGCGAGTTCCTGAATTTGATTCTCAAAAGAGAGAATTCAAAGTTAAGCTGAAGACTTTTGAAGAATTTGCAAGAGAAGCCCACGAGTACAACAAATGGTTTGAAGAAACAAAGGGCAGAAAGCCCAATTACTACGAAAAAAGGTACCCGGAAGAAGCATACGTAAAAGCAACACTTGAGTCACAGGAAGGAATTGCAAGAGGGTGGAGTTTGCAGTACTCTAGAGATTCAGAACCATGGTTTAAAGCTATAAAAAAACTTGATGAAGCCGAAAAATATTATACAGAATTAAAAAATAAGATGCCACCGGAAGATTTGTGGAAAATCATGAGAGAAGATAGAGAAATTCAGCAATACACTGATAATTTTGCAGGCCCCGAGATGGTAGACCCACTCAAGTTAATAGAAAAAGCCAAATTCAGGGCACAGAGGTCACTGGAATTTGCCCGTTCAACAGCCGCATCACAGGAACAGCAGGCAGTCGATACAGCAGAAACAAAAACACACATCATTACTCCAATCAAGCGCCTGGAAAAAGAAGGAATCCGATTGTATGCGGAAGCTGCAATTCACGCACTTCAAAAAACAAAAGACCCAAATAATCCCGTGGTTCTTGCAGTCGAGCACATTTTTCCGGAAAGATTTGGCGGGCATCCTGAAGAATTAAAATGGATAATCAGAAAAACAAGAGAAAGGATGGTTGACATGCTTACAAAGCCGGAAATTACATACGGAGCCAGCATGGCCCCCGGCGAAGTAACAGCTGAAACTCTTCAGCCAAATCCGTATTTCATGGGAATAAGCAGACAAGAGGCGGCGAAATTAGCTGAACGCCACGTCAAGGCCACAATTGACACAGGCCATATTAATCTGTGGAGAAAATACTGGCAGGATGATCCTAGAAAAACCCAGGAACAGAATGATTTAGATTTCAACAAATGGGCGGTCAAAACGATTGACAGCCTTGCTAAAGATAACATGGTTGGCAACGTTCATCTTGCGGATAATTATGGATATCATGATGACCACCTTGCGCCAGGGCAGGGAAACAGCCCTGTAAAGGAAATTGTTTCAACTATCAAAAAATACGGATATGACAAAGCATTTACTGTAGAGCCGGGAGCAGACGCTTCGACTGACTTAAGCGATTTCCACGGATTGATGAAGACCTGGAAATTCTTTGGCAGCCCCGTTTATGGAATGGGATTCAAAGGCGGCGGAGCGCCCCAAACCTGGGGAGATGTGCAGTATTCTTTCTTCGGCCAAAATAAGCCGCCTTACTATATCTTTGGCGCTTATGCACCGTCCAACGATTGGACTTTGTGGAGTGCGGTTCCATTAGAATAAAATTCACATGGGCAAAAATACCAAAAGTCAGGCTGCCATAGAATTTATAATGACTTATGGTTGGGCAATAATGATTGTTTTAGTCTCGATTGGAGCTCTCTCCTATTTTGGTGTTTTAAGCCCGAATAAATTCAAGCCGATAAAATGTATAGTGCAAGCAGGATTGGCATGTTCAGATTTTAAGATTGGGGATACAACAGTTACTATTGTCCTTGCAAACTCAATGGGCAGGGATATTTCCATTAGCAAGATTGAATTGGCTGGATGTGATGGAACGCCGGCAGGCCCGCAGGTATTGCGAAACACTGAAAAAGCCACCTACGTAATAGGGCTCTGTGATATTCCTGGCAAAATTTATGATACTCAACTCAATGTCAGTTACACTATGCTTGATACTGGAATTGCGCACAAGGCTGCAGGGCAGATAAATGCTGAAAATGAAAATAATAATATAAGTTATGATTATATAGGTATTGGCCATAATGTATCGGGTTCTGTGAGCGCTTATGATTTTAATGAGGACGATGGTTACAATATAAGCGACAGGGCGCTGGACAACAATGGGGTTCATTATGGAAATACAAGGCTGCTGATGCATCTTGATGGAAATGCAGATGATGCAAGCCCTTATAATAATAACGGAATTTTAACTGGAGGAATTGGCTGCAATGCAGAGGGAAAATCCATCAATAGCTGCAATTTTGATGGGATTGATGATTATATTGATGTGCCGTCCAATTTTTTTCTGGAAATAACAAGCAAGATAAGCCTTGAGGCTTGGATTTACACAAACTCTGAAGCAAACGATGATGCCGGAATTATTTCAAAAGGAACTGCATGGGGTTTAGCGTACAATAAAAATCAGACCGTATCAGCAGTTATCAATGGAGTAAGCAGTTGCTTTATTTCTGTATCAAATAATACTTGGCAGCATGTTGCTATGACTTTTGATGGAAACATAATAAGATGTTATCTAAACGGCCAGCAAACTGGAAGCGCTGCATTTGCTGGCTCAATTAACAATAATTCAAACAATGTACAAATAGGCAGAAGTGGCTCATATTTCAACGGCTCGATTGACGAGATTGCAGCATATTCAAAAGCATTAAGTGCCAGCGATGTGGGAACACATTATGGTGTTCAGCGAGCAAAGTTTACTGACTGGATAGATGGAAAATATGGGACTGCGCTAGAATTCGACGGACAAGATGATTATGTGGAAGTACTTGATGAGAAAAGCCTGAATATTACAGACAGTTTAACAATGGAGGCCTGGGTTAAAGTATACGGGCTTACAGGCAATGCAGACCAGGATATGATAATGAACAAGGAAGGAATTCCATACGAGATAGCAGTTCATGACAATACTGGTCCAGCAGATGGAATACACACATGCGATCCTGCAAATGACCAAATTGCACCATATAATTTTGCATTTTATCTTGGTGGTGTCAGCGGATTGCCGAGCCACAATTGTGGATGGAAAGATGGCGGTGGCCCGATAACATTAAATCAATGGACTTACTTGGTTGTAACTTACAATAATTCCCTAGTCAAGACTTTTATAAATGGAGTGAAAAAAAAAGAATATACTGCCTCTGGAAGCATACAAACAACAGACAAAGATGTAAGGATTGGCTCAAGAGGCTCTCCAAACTTTCCGCTACAAACAAATCAAGGGGCATTATTTTATGGAGCCATAGATTCATTAGCGGTATACAACACTGCGCTTTCCGAGCAGGAAATATATTTAAGATCCCTAAGCTGAGTCAAGTAAAATTGTTTCAAAATTATATAATTTATAATAATTAAGCTTATATTGGGAGGATAATCCTCGTATTACAATTAAAATGCCCATTGACAAAAAAGAATTCGCAAAACTTTCTCCCGAAGAGAGGATAAGGCGGCTGAAGCTGCTCGAAGAGGAAAGGAAAAAAGATGCAACTGAAATAGGCCAGCTTATAAAACAATCAATGCAGGAGTTGAAGACTGACAGGCTTGCAGAGGAAATTACTCCGGAACGAAAGGCTGTTGATATTTCTAGATTGTTTGAAAAAGAAAGCGGCGGCAAGCTTGAGAAAACGGCAAGACAGTCAAATAATGCAGCGGCAGGAAATTATCAAACTATAACTCAGGTATACCAGGCTTATTCTCAGTTAAGGGAATTCTACGGCATTGTTGCCGGCGGAAGCAACCTGACCCAGGACCAGCTTAAAGCAATAGGCCAGATTGGAGAAAAGCTAAACGTTGCTGAAAAATACATGACCGAAAGCGAAAGGACAGCATCCAAGCTTAATGCGAGCAAGGCAGTTTTGTACAAGTTAAAAAAAGAGACAGGGTTGGAATGATTAAGAGGTTGATGTTTTAAGCAAATACATAACCGGATCAAGCTGCTTCCATAATTTAAAGTTCTCCCATTCCTGCGAATCCATTCCCATACTTGGAACAAGTGAAGACGTGTTTAAATCAATTGTAGGGTGTTTCATGTAACGTACAAATCTTGCGCCTTTCTCAATTGTCGAGCTGTCAATAAGCCCGAAGCCCGCATCACGGTTTCCCGCTTTTGGCGCGTCATTTGCGTTGGAAGACTCATAAACGCTGCTTGCTTTAAAAATTCCCAAATAACCAAATAATTTTCCATAATCAACGTAGGGCGTATGAATTAAACTACCATAATTTTTTGATGAAGTTCCATAACCCCCAAAAATTAATTCATTATCATTCTTGATAAGCCTGTAACTTCTATCTGCCTCTGTTTTTATTTTTTCCTTTGCTTCTCTTCTAGCAGTTTCAATAGAGTTTCTTATTAAGATATTAATTAAAGTGGATATTGGAATTTGAGAAGAAAATTTTTTTGCACTTATTTTTTGTTTTTTTGCATTAATCTTTAATTTTGGAACTTTAATTCTGGATTTGCCTATCTTAATCTTAGAAAAATCCGCCTTTACTTTTTCAACCAGCGTCGCGCTTATCATTTAGTTCACTTGGATATCATATCCAACAGCGTTGCCTCTATTAAAACTTTTTGGTTTTCAGCAAAATAGGGCAAAATATTTAAAGCAAAGAAAAAGGAGATAATTAAGATGAAAGAATTAGTTTTTAATAAGATAAAATCAGAATACGATGATTTCTACAAATCTCTAATGAAAAAGGGTAGGCTTCCGATGTGGAGCACTGAAAAAGGATTCTGGAACGCATCTATTGCGGACGAAGTTTTTGAAAGCTTCAAGAAAGTAAAACTTAGCAAATTCAGAAATTTTCTCGACATAGGAAGCGGCGACGGAAAAATAGTTTTGATTGCATCACTGTTCTGCAAAAACGCTGAAGGCATAGAGATTGATGATGTCCTGCATCATAAGGCTTTAGAAATACAATCAAAGCTTAAAGTAAATAATGCCGTTTTCCACAACAAGGATTTTTTTGAGCATGATTTCTCAAAATATGATGTTTTGTTTACTGCTCCTGATTCTCCATTCGAAAGGGGGCTCGAAAATAAATTATTAAAAGAAATGAACGGAAAACTAATTCATTACGGCCATCATTTTCATCCGGCTAATTTGAAGAAAGAAGATAATTTTATGGTGAACGGGACGCCGGTTAGCTTATATTCTAAGTAAAAATCATGATACCAAAATTTCCTCCAGATATTCCAACATCATTCACAAAAAAATTATTTTTATCAATTATTTTTAATTTATTATTTGAGGAAACTAAAAAATATAATTTGCTTTTTGCAGTGCTCACCACATCGCTGTAAATTATTTCATCTTTATTTCTCTCGTATCTCCTTAATAAGAATATTCCTTCATCCATTGTATAAATAACTGCAGATTTCAAAACTCCGGAAATCATTTCTGCAATCTGCCTGGAATGCTTTTGTATAACTTTCAAATTATTTTTTGCGATTTCAATTGAAGGCTCGCAGTGATAGCTATGCGGAAAATGGCTCAATAATAAAATGTCAAAATGCCGTGCAGAAATATTATTATAAAATGGAAATTCAAAGCCACTGGAATTTTTGAGTGATATTAAAGTCAAGTCCGTGTTTTTCTCATCAAAATTTTTAGCAAAAAATTCGCAGCAGCATTTTGGATAACCTAAAATTAGCCCTAACTCAAAATGATTATTACTTTCCTCCAATATTCTTGCTTGTTCTGCTTTGTCCTTGTCTTTCGACAGATAAACAAAAAAATTCCCTTTACTTGAATCACCTTTCGGTATTTTTACCGATTTATCGGAATAAAATTCACTTTGAGTGTTTTGTTTTATAACTTTAAAATCTGAAACAGAATAACTTATTTTATTTTCATTTAGGAAATCAATAATTTTATCCAATTCATCTTCAAAAACAAGAATTCTTGCGCATGGCTTTAAATCTTCCATGACATACAAAACTTCCAGAGATTTGGTTATCGAGTGAAAAATTGACTGGAGTTTGGGAATCATATCGCGGGATAAATACAAAAATTTATAATTCTTTCGAAAAACAATAATAATTAAAATAAATGTCTTTAGTCGTCAAAATAACTAAAACCAAAAACTATAAAAAGAAATTGTGTTATTAAATTTTTCATGCCCGAAGAAGAAATGAAAGAAAGTGATTTTGAGCAGCAGGTGTGCCCTTTATGCCACGAGAAAAGCCTTGTTCTGACAGAAAGGGATACTGAAGTGCCTTATTTCGGAAAAGTTTACATGTTTTCTATGACGTGCAACAACTGCAAATACCACAAAGCGGATATTGAAGCGACTGAGCGCAAAGAGCCGGTCAAATATGAATTCGAGATTTCAAGCGAAGAGGATATGAAAGTCCGCGTAGTGAAATCCTCTGAAGCAACCGTGAAGCTGCCGCATATTGCATCAATAACTCCTGGGCCTGCAGCACAAGGCTATGTTACAAATGTGGAAGGAATTCTTAGCCGGATCAAGTACCAGGTTGAAGTTGCGCGAGACGCAGAAGAAGATGAAGAAGGCAAAAAAAAGGCGAAAAATCTCCTGAAAAAGCTGTTGAACATAACATGGGGCAAGGAAAAGCAAAAATTAATCATCGAAGACCCAAGCGGAAATTCTGCAATAATAAGCGATAAAGCGGTTAAAAGCTCGCTGAAATCGAAGAAAACAGGCGAATGATTTTAGATTTAAAATTAACCGGTGGTTTAAATAATAAAAGTTGGAATTATTGGCGGCTCCGGGCTTGAAGACCCTAGAATTTTGAAAGGCGCTAAGGAAGCAATTGTTTCTACAAGGTTTGGAAATCCGACAAGCGCATTGACTATGGGGAAAATAAGCAATGTTGACGTTGTAATTCTTTCACGGCACGGTAAAAAACATTCAATCAATCCGACAAATGTGAATTACCGGGCAAACATTATTTCTTTAAAGGAACAGGGCTGCACCCATATAATTGCAACGACTGCCTGCGGCTCACTTAGGGAAAAAATCAAGCCAGGCCACTTTATTTTTGTTGACCAATTCATTGACAGGACAACTAAGCGCAGCTCGACATTTTATGACGACAAAGTTTGCCACATACCGATGGCAGAGCCGTTTTGCCCAAAGCTGAGAAAACTGCTTGCCGAAACGGCAGCAGAAATAAATCTTATTCATCATAAAAAAGGGACTGTTGTAACTATTGAAGGGCCTAGGTTTTCAACTAAGGCGGAAAGCAATTTGTTCAGAAGCTGGAATGCTGACGTTATCAACATGAGCACTGTGCCCGAGGCGGTGCTGGCAAGGGAAGCTGGAATCTGCTATGCAACAATTGCCATGTCGACGGATTATGATTGTTTTAAAGAAGGCAGGCCGGCAGTTACCATCGATGAAGTATTAAAAGTTATGAAACAGAATGCAGACAAAGTTAAAAAATTGCTGATTGCGGCAATCCCAAAAATCAAATATAATGAATGCAAATGCAGGGAAGACATAAAAACAGCTATTATTGGCGCTTAGGCCATAGATTTGGCACAAATGATTTTTCTAGTACATTCCTTTCTTAAAAAAATTTGTTTCAGCAACAATATCCTTGGTCTTATTTTCTATATCGGCTAATTCTCTCCTGCTTAAAGGCTTGAAATTCCTGGCAAGGGATGCGTTTTGCTCTACCTCTTGAGGAGTCTTACAGCCAATTATTGCCAAGTCAACATCCTGGCTTAAGCTAAAATCAAAAGCTTCTTCCATTTTGATTGATGAAAGTGCATGTCCTTGGGAAGCAACTTTCATTGCTATGACCCCCATTCCTTTTTTTCTTGCCTCAGGAATTACTGTGGTGATAAAGGGCATATAATGGGAGTCTCCGACATTTGCGCAAAGCAATATTGTATCAAAATTGTATCTTTTTATAGTTTCAATTAAAATATTTGGATCGTGATGGCCTGTAATTCCTACAAATCTTACTTTTCCCTGTCTTTTCAGCTCCTCAAGGGCGTGTATTGCCCCATCATCTGAAAAAATTTCACTTAAATCTTCTTTTTCGCGCAAATCATGAAGCTGCAATAAATCAAGGTAGTGTGTGTTCAATCTTCTTAAAGAATCTTCCACCAGCGACAAAGTCCCCTCATAAGTTCTGTCATGAGTCTTGGATGCCAAAAAGACGTTTTCTCTTTTTGCATAACCCCACAAGAATTTGCCAAGATAATCCCTGCTTTGCTGATAAGCGGGAGCCGTATCAAAATAATTGACGCCAACTTCAACGGCTTTCTTTATCACCGACTCTGCCTCCTTGAAATAGCCGCTCGTCCTTAAAATTCCTTCGCCGCCCAGGCCAAAAATCGTTGCATGATGATTGGTCCTGCCTAATTTTCTTGTTGGAATCATGATTTGATTAAGCATAAATAATACTTAAATCTTGCGAAAGCGATTGCTACATGAAGAAAGGCATCTCTGATAATGGAATATTAATTATTCATCTCGATAATCACTTTTATCGAGTCTTTCGCTTCTGCCACAAGATTGAATCCCTTTTGTATTTCATCAAGCTTTAATTTATGAGTAACCATTTCATTGAGGTTTAATTTCTTGGATGCAATCAGTTTAATTGAATCTTCAAGATCTTTAGGCGCTGCTGCATAAGAAGTCATGATTTTTATTTCATTCTTCCAAAAATCATTGATTGGGATTACCAATCTCTCATCTGGCTTTGGAACTGCAAAAAATAATATTGTTCCGCCTTTGTCAACACAATTTAATGCAGTGTTGGCAGCCGATAATGCGCCCGTGCACACAATAACCAAATCTGCAAGCCTGTTTTCATTAAATTTTTTTATCAGAGAAGGAACATCGTCTTTTACATTTATGGAAAAATCAGCTCCAAATTTTTTTGCCGCATTTAATCTAAATTCATTTATGTCCACAGCAATAATTTTTTTTACATTCCTGGATTTTGCGGCCTTTATATGCATTAACCCAGAAATTCCGCTTCCAACTACCAATAACGTCTGATTTTCTTTCAAATCTGCCAGTCTTTGTGCTCTCAATATAGTGCCTATCGGCTCGACAAAAGTTCCTTCGTCAAATGAAATATCATCAGGCAGCGTAAAAGTCCCAAATTCCACATTTATTTTTGGCACCCTCAGATATTCTGAAAATCCTCCGGGGTCAAAGTTTGTCCTGTGCAGAGTCTCGCATGCAGTATGATTTCCGTTCAGGCAGTAATGGCACTTCATGCACGGGACGTGATGTGAAACAAAAATTTTATCGCCAACCCTAAAATTTTTAACATTTTTTCCGGATTTTTCAACGACTCCGGAAATTTCGTGCCCCAAAACTAATGGCGCTTTTTTAATTCGGTACCATTCCATGACATCTGTTCCGCAGATTCCTGAAGCCATGACTTTGACAAGAAGCTCATCATCACTTATTTCAGGAATTGGCCTTTCTTCAATCCTTACATCTTTATTATTGTAATAGACTGCAGTCCTCATGATAAAAATGAATTTAAAGAATAATAAAAAGGTTTCTAATGAAACTCATTCCACAGCACTGGTAACAATTTTTTGTGATTTTAGCTTGTTGAATAATTCAAATGCCTCGTCCGCAGTGTAGCCATCGTGAACAACGGCCCTGACAGACTGCATCATTGCAATTGGATTTTCAGACTGGAAAATATTTCTGCCCATGTCAACTCCCGCAGCGCCTTTAGCTATTGCATTGTAAGACATCTCCAAGGCTTCTTTTTCTGGAATTTTTTTTCCTCCGGCAATAACAATCGGGACAGGACAGCCTTCAACAACTTTGTCAAAATCCTCAGCGCAGTAATATGTTTTGACTATGTGGGCACCAATTTCAGCGGCGATTCTGCACGCTAATCCAAGGTATCTTGCATCTCGTGCCATATCCTTTCCTACTGCTGTAATTGCCAGTACGGGCATGCCATAATCTTCAGCCTCATTGACTAATCTTCCTAAATTTGAAATTGTCCTGTCTTCATTTTTTTCTCCTACAAAAATAGAGATTCCAACTCCAACAGCATTCAGCCTCAATGCCTCTTTCATTGAAGTTGTTATGTCTTCATTTGACAGCTCGCCAAGAACACTCGGGCCGCCGGAAACTCTCAAGAAAATCGGTGTATTTGCAATTGGAGAAATGCAATTTCTTAAAACGCCCCTTGTGACAAACAAGGAATCGCAATACGGCAGCAAAGGCGCTATTGTTTCCCGTGGCTTTTTCAGTCCAGTTGTCGGGCCCTGAAAATATCCGTGATCGACAGCAAGCATCACAGTCCGCTGGCTTTTCTGGTTAAAAATTCTTGCCAGCCTGTTCTTCATTCCCCAGTCCATTTGAATTACCATATATGTAAAAGATTAATTGATTTATAAAGGTTGTTGGTTTATTTATTTCTCAGAAATCCCAAAATCTCATTGTCAACCGGTTTTATAATCCCATTTTCAGTTATAATCCCGGTTATGTATCTAGCAGGCGTCACATCAAAAGCAGGATTTTTTGCAGAGCTGTCTTCCGGGGCAATCCTGATTTTCCTAAATTTTTTATTTTCATCAGTCCCTGAGATATACAAAACTTCATTTTCACTTCTGTCCTCAATGTGAATATCTTCTCCGGTCTTGCAGTCAGCATCAAATGTCGAAATTGGAGCGGCAACATAAAAAGGAATATTATTTTCTTTTGCCAGTACAGCTTTTTCATAAGTGCCTATCTTGTTTGCAACGTCGCCATTCATTGCAATCCTGTCCGCCCCGACAATTGCAAAATCAATCTCATTTTTTTTCATAAAATAGCCGGCTGCATTGTCCACAATTATTGAATGCGGAATTTTTTCCTGTGCCAATTCCCACGCAGTCAGGGAAGAGCCTTGGTTTCTGGGCCTTGTCTCATCGACATAAACAAAAAGGTTTTTTCCGCTGTAATGCGCAAGCCTTATCGGAGACAATGCTGTGCCAAAATCAACACAGGCAAGCGCGCCCGCATTGCAATGCGTCAGAATATTTTGATTGTTTTTTATTAAATTATTTCCATGCTCCCCAATCTTCCTGCATATTTCAGCGCTCCAGTCCGCGTATTCCACCGCCGCTTCAAAAGCTTTCATTTTGGAATTTGTTATGCTGCCTTCAGCAAACATTTTGGATTTCACATAACTTAAGGCATAATTTAAATCATTTGCAGTAGGCCTTGTAGAATTCAATGCATTATGCGCTTCCTGAGTATGTATTACAAAATCTTCAAAATTCTCTCCTTCATAATGCAAGGCAGCCTGTGCCAATCCGAATGCGCCAGCCGCGCCGATAGCAGGCGCCCCCCTAACAATCATAGTCTTTATTGCATTTGCCGTATCTAAGTAATTTTTTGATCGGTAAATTTCAAATTTAAAAGGCAGCAGCAGCTGATTTATCATATAGACGGAAGTGTCCCGCATCCAGACCGTCCTGTAGTTTAGATTGTTTATCAGCATTACAAAATCAGCATATGGCGATCGTTTAAAAACATTGTCAAACAGAAAAACTATAAATATAAGGTGAAATTGTTTTGAATTATGGACTTAAAAAAAACTATAAGAACGGTCCCAAACTGGCCGAGGCAGGGGGTAATGTTCAGGGATATTACAACATTATTAAAAGACGCTAACGCCTTTAACTATGTCATTGATAAATTATGTGAAAGATATAAATATAAGAGGATTGATTTGATTGCAGGCATAGAAAGCAGAGGATTTATTTTTGGAGGCGCAATTGCCCATAAATTGCAAAAAGGATTTATTCCAATTAGAAAGGAAGGAAAGCTGCCCCACAGTACAGAAAAAGAAAGTTATGAATTGGAATACGGCAGGGCAACTATTGAAGTTCACGCTGATGCTATTCCAAAAGGAGCAAAAATTCTGGTTGTTGATGATTTAATCGCGACAGCCGGTACCTTGGTTGCCTCTATTAACCTAATAGAAAAGCTGGGCGGGCAAGTAGTAGAATGTGCCGTTATAATTGAACTGCCGGATTTGGGTGGCAGGGAAAAAGTAGAAGCGAAAGGCTGCAAGTTATATTCACTCATAAAGTTTGAGGGAGAGTAATTACTCAAACGAATTCTTATCAAAAACAGCAAACCCGGTTACTTTGTTCTCAATCTTGAATCCGTTACAGTCTTTTGTTTCATCTGCTTTTAAAATCTTTCCATTGCAGTTTACAAACAGTTCATCCCTGCAATATCTTAAATTATCTTTTTCTTCGCAAACTGCTGATGTAAATGTATTGAACTGAAAGTTATTTTTTGGTGTTTTTATTTTAATATTATCTTCGCTTATAGCGATTAAACTAAATAAAGAAATTATCACAATCACTAACAAAATAATTACCAGCCCCCTCATGGGACAAGGTAAGAAATATCAGTTTAAAAAACTATTTCTCTACAATCTCCCCATAACCGATTAATCTAAATCTATTCCCTATTCTTCTGGAAAGAGTAACTCTCGAACTGGTGTCTGCGCAAACCGGCAGCTTTAATCTGCACCTTATTTTATTTTTTCTCAGTTCAATTACCATTCCGACTGTTGCCGCGGAATTCACATTCAGCATTAATGGCTCGGTCATTTTGATTGGGTCAACATTTAATTCTTCTTGCGTTCCGACAACTCTCTTCAGCAAATGAACATCAAGCAGCAGCTCATTCCAGACTTTTGGAAGCTTGCCCGGCAATCCGACAAGCGAGCCGGTTAACTGGTCTGACTTGACAATTGAAGGGTCAAGAGAAGTCAAAACTCCTATTGAGCCGCCCGGCCCGACGGATTCAAGATTTACACTTCCTGAAATTAAACCTGTGATTTTTGTTGTTATAGGCTTCCATACTTGCTGGTTTTTCTCGATCATTATTCTCCCGGGCCTTATTTCAACATTGCCACCAATTTTAAGAATACCATGCCTTAAGCTCCCTCCAAGGACTCCGCCCACAAGTTTTTCCGGAGTAATCCCTGGCCTGTTGATGTCAAAACTTCTTGCAACGAGCATAATCGGCTCTTTTTTTTCGTCGCGCGCCGGAGTTGGAATATATTTATCAATTGCTTCCATCAGGAAATCAAGCCCAACCCTGTGCTGTGCCGAAATCGGAATTATCGGGGCGTTTTCAAAACTTGTGCCCCTGAGAAAATTTTTTATCTGCTCGTGATTTTTCAGCGCCTGCTCCTCATTAACCAAATCAATCTTGTTCTGCACAATGATTACATTTTTTATTCCTATAATTTCCAATGCCATCAGATGCTCTCTTGTCTGAGGCTGCGGGCATGTTTCGCTTGCTGCAACCAAAAGCAAAGCGCCGTCCATTATCGTTGCTCCTGCAAGCATAGTTGCCATCAGTGATTCATGGCCCGGCGCATCGACGAAGCTTACTTTTCTTAACGGAACTGATTTGGAATTGCAGTTGGGGCATTCTTCTTTTGTTGTGAATGCCTTCGCCCCTTTGCATTTATCACATTTTCTGAATAAAATATCCGCATATCCCAGCCTAATCGTGATTCCGCGCTTCAATTCTTCAGAATGAGTGTCTGTCCACTTTCCGCTCAATCTTTCTAGCAGCGTTGTTTTGCCGTGGTCGACATGGCCGACCATTCCAATATTGACAGAGGGTTGTGGAGGAAGTTCATCTTGCGCTTCTTCTTTCTTTTTAGCCATGTTTTAATTTAAAATTTGGATTTCGGTTTTTTTATTTTCAGTATAGGGAACTTGACACTTTAAAATTTTTTCAATATTCTCTACAATTAAAATTCTTTAGGGAGGGAACATTCTTATTGCACCAGATGAGTTTTTTTCCGCCCTCCACCCACCCATAAATATAGAAGGCTAATAGTGCTTAATTAAAAAAATTACTCTTTCTTTTCTTCTTTTGCTTCGGCTTTTTCTGGAACGCCAAGAGCTTCGTGAAGTTTTTTCGTGCCCGACTTTGTTACTTTAAGGTTAATTTGTGAAATTTTATCATGGATTTTATGACCGCAGACTGTTTTCCTTCTTTTGATTCCCTTACCAGCGCCTCGAAAACCAGTCCCTCCCAAAATCGTCATTTTTTTTCTAGTTCCTAAAATTCCCCTCCTCATTGGGAAACCGCAGTAATCCGAGCCACCTGTAATCTGGAACTCAAAGCTCGGGACTTCAAACGAATCCCCTTTGACAGTTTCGCCCAAATTCAAGCCAATGAAATGGCTTGCCAGTTCATCCTTTATTTCCTTCTGGAATGTTTTTCCCGTTGCCGGGTCTGAAATGCACAATTTAAAGCTAGCCATAATAATTTTACCTCCGAATTTATAACGGGTCACGTGAAACGAGCCGCATTTAAATACTTTACTGGTCAAAGGGTTATATCAGATAAGACTCTGAAAGCCTGACTTTTCTGGCAGAAAGTGCCTAAAAAATAATATTTACTACTTCATTCTTTCGGTATTAATCTTTTAAAAAACAAATTTTCCATCTCATTTGAACTTATTTTTTCTAATATGTAGTCGGGTAATAACTGCACTAATCTACCTTCACATTTTCTAACTATCTCTGCAGCAGAAGATTTTCCTGAGATGATATAGATTAATGGAGAATTTGATGCAACACTTGATGTTACATGTTGGATAACGCTCCTTTCACTATCTTCTTTTTTAACAAACAGAACGTGCTTGTTAATATTTTTCAAAACATAGATTATTTTATCTTTAAAATCAATTATCGAACTCATATTGTCAATTAAAATGCCTATATACCTATTCAAAATACCATTCTCTACGAATTGTGCAATGCGTACGCCATTAACCTCAAATTTATCAAATATTTTATTTCTTAAATTGTTTCTCCTATCCTTCTTACTGTGTAATTTTCTTAATGTTAATCCCATATTAACAATAAATAATATTTCTTTATCGCTTACGTATTCTTTATAAAAACTTAATTCGCCAGAATGATATTGTTCTTTGACTAAGTTTATTGTTTCTTCGTCCTGTATGAATGCCAGTTTTTTGTCCTTTAATTTTATTACAAAACTCTTAATCGCATCAAAAGTCCAATCTATCGTACCTTTTACTGCTCCAGCAAAGGCACTTTCTATTGGATCCTCAGAAGACATCTCCAAACTCCTCTATATATTTGGATAGACTCAACTCATTGTTGTCCAGAATGATTATACTACCTGGCAATATAACCATATTATCTAATTTAATTGGTACGTCCAGATATCTATCAAGAAGTTTTTTCCCAGATTCTAAAACAAACTCGCCGTCGGAGTCGTACCCTAATTCCCTTAGTAATTCTATTTTTGAGTCTTTAGAAACCTCTTTCAGTGATAGTCTTTCCATTTTTTATTCTCCTTGTTAGTTATATACAATTTTTAATTATACTGTTTTTGTTTATAAATCTTGCGAATTTAAGCAATTTATTTATTTTCTTTTCTTATTTTTCTGGCGGGATGAGTCCAAGTCACCAATATACACTTTTTATGGGCTATTTGATCAAAGACAGGTCAAAATTTAGCTGTTGCCAGTCCTGCCTTATAGCTTGGCACTGAGATGGAATGCCCCTCTACATACATTAATAGTCTTTTGAAATAATAAAATGACATTCCAGCCAACACAAATGGAACAAGATTCATCCATACGCTCAAGTTAAAAGTGAACATTGCAAACGGGAATAGCATTGCCGAGAAAAATAACACTAGCGCGATTAACAAATTGTTTAATATCCTGTAGCATTTTGCAAGATTTTTTGAACTGTCAACATTTGTCAGTATAACTGCCAAAACGTGATGTATTTCCTTTAATCTTTTATAAAGTAAATTAAGCAAATATCCAAATATTATGAGGCTCAATCCATAAAACACATACAAGAATATCGGGGCTAACCCGGACTTAATCAACAATGAAAACTGCCTAAATATCAAAAATGCGAACAGCAAGACTATTCCGAGCATTAAAGCAAGCTTTGACTCCGACTTGAGCTTATTGGTGAAAAAGTTTTCTATTTCTGTCTGGTCAAAGAATCTTCGCATGTATCCGGACAGTTTCTCCAACCTTAATTTGCCCCTTGAAGAAACTCTTGCATTAAACGATGAATGAATTTTCTCGCTGTGGTTTATCCCTATTGACATTATTATGGCGGTTGTGAATATTATTGCTGCAGTTATTGTAACCAAATCAATTCCCAGGCCGAATTTCTGGCCTTCTTTTGCCACAAGCAGGGAAAATTCTCCGACTGATATCATGGCAATGCTGGAAAAAAGAGGCTGGTCATCCTTAAAATTAGCCAATAGCATTGTCACAAATCCGACTGCTACGAATCTTGAAACTATGACCGTCAATAATAATACGCCGATTAGAGGAAGATAGTATTTAACCGTGGCAAAATCTACCAGAGTCCCCATTGATATGAAAAATATGGACGTGAATATCAAAGCTAAGGGCTTGACTGCCTTCCCGTATTCTTTTGCATTCGGCAGTGAGGCAATCAGGCTGCCCGCAAGAAATGCCCCTGCTGATGGGGTCAATCCAAGAAATAATGCAAACCAGCTGAATAAAGCTCCCAAGGCTAGGGATAGTAAAACCAGCACGGATTCGTCATTGCTGTTTTTCCGTACTGTAATTATAATATATTTCAAAACTTTCATCATTATAATGTACGCAAAAATTAATATAGCAACCGAAAAAATTATTTTTTCAAATATCGGCAATATTCCGGCAGTAGAATCTTTTACTCCCGAAAAAAATGTCAGTGTAAAAACAGCAAGTATATCTTCTATTATAAGCACTGCAATTAACAGTGGAACTTCTTTCCTGCTGAACATTTCTTTCTGTTCCAGCACTTTCACAATAACGACCGTGCTGCTGAAGGAGAGAATTACTCCAATAAACAAAGCCACTTTTACGCTGAATCCCATTAATAGAGTTGCCTGATATCCAAAAAACAAAACAATCGCAAATTTTAGCAGGCCTATTAAAACAGACCTTGCACCAAGCCTTAGAAGTTTGGAAATATCAAATTCCATGCCAATAGTAAACAGCATCAGGATTGCCCCAATTTCTGCCATGGCTGTAATCATATTAACATTTTCAACTAACTTAAGGGAATGGGGACCCACTATTGCCCCAACTAATAATAGCCCAAACACAGCAGGCTGC
Organism: Candidatus Nanoarchaeia archaeon; assembly: GCA_035288865.1. Lineage (GTDB taxonomy): Archaea > Nanobdellota > Nanobdellia > Woesearchaeales > GW2011-AR4. Next base: position 69,097 of record DATDZA010000012.1, read on the forward strand.
TTAAATCTTGTAGCTATAATTCCGCCTACTACAGCGCACAAGAAGAGTATGCCCAAGCTAACAAGTTCAGTTGCCATTTTTAACACTAGTTTTTGTAATTCTTAATTTTAATATCTGATGATTTACGAAATTCCCAACGTTTAAACTTTTTTAAGTATATTGGTATACAAAAATGTATATTAGTTCTGTTAAAATGTAATAACTTATATTTAAAGCTTTCGGTAGTTCATACGTAAGTACGAGTCGAAGTAGAGTTATTTGCTATATAGAAGAGAAAATAGAGGAACGAGAAAGAACGGTTTAATTCCAAATTACTGTTACTATAATAGGTTGAAAGTCAATCTTACTGTCAGATAATCTTATATAAATCTTGATTCCAAACCGAACTTTCTCGAAAGCTTTTTATCCTTACAAAAAACTTATTTCTTTATTATGGATATAAAACAATTTATAAAAAAATATGAGCTGTTCGCCATAATTGTAATCACCCTTCTGTTGATATATATTATTGTATTCTTCAACCAGAAGTTAAATTTCTTTCTTGGAAATGAGCTGATTGTGCATCTTGAGCCACAGCAGAAATCATTCAGCATGCATTACGGCGGCTCAAGCCGTATTAATTTTAATGTTTCCATAGAAAATGTTGCTTACTGTAAAGCGTCATGTTCCTATTCTTTCACTGACAAAAGCAAAAATGAAGTTCTGGAAAAAAATGATTTCGAAATTGGAATTGGCCAAAATGTTATAAAGAGCTACAATTTAAGCGTCAAGAGGCTCGGCAGCGGCCAGGATTTGTATAATTTTGAGATTAAATGCCACAGCGTGCGCTCTTTCTTTTGCCATACCGGCAGTCCCGAAAAATCAAGGTCTTCATTAATATTGGTTAATTACGACCTTACTGAAGCAGAAAAAGCGCTCAAAAATGAATTAAAATCGAATTTCACAGAGCTTCTTCAGCTGTTGCAAGATGTTGATGTTGCGCATCAAAAAGCAAGCCAAAAATATTTTGAGCTCGCGCATAAATTGAATCTGAAGAATATGACGAGCGGCAAAATAGAGATTGATTATACTTACGATAAAATAAGAGTTTCTATTGAGAATCTCAGAAGCATATGGTCTGTAGAGAATTACGCCCAGTTAAAGCAGTCATTCAACAAAACGTATTTTGACGATTTAAATTACATTAACAGAACAATTGGCGCATTTGACAAAAGGATAGATGATGCAGCAGGCCTGCATAACTCAATATTGTCGCAATTGAGCTTAATATACGGCAGTTCAAATGAGCTGAATCCATTTATTAAAATTTTAGGCGATAAATCCATAACTGGCAGATTTAATTCAAACTTAAATGATTTTAATAAATTATCATCATCTGTTACCAACAATACCTTTGAAAATTATGATCGGGTGGTTGCGGAACTAAACAAAATTGAATTGCAGCAAAATTCAATAATTGAAACATCAAGATGGAATTCTGCAAAAACGTTTTTTGAGTCTGAATATTTGCTGAAATCGGAAAATGATTTGTTATGCAATTTGCAGCAGAATTGCTCAGAAAATGCATCGATAGAAAAAGCGGTTGATAAATCTCAATCTTTCGTGGATAAATATCCCAAGCTTACGGATTTATCGCAAAATTGCCTGCTTCTTGCAGGTATAAGCGAAAAGCACTCCGTCATTAGGAATGAAACATCAAAAATTATTGGGGATAAAAATATAACATTTAACGCGGATGAAAAATTTATTAACCTGACTCAAAAATTCAAAAATAATGAAGTTGCAAAAATAAATAATTCCTATTACTATTCGCTGCAGAAATTAAAGGATGAAAATAAAACAAATGAAAGTTTAATTCAAATCGCTGAAGAATTCGCGCCGGACAGTGAAATAAATATTTCAGAAACTGATTACAATAAATCAGTCAATATTTCCCTGTATCTTTTGTCAGGAATAAATTTATCAAAGCAATCCAACGACTTTTTAATAAAATGCTCTGAATTTGAAAATGTTTCTAATATTGCACAATTTTTTGATTTTAGTCAAGTTAGCGCAAATATCACTTATAACTTAATTCAAAATATTGACACTGTTTTATCCGACAACCCCCCAATCTGCTGCGTTTTTAATGACTGCAGTCCCTGCTGCAGGGATGATTCATGCAAAAATGACCCAAAAACCTTCCCGGTAATTTTCTTGCACGGCCACTCATTCTACAAGGATAATTCTCCAGAATACTCGCTGGACGCATTTAACAAGCTACAGTCAAAACTTGACGAAGACGGCTACCTGAACGCGGGGATTGTTTCGCTTTACTCAAAGAACGAATCTTTGCAGAGCGGGATTTGGAGCCTGTCAGGCAGGCCGATAACTGCAAAAGTAAGCTACTATTACGACGCATTCAGGAAAGATGACAAATATATTCTTATCCCAACAAAAAGCGAGAATATTGACACTTATGCAGTAAGACTAAAGGATTTGATTGATATAGTAAAGGAAAGAACGGGAAAACCAAAAGTCAACATAATAGCTCATTCAATGGGTGGTTTGGTTGCAAGAAGATATATTCAGATTTTCGACGCTAGCGATGTAAATAAATTTATTATGATTGCCACGCCAAACCATGGAATTTCAAGCAAGGCAGCAAGCTATTGCGGATATTTAGGCGAGAACAGGGAATGCCAGGACATGCTTCAGGGCAGCCTGTTCATCAACAAACTAAATGACCCCTCAAAGCAGCCAAGCGGTGTAAAAATGTATGACATTATCGGAACTGGCTGCAACACCGATTCAGGGAACGGGGATGGGGTTGTAACGGCAGAAAATGCAAAATTAGATAATACAATAATATTTTATATCAATGGAACCTGTAACGGTGTATTTGGAGGAACCCTGCATACGGATCTTCTTAATCTTAATTTATATCCAGAAACTTACAGAATTGTAAAAGAGATAATGAATGAATAATTATTTTTTTTCTTGCCTTGTATAAACCGTCCTTGTCGGGAATGGTATTTTGATTCCCCCTTTTATCAAGGCATTATAAATTTCCTCAACTACCAGTGCCTTTGTGTCATCGTACCTGTCGCTATACCCGGGAACCCAGAAAAGGGCAGTGAACTTCAGGGCAAAGTCACCCATTTCAATCATTAGAACTTTAGGAGACGGCTTTTTTAGTACATCTGGAATTTTCTTCAGCGTGTCAAGAACAATCTTTCTTACTTTTGAAATGCTTGAGCCATATTCAACTCCAAAATTTACATTAAACCTAACGCTGGGGTCAGGCTGGACAAAGTTTATTATCCGTGAGTCGGCAAGCTTTCCGTTTGGCAATGTTATTATTTCATTGTCGAAAGTGTGTAGTTTTGTGCTTCTAAGGCCGACATCAACAACTCTGCCTATGGTTTCCTCGTCCAGTTTTATAATGTCACCGACCTTTATGCTTTTGTCCATCAGCAGGGATGCCCCGCCAAATATATTGCCAAGCGTGCTTTGGAGCGCGAAAGCCACAGCAATTCCCACAATCCCGAGCCCTGCCAGCAGCGGTCCTATCTGTATGCCCCAGATTGGAAGTATAAACATCAAGCCTATCAATGAAATAAAAATCCTTGAAAATTTCTTGAATATTGGAACCAGCTCGTCGTGCAAAATCACCACATTCTTCTTATGCAATTTTGTCCCAAGATTATCAAGAAACGCCTCAACAAATATTATTACAAGGTAAGTTATAATAATATAAATTAATGTAAAAATAATTTTCACTGCAATGTCCGCCAGGTTTTTGTTTATTCCAAGAGGAATCAAAGCAAGCCTAAGCCCAATAAGAAGTAATATTATGGAAATTGGACCATTTGATTTCTTGACAAGTATATCATCCATAGTTGTTTTTGTTTTCCTTGTGAGTTTCAGAATTATTTTGGTTGCTATGAAAACAAATAATCTTGAAAGCAGAAAAAACAAAACTAAAATAAGAAACGAATCAAAGTACGGATTGTAAAAGTACTTATTCGTAGGGTTTAACCCAACGTACTTCTTAGTGAGATTAAGGTATAAATCAAGCAGCATTTCATGAAAAGCTTAGCTGAACTTATATTTAAGTATTTGTTTAGATTTGGAGAAATGATAAAAATTGGTAACAAATCAAACATCAATAAAATAAATACTATTAAAATCTTAAATTAGTTCTATTGTTTAACTATAGATAGATCAATAATGAAAATAATAAACCAGTATACTGATGTGTATATAATACAACAAAAAGTATTTATAGTGATTAAATATTAAAATCATTACGTGGGGGTGTTTTTATTGAGTGCTTCTAATTATAGTGAGAAGATGGATTACATTACAGTAGACGGCAGTGCATATACTCACAAGCAGATTGAGATAAGAAACGGAATAACTTTCATGCGAATGAAAAAGCGCATTCTGAAATTAAAAGATGAATATTAAGGACAGAAAGCTTTTGAGGTTCTTAGTCGTTGTCATAATAATTTCTCTTATTCTAAATATTGTGTTATTGGCATTAAGAATAATTAATGAATATTTTTTCTGGATTATCATAATTGTAGCTGCTGTTTTTGCGTATAAGGTGCTGCCCAAGGCAAATAAAAAGTAATTTAAAACACAAAAACAAAGAGGGTCTAGCCGTTGCCCGGCCAGCCTAAGCTGTCAGTTAAAGTTTTTTGTTCAAGCTTTTGGTACGCAAGATGGCTTGAGCCGTAAAAGCAGACGTTTAGTTAATGCCTTAGTGCAGATTGCTTGCGATTCCTGCGTTAAACATCAGCGTCAATCAGCAATGACTTTGCTTTAACCACAGACGGGTTCAGCTCACCCCCGGATACTGTATTGATTTAATGATATTTAAATTCTGCCTCTATAAATTATATAAAAAGTCGGATAAATATTATTTTCCTATTCAAAAGTTTTATATTAAAAGAAAAAAATAATTTTGACTTAAAGGTGGTAATAGCCAAAATATTTATAAATCAAATAGCGTTTCTATGAAATTATGAATTTATCTAGACTAGAAAGAATTGCTGGAACTGTAAGAAATTCTGTAAGTGATTCCTTTAGGGCTGTGCCAGAAGCTGTGGTTGAATTTGGAAAAAATGTTTTGTTTCCACAAAAACACGAAAGAGTGAAAGCTGAACTCTCTCGATTAGCGCGAGAAACTGCAAGTGAATTGCTCGGGCCAGTTATGGTTGATGCTGAATATGTGCATAGCTTGGCTGCAAAGTATAATCTAAATCCTAATTATTTTGATTATGCAAGAGGAAATTTAATTGCGTCTATAACGTCTTTAGTTGGTGGTGCTCCAACTCCAGATGGGAGAGAAAAATTTAAAGGATCCTTAGGGAGGGTCAGTGAGGTTCTTTGGTCTGTAGCTGGGCATTATGGAAATGGAAGTGCAACACATAACGCTGCAGTGGGAATTGTTAATGAAACTTATTTTCGTAATGAAACAATCGTACTTCATATGGGTTTAAGAGAAACAATTTAATCTTAAAAATTAAAAATAAAAGGCCTTATTTGGCCTTTCCCAGAATCCTAAACACTTTTGTGCCGCAAGTTGCGCAGACACCTTTCATTGCACTCATGCCATTCTTCATAGTGACTTCCTTGCCATCCTTAATTTCAACTTCTTTCCTGCACTTCATGCATCTTCCTCTTGCCATTAAATTCACCTCATAATTTTAAATGAATTATAGGATTTTAAGCCTATGAGTGTTCAATGTAGTAAGTAATATATAAAAGTTTGGATTATTTACGAGTATTTTACGAGTGGTTTGCTACTTTGGACTGGTAATATCCCTTAAATCTTATTGATGCAACATTGGAAACTCTACCTTTATGTTCGTAAGGAAATACTTCGGCATCTATTAAAATTTCTCTTGTACTACCGTCTGGTTGCCATTGAAGTCTTCTCGCATCCTGCAATGTTACGCATCCCAGAAGCGATTGATCCAAATATGTCTTTCTGTTTGGTCTTATATTATCCACATTTGGCGCCAGCTCTACAGAAGGCATGCCTAACATTTGTTCGATAGTTTTGCCAAAGATTTTAGCCGCTTCATAATTAAAGAAATTTATTATGCCATTGTTGTCGTGGCTTAGCAAAGGGGTTCCATACAACAAAGCATTTACACTTGCATATTTTGAAGCAGGATTTTCTGGAATATCTCCATTTACAAAACCAACACCATGTTTAACTATAGCTGCATGCAAATCATTTGCAAGTTCTTCCGTAATTTTCTCAATAGTTCCCATAAATATAAAAGAAAAATAAGTTTATGCGGCTCTTTGGTTTCCCGGTCTAAGACCTCGGTTTATTTTTGCCGCATTCCATACATTTGGCACTGTTGAGGTATAATTTGGTGCAACAATGAAGTCACCCGGATACCTTTCGCGACTGTCCAAGAATTGCGGCAATATTATTGCCTTAAATCTAGGACCCCAGTCTAGCGCGCCACGCTGCGCTGTTGTGCTGCAAGCACCAAGAAGATGTGAAACGCCTTCTCTTTGGTAAAATCGATTCAAGCTTTCAGTGGCCTCCTCAACTGTTTCATTAATTGCTTCACTTACCCTGTGGCCGTGATCAATTAGAGTTTGATATTGGGCCTCAATGGCACCGAGGATAGCTCCCGCCAAAGCAAAATTAGTTATTTTCATTCCATAAGTCCTGTCACGCAATTGTGCCCTAATCTCTCGCCCTGTAGTCCACATTTCTGACTTATTAATTGGTGTATATTCGGCCGCTAATTTTAAATCGTAGTCTGGTTGACTATTCGAGTCAAGTGCTATTTTGGCCTCTATCCCATCTTCAACGGACTTATACAGCCTATTCAGAAGAGGTTGCGTAGAATTTCTTATCATTTTTTTATATTGTAGTACCGTACCTAAATGGCCAGCTTCTTGAGCCTGCCTGTAAATTTCTGCGGCCCCACTCTGTCCAATCAAAGGGAGTATGACCTGAGTTATTTGCTCTGAAGAATTAATAAATGCTTCTCTCGGATCAATTTTATTTTTTTGCCTTAAAGTATCATACGCAGCTTCTGCCAGCGCCCATACCTCTCCCAATAAAAATGCCCTTTCTCCAAAATGATCGCTTACCACTTCGTCTCTAAAAGTAGTTTCTAACATATACGCAGCTCCAATTCCTCTGCCCATGGCAAGTGTTTTTTCAAGAGCACGCCCGCTAAAGTTTCTCGCAACTGCAAAACTAGCGTTTATGCCTAATCCGTTTAGATAATTTTCTCTTACGCTTAATCCTGCGCCCTTGGGGGCTATCATACCAACGTCAACACCTTCACGCGGTTTTATGCCAGTAAGTTGGTTGAAATGCATTCCAAATCCATGTGAAAAGTAAAGCATCTTTCCTGGCTCCACATATCTTTCTATGCTTGGCCAAGAATCTCTCTGGCCTGCATCTGAAGTTAAATACGCAATTATAGTTGCCCTATCAGCGGCTTCTTCTATAGAGAACAAATTCTTACCAGGCTCCCATCCATCCTTAAGCGCATTCTCCCAGCCGGTCAGTCTTTTATCACCAGGTTTAGAAAATCTTTTTCTTTGGCCAACAAAAACAGGAATGTTATGGTCCTTAAGACTGTCTCTTAGATTTTGTGATTGTGCTGGCCCTTGGGAGCCATAACCCTCAAATCCAATTTTTTGGCCTTTAAGGGCATCTATTGCATCATCCAGTGTAAATTCTTGCCGTGTGACAACCCCCTCATCACCACCACCAAAGTTAATTTTCATATTGATTACCTCCGATTATATTAAAAATTAAAGAACTTCAAATTATTATATAAATATTTCCATTATAACTACTTTAAAATAGAAACTGTTTCTATTCCACAATCTCCAGCAATTCTTTTATATCATTAATTTCATAATCCGCATCTGAATTCTCAATTTCAGGATTTCCATATCTGGCAAAGCAAGTCAGCATTCCCAAAGCTTTGGCGCCTTTTATGTCCCTCTCCGGCCAATCGCCAACCATCAGGCACTCGCTTGGCTTTAACTTTAATTTATCAAACACAACCATAAAAGGCTTATTGCTTGGCTTATACTCGCCCGTGTCATCAAAAGTTACAACCAAATCAAAATAGTGGTTTATTTTCATAGAAACAAGCCTTATCCATGCTTTTAATCTTGGAGCATCGGAAACTATTGCAAGTTTTATTCCCTTTCTTTTTAATTCATACAGAACTTTTCCAACATTTGGGTATGGCTCGAGAAATCCGCTTCTTACTCTTCTGTAGGCAACAATCCCGCTCGCAAGAATTTCATAGTTAACTTCTCCCATCATTTTTTCCAATAATCTCTGGAAGACTAATTTATCCTCCATGCCATACTGCTTGTATAATTCAAATACTTCCTTGATTGCTTTTTCCTTGTCAACATTTAATCCGGCGCCTATCATTGATGAAACTGCAGCATCGCAGCTAAGCTTTTTCATTCTAAGAAAGTCTATTAATGTATTGTCCAGGTCGAAGATTACGGATTTTATCATATGAGAATGAGAATTTAACAAATTATAAAAACTTATTGTGCCGCAACAGGTTGAATTGTATATTCACCAACTTTTTGATAATTTCTAACTACTTGATTAAGCATGTGTGGCGGTATTGCAGATACCATTCTTTCCAGCGCCTGTTTTACAACTGCTTGCTCGAGCTCTATTTCCCTCATTGTATGAGTATTGAATGGCTGCGTTGATGTCCAGAATGGCCTAATCTGCCTTAAAAATATTTCCCAACTAACATCAAAGCGACTTGTAAAAAACTCAGCTATAACTTCTGGAGTGACATAAAGTTCAGGAGTACTATAGATTTCAATAACTGTATGAGGTTTCATATTTGATCTATACCTTTTTGGATCTACAACTCTTTCGGGAAATAAGCATTCAACCTGATCGCTTTGATTATTCCACCATTCTTCTGGAGAAGGATCATTTTTGTAGAAAGAACCTTTTCCCAGTTCAACATTTCCAGTAGCATTTGTATATGCATCAAGGTGAAACATTCTTCCTGGAAATATCCGATCGTCCCACAAAGTAAGAACTGTTACTTTTGCTCTATCCACGGTATCATCTATTGACATTGTTTCTACCTTAAGATAGTAATCACCATATATTTATAAAATTACCCTTATACAATACAAAATATCTGGATACGAGAAGAAGATTTAAGAAGAAGAAATAGCAACTTTTTGGACAAAAATTTAAATAAAATTATTTAACACAACACAGATAACTTTAAAAACAATCTTCCCTTCTAAAAAACCTAATGGAAACGGTTGAATCACTTAAATGGCTCAAGGAGCATAATCTTTATGATTTGGCATCGAGAGCTTCATTTTCTATAAAAAAAATATTCACGCCATGCTTGGCTGTGAATAATGAAAAAGTGCTGATAGTAGGGGACGTTGGCTATGAAAACAGGAATGTGGCGGCAGTTCTTTCAGGCGCTTATTTTTTGGCAGCAGAGCAGCTAAAGCTGGACACAAAATTAATTCTTCAGAATGTGAAATCAAGGGGAGATGTTTCCGATGAAGAAGTCGTGCAAAGTTTATCCGGGCTTAAGGCAGGAAATGTAATTATTCTGAACATGTCGGACAAGCTCGGAAACATACAAGAGCTTGGAAAAAGCTTCAGGAGGTGGGTTGCAAAAAAGAACCACAGATTTGTCTCTGCAATGAGCCTCGGGGATTTGCCGACAGCCAATACAGACTTGATATTAAATGCAATCGACGTAAATTACAAGCCTCTGCAGGCGCATCACGAAATATTAAGGCAGAAATTAGAACATGCAAAAGAAGTCCATATCACAACTCCTGCCGGAACTGATTTGTATTACAACAAAGAGGGGATAAAAGCAATTGCAGCAGACGGAAATTATACCGTACCGGGAACTGGAGGTAATCTGCCCGCAGGCGAGATTTATTGCCCGCCAAACGGGAGAAAAGTTGAAGGAAAAGTTGTAATTGACGGAAGCTCAAGAACGCATGACCACACGATATTAATTAAAAAACCGATTGAATTAACGATAGAGAATGGAGATATTGTTGAAGTCAAGGGCGGAGAAGAGGCAAAGCAGCTGGAAAACACTTTAAAATGGGCAGCATCGGTCGCAAAAAATCCAGGCAACTTGAGAAGAATTTGCGAGCTTGGAATAGGGTTAAATCCAAATGCATCAATAATTGGAGCAATGATTGTTGATGACAAAACTCTTGGAACTGCTCATATCGGAATCGGCTCAAATTATTGGTTTGGAGGAAGCATTTACGCCATTATACATCTTGACCAGGTTTTCAAAAATCCCAAAATTTATTTAGATGGTGAATTATTAAAGATATAGCGATTAAAAATCCTCTGAGTACAATTCGAAAGTATATTAGCAAATTTATTATACAAAATTTCCGTAGAATTACTCTTCCTGTTCGGTCATCCACCTGGGCAGATCAACTTCAGGATATTTTTTATCAGAGCCTTCAAAGTAAGTTCCTTTTTCTTTCATCTTATCAAAGTGCTTAAATTTTTCCATACTAATCCTACAAAACTCCAGAATATATAAAGATTGTTTAGTAGGCAAGAGTGATTACATTGATTAACTTAAAAAAATAATAAAACAAAAGGAAAGAATTAAAAAGGTAGTTTAAAAGAAGTGCAATTGATTAAGAATTAATTTACTACCATTCAAAAACCAATGATTAGTTATTAAAAACCCGGTAATCAATTTAAAATAAAAATAAATATGCAATACAAGCAAGTTATTTTGGCAAGGGAAGATTTGAAACTTCCTAAAGGAAAATTAGCGGCGCAATGCAGCCATGCATCTGTAGACGCAACTCTAAAATCTGATAAAAAAATAGTTGATTTATGGAGGAAAAACGGCGGCAAAAAAATAGTCGTAAAAGTAAATGATGAGAAAGAACTTTTTAAGTACAAGCAGATGGCGGAAGAATCCGGATTGAAAACAGCCTTGATAACTGATGCAGGGCATACTGTTGTTGAGCCAGGAACAATTACATGTTTAGGAATTGGGCCTGATGAGGAAGAGAAGATTGACAGAATAACAGGAAAGCTGAAGATGATGTGATTAGTTAGTTTTTTAAATTGACTATTTATTCTAATTGATTATTGGGCCCATAGCTCAGCCTGCTTAGAGCACAAGACTCTTATGCTTTCAGAGCGATCTTGGGGTCACGGGTTGAAATCCCGTTGGGCCCATTAATTTCTACTTTTTAAAAATGAGTCAAACAATGATTCTATTTCACGTGTTACCTTATTCATACGTTCAATTTGCATTCTTACAAATTTATACTCTACTGGGTTGAAGTCATCGATTCTCGATATCCCTTCATAGTCTTTAGTATAAGTGCCAAATTTTCCAGCAGCCCAAACTACCTCGAGCTGATTACGAGAATTATCTCTAAAGAAATGATAATTAGCTATAGTAACATCTTCTAAAAGAAACATTACAACTTCGGGCCTCATTTGCCTCATGGCTGCGCTATCTAAAACAAGGCCATTACCAAAGTCAATTCCTTTACCATAATTTATAGCATGGAAACACTCATGCCTCCATGTTTCATGCAATCTTATATTAGCTGGAATATCAATTTGATGTCCTCTAAGATTCCATGTTGTCTTTTCAAATGCTGAAGGGTAAAAGAATGCCGGACTTTTGTATCCTTTTCCAAATAAATAATCAATTGATAAAGTTGCTGCTGATAAATCTCCTTTATCCGATAATAGGATAGCTTGTTGTTCTGATAAAGAATTTTGCAGAAACCTACTACGAAATTCTCTGGAATTTAATGTCGATTCTATTTCACTTTCTATCAGGCCATTTTTCCGCAATCCAGGCTTAATTTCTTCTCCAACTATTTTCCAAAAAACTGGGTCGTCAAAATATTTTTGATATGCCTCTACTATGTACGCTGATTCTAATGATCGGTAATGGTCATAACGGGCGAATTCAAAATAAGAGCAAGGGTCACTAACAAGCATATCATCCAATGTTTTTTGACGTTCTGCAATCAATTGGCTATTTGGGTCCTGAGTTATTTGATTTGAATCTTTTGCAGTTTCTTGACGTGGCCATAAAAAATATCCGGCTATAGTTCCTGCCGCTAATGCAGGTATGCCAATCACCATTTTTCTTCTTATAGGGTCTGGATCCGTATTAATGCTACCATGCTTCATTTTGCAAAGATAGAATAATTGTTATTTAAATCTTTCTTGTTTAATTACTTGAAAGTTACTATAATTTTTTATTTCCCAACCATATCCTGCAAAACTTCATAGGCTTTCATGGAATCTTTTTTGTGCAGGATAAATGTCAGTTCTGTCATCGTTGATACTATTTCATAAATATTTAAGTTATCCCATGCGAGTTTTCTCACAGCATTGAATATTATTCCCGGGGTGTGGGTGAAATCATCTTTCGTGAAAATAATTGTCAAAGAAACCAATTCCTTTTCCCTGTTAATTATTTTTTCTCCTGAAAGAAATTGAGTTAATTTTTGAATATGTTTTTCGTTTGTTATGATGCTGACCTCATTATTTCCTAGGATTATGTTTAATGTATCTCCTCTTTCAAAATTAACTAGATTGTGGATTGTTTTTAGTTTTGCCAACAAGCTTGGAGATTTGACAAAAGTAAAATCTGCTATATTAGTTTTCATAAGAATTTCTCCGGTGTAGTCAAATGATTTTGATTTATTTCTGTGCTCTGAAATTTCCTCAGAAAATCTTCTCAATGCCATTACAACCGCAGCTTGCTTTATTTTTTTGCCAAGCTCTTTTTCAATTTCCGGCAAAATATGCTCTGCAAGATTTGCGATGCTGATAATATTTTTTCCAAGGGCTTCCTCTACAAACGGCTGCTGGCTTACAATTTTCTTAACTATGTGGCTTACAGTTACCATCACAATAATGAATTTCTAAATTTTTGTTATTATAATAACATTATGTTTTTATATGTAATATATATTACTTTCGCTTATGGGAGGGTGTTTGTTAAGGTTAAGAGAGAGAAAAGACCGGGAATTTGTTCTTGGCAATCTGGATAATTATACCGATGTAATGTCGGATTTCTTGGACAAATGAATTTAAGTAATACATTTTTAAATAAGCTCTTTATGCTATAAAATAAAATGAACATCGCAATTATCGGCTATGGGAAAATGGGAAAGGAAATTGAAAAGATTGCAAAAACTAGAGGAATAAATGTAGTTTCAATAATAGACCAAAATGGCAAGGGTGCAACTTTTTCCGAAATAAACGAAAAGTCAATGAAAAATGTAGATGTTTGCATAGATTTCACAAGGCCCGATGCTGTTATTGATAATTTACAAAAAATATCAAAATTTGGGAAAAGTATAGTCATAGGAACAACCGGATGGAATGATAAATTAGGCGAAGCTAAGAAAATTGTAAATCATAATAACATTGGGCTGATTTATGCTTCAAACTTTTCAATTGGAGTAAATATTTTTTTCAGAATTATTAAAGACGCTGCAAGAATGATGAATAATGTTAAGGGCTATGATGTTTTTGGATATGAGCTGCATCATAGCAAGAAGCTAGACAGCCCGAGCGGAACCGCCAAAATAATAGAAAAAATTTTGGTGGATAACATCAAAAGAATTGATAAAGTTAATTTTGCGTCTCTAAGGGCCGGCTCAATTCCAGGAACACATATTGTCGGATTTGATTCCAGCACAGATACAATCGAGCTAAAGCACACGGCCAGAAACAGGGAAGGATTTGCGCTTGGGGCGGTCATGGCAGCAGAATGGATTCAAGGCAAGAAAGGATTTTTTGAAATAAATGATATGATGAATGAAATGATAGGTGATAAAAATGTTTAAAGGGGCAATAACTGCAATTGTTACGCCATTTTTGGAAGATGGAGGGATTGATGAAGCGTCATTAAGAAATTTAATTCTATTCCAGATAGAGAATAAAATTGATGGAATAGTTCCGTGCGGGACAACTGGAGAAAGCCCTACATTAAGCCATGAAGAGCTCAATAGGGTTGTTAAATTAGCAATTGATGCAGCAAACGGAAAAGTTCCTGTAATTGCAGGCACTGGAAGCAATTCCACAAGGGAAGCTATCAGCATGACAAAGCATGCTTCAGACAACGGAGCAGATGCATCGCTTCAGGTTTGCCCTTACTACAACAAGCCGACACAGGAAGGATTATTCAGGCATTTTAGTTCAATTGCAAAAGCAGCTGACATTCCAATAATTATTTACAACATCCAGGGGAGAACAGGAATTAACATGGAGACTGCAACCCTGGCAAGGCTTGCAAAAGAGCATTCAAACATTATTGGAGTCAAGGAAGCGTCCGGAAATATTGCTCAGATGATGGAAGTTATTCAGACATTGCCGAAAAATTTTACAGTTCTTTCAGGAGATGACAATCTAACTTTGCCATTAATGTCCTTGGGCGGAAAAGGCGTTATTTCAGTTGCAGGCAATATTATTCCAAAACAGATGCACACACTCACAGAATTTGCCTTGAATGGCGATTTTAAAAATGCTGCACAATTGCATTACGAGTTGCTTCCATTATTCAAAGGCATTTTCATAGAAACAAACCCAATTCCGATAAAAGCCGCGCTGGCAATGAAAGGCCTTGTTAAAGAAGTATACAGGCTGCCGATGTGCGAGATGAAGCCGGAAAATAAAGAAAAATTGAAAAAGATTTTAACAGATTTGAAATTACTGGAAGAATTAAAAGCGGTTTAATTTCTTCAAATTTTTTGTTTTTGAGATAATACAACAATTCAGAGAAATAAAAAATGCAAGCCAAATCATTGCCGTTTTCGAAAGAGAAAATAATGGATATAATAAAAAAATATCCAACGCCTTTTCATATTTATGATGAACGGGCAATTAGAGACAATGCCAGAAAATTCATGAAAGCATTTAGCATTCTGCCAGGATTCAAGGAATTTTTCGCAGTCAAAGTACTTCCAAACCCTTTTGTCATGAAAATATTGCAGGAAGAGGGATTTGGCACGGACTGCAGCTCATATCCTGAACTGCTTTTGTCAGAGAAAATAGGGGTTGTCGGAGAGGAAATAATGTTCAGCTCCAATGACACACCTGCAAATGAATACAAAAAAGCGATGGAATTGGGCGCAATCATCAATCTTGACGACATAAGCCACATAGAATTTTTGGATAGGCATGCGGGGATTCCTGATTTAATATGCTTCAGGTACAATCCAGGCCCTGCAAGAACAGGCAATGTTATAATCGGAGATCCAAAAGAAGCAAAATATGGCTTCACAATGGAACAGCTTTTTGAAGGCTATGAATTATGCAGGAAAAAAGGTGTAAAAAGATTCGGGCTTCATACTATGGTAGTTTCAAATGAGCTGAATCCGCAATCTTTTATTGATACTGCCAGAATGATGTTCGAGCTTGCAACGGAAATCAAAGAGAGATTAGGAATAAAACTAGAATTTGTTAATTTCGGAGGGGGAATGGGAATACCTCAAAAACCGGAAGACGAGGCTTTGGATTATAATTTTCTTGCTAAAGAAATGAAAAAATTATATGATAGGCTTATAACTAAAAACGGATTGAACGGACTAAAAGTGTACCTTGAGTGCGGCAGGGTAATCACCGGCCCTTATGGATATCTTGTTACAACTGTTTTGCACCTAAAGCACATTTATAAGGATTTTGTAGGATGCGATGCCTGCATGGCTAATTTTATGAGACCGGCAATTTATGGCGCATATCATCACATAACCGTTCTTGGAAAAGAAACTGCCCCAAATAACCATGTGTACGATGTAACTGGCTCTTTGTGCGAGAATAATGACAAATTCGCAATAAACAGGAAACTGCCCGAAATAATTCCGAGTGATATTTTAGTGATTCACGACACTGGGGCTCACGGATTTTCAATGGGATTTAACTACAACGGCAAACTGCGCTCTGCTGAATTATTGTTAAGGCAGGATGGAAGCGTTATAAAAATCAGAAGGGCAGAAACTGTTGAAGATTATTTTGCAACATTGGATTTTAGGGGGGCAAATAAATTCAGGTGATCAGGATGAAAATTCAAATCTCGAATAAACTGGCGAGCATATCCAATTATGCTTTTGCGGAAGTGGAAAATGAAGTTGCAAAACTAAAAAATTTGGGAATAACCCCTATAGATTTTGGTGTCGGAGACCCAAAGGAGCCGACTCCTGAAATTGTAAGAAATGCAATAAAGAAAGCAGTTGATGTAAGAAAAACCTCAGGATACCCCAGCTATAACGGCAGCGATGAATACCGCCTCGAAGTTTCAAAGTGGATTAAGAAAAGATTTGGGATAAATCTGGATTTTCAGAAAGAAATAGTTTCAACAATTGGGGCAAAGGAAGCTGTATTTAATTTTCCTCACGCATTTTTGAATGCCGGAGATTATGTTATTTCACCAAATCCGGGATATCCCCCTTACGAAAAAGGAACTTTATTTGCCGGAGGAAAAACTTATTTTGTCCCGCTTGTAAAAGAAAATAATTATTTGATGAATTTAGAAAAAATTCCCAGAGATATTGTGAAGAAAGCAAAAATTCTCTGGATTAATTATCCGAATAATCCGACAGGCGCAGTTGCAACAGAAGAATTTTTCAAGGAAGCTGTTGATTTCGGGCACGACAACAACATAATAATTGCAAGCGATGAATGCTATTCGGAAATATATTATTCAGAAAAACCCCATTCAGTTCTTGAATACTCAAAAGAAGGCGCTGTTGCCTTCCAGTCACTGTCAAAAAGAAG
Source organism: Candidatus Nanoarchaeia archaeon (assembly GCA_035288865.1). Lineage (GTDB taxonomy): Archaea > Nanobdellota > Nanobdellia > Woesearchaeales > GW2011-AR4. The sequence goes on from DATDZA010000012.1 coordinate 85,907, forward strand.
CTGCATGACCGGCTATAGGATTGGATGGGCTGCAGGGGATGAAAATGTAATTTCCGCATTCAGGAAATTAAAGCCAAATATTGATTCTGGAACGCCAGTTTTCATACAGGATGCAGCAATCTCTGCTTTGCAGGACGAAAAGCATGTTGAAAAATCAAGAAAAGATTACAGGCAGAAAAGGGATATTATTGTTAATGCCCTTACTTCAGTTGGTTTAGAGAGCTGCATGCCCGAAGCTACTTTGTATATTTGGCAGAAAACTCCGAACGGAATTAATTCTGTTGAGTTCGCAAAAAAATTATTGCAGAAAGAAATTGCCATTGTTGTAACCCCAGGGGCCTGGATTTCAAATAATTTTAATGGATTAAATCCGGGTGAGAATTATGTCAGATTTGCTTTGGTGCCGACTCTAGAGGAAACAAAAGACGCTGCAAAAAGAATAATGAAGAATTTAAAATGAACAATGAATTGGTCATAGAAAAATTATCTGAAAATAATTTTAATGAATTTTTTAGATTAATTGAAGTGTTTGCAGATTTTGAAAAGCTAACTCCTCCAGATAAAAAAGCAAGACTAAGGTTAAAGGAGGATGGGTTGGGTAAAAATCCAAGATATAAAGCTTACTTGGGAAAGATTGAAAATAAGTATGTATCTTACATGATATTTTTCATGACATACGGAAGCTTTGTAGCGTTGCCAACACTCTTTTTGGAAGACATTTTTGTATTGCAGGAAGTCAGGGGAAAAGGAATTGGGCAAAGGATGCTGGATTTTTGCATAAAATTTGCAAAAGAAAGAAATTGTGGAAGGCTAGATTTGAATGTAATTGATTGGAATACGAATGCCATAAAATTTTATGAAAAAAATAATTTTAAGTTGCTCAATTGGAAAATTTATAGGTTAGAAAGGGAACAAATTGGTGGTAATTAAAATGATAATAATGAAATTCGGTGGAACTTCAGTTGGAAACGCAGAAAGAATAAGAAAAACTGCTGAAATAATAAAATCAAGAATTAATTTAAAGCCAGTTGTAGTCGTTTCTGCAGTAGCAAAAATAACTGACAAACTGATTGACTTGGCAAATGAATGTGCTGCTGGAAAAGGAGAAGCTGTTTTTGATAATATCAAGAAAATTCATTTGGATATTATTAATCAATTGAATTTAGACAATTCTTTATTAAATGAAGATTTTAGTGAATTGTCACAACTTGCAGAACAAACCAGGCAAAATAGGAAATCAGATACGGGGATTTTGGATAATTTTCAGTCATTCGGTGAGAGATTGTCGTCAAAAATTGTTTCTGAATACTTAAACAAAAATGGAATTTATTCCCAAACTTTTAATTCATGGGATATGGGGTTAAGGACCAATAATGATTTCGGAAATGCAGAGCCGCTGGAATCAAGTTATTCAAATATTAAAAATAATATTATAAAATCAAACTCAATTCCGGTCATAACTGGGTTTATAGGAAAAAGCGAAGAGAATCAAATTACAACTTTTGGAAGGGGTGGCTCTGACTATAGCGCTGCAATTTTTGGAAGCGCAATAGATGCTGATGAAATACAGATTTGGACTGATGTTGACGGCGTAATGACTGCTGACCCCAAAATAGTTAAAAATGCAAAGCCGGTAAGGCAGGTTTCTTTTGCAGAAGCTTCTGAGCTGGCTTATTTTGGTGCGAGAGTTCTGCATCCTAAAACAATTTTGCCTGCTATGAGAAAAAATATTCCTGTAAGAGTGTTGAATTCATTTAATCCCGACAATAAAGGTACAGCCATTGTCATGGAAACAGACAAAAACAGTCAGCCGGTGAAAGCTATAGCATACAAAAAAGGAATAAGCCTGATCAATATTGATTCAACAAGAATGCTCGGCGCCTATGGGTTTTTGGCAATGCTCTTTGGGGTATTTGACAAGTACAAAAAAAGCGTTGATATCGTTGCTACATCTGAAATAAGTGTTTCATTGTCGGTGGATGATGACAGCAATCTTAAATCAATTGCCAAGGATTTGGAAAGCATAGCAAATGTTGAAATAATAAAAGACAAGGCAATCATATGTATCGTGGGAGAAGGCATGAAGCATACTGTGGGGATTTCAGGCAGAACATTCACTGCCATGGGCAAAAATAATATAAATATAGAAGTTATTTCGCAGGGCGCTTCGGAGATAAATATAACCTTCGTGGTTGATGGGAAAGACGCTGAAAAAGCCGCAATGGCATTGCACGATGAATTTTTCGGGTGATTTGATGAACAAACTAAGAGTTGGAATTTTGGGAGCAACAGGAATGGTTGGGCAGAAATATATTTCCTTGCTTGAAGGGCATCCGTGGTTTGAAGTAAGCCATGTCATTGCAAGCCCATCATCTGCAGGAAAAAAATATTTGGAAGCTGTTAACGGAAGATGGCACATGAAAAAAGATATTCCGGCAAATGCTAAGAATTTAATTATTGCCCCTATTAATGATTTGGAAAAAGCTAAAACAAACTGTGATTTTGTTTTTTCTGCCCTGGACTCCGACATTGCAAAAGAATGGGAGGAAAAATATGCAGAAGCCGGAATTCCGGTTGTTTCAAACGCTTCAGCGCATAGGCATACTGCAGATGTTCCAATGATAATTCCGGAAATTAACCCGAATCATTCAGATATTATCCCCATTCAACAAAAAAATAGGGGATGGAAAAATGGGTTTATTGTTGTAAAGCCGAACTGCTCATTGCAGAGTTATATGCTGCCATTATTCGTTTTGCATAAAAGATTTAGGATAAAAAGGGCAGTTATAACTACAATGCAGGCTGTTTCAGGCGCAGGCCACCCTGGAGTTTCGTCATTTGATATCTTTGATAATGTAATACCGTTTATTAAAGGCGAAGAAGAAAAATCCGAGCTTGAGCCGATGAAAATTCTTGGAAGAATTGACGGGAATAAAATTTCTTATGATGAGTCGTTCGAAATTTCAGCACATTGCAACCGCGTTCCAACAATAGACGGCCACATGGCATGCGTTTCGGCTGAATTTGAAAATAAACCAAACAAAGAGGAAATTCTAAATATGTGGCAGAAATTTAGAGGCGTTCCGCAGGAATTGGATTTGCCTTTTGCCCCACAACGTCCAATAATTTATCGTGAAGAAGAGAATCGTCCGCAAACAAGACTTGATAGGGACAATGACAAAGGCATGGCAGTTACCGTAGGAAGACTCAGAGAGTGCAAAGCTTTGCAGTGGAGATTTGTCGGGTTGAGCCACAATACAGTACGTGGAGCAGCAGGCGGCGGAATTTTAAATGCAGAACTGCTGAAGGCGAAAGGGTTTCTTAAGTAAAAATAGAATTTTTACAACCGATAGATTTTAAAAACTAAATACATTCCATCGGTTAGATGATACAAGATGTTTATATAATTGGCGCAACTGGCAATGTCGGAAAAACGCTAGTGAGGCAAATTTGCGAGAAAGGGGATACAAATCCAGATTTACACCCAAATCCCACTAGAATAGTTGGCCTTGCTTCAAGCACTCACACAATTTACTCTGCTTTTGGTTTGTCTAAAGAAGATTCGTATGACTTTATCAGTCGCAAATCTAAGTCTGCGAAAAAATATAACAGCCTTTTTGATTTGCTCAATAGAGCAAGGGTAAGGTTGAGGGATGAAGAAAGCAATTTAGTATTTATTGACGTGACCGCCCTTAGCGAGCCCATGAGGGAATTCCATTTGCATGTAATTGAACACACACCTTACGGGATAGTTACGGCAAATAAAAATCCGATTGCCCTGTATGATTACAAAACTTTTAAAAAATTGACTCATGACACAAAAAGGTATGGTTATAGATGTTCTGTCATGGCTGGCGCTGATGCGGTCCCGCTCATCCAGGACAACAGAGACTTAAATGACAGGCCGAGAATAATTGAGGGATGTTTTTCCGGAACGCTTGGTTATATTACAACAGGATTAGAAAAAGGAATTGCCTTTTCAGAAATAGTAAGAGAAGCCTTTAGAAGAAATTATACTGAACCCCATCCAAGGGACGATCTAAGCGGCCTTGATGTTGCAAGAAAATTAATAGTTTTGGCAAGGACAGCGGGATTCCCTGTGAGTTTAAATGATATCCAAAGAGAACCATTCATTCCAGAAGCTTATTTAACAGAGATGGATGTAGAGAGCTTCATGAGCAAAATAACGAAATTAGATGGGTGGTTCAGCGACAAAATGCAGCAGGCAAGAGCAAGGGACAATACACTTCGATATGTTGCCAAAATGGATGTCCAAGGTCAAGATATTGCAATGAGAGTTGCTCTAACTGAAGTGCCAAATAACAGCACTCTCGGAAATCTCAAGGGAACATTAAACGCACTAATTCTTTTGACAGATGCAGGTCCAGATGAGCAGGAGCCACCGTTAATAAAACCAGGAGCTGGCCTTGGGATTACTGCAAGAAACATTAGAAGAGACTTGCTTCATCTGCTGCCTGAAAGAAGAAATATGATTTAATAAAACAATTAATTTTTCCACAACCTTTAAATAAACTTTTAATTTTTTCTATCCTATGCAAAACAAAGAACAGAATAAAAATTTTGAAGACTCTTTCTGGGCAGACCAGATGGCCGAAGATATAATTGAAAGAGTGGAAAATAATGATTTACTTAAGAGCCTGGTAAAAAAACACGGATATATTGTAATGGATGAGAAAACTCCATCAGGCTCGATCCATATCGGCTCAGGCAGAGGCTGGGTAATTCACGATGCTATTGCAAAAGCCCTGAGAGATAAGGGAGTCAAGGCAAGATTTATTCTGAGCAGCGATGATATGGATCCGCTGGACAAGCCGTCAAAAGAATTAAGCAAGGAAGACAATGAGAAATATATGGGTATGCCGTTCAGGTTCATTCCAAGCCCGGTCAAAGGACACAAAAATTTTGGTGATTATTATTTCAAGCAGGTGACTGACTTATTTCCTGATTTTGGAATAGAAGCGGAATTAGAAAGCACCGGAGAGCTGTATGAAAAAGGAGCTTTCAATAGGACAATAAAAATTGCGCTTGACAACGCGGACAAGATACAGAATATTTACAAGGAACTTTACGGCGATGATGTGAAGTCAGGAGAAAAGCTCCCGTTCAATCCAAAATGCCCAGTGTGTAACAAGATAGCCACAACAGTGGCGCTTGAATGGGATAAGGAAAAAGAAAAATTATATTTTGAGTGTAAAGGAGGAGTTGTTGAATGGGCAAAAGGCTGCGGACACAAAGGATGGATTTCCCCATACGACGGAAACGGCAAATTTCCATGGAAAGTTGAATGGGCTGCAAAATGGCCGACAAAATCTGTAATTGTTGAAACAGCAGGAAAAGACCATTTCACCCAAGGCGGCTCAAGAACAGCAGCATGCCATTTTGCAGTCGATGTTTTTAATTATCCTCCCCCTTACCCCTCAAACGGGTATGAAACAGGGCCGGGCTACGAATTTTTCAATGTCGGCGGCAAGAAGATGTCCACATCCAAAGGATACGGATTGGGATTTGCAGACTCGGTCAATTACGCTCCTGCGAAAATGCTGAGATTCCTCTTAATACGAACGAGGCCAAATGCGTCTCTTGACTTCCAGCCATACGGCTCTAATGACATAATTCTGCTTTATGAGAGATATGACCAGGCCGAACGAATTTATTTCGGCAAGGATGATTTAGGCGAAAAAGAAAATATAAGGCAGAAAAGAATTTACGAATTAAGCCACATTGGAAAAATTCCTAAAAGAATTCCGCCGCAGATCAGCTTATCGCAGGCGTCAATGCTGGTTCAGATTTTTGATGATGAAAAATTGATCCTTGAATCGCTTAGAGATACGGGGCAATTGCCTAAAGATGCAACAAAATCAGAAACTGATTATGTGAAAGAAAGGCTAAAGTTTGCCAAAAAATGGGTCGAGGAATTTGCAGACGAGCAGTATAAGTTCATTTTGCAGCACAAAATCCCAGATAATATTGAATTAAACGAGCAGCAGAAAAAAGCACTGCACATAATCGCTTCCAGATTAATGACTCAAAAATGGGACGAGAAGACATTGTTTAATGAATTTTATCGCATCGCAAAAGAAGAAATCAAAATGGAAACTAATGATTTGTTTAAGGCTGCTTACAAAGTTCTTCTCAACAAAGAAAGAGGGCCAAAATTAGCGCCGTTTATTTTACTGATTGGCAAAGAAAAAGTTGCAAAAATGTTTGAGAAAGTTTAGGAAATTAATTCTCACGGTTTAATGGGATTCCAGTCTTTGTCAAAGAATACTACCTGTTTTTTAACCGCTTCTATTAATGGCTGTATTATTCCGCCAAAGTCCAGCATATAGATTAATGATTCTTCTCTTTTTGACAATGTTGATGCATCGCCACTTAATTCTGCTTCTATAAACAATCTTTTTCCAGTCGATAGTTGCCTGCGCTCCATGTAGCGTTCATAATTTTGCCCTGGCCTCACTTCCAACGCATAATCAATTCTTACCTCCTTGTTGCCTTCTTCAGACCGGTTAATAGTAATCTCAAATAAATCTTTAATTTCTACTGATTTTTCATTTAACTGGTTGCCAACTAATAATATTGTTAAGTCATAATATACTCCACCTATAAAAATATTCCTTCTTGCATAAGCAAGCGGCAAACCATCAATTCCTTGTTGCTTCCAGTTGGTATTTTTTGGGCTCCAATAATCCAGGGCTAAAAACTCAAATCCATTATAGGGGTTCGATAAATAATTCCTATCGCGAGACATTAATTGCGCTATTTCCTTGACTCTTGGATTAAAATGCCTAACATCAGGAATTATTCCTCTAGCAATAAAAAATAGGTAATTCTCCTTTATATCTTCCAGCGTCCCATTAAAAATTTCGTGGTCTTCGGATCTATCGCCATCAACAATCTTATTGTCTTTTACTTCAAACGCAATTGTTTGCCCATCCAATCTAACTGAATATTTAGGTTCTTGTTGTGCGGTATCCTGAACAAATCCATTACGGCTAATTCCTAAAGTTGGAGTTTCTTGTCGTCCCACTGCAAATAAGGAAGTTGTGGCTCCCACTACCAGAGCAGCCAATCCCGTGAATTTTACTCTATTAGTAAATCTCATTTTTACTTTATAATATTACTAATCTCCCCATAAACTTTCCTTAAAGGAATCTTATATTTCCTTGCCATCCTAACGCAATCCTCGTATTCCGGAGTTATATTCTTTATTTTTCCATTCAATTTTGAAATTTTCATTCTTATTTTTCCATATTTTGTTTTTTTTGTTTTTATTTCTCTTTCAAGTTTTTTCCTTTCAGCAGGAAATATTCTGATTCCCAAGGTAGTTGTTTCATCAAATAAAATTTTGGATAGTTTGTCAACATTGTTTTTATCACATAAAGCGGTAATTTTAATTCCTATTCTATTCTTTTTCATATTTATAGGTTCTGTGTAAGCATCCAAGGCGCTATTTTCCATCAATCTTTCAATAACATACGGAAATATTTCTGGATTCATATTGTCAATGTTTGTTTCCATAACCATTATTTTATCATCAAAACTTTCAAAACCATTATCACGTTCTCCATAAAATACTCTTAAAACATTCGGCTGCCGCAAGTCTTTAGTTGCAGCGCCATACCCAATTTTTTCCAATATCATTGCAGGCATATCGCCAAATGAGTCGGTTAATGTCGCTATAATTGCAGCTCCGGTTGGAGTTACTAATTCAGACTTTACATTATTGTGATAAATAGGAATACTTTTTAGAAGTTCTGCTGTTGCCGGAGCAGGCACCGGCCAATTTCCATGTGAGAATTCAACAAAACCAGTTCCTGTATTCAATTTTGAGCAATAGATTTTTTCTATGTTTAATTTTTTGAATCCGATTACAGCGCCTGAAACGTCTATTATAGTGTCAATGGCGCCAATCTCGTGAAAATGAATTTTATTAATTGCAGTTTTATGCACTTTAGCTTCTGCAACTGCGATTTTATAAAATATTTTTTTGACCGTGTTCTTAATTTCTTTATCCAAGTTTGAATTTTCAATTATTTTATTTATTTCTTTCAGATTTCTGTGTTCATGACTATGTCCATGATGAATTGCTTCAATTACATCAAATTTTGTCGCAGAAATTCCGTTTTTAACAATTTTTTTTGCCGCAATTTTATAGTTTTTAAAATTTAGTTTTTTTAATTCATTCTCCAGAAATTTAAAGTTTAATCCCAAATCCAACAGCGAACCTATAATCATGTCTCCGCTGATTCCAGAAAAGCAATCAAAGTATAATATTTTCATTTTTGTTGATTGGCATCAAATTTATTAATAATAATTTTTTTAAATTAATTTCATTTATTTATCATGCTTGCAAAATATCCCGCCCCGAATCCATTATCAATATTCACAACAACAACTCCCGGCGAGCAGGAGTTTAGCATCGTCAATAATGGCGCAATACCTTTGAATGAGGCGCCGTAGCCAACTGACGTCGGAACTGCAATAATTGGCTTGCCAAACAGTCCCGATACTACGCTAGGAAGAACACCATCCATTCCTGCAACAACAATCAAAACATTCGCGCCTTCAATTTGGCCTTTATTGCTCAGCAGCCTGTGCAATCCGGCAACGCCAACATCATAGAGCCTTTCAACTATGTTGCCCATTACTTCTGCAACAATCGCAGCTTCTTCTGCAATATTTATGTCAGATGTGCCGGCAGTTAGAATTAAAATTTTGTTTTTTGTTTTTTTATCAGATTTTTTTTTGTTGATTATTATTGTTTTAGATTTTTCATTGTAGTTGGCATTTTTAATATGTTTTTTCATTTCATTAAACATTTCTTTTGTTGCTCTCGTCGCTAATACAACTGAATTGTTTTTTGACAATCTTTTAACTATTTCAACGACCTGCCAGACTGTCTTGCTCTGGCAAAATACAACTTCCGGAAATCCTTTTCTTAATGCACGGTGATGGTCAATCTTTGCAAAGCCTAAATTCTCAAACGGAAGAAACTTTAATTTTCTTATAGCTTCATTTACTTCAACTTTGCCATTCTTCAAATCCCCCATTAGTTTCTTAATTTCCTGCTCATGCATTTTGAATTAAAATATTCAAATTTCCGCTTTTAAAATTAGAAACTTCTATTTCATTAAATCCAATTTCATTGAATTTTTTATTTATTATCTCAAGGTGTTTATTAACTAAATATTTATCATGTTCATTGACTTCTATTCTTGCTGTTTTCCCAAAATGTCTCACCCTTAATTCATTTATCCCAAAGTTTTTGAGAAAATCCTCTGCTTCCTCTATCATTTTAAGCTTGTTCAGGGTGATTTCCTGCCCGTATGGCACTCTCGACGACAAGCATGGGCTTGAAGGCTTGTCCCACCACCTTAAATTTAGGTGTTTTGCCAATTCTCTCACATCATTTTTTGTAAACTTAGCACCTTTCAGCGGGCTGATTATTTCGTGTTCTTCAGCCGCTTTTAATCCAGGACGATAATCCCTTAAATCATCAAGATTTGTTCCGTTAAGGATATTTTTTATTCCCAACCGAATTGATAATTGTTTTAATTTGGTGTATAATTCAGTTTTGCAGTAATAGCATCTGTTGCTGGGGTTTTTTAAATACTCCCGATTTTCCGTTTCATTCGAATTAATAATCAAATGCCTTGCACCCATCTCTTCTGCAATTTTTTTTGTCTCTTCAAGCTCCCTTCTTGGAAGTGAAGGGCTGTCAGCAGTAACAGCAATGACATTATTTCCCAGAACATTATAAGCAACCTTCAAAACAAGAACACTGTCTACACCTCCGGAAAAAGCGACTATGGCGCTGTCTAATTTTTTTATTTCATTTTTCAAATTTTCACATTTTTGAATTAATTGCTCTTCCATTTTACACACCTGCAAACAGCATTAATGCGCCATACAGCACCCCAATAGAGCCAGTGACGAAAGATATAAATTTGTAAATTTTCCCGCTGTTTAATTTTATCAAAGGAAACGAAAAAACTAAAGCGAAAAAAATCATCCCCAAGACAACCCCGAAGCTGAAAAACCCAAGTCCAGCCAAAAGGCCCCCCAAGGAAGTTACAGCCAAAGATGCAGTAAATAATATTAAAAGCTCATAATTGCTTGCGAGGCCCTGTATAATTCCAATTCCAAACATATGAAAATGAGTGTGATCTTTTCCCTGATATTTTTCAAAATGCAAGTGCGGGTGGGAATGCATGATGCTTCCATGATTATGCTTGTGTTGATGAAAACTAAAAAATTCACTTAAGCTCATCAGTCCCAAAATTATCAGCATTATCCCAACAGCTTTGTCAAAGTGCGGCAGAATATTATCCAAAAAAGAACCTTTGAAGACAAAAAATACAATGGTTATTATTGTTGCAGTCAGCATGTGGCCTATCGCCCAGCTAAATCCCACCTTAATTGAGGATTTTACCGAATCAACTTTCCGTAGTATATTTGAAACTGCAATCAGATGGTCAGAATCATAGCTGTGCTTGAATCCCAAAACTAGCGCAAGAAGCATGAATGATATTAATTCAATCATAAGGCATGCAAATAAGCCATTTATTTAAATATTACGTTTTTGATAAGCGTGTTACGAAAAATATTTAAAGAATTAAATTAATTTTACAATTATGGACAAAGTTGTCAGGACTGGAATTTCTTTTGAGCCGAAATTATTGAAGATGTTTGACAGGTTCATAAAAGACAAGGGCTACAATAACCGCTCTGAAGCAATCAACGACATTATACGTGATAGGCTATCACATCATCATGAAAGCGAAATTATAGGGACAATAAAAGTTATTTACGACCAGCGTGCCGGCCATTATGGCAAAAATGTTTCCAATCTGCAGCATGATTACCATTGCCAGATTGTTTCTTCAATGCACACTTATCTTGACCATCATACTTGCCTGGAATTAATTGTGGTAAAAGGAAAACTGGAAAGGATGAACAAACTTTTTAAGAAAATAAGAGGAACGAAAGGTGTGAAAAAAGTGGAACTTATCCTTGAAAAGCAAGATTAAGTGGATCATTTGATTGATGTGATTTATAAATTTGAAACCAATAAATTAATAAACGATTTTGTTTCTAATATCCATATGGGGAAATACCGGGTTTTGGACGGCAGGATAGTCATAGGGCTTACCGAACAAGTCTCAATATACTGCAACGGCACTAGAAAAAATGTCATTTCCAAAATAGACACCGGCGCCACAAAAAGCTCTATTGATACAAGCCTTGCATCAGAATTGAAGTTAGGGCCGGTTATAAAATCAAAGCTCATCAAGTCCGCCCATGGCTCAAAGCTGAGGCCAATTATAGAGGCAACTATTGTATTGGCCGGCAAAAAAATAAAATCCGAATTTACTTTGGCCGACAGGGCCCATTTGAAATACGCAATTTTAATCGGGCAGAATATCTTAAAAAACGGATTCTTAATTGATCCTGAAAAATAAAAATGATAGAAAATAAAAAACAACGGGAAAAACAGAGGTTTTTATTCCTCTTCAGGCTTGACGAGTTCCTCTCCACGAGGGCTTTGAACTTTGTTCAAAACTTTTTTGTCAAGCTTTTACTTGTAAAGAAAAAGGTTGTATGAAATCCGCTGTAATGTCTCTGGGAAGCAAAAGCTCGCTGATGGTACTGGAAGAGATGAAAAAATATTTTGATGCAGTCGACAATATTGATTTAAGGGATGTTGAAGTCAACCTTGGGGGAGCAGGAAAATTAAACGTTCTTTACCAGGGCAATCAGCTGCCGCAATACAGCTGCATATACGCGCGGGGCTCTTTCAGGTATGCCACCCTTTTGAGGTCTGTGACTCTGGCACTCCACAGGTCTTCTTACATGCCGATAAAGGCAGAAACATTTACGTTGGGCCATGACAAATTATTGACGCACCTTGCGCTGCAGCATTTCAGTATTCCGATGCCGGCAACTTATCTCGCCTCTTCGACGAGGGCTGCAAAAAAAATCCTGAATGAAGTCACATATCCTATAGTTTTGAAATTTCCACACGGAACAGGCGGAAAGGGCGTGATGTTTGCAGAGAGCTTCGCGGCTGCGTCTTCAATGCTTGACGCCTTGTTTGCATTAAACCAGCCCTTTTTGATTCAGGAGTACATAGAAACAGGCGGAGTTGATGTTCGCGCTTTTGTCGTCGGAGACAGAGTTGTTGCGTCCATGAAAAGAAGAGCTGTTCGGGGAGAGATGCGCGCCAACATTCACGCAGGTGGCACCGGGCAGTCTGTTGTTCTTGATGAAAAGACAAAAAGAATTGCAATCGACACAGCTTTGTCAATCGGAGCGGAGATTTGCGCGGTTGACATGCTTGAAAGCCGAAAAGGGCCGGTAGTGATTGAGGCAAACTTATCTCCGGGATTGCAGGGCATAACAAAAGCAACCGGCATTAACGTTGCTGACAAGATTGCAAAATACCTGTCTGAAAAATCAGAAATATTTTCTGCCCGCGACAGGGATGAGGCAACTCAGAAAATTTTTGAAGACTTAGGATTAAGCGGGGAAATGGCAACACAGATAATAACCAACCTTGATTTCAGGGCTAACAGAATTTTACTGCCGAAGATTGCGACTGACATTTCACAATTCAGCGGGAAAGACGAAGTAATTGTTAAGGTTGAGAAAGGGAAAGTAATTGTGGAGAAAGCTTAGCGTTTTTGCTTTTCTTTCAGATATTTTTTGGTCCACGATATATTCTTAAAAACTAGAAGCAAAGGGCCGAGGGCAAAGCCAAAAGTAAAATATGAAGGCACAAACAAGAATAGGAACATTAATATAATAAAAACCTTAAAGGCATCGGCCATAGTCGATTTCAATGAAAATAAATGTTTTTGCCTCAGTTTTCCAGTCAGCAATGATTTATCTTTTATAACGGCATCAAAAACTATTAGATTCCTTATATGGCTTGAGTTTATAAAAATAAAAATGGAAAACAACATTGCTTCGAACATAAAATAAGTGTTCATGCTGAATATGATATTATTCTTGCCCAGATAATGAAAGAGGTATATTATTATTGTGGTAAAAATTACTCCAAGAAAATGTTTCCAGCTGTATTTCTTTTTGTCAACATTGTTTCTAAAATTAGGATTTAATTCTAAGGTTTCCAATTTTATACATTTAGTATATCCTTGTTCAGCAAGTTTTACACTTTTTATAGTTAAAAAGTAATCAAGAAACATCAGAATTACAATCAAAGATAGAGTTACATAAACATTTTCAATCATAACTATTAATTGATTACAGACTATAAAAATCTTATGTCATAATTCCTAAAACAAAAACTCACTTCTTGTGATAATAGTCTGGTCCCTTCTCGGTCCGACTGAAACAATTGAAATCGGAACTTTCAGCAATTCTTCAATCCTTCTCAAGTATTTTTTTGCATTGTTTGGCAACGCATCATAAGTCCTGATTTTAGTCAGGTCATCCCACCAGCCGTCCAGATCCTCATAGACAGGCTCGCAGTTCTGCAAAATTTTCATGTTTGTTGTAAAATCTTTTATGATATTTCCTTTGTATTTGTAAGCAACGCAAATTTTTAATTTTTCAACCGTTGTAAGCACATCAAGCTTTGTCATTGCAATTGAATCAATTCCATTTATCATGACTGCGTATTTTCCAATCACAGCATCAAACCACCCTACTCTTCTTTGCCTCCCTGTTGTAGCGCCAAATTCTTTTCCAACTTTCTGTAATTTCTCAGCAACATTTCCCGTTATTTCTGTTGGAAATGGCCCCATTCCAACCCGCGTCTTGTACGCCTTGCAAACTCCCAAAACACCCTGTATTTTTTTTGGAGGAACTCCCAAGCCCGTGCAAATTCCACCGGTGGTCGCGCTGGACGAAGTTACAAAAGGATAAGTTCCGAAATCAATGTCCAATAAAGTTCCCTGCGCTCCTTCAAACAAAATTTTTTTATTTTTATTAATTAAGTCATTAATTAATGCGGCAGTGTCATTGGTATACGGCTTCAAAAATTCAGCATAATCCCTGTATTCCTGATAAAACTCTTCCGAGCCAAATCTTTTTTTAAACAAAGTGTCATCAACAAATTCATACATCTTCAGCCCGATTCTTGCGGCCTTTTCAGTGTATGCGGGCCCAATTCCTCTTGCAGTTGTTCCAATCTTTCCGCCGCCCCTTTTATCTTCCTCGATGTGGTAAGGTAAAATGATGTGCGCATTTTCGCTCACAACCAGGTTTTCGGGAGCTATCTGTATCTTGTTTTTTCCAAGATTTTTTATTTCCTGAACTAGAACTTTCGGGTCAACAACCAGGCCATTTCCAATAACTTTTAATTTATTTTTATACATGACTCCGGAAGGAACTATGTGGACAACTAATTTGTTATCCCCAACTTCAATAGTGTGGCCTGCATTATTGCCGCCATTGAATCTTGCAACGACATCTGCCTCTTCCGCCAGAAAATCTATAATTTTGCCTTTGCCCTCATCCCCCCATTCCATACCTATTACTGCAATATTTAAAGGGCCTGAAGGTTGCTTTGCCATAACCTAAGCGAAATGGGATTTTTATTTAAAGGTTTTTATTGTTAATTTGAAAATTTCATATTTTATAAAAGTTATATTAGAAATCATCCGGAAGAAATGTGAATATTTTCAAGAATCAACAAAAGTTTTAACATTAATTTTCTATATTGCAAACAATCTCGATGTTTCTATATGTGGTAGTAAAATTTATAAATAACATCGTGTTTACTCAAATATGGCACGACCGAAATATACTATAGCGACAATCGGTTCTCATTCTGCACTGCAGGTATTCAAGGGAGCGCACGACGAAGGCTTCAGAACAATTGCCATCTGCAAGAAAGGCTCAGAAAGGCCTTACAGGATGTTTAATTCCGCTGATGAAATAATCACAATTGATTCTTACAAAGACTTCCCAAAAATACAGGAACAATTAATTAAAAAAAATGCAATTGTGATCCCGCATGGAAGTTTTGTAACTTACATGGGCTATGAGGAAGTTGAAAAGCTGAAAGTGAATTATTACGGCAATAAAAAAATTCTAAAGTGGGAGTCTGACAGGCACTTAGAAAGGCAATGGCTCGTCAATTCAGGCCTAAAAGTTCCAATCTTATTCAAAAGCCCAAAAGATATTGACCGGCTTGTGATTGTTAAATTTATGGGGGCAGAAGGCGGAAAAGGTTATTTTCTTGCCAAAGATGAAAAAGATTTCAACAAGAAAATCATGCCACATCAATCAAGAAAGTATGTAATCCAGGAATATATCATAGGAGTTCCATTGTTTATACATTACTTTTATTCTTCGCTGACGAACGAAATAGAAATTATGGGAATGGATATCAGGTACGAAAGCAACGTTGATTCTCTCGGAAGAATTTCAGCACGAGATCAGATCGTCCTTCCTAAAATAGACCCAAGCTATGTGATAGTTGGAAACATTCCGGTTGTAGTCAGAGAATCATTCCTGCCAAGATTAATCAAAATGGGGGAAGATGTAGTTAAAAAATCACAAAAATTAGCCCCGCCGGGACTATTTGGCCCGTTCTGTTTGGAAACAATTTTGACGCCAGAAGAGGAGATTTTTGTTTTTGAGATTTCAGCAAGAATTGTTGCAGGAACAAATCCGTTCATTAATGGCAGCCCATACACGTGGCTGAAATACGATGTGCCGATGTCAACCGGAAGAAGAATTGCTTTGGAAATAAAAAATGCGATTAAGACGAATCAAATGAAAAAGGTGTTATGCTGAAATGAAAAAATATATTTTTATTTTGTCTATGATTTTTTTGAGCACGGTTTTTGTTAGCGCAGAAACTGGATTACAAAATTATCCTGATTTGTTCGTCAGCAATGGCAAGCTAAGCGTGGTAACAGTTGTCGGTGATAAATCAGCTTCATCGAACGTTTTGGCTCAGGCCTCCATTTCATCATCACTTGCAGACTCAGGCTATGAGGCCTATGTGAAAAATAAATTGTCTACAGAAGTAGATAATCTAAGCCAGAATATCATATCAGTTGGCAATCCATGCGTTAACCCAATCAGCGCTGAGATAATGTCCAATCCGCAGCCCTGCGACAAGGATTTTGCAAAAGGAAAAGCTTACGTTAAACTTTACAGTAAAAATGAATTTTATTATATTGTAGTTGCTGGATTTAGCGATGTTGGGACAAGGAAAGCCGCTAATTTGTTTGCTGATTATAAAAATTATCAATTTACAGGTAATAATGTCTCAATCAATGTAGAGGGAGAAACCCAAGAAGATGCCGCCACACTTGTGGGAGCCCCAGCCCAAACAACAAATAGCAATGCAAATGAGGGTATAGTGCCAGATTCTAAAGGCAATGTAGAAATTGTTTCTGAAGATACAAAAACAAGCATTTCAACTAATTCAGAGGGAGATATATTACCCAATTCAAATAATGATTCAAAAGAAAATGGCAATAAAGAGGAGATTACAGAATCTAGTGCAACACAAGAATTAGGTGCAGATGTTTCCATAAATAATGGAAAAAAAGAAAATATTGCAACAAGATTTTTTAAATGGATTTTTAGCTGGCTCAAATGATTTCCCAACAACAAATCAGGATTAAAAAATGAAAGAATACATAACTTTAATTCAAAACCCAAGAGAATTTTTCAAGTCGGTGGTTAAAGAAAATATCACAACAACTCTTAAGAAAGCTTTACCAATAATTATAGTTTTATTTCTTGTTCAGACATATATATACTATTTTATTTCTGGAAAATTGAATTATTTTCTGGGTGTGTCCAATAGTGGTATTGCCTTTTATTTTTTGACTGGAATTATAGTGCTGCCCTTGACGATTTTAGTATCGGCCGGGCTGCTGATATTAAGCTTGAAAATTTTAAAGTCAAAGTCTAGTTTCAGCCAAAATTTGAAATTATTCCTATATGCGATAATCCCAATTTACACTGTATCAATTTTATTCTATGCTATAATCCTCGCTTTACCAAACTCAATGAATCAAATTTTACTTGTTTTTATTTTTTGGCTAATCTCCTTTATATGGCAAGTTATAATTATAGCAATCGGCATTTCTGAATTTTACAAAATTAGTGTAGGGAAATCAGTTGGTGCTTATTTTCTAATTTTCGGTCTGATGTTCGCAGCAATGCTCGCATTAATAATGGTTCTTCTCATAATAATATTGATAGCTCTACTATTAATTAAAGGTTTCAAATGATTTCCCACAACCAAATCTCAAAATTATTGGAAACTTACGACAAGAAAAACATAACTATCGGTGTGCTAGGGGGCCATTCTGCCCTTGATGTCTGCAGGGGCGCTCATTCTCACGGATTCAAAACTTTGGTAGTTGCGCAGAAAGGAAGGGAAAAAACATATACAAAATATTTCAAAAGGAGGGACGGAATAGGCTTTGTTGATGATGTGATTGTTGTAAATAAATTTTCTGACATAACAAAAAAAGAACTGCAGGAAGAATTAAGGAAAAGAAATACTATTTTTATCCATAACAGGTATTTCTGGGTTTATTGCAATTTTAAAGACATCGAGAATAAATTCTTGGTTCCGATTTATGGAACTAGAGATATGGTAAAATTAGAAGAAAGGGATGTTCCAAAAAACCAGTATTATCTCATGGAAAAGGCAGGAATCAGAATACCTAAAATCTTCAAGGACCCAAAAAAAATTGACAGACTTGTTATAGTGAAAGTTGCTGAAGCAATAAGGGAATATGAACGGGCATTTTTCTTATGCTCAAATTATAAAGATTATCATGAAAAATCAAATGAGTTAATTGACAAAAAAATCATTACAAAAAAGGATTTAAGCAAGGCAGTTATTGAAGAGTATATTGTTGGCGCCCAGGTTAATTTTAATTTCTTTTACAGCCCGTTGAGTAATCAGCTTGAGTTAATGGGAACAGATTCAAGAAGGCAAACAAACTTGGACGGCATTTTGAGATTGCCGGCAACCGAGCAAATTGAAGTTTTAAGGCACATCAGGCCAAAATATGTTGAAACCGGGCATTTTACGGTCACAGTAAAAGAATCATTATTGGAAAAAATATTTGACTTGGGAGAAAGGTTTGTTGCCACATGCAAAAAAGAGCATCCTGCTGGAATCATCGGGCCTTTTGCATTGCAGGGAGCCGTAATTGCGGAAGAAGGAAAAGAGGATATTGTGATATTTGATGTCAGCATGCGCATCCCGGGCAGTCCGGGAACTTTATTCACGCCTTACTCAGGCTATCTTTACGGATTTTCAATCAGCTATGGCGAAAGAATTGCATTGGAAATAAAAAAAGCGATTGAAGAGGGAAAATTAGACTTGATTTGCACGTAAAATGATTTTGTCGCATGGAAAATAAAAAAAAATTGGCAACAAGACTTAAAGATGTTTTTCATAATGTTTTTTCTGGATTTAGAGATGAAAAAATTCAACCAAACTACGTAACTAAATCTGAATTAATAAACGGGAAAAGAATTGAAGTTAGAATTTGGGTATATCATTTTAAAGATTATAACAAAAAACTTGTTAAACAGCTGGAAAAAGAATTTAAGTACAGGTCAGATAAAGGTGGTTTAGAGGTATTGAGGGAATTTTTTCTTGCACGGTATGGTGATTTATTTACTGGTTTAGTTTTTGGTGCATGTTTTGATTCAGCGAAAGAATTTATAGATCTTATTCAGGTTAATCACCTCCAAATAAATATAGCTGCTGATCTCGGCATGCATACCGCATCGCTGGTAACAGGGATGTCAACGATTGATAAGGCAACTATAGCAATTTATCCACCTTATATAACAGCAAAAATTATAGAAGAATATTCAAGGTATGATGGTAGAATTTTGAAAATATTCAGTGAATTTGAGCATTTCACGTCATGGGACCCAACTCCCTTGAGCCAACTTAGAACATATATTTACCCTAAACAAGAATTTCTTAAGGAAAGAATAAAAGACGTCATTCGCCATGAATTCATACATTATCTTGATATAGAAAAAATCGAAAAGGGAATAGAACTCATAAAGCATGTTAGGGATGTTGCAGATCCCGCAGTTAACGGAATGAGGCCATTAAGCCTTTCCCGCCCATTGACTCCGGAAGTTTTGGTTAATAGCATCGTAAAACTTAGAAGCGAGGGAATTGCAACATTTGGGCAATCAAGGCAGGAATACTTAGCTTATGATATAAAAAAAGTTCGTTTATTTCAAAATTACCTCTCACAGTATTCTGTAGGTCCTATATTGGATTTGCATGACAGACTTTATTATCATGTCGGTAGCTATATGTGCTATTTAATTTCTCTTGGAATTTTGCTACGAAGTAACAAGCGCAAATTTAATGAGCTTAAAGTCTGCTTTGACGAAAACTGCGAAGATTTTGTCTTTTTTGCAGAAGGATTTCCTAAAATTTTTGAAATAATAAGAGAAAAAAATTTAGAAAAAGTTTTTTTCCAAAAACCAAAGAAATCTATGATAAAAGAATCAATCAGGCAGCTTAGGCAAACTGATCACTTAGCTTTTATTAAGCTTTATGAGAACGCATGCCAACTTATCAGCTTACCTGAAGATCAAGTATTGATGACCATGCAAGTGTATAATCGATTAAAACAGAAAAATTACCAGTACTGGGTTGAGAACGTTAAAGGCAAAATATGAGCATTATGTATAAACGGAATAAATATAAAGGTAAAACAAAACTTTCAACAAAATGATTTTAGTTTTAAATTTCGGCGGCCAATATGCCCATCTCATAGCAAGAAGAGTGCGTGATTTGGGGGTTTATTCTGAAGTAAGGCCGTGCGATATTCCATTAAGGGAGATTGGTAAGCTTAAGCCAGAAGGAATAATTCTTTCAGGGGGGCCGTCAAGTGTCTATGAGCATAATGCTCCGGCAATGGACAGAAAAGTCCTGAATTTAGGAATCCCTGTTCTAGGCATTTGTTACGGTCAGCAGTTGATAGCAAAAATTATTGGCGGAACTGTTTTAGGTGGAAAATTAAAGGAATTCGGCAAAAAAGAACTGACAGTCAAAAAAACAGGAAAGATATTGAAAGGCCTTTCAAAAAAAGAGCAGGTTTGGATGTCTCATGGCGATTTAGTTGAAAAAGTTCCAAAAGATTTTGAAGTTCTGGCAGCAACGGACACGTGCCCGATTGCCGCTTTTGAAAACAATGAAAGAAGAATTTATGCCATACAGTTTCACGCAGAAGTTGTCCACACTTTAAGCGGAACGCAAATCCTGAAAAATTTCGTATTTGAAATCTGCAAATCAAAAAAGGACTGGGAAACAAGAGATTTGTCAAAAAGATTGGTTAGGGAAATAAAAAAAGGGATAGGAAACAATTCCGTCATCATGGGAGTCTCAGGCGGCGTTGACAGCACAGTGGCTGCAACTTTGCTTCACAAAGCAATCGGCAGCAGATTATACTGTGTTTTTGTCGACCACGGATTGATAAGAAAAAATGAGCTTGAGGAAGTAACAGATTTCTTCGAGAGAAAGCTGCACTTCAGGCATTTCCATGTTGTTGATGCGTCAAATATTTTTCTTGATAAATTAAAAGGGATTACCGACCCTGAAGAAAAAAGAAAAATAATCGGACATACTTTTATCGAGATATTCCAAGACAAAGTGATTGAACTGGAAAAGAAGCATCGTGCCATTAAATTCCTCGGGCAGGGAACAATTTATCCGGACAGGATAGAAAGCGCCCAGCCCAGCAAGTATGCTTCAAAAATCAAGAGCCATCACAATTTAACACTGCCTGAGGGAATGAAATTAAAAATTATTGAGCCGTTAAAAGAATTATACAAGGATGAAGTCAGGGTGCTTGGAAAATCTCTTGGAATTCCAAGCGATATAGTTAACAGGCATCCATTCCCGGGACCTGGGCTGGCAATCAGGATTTTGGGGGAGATTACGGAAGACAGGCTAAAAATTCTTAGAGAGGCAGATTTTGTTTTCATCGACGAACTGAAAAAATCCGGCTATTATGACAAAACATGGCAGGCATTTGCCGCTTTGATTCCGGTAAAAACTGTCGGAGTCATGGGGGATGCAAGAACCTATGAATTCATAATCTCTTTGAGAGCAGTTACAAGTATTGACGCAATGACGGCGGACTGGGCAAAACTCCCTTATGAATTGCTTGAAAAAATATCAAACAGGATCATAAATGAAGTCAGAGGCGTTAATAGAGTTTTATATGATATCAGCCAGAAGCCTCCGGCGACAATTGAGTATGAATAGTGATTCTACATTCGTAAGAAAGTTTAAGCAAATTTCTAATGTGTAACTGACATCCATGCCAAAAGGTCAGGAGCATGCATCCTTAGAAATCCTTCATAAAGTTCCCGTGGAGCATTATATGGTACTCCAGTGCCTTTACGCCCATGGTATTCAATAAAACTCTCAAGATATTCCGTCTTAAAACGCTGGTTGAATCCAAAAAATACTACTTCAATTCCATCCTGAGAATTCCCGCCGTGTGTTGTGATGCTTGTATGCCGGCGATCTACTGACCCCCTGATATCAATATCAAATTCAACATACATTTGCGTGTTCTTATTGAACGGCATCTGGATTAAAGCAAAAATTTCATTGCCACAATAATCTTCACTTAAATAAACGGGGTTTGGCATATCCATTTTTTTCCATATTAAAAACATTTTTAGCAAGCGTAAGTCCTGTCCTTAATGCCTTTTCTGTAATTATCCCAAGCTTTCTTGTACAGTTTTTTCCCCCATGCAGTTGGATAATCTCCAGTAATGCAAGCCATGCACAGATCTTTTGCGGGCTTGCCGATGCTCCTTACCAATCCCTGAATTGTCTGGTACTCTACTGAATCTGCTCCAAGGTCCTTGGCCATTCTGGCGACAGCTTGTTTAGAGATTTCTCCTTTTCTGGGCGCCTTCTCGTATCTTGGTATAATAAGTTCCGAAACAGTTGACATATCAATTCCATAAAAGCAGGGGCCCCTAATTGGCGGGCATGATACACGTACGTGAACTTCTTTAGCCCCTCCGACTTTTTTAACATAATTAACGAGCTGTTTTGTAGTCGAGCCGCGGACAATGCTGTCATCAACCAAAATAACTTTTTTGTCGTTTAATATTTCTCTCAATGCAGTATATTTGCTTTGAACACGGTCCTCACGGCCAGAACCCTCAATGAAAGTTCTACCGACGAATCTGTTCCTTATCAGCCCTTCTGCCGCAGGAACTTTTAATTCATATGCCATGGCATCGCCTGCTGCTTTTGCCGTGTCAGGCACCGGAACAACAACATAATCCTTGTCATTTACTTTTTCAGTTTCCTGCTTCGCAAGCTCTTTTCCGAGATTTGTCCTAGTTATATATACGGACTGCCCGTCAAGAACAGAACTTACATTTGCGAAATAAACCCATTCAAACATGCAGTGAGCTTTTTTCGGAGATTCTGCATATTTTATAATCTTGACCTCACCATTTTTTATGTAAATTAAATGGCCGGGAGGGAGATGTTTATATTCGGTAACACCGCAGTTGATTAAAGCATTTGACTCAGAAGCAGCAAGGAACATGTCATCTTTCCAGCCATAAACAACGGGCCGGAATCCATGTGGGTCCCGAAGAATTATCATTTCGCCGAAAGCGTTCATAAAAGCAATGTTAAAGCACCCATCAATCTTTTGCGCCAGTCTTGTGAAAACTTTGACGAGATTTGGCCTGTTTGAGCCTTTGAGCTCTCTGGAAATATAATGCATCAGAATTTCTGTGTCAGTATCGTGTACAATGTGATAGTCATCCTTATCCATGAGATGCTGCTTCAACTCCGTGTAATTTGCAAGGTTGCCGTTAAAGCAGAAGGAAAACCACTTCCATTTGCGACCATGATGCCTTTCAAATGGCTGCGCCAGGCTTCTGTCTTCACTGCCTGAAGTCGCATATCTAACGTGGCCAATCCCTTTATTGCCAGAATATCTTTTAAAAATTTCCAACGACTGCGCTCTGTCGCTAGTCTTGAAAACTTCATTTACTGGGCCAAGGTCCTTGTAAGTGTCAAGAACCTGCAGCCTCTGATGGTTAAAAGTCGTCACACCAGCGCTTAACTGTCCGCGATTTTGCTGGTTGAGGAGAAGCTTGTACAAATAGAACAGGGCTCGGTTGGAAGAGTCGCCATTTGGCTTGATGTAGACGGCAGCTATGCCGCATTGGTGCTTTGCTTCCCCTTCCATAAATCCCCCGCGATAAGCTTGTAGACATCCCGCATTATATAAAGTTTTCGAATCTTAATCAAAAATTTATAATTTATATAAAGAATTAGGATTTTTTAATATACAGGAAAAATAGACAACTATTGGGAGAAATGCCAGTCGTAACAAATCTCCAAGAAGTAAGATTTCTATTTATAGCTTAAATCATCCCTAAAATCAATCAAGTTCAGATTCTCAAAGAAGTTGTAGCTATCCTCTTCTATTTCCCTTTCTTCCCTAAATATTATTTTTCTCTTCATTTTTATTGCCTATGCCATTCTTTTCACTTGAGTATAAGCCACTCCCGTATCCCAGGAATGCTTTAATTTATATATAGTTTATCCTTAAAGTTTATAAAATTTATATAAAAAGAAAAATTTATATAGGCATTATAAATTCTTTAACGTACTATAAAGACTAAAGGGGATTTTCAATTATTTTGTACTTTATATAAATCCATTATAAGATTGAAAATCTTTATAAAGTTTAAATTTGGGGTGGTACTAATCAAGCGAAGAGTAATCCAGATAGCAAATTCTACACAACTGATTTCATTGCCTAGAAAATGGAGCCTGAAATATGGCGTGAAAAAAGGAGATGAGCTGGAGATTGAAGAAAAGGATAATAGTTTAATTATTCAAACTGAAAAAGGATTGTCTTTAAGTCGAATAGAAATAAATGTTAAAGGAAAGGAACAAATAATTCATAGGCTCCTATCGTCTTTGTATAGAAGTGGTTTTGATGAGATAAATATTACTTACGAAAAGTCATCAGAATTAGAATTAATACAATCTACTATAAATAAAGAACTAATAGGTTTTGAGATAGTTGAAGAAAGACGTGAAAATATTATTATTAAACAAGTATCTTCAATTGATTATTCTGAATTTAATAATATGTTAAAAAGAGTTTTCATGTTTATTTTATCAACAGCTGAAGAAACACTTGAGGCTTTAAAGAAGAATGATGAAAATTCCCTAAATAATCTGGTATTTAGGGACTTAACTATTAACAAGCTTACAAACTATTGCAGACGGTCTTTGAACAAAAAAGAGAGCAGCTTCAAACACATAGGTCCTGGATATGTTATTATTGAAATACTAGAAAAGATAAGCGATGGTTATAGAGATTTATGCAAGTATGCTTCAAAAAACAGAAAAGAAATAAAAGGGCAACTAGTGGAAACATTAGCTGAAATAAATATTCTGCTAAGAGATGCTCAAAAGCTTTTCTATAATTTTCGTATTGACGAGTTCGGAATTTTTCTTTCCAGAAAAGAAAGGCTAAGTAATTCCATATACAACAAGTTAAAAGAAAGCAAGAAAGATCAGAACATTATTTTAGTACATCTTAATTCAATCGTTAATGACATATTCTATCTAAATGGGCCTTTAGCAATCAACGGGCTAAGCTGATCAATTATTTTAAATGAAAGTAAGGTTTGTCCGTTAATTCCCTAAAACGATTGAACAAAGAATGTGCAGCAGCTTGTGTTCCATTTCTTGCAGGAGTATGCATGATTGTATCCAAAATGGAACTTATTTGTTGCAGATGCACGCGCTGTTCTGCGGCATTTTGTCCTACGACATCCGGATTTTCAAATTTGTATCCTTGTTCCATCAACGCTTCGGCTATGGCTCTATAACGCGCCTTATGCCCGGTCCAGGCAGCATTTCTTTCAAGAAGTGCAAACGGCCAGACAGACAAATAATCTTCTCTTCTTTCTCTTCCATGGCCCGCATCATTATCTCCTAAAAATCTAAAGAACTGCTCAGGATCTTTGCCTGATAAGTCATATCCATTTTCAGGTAAGCTTACTTCGCTAGTATACCTGTGAATCCTCTGAGCAAGATCCCTAGCTTCTCTAGACATAGCATCGGTAAATTTCATCTCCAACAAAAATCTATCAATTACTTTTTGCTGCTGCTCGGGATTTAAAAATGAATTCCCTTCCTTTGTCAATCCAAAAGATACTAAGCTTGCAAGCCCCAAAAGATTTGGTTTGTAGAGGCTATATTCAAAATCGAAAGTCGTCATTCCATCATTTGGAGCTATTATATGGTGCTTTGGGTTTCCGTCAAGATAATAGCCGGCCAAACCCCTCCTGTGGGCATTTAGCAAATTCTGGGCGACAAGATGTCTCCAATTTTTTGCCATTTCCTCATGGACATCTGTCGGTAAATTAACATTGCCGTATGTTGTTAGTTGACCTAGGAAAGTATCCCTAAATCTGTTCGTAAAATAATCTGACTCAGGATCTTTAACCGTTCTTACAACATCTTCAAGATCAAGTTCTCTTCTTTGTAATTTTCCTTCTTCTTGAATCCTTGCTACTTGCGTTGCAGCGCGTAGATAATCATCAAAAGTTGCCCTGCCTTCTAGTGTTTTTTGGTACAATAAATCACCAGGGACTGCTCTGAACACAGATATAGGGTAAATTCCTGATTTTGTATCAATGCTAGAAGGGATATCTATTGTGGTATCTCTTAAAGGTAGCCCCAAGTATTCTTCATGTGTATCTGTTATTTCTTTTAGTAACTGCGTTCTTCTTGCATTGACATCATGAAAAAATTGTAGATTTCCTTTTTCTGCATCCATTCTGTCGGACTGTCTGTAGGATTTTGCTATCGTAGAAGAGTCTGGTAAAAGCATTACAATATGCCTTGAAGGTCCAAGAAGCGTAATTTCTTGAGGAGGCGTATCATGTAAGTAAGCCAACGCACCTATAGCTGCAACTATTCTTTTCATTTCCTCGGCCCTATTTAGGTATGATACGTCTAATGTTTGCATTTCAGAGATACCGCTAATAACCAGTTCCAATACTACCCTTTTATACTCTCAATAACCTAATTTCATATTTAAATCTATCGCCTTTATATAAAATATATAAAAATATTTAACAAAATGGATTTAGTATCGATTATTTGAAAATTTGCATCTCTTTAAATAAAAATAAAAAATAGATTATGTCATCCTAAAAGGCGTGAATAATCCAAAAGAATATAAAACATTAAAAATCACTTATTTGATATGAAAATCCTGCTAATCGGAAACGGCGCAAGAGAGCATGCAATAGCAGAAGCATTTGGAAGAAACAAGGATGCCAGAATTTTTTCTTATATTAAATCCAAAAACCCAGGAATTATTTCTTTGTCTGAGAATTTTGAGCTTGGAAGTTACAGTGATTTAGAAAAAATAAAGTCCTATGCGCAGAAAATAAAGCCGGATTTCGCTTTCATCGGGCCGGAAGAGCCATTAAGCAACGGAGTTGTTGATTTGTTAAATTCAATTGGAATTGAATCAGTTGGCCCGACAAAAAAACTGGCACAACTGGAAACCAGCAAATCTTTCACGCGAAATATTTTAAGAAAATATAAAATAAAAGGAAATGCAAAGTTCAAAACTTTTAATAAGAATAATTTTAAAGATGCAAATAGATTTCTTGAATTAATTGACAAATGCGTTGTAAAGCCGGATGGACTGACCGGAGGGAAAGGTGTTAAAGTTCAGGGCGACCACTTTCAGACAAAAAAAGAAGCTCTGGATTACTGCAACGAAGTACTGCAGTCTCATTCTTCAGTTATCATGGAAGAAAAATTTGAAGGTGAGGAATTTTCATTGCAGTGCCTGACTGACGGCAAAACGGTTGTTGCAACCCCTCCTGTGCAGGACCATAAAAGGGCTTATGCCGATGATAAAGGCCCAAACACAGGAGGGATGGGAAGTTACAGTTGCAAAAATCATTTGCTTCCATTCCTAACAAAAAAAGATATTGAAGATGGTTTGGAAATAACACAAAAAGTTGCCGAAGCTCTGCACAAGGAAACAGATGAATTTTACAAAGGCGTCATGTATGCAGGCTTAATCGTTACAAAAGAAGGAGTTAAACTCATTGAATTCAACGCAAGATTCGGCGACCCTGAAGCAATGAATGTTCTTCCAATTATGGAAACTGATTTTTCTGAAGTTTGTAATGCAATAATTAATCAAAGCCTAAACAAAATAAAAATTAAGTTCCAGAACAAGGCAACTGTTTGCAAGTATATTGTACCCCAAGGTTATCCTGACAATCCTATAAAAAATGAGAAAATTGAAATTGGGAAAATTCCAAAAGATGCAAGATTGTATTATGCTTCTGTCGACCAAAAAAATGACGGGTTGCACCTAACTTCCTCAAGGGCAATCGGATGCCTGGGAATTGCTGACAGTCTTGAAGAAGCAGAGAGGACTGCTGAAGAGGCAGCAAAATCTGTCAGGGGAAAGGTGTTTCACAGGGAAGATATCGGAACCAAGAGATTAATTAACAAAAGAATAAGGCATATGCAAGAGATTAAGAAATAGTTAATTCTAAATCTTTATTAGAATAAATCAAAAACTTTATATATCATTTCCTATAATATTTCACGATGGTTAAAAAAAGAGTGAAATCCAAAGCTAAGCCTGCTTCTAAAAAGCGTTCTAAGAAATCTGCAGTTCCAAAGAAACCGAAGGTAAATGTTGAGATTAAACCGGAGCCGGATACAAAAATCCAATTAAAGGATGCTTTGCGTGATTTGGAAATTCTTGCTGAAGAGAAGAAAGTGGAGAATAAAGTTGACGATGTAAAAAAAGAGGAAAAACAGCTTGAGAAGAAAGAAATCTCATTGATGACAGAAGAGAAAAAAATTGAGAAAGAGGAAAAAAAGGTAGAGTACCTCGAAAAGAAAATATCCAAAGAAGTTGAGACAAAGCCGCTCACAAGATTTAATTTTAAAGATTTAAATAAAGGAATTATAGGTGCATTTATCGGAGTTGTGGCACACTTCGGATTCATTTACGGAAAAGCTATTGCGCAGTATATAACAATGACTCGAGCAACAGTTTTGTTCATATTCTCCTATGCGCTGATTATAATGCTGATGTATGAAACTGGGTACAGGGATATAAAGGAAAAAAGATTGCTGGGAATTCTGCCAAGGAGGGCAACATTTGTTTACTTTACTTCCATAGTTGTTGTTATTGTAATATTTTACCTTTTTAACATGCTAGACTGGACTGACCTGGGCGGACTGTACAAGGAGATAGCGGTTACTTCAGTTCTTGCCTCTGTGGGCGCGGGAACAGCTGATTTGATAGGACGGCACTAGGTTTATTTTGTTATCTTAATTTTATGAAATTGTAGGCAGAATACCTGACGAGTTTATCTATGGGAATATCTTTTCTCTTTCGTTTCCGATTATTTCAACGATGATGGCAACCGGGCCAACAACATGGTCTGCGCTTTCCTTCAAGAAGCTCCGCGCATGCTCGCTCGATATGATGTTTTCTTGTTTCTGGCTTCTTGACGGAGGTAATCCAGCAGATCCACTCATTGCGTGCGAGTGGTGTAAGATCATTCCACACTGCTCCCACCTTTTGGGCAGCAGTAAGAGCTTCTCGTAAATCTGATGGTACTTTGTGTACCACCCCCGTGGCTATTTCTTTTTTAGTCATTTTATGATCCTCCACTTAATTATATAACTTTAAAATTATATAACCCTTTCGTTTCAGCCCCTCTCTCGTCCTAATGGACATATCGGGCTAAAGACATTAATGATGATTATTTAGTTGAAGTTGATTATGGATCCATCATTAAAACAATTCTTGTCATTTATTCTTTCATTTGACTGAACTTCGTTCTTGATTAACGGCCGACTCAAAAACTTTGCTTCAGCAACCACTTTGCACTTTCGCATTCGCTCAGGGCGTATAACGGGAATTTTACGATTCGCTACGCTCGCTTATCCAAAGTTTCCCAGCTATGATTTTTCATCCGCATTGTTGATATTTTTTGTTAGCATAGAAATCTTTTTATAGCTTGTTTTATATTTGATTCTTGAATGAAAAATCAACTAAGGGACGATATTCTTGAAAAAAGAAATTCCCTGCCAAAAGAAGAAGTAATTGACAAAAGCAGAAATATTGAAGAGAAATTATTCAATCTTGATTCATACAAGAAATCCAGAACTGTGATGCTATTTGTTTCTTTCAACAATGAAGTTCACACACATGATATAATTAAAAAATCTTTAGGAAAGAAGAATGTAGTTATACCAAAAGTAATGCAGCAGGAAATTGAGCCTTCTGTTATAATTGATTTTGACAATCTGATTCCAGCTGGAAAATTTGGAATTCTGGAGCCGATTGATTTGATGAAAATTGCCTATAAAAATATTGATTTGGTTTTAGTACCTGGCATTGCATTTGATGACGAAGGCCATAGGATTGGGTACGGGTTTGGGTATTATGACAAATTCCTGAAAAAAATTCCAAAAGCTGTAAAGATTGGCCTTACTTTTGATTTTCAGGTTGTTGATAAAATTCCAACAGAAGAGCACGATGTTCCGGTTGATTTTATTATAACGGAGAAAAGGTTTATTGATTGCAAAAATTTCTCAAAATAAAAAATATGCGCACACTGGAAATTATTTAACCTCTTTCAAAAATTCATCTCTTTCTAATTTTAAGTCGTGCTTTACTATTTTATTAAGCAAGCCCCTATCAATTTCTTCACTAGGATGATTTGGTATAACTGTAGTCCTTCCGTCAACATGCTCAAAAAACATGTGGCTGCCTTCTTGCCTCTTGAATTCAAATCCAAGTTTCTCGAGAACTTTGGCTAACTCTTTGGCCGTCAATAGGGGCAATCTAGGCATTAACTACACCTCTATTTGTTGCACTCCCATAAATTCAGAATAAACTTCGGTGTCTTTTGTAGATTTTAAGTATAATGAAATCGCCTCTTTTGTTCTCTTCAAAAGTTCATCCATTGTTTTAGCTTGGGTATGGCAGCCAGGCAACTCAACTACGTCAGATATCAAATAACCATCTTCGCCTTTTTCTATTATTACTGTATATTTTTTTGTCATAAGACAATTCAAATACAGATTACTATTTAAATCTTTTTACCATAAAACAAAATATGCGCAAGCCGGGACTTTCGCTAAAAATAAATTTTTAATTTCGAACCCGGGTCTCAGCCTTGGCAAGGCCGAATCTTGACCACTGGACCACTCGCGCATTAAAGTGGGCCCGACCAGATTTGAACTGGTGACCTTCACCTTTCAAATCACTATAAGATTGTAAGGGTGACGTCATAACGGCTAGACTACGGGCCCGCATAGGCTCATGGATTAAAAGAATGTATAAAAAGGTTTTGAAAAATAAAAGATGTCCGTTAAGTTTATAAAATGACCTCCTCTGCGGAATAAATTCCGCAGTATCCATTCAAGCTAAACCATGGTGCTTAGCTTGGTTCAAAATGTACAAAGCTGTGTCGCTAAGCTGATTGTATCCGACGGTAACAGCAGTTCCGCCGCGGCTCCA
>DATDZA010000013.1:0-4315 GCA_035288865.1 Candidatus Nanoarchaeia archaeon
CATCAATAGGAAACAATTGCACAATCAATGGAATTGTTAAGAATTCAATAATAATGGATAACTCGGTTATTGATAAAGATTCAGTTGTTGAAGATTCTGTTATTGGAGAAAATGTTTATTTCAGCGGAAAAATAAGATCAAAAAATAATGCCACTTCTGTTGTCAATGGCAAAGAAATAAAAATAAATAAATTCGGGGCCGTGATAGGAGATGACGTAAAAGCTGATGATGTAATAATCAACGCAGGCTGCAAAATATGGCCTAATAAGATAATTTCAAATAAAATAATTATTAAAGACTTAAAATGAGAAAAAAAGAGAGTTTGGTGTTTTTGCTGGCTGGAGTGGTTTTATTTTATATTTCCACTTTTTTTGATAAGGCGGCAAGTTTGATGATTGATAATATTAAAATTCCCTTTCTTGATTTTGTTCTGAGCATAATAACCAATTTTGGAGTGGTTGTAATGGCAATGCTTGCGATTCCGCTTATTATTTTTTACAATAAAGATAAGAAAATAATCAAATTATTATTTTCGGCTTTTATTACCTCTTTCATTTTTTCATTAATATTAAAATTAGTTATTTCAAGGCAACGGCCGGCCGGAGTTTTGTATTATCCATTGCTCAATATCATTGATTATTCATTTCCCAGCATGCACGCAATGATTGTATTTTCTTTGCTTCCCATCCTATTATTGTACCTCCCAAAACAAAAAACATTCTGGGTATCATTTGCCTTTCTCGTAGCCTTCAGCAGAATCTATTTTGACTTTCATTACTTGAGTGATGTAGTGTTTGGTGCTGTAATAGGTTTTTTTATCGGGAACTTTCTGCTGGAATTTTATTATAAAAATAAATCATTTAAAAATGCAAAATAAAAAACTTGGAGCAAAAAATTTTGAAATACGCAGGCAGTTGTTTCATATCGTTTTAGGTGTTGCAATAGTTTTATTGTTAATGAATGGGCTGATTGGTAAAAATGCAATTCTAATATTAATTATTGTTGGGTTTATTTTATCCATTATCAGCAGAAAAACAAGAATTCCCATTATCCACAAATTATTGGAAAAATTTGAAAGAAAAAATGAAATTGAAGCGTTTCCTGGCAAAGGGACTATATTTTATTTCATAGGAGTATACATATCACTTTTTTTATTTTCAAAAGATATAGCAATGGCGTCAATTATGGTGCTGGCTTTTGGCGATTCAGTTTCGCATGTTTATGGCCTGCATCATGGAAAAATAAAGCATCCTTTGTCAAACACAAAATTTCTTGAAGGAACAATTGCAGGATTTATTGCAGGATTCATGGGAGCATGGATATTTCTGCCATGGCACGAGGCATTTTTTGCTTCCTTGATTGCAATGATAGTAGAAGGAGTTGAAATAAAAATCGGCGCGGAGCAGGTCGATGACAATCTGATTATTCCAGTCGTTGCCGGGGCTGTTGTTTGGTTGATTAGACTAATATCGTAGGTCTTTCTCTTAGTTTATCAGCCAATTCCTTTGTATGACCAAAAGAGCTTTGATAAGCTCCGGGTCCATAGAAAAAATGGCCATTGTATGGCCCATCGTCAAGAAAATAGCTAACCGCTGGGTTAATATGCGCAGCCATATTTTCTGCGAGTCTGAAATCGCTTCTAATACCAATTGCAATTCTTTCAGTTCCGTATTTTGTTGCGAAATGTGAAATCTCCGCTGCAACTCCATCATCTACAGAATGAGCCCCGTCTAATATTGCAATCATGAAGAGGGAATGGGGCATCAAAGTCTCGTAATTAATCGGTCCAATTAACTTGTTAAATCTTTTCCAGTAATCATGATGTTTTTGAAAACTCTCTTCAGGGCTGGGCCTTGGACCAAGATATTCTCCGCACGCCTGAAAAGGGCACAAAGGCAATACTCCTATTTCTCTCAAGCGTGGATAAAAAAAGTTATCAAGATAATATTTTCCAGGATCATTAAAACCTAGTTGGCTTCCCACATAAGCTGGCACAAGAATTCCTGAAGGCGTTTCAACTAATCCTTTTTCATCAAAATTAGTTTTTGCAATTATTGAAGTAAGTTTATCTAAACTGATTATACCACCCGCCTTAAATAAAGTAATCGGAATTCAATTAAATAGATTTCTATTGCATATTTCGTAGTACCCATACTTTTATAAACCATTTATCCATTTCCTTGTGTTCTATAAACTTAAAATGCTAAGCACACAATTAAGGGAAACATTCCTGAAAAACAAAGACCCTTTTGCTGACATTCTCGGTCAGGAATCTGCAAAACAGGGAATAAAATCAGCATTATTGACTAACAGGCATATCATAATAGTCGGCCCTCCAGGCATAGGAAAGACAACAATAGCAAAGAATTTAGCAAAACTATTGCCATCTATTGATGTCGTTGAAGACTGTGATTACCATTGCACTCCTGATAATTTAGTTTGCCCTTCATGCAAGCAGAAAAAATCGTCAAAAACAGTTAAACTGGAAGGAAGCAGAAGATTTGTCAGGATCCAGGGCTCTCCTGATTTGACAGTTGAGGATTTATTGGGAGACATTGACCCCATTAAAGCGTTAAAATTCGGGCCTTTAAGCTTGGAAGCGTTCACACCAGGAAAAATTTTCAAGGCAAATAACGGGATTTTATTTTTTGACGAGTTAAACAGGTGCCCGGAGAAATTGCAGAATGCGCTGCTTCAAGTTCTTGAAGAGGGCAAGGCAACAATAGGCTCTTATGACATAGATTTTGATGTTAATTTTATTTTCATAGGCACAATGAATCCTGAAGATTCTTCAACGGAAAAATTAAGCGATGTATTGTTGGACAGGTTTGACATTGTTTACATGAATTATCCTGAAACAAACGAAATAGAAAAAAAAATAATTTTGGCAAAGAGCGAAAAGGTGGCAAATATCAGCGATGATCTGCTTAATCTTATTGTTTATTTCATAAGATTATTGAGGGATGATGAAAATCTTGAGAAAAAGCCAAGCGTAAGGGCTTCAATTGGATTATATGAAAGATCGCAGTCAAATGCATTATTAAAAGGAAGAAAAAATGTGCAGTTTGAGGACATAAAAGATGTTATTGTTTCTGTGCTATCCCATAGAATAAGGCTGAAGCCGTCTGTCAGATATCTCGAGACTGTTGAAAACTATCTTAAAGAACAATTCCACAAGAATATAGAATCTGCAAAATGGCAGAGCGAGCTGGAAGAGCAAGAAAGCAGTGATTACCGGTAGCGAGGACGTTGAATTAAAAGAATTCAGCAAAGCAGAGGAATTATCGGGAAAGCTCGCATTCCAGCAGCTCGAAGACAAGTTAATGCATTCTGTTCTAGAAAACGACAAGAAAACAATTGATTCCGGCAAGTTAATCAGCGACGCTATAAATCAGGGCATGTCTTCTTTCACTCCGGATTTAATGTTCGAGCAGCTGGTTAAAAATTATACACTTGCAAAACAGATTTATGGCGAGTCAATAATCAGGCTGGTTTCAGGATACGAGCCCGATTACGTGAAGAAAAATATAGGCATTCCAGAATTCCAGCGCGAGTTAAAAGAAAAAATCCAGGAAAAAATCAAAGAGTTGAAGGACGAAGGATTGTTGGAAAAAGACAACTCATTGTCAGAAAAAGGAATTGAGCTTGCTTCTTTAGTGCTTTATTTTGAAGAGCTCGACAAGATTGTTCCCAAAGGGATCATTGGGGAAAAAATAAGCAAAAAAATTTTTATCTACGGTGAAAAGGAAAATTCAAGAATCTATAAAAAAGGAGACCGATATCGTGATATTGCATTAAAGAAATCCGTAAAGCTCGCATTAAGGCGCGGCCACAGAAATTTTGACGGAAAAGACCTTCAGGTCTTCGAAAAGCAAAGCAGGGGCCAGACCTATATAATTTATGGCCTCGATGCTTCAGGCTCAATGAAAGGAAAAAAAATCGAAGCGTGCAAAAAAGCAGGAATAGCTTTGGCTTATAAGGCAATAAATGAACGAGATAAAGTTGGATTAATTGTTTTTGGCTCTGAAATAAAAGAGGTAGTCGAGCCCACTTCAGATTTTATAAGATTGCTGAAAGAGATTACAAGGATAAAGGCTTCAAAAGAAACAGACATTGCTGCAACAATAAAAAAAGCAATTGAAATATTCCCAAGCGAGGATATTACTAAACATCTTATATTAATAACCGACGCCCTGCCAACAAAAGGCGATGAGCCTGAAAAATTAACTTTGGAAGAAGTGTCAATGGCAAGAAGCAAAGGCATAACAATTTCTTTGATTGGAATAAATCTTGATGAAAAAGGAAAGAAATTTGC
>DATDZA010000014.1:0-3791 GCA_035288865.1 Candidatus Nanoarchaeia archaeon
GTGCATTACTCCTGAAGGTATTAAATGAAGAACAATTTTTTTGCCATCAGCCTCGATTGTATGCCCTGCATTGTTGCCGCCGTTAAAGCGAGCAACAACATCTGCCTTTTCAGCCAGAAAATCTATGATTTTGCCCTTGCCCTCATCGCCCCATTCCATTCCTATGACTGCAATGTTTGAAGGGCTAAGCTGTCTTGCCATAACTGAAAGCAAAATGGGATTTTTATTTAAATGTTTTGGATATAAATTATGAAATAAAAATAATTTGTTACTATTCAATGCTAAAAAAGAAACATTTAAAAATACTTAATCCAAACTTTGTTAAATGCCAACTGCACAATTAGATGAAAGTCCTTTTGAAGAACTCGTAGAATCTTATATGCCAGAGGATGATGGACGTTCTGACTTTAGTATTGATAAAATTTTAGAAGAAAAAGGTGATATAAATCCATCTGTACAAAAACCTACAACAACATATTGGTGGGAGTATGGTAGATTCAAAGAAGATATGTGGCACACACATATGTTAAGGGAAGAAACTACTGCTTGGTTTCAGGAAGGAGATGTAAGAACTCCAGATTTTATTGTAAAGAGAGAGTTTAATGGTAGAAGATTTATCAGGCGCATTAAAAGAGTAACGGACAACCACCATAAACCAAAAACTTACAGAAGAATTGGACATGAAGTAGATATGATGAGTGCAAGACCAGAAATCCCATATATTAGAAGAGCACCAATTTCGTTACAAGCTTATGTTGATTTGTATCTAGACATCTACACACCTCCTTATTTATCACAAGTTTTTTTCACAGAGTTTGTGGACTTGGAAGTGCCGCGATATTCAAGACCCCATTCAAACGAAGAACCACAAACAAGAGCAAGAGTCAAAGGTGTGAAAAGACCTTATGATTTAGAACCTAAAAAAAGAATTAACTTAGACTTTCCAGTAGACAACTCTAAACCAATTAAAAATAATCCCAGATTATGGCAAAGAAATTTTTGGTCACCTTCGGTACCTAGGGAACAGGTTCCGCCGATTTTGAAGAGCATTCCATGGACATATCATGCACCTTCAGGAAAACCTGGAAAAGTAAATCTTTACACTTGATTTCTTTATTAATCCTTTTATTTATTTTTAAATATTCCTTAAATTTCTTTTCCATATTGCAAATAACTGTATTGTTTATCCTATTGGTAGTAAAATTTATATACATAAAGCTCTATCCTATGATATGGCGCAACTCAAATACAAGATTGCAACAATTGGATCTCATTCTGGATTGCAGATATTCAAGGGAGCGCATGATGAAGGCTTCAAGACAATTGCTGTGTGCAAAAAAGGCTCTGAAAGGCCCTACAATATGTTTAATTCTGCAGATGAAATAATAAGCATCAGTTCTTACAAGGACTTTCCAAAAATACAAAACGAGCTTATCAAAAAGAATGCCATAATAATACCGCACGGCTCTTTTGTGACTTACATGGGTTATGAAGGGGTTGAAAAGCTCAAGGTTTTGTATTATGGCAACAAGAAGATTTTGAAATGGGAATCTGACAGGTACCTGGAAAGGCAGTGGCTCAAGAATTCCGGGTTTAAAGTGCCTTTATTGTTCAAAAGCCCAAAGGACATTGACAGGCTCGTCATTGCCAAGTTTATGGGCGCAGAAGGGGGCAAGGGCTATTTTCTTGCAAAGAATGAAAAGGACTTCAATAAAAAGATAAAGCCTTACAAGCTGAGAAAATATATAATACAGGAATACATAATTGGGGTGCCATTGTTCATACATTACTTTTATTCTTCCCTTACAAATGAAATAGAGATAATGGGATGCGACATAAGGTACGAGAGCAATGTTGATTCTTTGGGAAGGATATCTGCAAGAGACCAGATAGTTCTGCCGAAGATTGACCCAAGCTATGTGATTGTCGGCAACATACCTGTTGTTGTAAGGGAGTCATTCTTGCCAAGGCTGATTGAAATGGGAGAGAAAGTTGTTGAGGTTTCAAAGAAACTAGCTCCACCCGGATTGTTTGGCCCATTCTGTTTGGAAACAATTTTGACTCCAGAGGAAGAGATTTATGTCTTCGAAATATCAGCAAGGATAGTTGCAGGCACAAACCCATTCATCGAAGGCAGCCCATACACTTGGTTAAAATATAATATACCGATGTCAACAGGAAGAAGGATTGCAATTGAAATAAAGAATGCTATTAAGACAAACCAGTTGAAGAAGGTGCTGGGCTGAAATGAAGAGATTGAACTCAAATACATAAAATATTGTTTTTATATCTGATTTAATATTTGAAATTTGACAAGAAAAATCTCGAACAAGGGATTTAAAAACAAGCTTAAATTGGTATTCATAAAATGATTTCCCGAAAGCAAATCTCAACAAATCTTTGGCAGACGCTAATAAGTGATAATTTTAAATATCAATTGATAATTTATGATATCAAATGAAAAATTATAATATGAAAGAAAAAATAAATAAAAATTAAAAAAAACTGATAAAAAATTCAAAAAATGATTTCACAAAAGCAAATCTCAAAACTGCTGGAAAATTATGACCACAAAAACATAACCATAGGAGTGCTTGGTGGCCATTCTGCCTTGGATGTCTGCAGGGGCGCTCATTCCCATGGCTTCAAAACAGTTGTTGTTGCGCAAAAGGGAAGGGAAAAAACATACGCAAAATACTACAAAAGAAGGGAAGGCATCGGCTTTGTTGATGAGGTCATTGTTGTAAACAAATTTTCTGACATTACAAAGAAAGAAGTGCAGGAAGAGCTAAGGAAAAGAAATACCCTTTTTGTCCACAATAGGTATTTCTGGGTTTACTGCAATTTCAAGGACATTGAAAGCAAATTTATGGTTCCAATCTACGGCACAAGGGACATGGTGAAATTAGAAGAAAGAGACGTGCCAAAAAACCAATACTTTTTGCTTGAAAAAGCACGAATAAGGACTCCAAAAATATTCAAAGAACCGAAAAAGATAGACAGGCTTGTTATTGTAAAAGTAGCAGAAGCGAAAAGAGGATATGAAAGGGCTTTCTTTTTGTGTTCAAGCTACAGGGATTACAGGGAAAAATCAACAGAATTGATAAATAAAAAAATAATAAAAAAAACAGACTTAAATAAAGCAGTTATTGAAGAATATATCATTGGTGCCCATGTCAATTTCAACTTTTTCTACAGCCCCTTAAATGATGAATTGGAGCTGATGGGAACAGATACAAGAAGGCAGACAAACCTTGACGGAATTTTAAGATTGCCTGCAGCAGAGCAATTGGAAGTTTTAAACCATATAAAGCCAAAATATATTGAAACGGGACATTACACCGTTACAATCAAAGAGTCATTGCTTGAAAAAGTTTTTGAAATGGGAGAGAGATTTGTTGCTGCAGCTAAAAAGCACCATTCTGTTGGCATTATCGGCCCATTTGCGCTGCAAGGAGCTGTTGTTGCAGAAGAAGGAAAGGAAGACATTGTTATTTTTGATGTCAGCATGCGCATTCCAGGCAGCCCGGGAACTTTATTCACTCCTTACTCTGGCTATCTTTACGGCTACTCTATAAGCTATGGTGAAAGAATAGGATTAGAGATAAAGAAAGCGCTTGAAATGGGCAAGCTGGATTTGATATGTACTTAAAATGATACTCGTCCTTAACTTCGGCGCGCAGTATGCGCATTTAATTGCACGCAGAATCAGGGAATTTGGCGTTTATTCTGAAATTTTGCCATGTGACGTTTCTTTAAAAGAAATAGGGAAGCTAAAACCAGATGGCATA
>DATDZA010000015.1:0-2379 GCA_035288865.1 Candidatus Nanoarchaeia archaeon
GCTGCAAGAAAAGGGATGATGAATGGGAGGAGCTTGACATTGAGGAAAAAGACTTTTCACTAAACAAGGAAGCAGCAGATTCGTGCCCTGTGAATGTCATCCACATCATAAAAAAAGACACAGGAGAGAAAATAATTTAAAGAAAGTTTATAGTTAATTCTTTTTGTATTTTTAATATGTGAAATTAATTTCAATGTCAGGCTAAACATATGCGTAGCTGTTAAGCGACCCGAGCGAAGCGAAAGTGCAACGGATTTGAGCAGAGCGAAAAAATTCAGGCGGCGAGAATACTAAAAGGCGGACGTGGTTATGGTGTTATGTCTTATGAGTGGTTAAAAACTGAAAGATTTAAATACCTTCCATACAATCCCCTTTAATATGCAATATAGAACATCACTTACAGATAGAATTTCATATGACGATTTAGTAAAATTGCCAGATTTTAATAGAATATATATCGTTGCAATTGAAAAAGCAGGAATATGGAAAAAATTAGAAACCCTTGATAGTCAAGGGACATTGAATCGACCTTTGAAAATTCTAGATATGGGTGGTGGAGTCGGTACATTAGGAACATTATTGGGAACAGAATTTGGACCTTTTGTAGAATACATTAACGTTGATACAGATACGATTACATTAGAAAAATCTCCCGGAAGGAGAGTACATGGCAGTTATACAGATTTGCCCAAACTTTTTGGAGAAGGAGAATTTGACTATGTGTTTTGTCTAAATCTAGAAGACCGTTCCAAACTTAGCCAGCACACTATTGATAATATGAGGAGGGATGGGCAAGGAGACAGATTTTTTGGAACAGATTTAGTCAGTCTGACTGCTGGTGCAGCTCATAAAAGTAGACAATTAAATGGATATCTCGTCCTCTTAAATGCAGCTCTGGTAGTGGCTCAAGGTGGAATTTTTATAAGAGGTGGCATTATTCCAAATGATGCCTTAAAGGGAACTAAAGATGAATTAACCAAACTTGATTTTCAACATTATGAAGACGAGCAACTTCCTTTAAGCAGGGAAACTGGCAGAATGATGACTGAATATGATTTACAATTTGCTGGCGAAACCTTGTCACCTAGTAAACTTGAAAAGGTTGCACAAACCTATATGCAGAATTTTAGGCTTGCTACCTTTGGCAGAAAAAGAAAATGTGATAAAGGGAAAATACGTGGTAAAATTAATGAAGCTTCTAATCGCTTATCAGAATTACATTCTTTCATTGAATCACAGGAAAGATTTTGGGGTTGACATCCAACGTTTTATCTTATGCCCGCCTTTTTATTATTTCTTCAAATCTTTGATTTGGCATTAGTTTAGCGAGCCGCCTGAATTTTGCTAAACAACAAATTTATAAACTTCTGGATTAAGAATACACAAATGAACAAATGCCCAAAGTGCGGTTCTAAGAATGTCAAATTTTACAGTTACTTAAATATAAGGGCGATTAAATGCAGTAATTGCGGCTTTGACGAAGGCAATGTCTATGAAGTCTTTCCCGAGCAGAAAGCAAGCCAGAAGGCAAAGGGCAGGTATAATATTTACAAAACAGGCGGAAGCCAGAGGACTAGAAAAAAATAAAAAGGTGTTTTAATTGAATATTAAATCTTTAATTAATAAATTTACAGTCTACCAATACATGATTTTATTTCTTATTGTTTTGAATCTGGTCAGCGCATTTTTTTATGGTTTTGGGATTAAAGCACTGCTGCCTGTGGCTATTGCCGTGATTACAACAGCACTTTTGGATTTGCTGATTGAATATTTCAAGTCAAAAACATTGGAGTTCCCAAAAAGTGCCTTAATCTCTGGATTGTTTATCGGCGGATTACTGACCCAAAGCCTGCAATGGCATATCTATGTCTTGGCAGGGGCAATTGCAATATTGTCAAAGCATTTGATAAAAATACGGCAAAAGCATATTTTTAATCCTGCCAATTTTGGTGTTTTGCTTGTTTCGGTGATATTCGGCGCTGCGCATACATGGTGGATTTCATCGCCTTTAATTCTGGTTTTGATTTTCGGCATTTTCATAATCTGGAGATTGAGAATGCTTGATCTGGCGATAAGCTTTTTGGTTGGCTATTATTTAATTAATTCAATCATTGAATTATATCAAGGAGCGCAACTTCCAGATATTTATTCAACAATAATAAACGGCGGAGTTATTTATTTCTTCTCAATGTACATGCTGATAGAGCCAAAAACGCATCCAATGCAAAGAAAGCAAAGGATGATTTACGGCATTTTGGTTGCAGTATTATTTATTATATTGCATGCTTATATTCCACGACATGACTTGCCTTTGGCATTGGCAATCGGAAATCTTTTTGTGCCGCTATTGAATAAACTTAATTTTGGGCTTAAGAAAAG
>DATDZA010000016.1:0-75384 GCA_035288865.1 Candidatus Nanoarchaeia archaeon
TGAAAAATTTTTGAGTGCGCGCGCCAAATTTCGTTGCGCACTCAATTTAAAATCAAAATGTTAGAAAAACTTTATGGAGGACGGCAAGGCAATTCCTCTACACGCAAAGCGTGTAGTATCCTTGCCTAGAAACAATGATAATCGTACTAAAACCAAATGTTTCAAAGGAAGAAATAAGTGATTTATCAAATAAGATAAAAGAACGGAATTTAAAGCCGGTTGAGTTCGATGGAATAGAAAGAACGGTGATTCACGTATTAGGAAACGTCACTGATGAGATTGCAAATCATTTCAGTTCATTTAGCCAAGTAGAAAGCGTAGTCAGAATTCTAAAGCCATTCAAATTAGCCAGCAAAGAGCATAAAGCCCAAAAGACTGTAGTTAAAGTAGGAAACGTCTCGATAGGAAATGGAGACGTGGTAATGATTGCAGGGCCATGCTCTATTGAATCAGAAGAGCAGATAATGGAATCTGCAGAGATGCTAAAGAAATTAAATATAAAGATAATGAGGGCTTCGGCTTTCAAGCCAAGAACTTCGCCGTATGATTTTCAGGGCTTAGGTATAAAAGGATTAAAGCTATTAAAAAAAGTTAAGGAAAAGACAGGAATATTAACAGAAACGGAAGTTATGGATGTTCGAGATGTTGCTATTGCAGCAGAGTATGTTGATGTCTTAAGGGTTGGAGCAAGAAATATGCAGAACTATGATTTGTTAAAAGAATTAGGAAAGATAAACAAGCCAGTTATATTAAAAAGAGGAATGGCAGCGACAATTAATGAATTTATAATGGCAGCTGAATATATATTATACCACGGAAATACTGATGTAATATTATGCGAAAGGGGCATAAGAACATTCGAGACAGCTTACAGGAACACTTTAGATGTTGGGGCAATTGCAATCCTAAAAAACCTAACACACTTGCCAGTTATAGCTGACCCCAGCCATGCTGCCGGCAATAGGGATTTAGTTCCACCATTGAGCAAGGCAGCAGTTGCAGCAGGGGCAGATGGGCTGTTAATTGAAGCGCATC
Source organism: Candidatus Nanoarchaeia archaeon (assembly GCA_035288865.1). GTDB lineage: Archaea > Nanobdellota > Nanobdellia > Woesearchaeales > GW2011-AR4. The sequence goes on from DATDZA010000016.1 coordinate 1,036, forward strand.
CAAACCCCCAGAAAGCATTAAGTGATGCTGCGCAATCATTGTATCCTGAGCAATTAGCAAAACTAATGGAAGAGTTAAGGCCGATATGTGAAGCCGTAGGAAGGAAATTAAACTAATTCAACACGGATGAATATATTAAAGAAAAAATTCAATTAAAAAATAAATAAAAATAGATAAAAAATAAAACAAGAAAAATAAGGGCTTTATGCCCTTCCAAGCTTGACGAGTTCATATTGGTCAAGCTTTTACTTGAAAATCAAAGATTTTCAAGTTCCCAAAAATCCAAGGGATTTTTTAGGATATTGTAAAGAAAAAGGTTGTATGGAAACAATAAACGCGAAAATAAAATCAAAGGAATATAATTACCAGATTTTTGTAGGAAGCTCTATCTTAAATGAGTTGGCCGAATTTATCAAAAAATATCACGCAGGAAAAAAAATTGCAGTTATAATGGGCGAGAACACAGGCAAGCTGCACAAGCCAAAGATTAGCAAAGTTCTAAGCAATCTAAACCCGCTTTTTATAACCGTTCCTTCAGGAGAACCAAGCAAATCAAGAGAGATGAAAGAAGAAATAGAGGACAATCTGCTGGACAATAAATTTGGAAGAGACAGTTTAATTGTAGCAGTCGGCGGCGGAGTAATCGGAGATTTGTCAGGATTTGTTGCTTCAACTTTTAACAGGGGAGTTCCAATAATTCATGTTCCCACAACTTTATTGGCGATGGCCGACTCATCCATCGGCGGGAAAACCGGCATAAATACAAAACATGGAAAAAATTTGATTGGAACAGTTTACCAGCCCGATGCGGTATTCTCTGATATGAATTTTTTGGAAACATTATCAGATGACGAGTTCAAAAGCGGCTTAGCGGAAATTATAAAGCAAGGAATTATACAAGATAAGAATCTATTTGATTTCATGGAAAAACACAGCAAAGATATTCTGGAAAGAAAAAAGGATATTTTACAGCATATAATCAAGCGCTCAATCGAATTAAAAAAGCAGGTTTTCGAGCTTGATTCGCATGAGCTGGGCCTTCGGCAAATACTTAATTTTGGGCACACGTACGGCCATGCGCTTGAATCTTACAATAACTACAGGATGAAGCACGGTTTTGCAGTAGCTCATGGGATGCTTGTTGAAGCTAAAATTTCCGTTATGATAAATAGTCTGAAGAAAGATGAAGAGGAAAGAATAAAAAAAATGATTGCAACATTTGGATTTCCCGCAATTGATTCAAGTTTAAGTACTTCAAAGATTATGGAACTTATGAAATCAGATAAAAAATCAAAAGGCAACAAGCCAAGGTTCGTAATGATTGATAAAATCGGAAAAGCAAAATCAAAAGATAATAATTTCTCGTTTGAAGTTGAAGCAAGCATTGTGGAAAAAGCAATTCAAGAATGCAAAAATGATTGAGATAATTCCTGTTTCAAAGCTTGATGCAGATATTTTCATTCCCGGCAGCAAATACATAGCAAACAGGCTTTTGATAATCTGCGCTTTGGCAAATGGGACTTCTGTTCTGAGAAATGTTCCTGATAATGAGGATATTAACAATTCAATAGAAGCACTTCAACAATTTGGAATTAAAATAAAAAAAAATGGGGATGAAATAACCGTTCAAGGCACAAATGGAAAATTAAATTCAGCAAAAAATGAAATTAATGTCGGCGATTCTGGAACACTTCTTAGATTTATAACTGCTTTTTCTGCAATCGCAAAAGGAAATACGAAGATTACCGGAAGCAAACGAATACAGGAAAGGCCCATCTCAGAATTACTGCAGAGCTTAGATGATTTGGGAATAAAATCCAGCTCAAAAAATGGAAATGCCCCGTTAACAATTAACGGCAGCAATTTAGATGGCGGGAAAACAAAAATCAAAGGAAACATAAGCAGCCAATATATCAGCGCTTTGCTTCTAATCTCGCCTTTTGCAAAGAAAGGTGTTGAAATAAATATAGAAAGCAAGATTGTCTCTTCAGAATATATTGATTTAACTGTTAATCTAATGAATGATTTTGGAGTTAAGGTCGAAAGAAAAAATAATTCGTTCAAAATCAAATCTGGGCAAAAATACAATCCACGAGAATATCCAATACCTACAGACTGGGCTTCAGCAAATTATTTTTTAGCGGCAGCTGCAATAGTTCCAGGTACTGTTAAAATAAATAATTTAGATTTCAAATCAAAGCAGCCTGAATCTGGATTTTTTAGGGTATTGGAGAAAATGGGCTGTAAAGTTGTAATTAATAATAATTCAATTAAAATAACTGGACCGACTAAAATTAAATCAATTGATGTAGATATGAGTTCAATGCCGGATTCTGTCCAAACATTAGCTGCAGTTTCATTATTTGCAGACGGTAAAACAAGAATAAGAAATATCGGAAATCTTAAATTCAAAGAATCTGACAGGATTAATGATACTGCAAATGAATTAAGAAAATTAGGGGCGGATATAGAAACAAAAAATGATGGATTAATAATTAAAAATTCAAAAAGTAATTCAAAATTCAAATCGGCAATCATAGATTCCCACAATGACCATAGGATGGCAATGAGCTTTGCAATTGCGGGCTTAAGAATTCCAGGAATTAAAATAAAAAATCCAAATTCAGTCAAAAAATCGTTTCCCAAATTTTTTGACAAGATAAATGATATTGGAATCCAAACAAAAGAATCAAAAAATATTGTTTTGATTGGATACAGGGGGGCTGGAAAGACTTCAACAGCAAAAGAATTATCTGAACTAACAGGAATGAATGTAATCAGTACAGACGAGGAAATTTCAAAGAAGGTTGGAATGCCAATAGGAAATTTTATAGATAAATATGGATGGAGTGAATTCAGGAAAGCTGAAAATGAAATAATTGAAAATCTTAAAGATGTAGATGGAGTAATAATAGATTGCGGCGGAGGAATAGTTGAAAATCCAGATAATGTTGAATTATTAAGAAAAAACGGAACTGTATTCTGGCTTAGGGCTCACGTAAGCGTGCTTTCCAACAGGATAAAAGGAGCTAAGCAAAGGCCTTCGTTAACCGGAAAAAAATCATTTATTGACGAAATTGATGAAGTCTTGGCAAAAAGAATTCCACTATACCATAAAGCTTCTGATTTTGCAGTTGAGACAAGCAATGAAACGCCGTTGCAGGCAGCCGAGATGATAATAAAATTAATCCAGAAGCGGCCGATAAAAACAAAAATATGCGCTGTGATAGCGGCAGATAATGTCCAAGACTCAATTGATGATATTAAGAAAGCAGAATCTGTAGATTTAACAGAGTTAAGGCTGGATTTTATTAAGAATATTGATGAAAATAAAATTAGTGTATTAATGAGAGATAAAAAACAAAAAATGATTGTTACTTGCAGGCCAGTTGCGTTTGGAGGCTTATTCAAAGGAAAAGAGAAAAAAAGATTTGCATTGCTAAGCAAAGCAATCGGCCTTGAAGCAGATTTTATTGATGTTGAATTTGGATCGGAAATTGTTACCAGCATTATTAAAAATAAAAAATCGTCAAAAATAATAATTTCGCATCATGATTTTAAAGGAACTCCGTCGCTGGAAAAGCTGGAATCAATCTGCAGTCAAATCAACAAGTTAAATCCTGATTTGATAAAGATTGTAACAACTGCAAATTCTATCAATGATAATTTTGTAATATTTGACTTACTAAAAAATAAAAATAATTTAATTGCATTTTGCATGGGGCAAAAAGGGGAGATTTCAAGGATATTGGCTCCAAAGTTTGGCTCGGTTATTACCTATTGCAGTATAGGAAAAAATAAAGAATCTGCCGAAGGGCAAATTACTTTAGAAGAAATGAAAAATCTTTATCATTTTGATTCAATCAATCCGCAAACTGATGTAATTGGAATAATAGGGGAATTTGCCGAGAATTCAATGTCAAAGTACATGCATAATCCTAACTTCGAAAGAAACAATCTGAATTTTGTATATGTTCCATTAAAGGTGACCTCAAATGAATTAAAAGGCTTCATGGAAAATTTCAAAAGCTTCAATTTCAAAGGCGCTGCGGTTACAATTCCGCACAAAGAAAGCATAATCAGCCTAATATATAATGTAGATGAAACTGCAGATGAGATTGGAGCTGTAAACACTTTGGTTAATGATAACGGGAAAATCATAGGCTACAATACTGATTATTATGGTGCTGTTGAATCACTAAAAGAAAAATTAAATCCAAACAATAAAAAAGTCTTGGTTATCGGAGCAGGCGGAGCTGCAAGGGCTGTTGTTTATGGATTAAAAAAAGAAGGAGCTGATATTACAATTGTTAACAGGACAGAGGACAAGGCCAAAGAGATTGCGGATGAATTTAATGTTGATTTCGACAAAATGGAAAATATAAAATCATTAACAAGGCAAAATGAGATAATAGTTAATACAACCAGCTTGGGAATGAGCCCATTTGAAGATGGATGCGCATTAAAAGAAGATGAATTGCCGGAAGGAAAAATGGTCATGGATGTTGTCTACAAGCCGGTTATTACAAAACTTATTAAGCTTGCACAAAAAAAGAGATGCAGGACAATTACCGGGGACAGGATGCTTATCTATCAAGCAGTAAGGCAGTTTGAATTATGGACTGGAATTAATCCAGGATTTAAGGAAATGGAAAAAGAATTAAGTAAAAAAATGGATAAATAACCAATGGATAAAACAAAATATATTATTTGGCTAACTGGAGCTTCCGGGGTTGGTAAAACCACTTTGCTTTCTGATTTAAAGGAAAAACATTCCAATAAAAGCAATTGGGAATTTGTAAAGTTCGACTCAATTGGTGTTCCATCAACTGAAGATATGATTAAAAAATATGGCTCCGGAGAAAACTGGCAACGGTCTAAGACTTATGAATGGATAGGTAAAATGGTTAACGGCTATCCCGGAAAAGAAGTCATAATTATGGATGGCCAGGCGAATTTAAAATTCATAAAAAAAGGATTTAAAAAACAAAACTTTAAAAATTATCAGATTGTACTTATCGACTGCGAGCAGGACATAATGATAAAAAGGCTCATCGATGAACGACAACAAGCAGGGCTTGCCAGCGAAGAAATGAAAAATTGGTTAAAATTGTTACGGCACCAAGCCCAAAATTTTAGCGCACCAATTATTGAAACCTCGCATATTAGCCCAAGCCAAGTTGTGGAAAAATTTGAAAATATATTAAAAAATAATCAAGTCTAAAATAAAAATCAAATCAAAAAGGTGGAATCATGCCAGGAAATTCATTTGGAAAACTATTCAAGATAACGAATTGGGGAGAGAGTCATGGAAAGGCAATTGGAGTCGTAGTAGATGGCTGTCCTCCGATGCTAGGATTAAATGAAGATTACATCCAAAAATCATTAAACAGGCGCGCTCCAGGACAAAGTGAAGTCACAACACAACGGCAAGAGCCTGATAAAGTTGAAATTTTATCCGGAGTCTTCAATGGAAAGACAACCGGAACTCCAATCAGCATGATAATTTTCAACAAGGATTTTAGAAAAGAGGACTACAAGGATATTGCTGCAGCTTTTCGGCCAAGCCATTCTGATTTTACAATGCAAAAAAAGTTTGGGATAAGGGATCCTTTAGGAGGGGGAAGAAGTTCGGCCAGATTGACTGCAGGAAATGTTGCAGCGGGCGCGATTGCATACAAAATTCTTAATGAAAGATTTGGAATAGAAATCATTGCTTATGTAGTGCAAATTAAAGACATCAGAGCTGAAATTGACTCTGAAAAAGTTTCAAAGAAAGATGTGGATTCAAATATAGTCAGATGCCCAGATAAAAATGCAGCAAAACAAATGATTAATCTTGTTGAAGATGCAAAAAATAGCGGCGATTCTGTAGGGGGAATCATTGAATGCATTGTCAGAAATGTTCCGATTGGGCTGGGCGAGCCAATTTTTGATAAGCTGGAAGCTGATTTGGCAAAGGCAATGCTTTGTATTAATGCAACAAAAGGATTTGAAATCGGTTCCGGGTTTGAAGGAATTAAAATGTTTGGAAGCCAGCACAATGATGCTTTTGTTATGAAAAACGGAAAAGTTGCAACAAAAACAAACAATTCAGGCGGAGTCCAGGGTGGAATTTCAAACGGAATGCCAATAATTTTTAGGGTTGCTTTCAAGCCTACCTCAACAATACAAAAAGAGCAGGACACTGTCGATATTAAAGGAAAGTCTGTAAAACTGGCAGCAAAAGGTCGCCACGATCCGTGCGTTTTGCCGAGGGCCGTCCCAATTGTCGAGGCAATGGCTGCATTGGTTTTGTGCGACCATTACCTTGGGCAAAGAGCGCAAAATGGTGATAAGTTTGATTGATGAATTTCGAAAAGATATTGATAGATTAGATGAAGAAATACTTAAACTACTTTCCAGAAGAAAAGAATTGGTAAAAAATATTGCAAAATTTAAGGAAAAGCTGGATTTACCTATATTTAATAAAAAAAGGGAGGAAGAAATACTAAAAATAATATCTGGAAAAGCAAAAGAATTAGGGCTTGATATAAATTCTGTTTCAAATGTTTTTAACTCAATCTTTCAAAGCTCAAGAATCGAGCAGCAAAAGCAGATGATTAAAGTTGAATGTGGCGTTAAAAAAATCGGATTGATAGGATTTGGAAGATTCGGAAAACTAATTGCAAATCATCTTTCGGATGATTTTGAGTTTTATGTTTACAACAAATCAGACAAGAGCAAAGAAATCAGGCAAAATAATGCAACTCAATCATCCTTAAGGGAGGCTTGCCAGAAGGATATTGTAATATTATCAACGCCTATTTCAGAAATGGAAACTACATTAAAAGCTATAAAGAATTTAATAAAAAAAAACTCCATTGTTGTTGACGTATGCTCCGTAAAGGAATATCCTGTTAAATTAATGAAAAATATTCTTCCAAAAAATATACAGATTTTGGCAACACACCCCATGTTTGGGCCTGATACAGCCTCTGATTCGCTGGAAGGAAGAAAAATAGTATTGTGCAGGGTAAGAATAAAAGATGAAGCATATTCTCAGATTAAGAGATTTCTGGAAAGCAAGTTATTGAATGTAATAGAAACATCTCCTCAAAAGCATGATGAGGAAATTGCAAAATCTCTGGTCTTAACACATTTTATCGGAAGGGCATTGATTGACATGAAAGCATCTGCTCTGGAAATTGATACAAGGGGCTATCGGGATTTAATTAGAATTTTAGACACCGTGAAGAATGATACCTGGCAATTATTCGAGGATATGAATAAATTCAACAAATATTCAAAAAACATAAAGAAAAAATTTGTCCGGTCACTAACTAATGTAGATAATAGGCTGAAACAATGAAAATCGCATACCAGGGAATAAAAGGAGCTTACAGCGAGGCAGCGGTGTACAAGCATTTTGGAAACAAGATAGATGCAATCGGGTTTGAAACATTTGAGGAAGTTTTTGAGGCCGTCAAATCAGACAAAGCTGAATTTGGAGTAGTGCCGGTTGATAACACTATAGCAGGAACTGTTGCCACAAACTGCGATTTGCTTTTGAAGCAGGATGTTTACGTAATTGCAGAAATATATTTAGATATACAGCATAATCTCCTTTCACACAGAGGAAATTCTATAAAAGACATCAAGCTCGTTTATTCACATCCGCATGCGCTTGAGCAGTGCAGGGAATTCATAAGAAAGAACAATATTAAGCCAATACCGGAATATGATACAGCAGGAGCTGCAAAGATTGTAAAAGAAAGAAACAGGAAAGAAGAGGCAGCAGTCGCATCTGAATTCTGCGCGAAAATTTATGATTTGGATGTAATCGAAAAAGATATTTCAACAGCAAAAAATAACATCACTAAGTTTTTTGTTTTTGTTAATAGTGATAATGTTCCAAGAAATATTAAGCAGGAAAAGACAAGCATTGTTTTCAGGACCAAGCATTATCCGGGGGCATTAATAAATTGTCTGCAGCGGCTTGCGAAGCATGGAATAAACCTGACCAAATTGGAATCCAGGCCCGTTCCTGAAAATGCATGGGAGTATTCTTTCTATGCAGACTTTGAAAGCGGCTTGGAAGAGGAAAAAGTAAAGCTTGCATTAAGTGAGATGGAAGCTTCATGTGAATTTCTCAAGATTCTTGGAAGCTATCCTAAAGGTTAATAAACAGCAATCTTTTTATACTCCCAATTCAATTTCCAAATAGGTGATAACATTATGTGCATGTGCAAAAAATGTATGACAATATGCGGAGGATTGTTTTTAGTTTTGGGTGTCTTGTTCCTATTGAGGGACCTCGGTAAATGGAATTTCTGGAACATCCAGTGGTATACAGCTATATTGATAGTTGTTGGCGTAGGGCACATTGCATCAAGCAAATGTCCTGACTGCGAGATGGCAAGAACCGGTAAGATGGGAAAGAAGTAAATTCTTCTTTTTATTTTTTTTCTTTGATAACATGTATATCACAGAAATCTTTGATTTCTGGGAATTTAAAAAATGCATAATTTTTTAAATAACAAAAAATCAATTCGGGTTCTTGATGCCGGGATGGCACAACCTGGTACTGCGTAAGCCTGGAAGACTTATTTACCAGTGAAAGCTTATTTCCGAAAGGATATCTGGGTTCAAAATTATTGGCGGCTGCAGCACAAAGCATGAGCTTCGTTGCCTGACTTAACACAACCGCTAATCTGAAAGTCCCAGCCCCGGCGTTTTTTTCTTTTAATTTATTCAATGAATTTAACATTAAATTATTATACATCCAAATTAATTATTATATTTATGAACAGAACTAAAACAAATCAAACTCTAGACCCAAAAACAACCATAGGCCATGTTCATCTCAAAGTGGCCGAACTGGAAAGAGCTGTTAAATTTTACACGGAGATTTTAGGATTCGAAGTAATGACTAGAGTCGGAACTACTGCTGCGTTTTTGTCAGCGGGCGGTTATCATCATCACATTGGATTGAACACGTGGGAAAGCGAAAATGGAAATCCTCCGCCGCCAGGAAGTACCGGATTGTATCATTTTGCAATTCTTGTCCCGAACAGAAAGGAGCTTGCACGAGCATTAAAACGATTGATGGACCATAATTATACAATTGAAGGCTTGTCAGACCACGGAGTGAGCGAAGCCATATACATAAGCGACCCGGATGGAAACGGAATTGAAATTTATGCAGACAGGCCAAGAAACAAATGGCCGAAAGATGCAAAAGGAGATATTGAAATGTACACCAAAAGGCTTGATGTTGAAAATTTAATGAAGGAATTATGATAACATATTCGTAATGGTTTTTTTCTTGAAAATCTTTTTTAATTCAATTTTACTCCTTAAGTTAGTTTAATTCATTCACATTAAACTTACCAGGATTACCGGGAAACAGTGCATATTTCAATATATAATTTGTATAACCACTCAAAAAATCCACAAGAACTTACGATATCCACCAAAAAAAATTAATTAATTAAGATACGACAAAGCCACCCCTCAATTAAATAAGTATTTAAATAAGTAATAAAATAAGTAAATTCTGTTTTTAGTATGAATTTCAAACCACAAGACTTATAAATAAGTATTTTACTAAGTAAATAAATAAGTATAATGGCAGAATTCAAAAGGAAGCTTTACAGGAGAGGTTCTAGCTTTGAGACTACAATCCCCATGCCAATTATTGCATTTCTTGATTTAAAAAAAAAGTATGACATTATTTTTGTCTATGATGAGCAATCAAATAGATGGTATTTAAAATTTGAAGATAGAGTGAAATAAAATATTTACATAAAAATTAAAAAATAGAATATTAAAATTATAAAAAACAAAATAAAACGAGGTGGATTAAATGAGCAGGCGCTTTGAAGAAATTATAGACGTGCTGGATTATGATGAATTGATGCGTTTTAAGTCCGACCTGGACAGCGGCGGCATAACTACTAAGAAATTAATGGAAGAAAAAATAAAAAAGAAATTGAAAGAGCATGAGAAAATATGTGCAACCTGCTCGAACACTCTGAATTTCTACAAATCAAATAATTACACAATCATATTTGGCCCAGATGATTTCAAGAAAAAAGCCAGCTTCTGCGGCCTGGACTGCCTGGAATATTTTATAATAAAACTAAAGGAAATGAACGACAAGCCCAAAGAAGACAATGTAAGTAACACCGGCAGTTACATGTGAAAGCATGCACAACAAGCCCGTAGAGCAGGTATTGAGGGAATTAAATACTTCAAATAATGGGTTGGCTCAGCAGGAAGCAGATGAAAGGCTAAAGCAGTACGGATTCAATGAATTAAAAGAAGGAAAAAAGATTTCTCCGCTGGAAATTTTTATCAGCCAGTTCAAAAGCATTGTTGTATGGATTTTAATCGCCGCAACAGTTATTTCCTCATTTCTGGGTGAATATGTTGATGCAATTGTCATTTTCTCCATAATAATACTCATTGCCCTGCTGGGATTTTTTGAGGAGTACAGGGCAGAAAAAGCTATAGAAGCGCTGAAAAAGCTGGCATCTTTAAGGGCAACTGTCCTCAGAGACAGCCAAAAAAAAGAAATTGATGCAAAAGAACTTGTTGTCGGTGATATAATCATTCTTCAGACAGGCGACAAGGTGCCTGCTGACGCGCGCCTGATTGATGTTTTCAATCTGCAGACTCAGGAAGCTGCGCTTACAGGCGAATCCCAGGCCGTAAAGAAAAATGCCTCCCAGCTGGAGGAGAAAACGAGCATAGCCGACAGGCACAACATAGTTTTTTCCAGCACAATTGTTGTCAGCGGAAGGGCAAAAGCAGTCGTGATAGCAATAGGCATGCAGAGTGAGATTGGAAAAATTGCTACGATGTTAGAAGAAGTAAAGCCCGAGCCGACTCCGCTTCAAAAAGACATGAACCAATTAGGAAAATTTATCGGCACGATAACCCTCATAATAGCAGCGCTCATTTTTATGAGCGGCATGCTGGTCCGCCATTCTAACTGGATTGATATGCTTCTTGTTTCAGTGTCGCTGGCAGTGGCCGCGATTCCGGAAGCCCTGCCGGCAGTTGTCACTATATCCCTCGCCCTCGGCACTCAAAAAATGCTGAAGAGAAATGCGCTCATAAGGCGGCTGCCAAGCGTGGAAACCCTCGGATCAACTACAGTAATATGCACCGACAAGACAGGCACGCTCACTGCCAATCAGGTGACTGTGAAAAAATTATATGTCAACGGCAAAATTATAGATGCAACCGGCGTAGGCTATGGGACAAAAGGAATATTTCTTTACAAAAACAAGCTGGTTCCGCCTGAAGAAATTGAGCTTCTTTTAAGGATTGGAATACTTAACAATAATTCCGAGATAAAAGAAGGAAAAGTTATAGGTGATCCGACGGAAGCGGCATTGATAGTAAGCGCAGCCAAGCTTGGGCTGATAAAAGAAGATTTGGACATTGAGTACAGAAGAGTTGATGAAATAGAATTCACAAGCGAGAGAAAGATGATGACCACAATACACGGGCACCACGGCGAGAATATTTCTTATGTCAAAGGCGCTCCGGAAGTTGTCCTGAAACTCTGCAATTCTGTCTACCTTAATGGAGAAATAAAAAAGCTGACAACCGGCATGAAGGAGGAGATAATTGAAACTAACCGGCAGTTCGCAGAGGGGGCATTAAGGGTGCTAGGGTTTGCCTACAAAACAATTATTGACTCAAACCCTGAAAAAAACCTTATATTTGTCGGGCTGCAGGGAATGATTGATCCTCCTAGGGAGGAAGTCAAAATTGCAATCGAGAAATGCAAAAAAGCGGGCATCAGGGTCATCATGATTACAGGAGACCATGAGATAACGGCAAAGGCAATTGCAAAAGACATAGGGCTGACGGGAAAAACAATAACCGGCGAGAAGCTTGACGAGATAAACAACCTGGATTCTCTGGTTGAGGAAATATCAATATTTGCCAGGGTAAATCCGGAGCATAAGATTAAGATTGTTGATGCGCTGAAGAAAAAAGGGCACATTGTTGCGATGACTGGAGACGGCATAAATGACGCGCCTGCATTAAAAAAAGCAGATATCGGCATTGCGATGGGAATTTCAGGCACAGATGTAAGCAAAGAAGCAAGCGCAATGATACTCACCGATGATAATTTTGCATCAATTGTAAATGCAGTAGAGGAAGGAAGAGGGATTCATGACAATATAAAAAAATATTTTGCATTCCTAATATCAGGCAACATCGGTGAAGTGCTGATTATATTTATTTCAATAATAATGGGAATTCCGCTCCCTCTGACTGTGACGCAGATTTTGCTCATAAATCTTGCAATGGACGGCCCTCCCGCCATATCACTTTCAGCGGAACCTTCTGAGCCGGATGTGATAAGCAGAAAGCCAAGAAACCAAAAAGAGCCAATATACAAGAACATCGGAAATTATGTATTTTTATTTCCGGCTGTGATGGTAGTGGCTGTATTGCTGGTTTTCATTTATTTTTACCGCGCAGACGGCTTAGTGAAAGCGCAGACTATGGCGTTCCTGACAATCATAATGTTCAGGCTCTTTGAAGTTTTTGCGTGCAGGTCGCTGACAAAAAATGTTTTCAAAATGGGATTGTTCAAAAACAAGTGGATGGTTGGTGCGGTTGCTTTGTCATTTGCCATAGTTGTGCTGACATTATACGTTCCGTTCATGAACAAGATATTTGATACTATGCCTATAAGCATCCTTGAGTTTCTTTTTATAATTCTGCTCTCAAGCCTTGGGGCTGTTGCGATTGAAATTTCTAAATTTCTGGGCAATAGGGGGAAAGCTGATGTTAATGTATAAGGTTATTGCTAAGTATTTTTCAAGTTATGAAGTTCGTTAAACGCCAAGTTTAACGAACTTTTCAATTTTATACACTTCTTGTCCATATTACAAATAACCACTAAGCACTGAACATCTCCTCATAAGATTTATAAGGGAATTAATTATCTAAAACTCAAAATGAATGGGGAAAATGCATTAGTTGTATTTCAAAACAAGAAAATCGGAAGAACTTGGTTTAAAGATGAATGGTAATTCTTTGGTTGATATAGTCCAAACTTTGACAGATAGTGTTAATCCCACCGATTATCTGAAAAAACTGCGTAAAAGAGATGAAGAGCTTGGAAGCTACCTAGGGACAAATTGTCCCCATGTAGAAATGCTGACTGAAACTAGGTTTATCCCCTAAAATTTATTGAACTTAACATTTAAATAGCGAAAACAAGTTCTGTGGCTGATGGATAGTTTCAGGCAGGTTTGTGAAGATATTGTTAAGGAGCTTAAGAAAAGCAACATAAAAACACAGCGCCAGCTAAATAAGCTTAAGCTTCAAATTCTGAATAAATACAAGTCTAAGGGAAATATAATCCAAATACCAAAAAACGCTGACATATATTTTGCTGCTTCAGAAAAAGACAGGAAAAAGTTCATGAAGCTTCTTTCATTAAAGCCAGTCCGGACAATAAGTGGAGTTGCTCCGATTGCATTGATGTCAGAGCCTTATCCGTGCCCCCACACTTTGAAAGGAATAGGGCCGTGCACGTATTGTCCCGGAGGTCCGGGCTCTCCATTCGGGGATGTTCCGCAAAGCTACACCGGCAAAGAGCCGTCAACAAGAAGGTCAATAAGAAGCAACTACGACCCTTACATGATAGTTTTCAACAGGCTCGAGCACTATGTCGCAATGGGAAAAGTCCCTGACAAGGCCGAAATTATTGTTCAGGGAGGCACTTTCACATTTTTCCCAAAACTGTACCAGGAATATTTCATAAAATACGCGCTGAAAGCAATGAATGACTTCTCAAGATTATTTTTCGACGCCGATGGAAACATAGACATGATGAAATTCAAGATTTTCTTCGAGCTGCCAAGAATAATCTCCGAAGAGGAAAAAAGAACCAAGTCAATACAGATTAAATTACTAAAGATTAAGCATCTGGATTTAAGTAATTTGAAAATAAAAGAAGAAGTCGATGAGTGGTTTTTTAATTATAATTCAAAATACGAAAATAATCAGGGAGGGAACTTTATAATTGCACATGATGCAACACCATCCGCCCTCCACCCACCCCCTACTGTAGAACTCAACAGTGCCGGCAGTTCATTAAAGCTAATAAATTTGGATAATGCAAATGTCAGGGCAATAAAAAATATCCAGAATAAAATAAAAGTAGAAAATTTAACCCCTTTATCATTAAAACACATTCAGAAAGAAAATGAAACTGCCTTAATAAGATGTGTTGGCCTTACAATAGAAACAAAAAGTGATTTTGGAAAATTATATCACGGAAACATTATGCTGGAATTGGGCTGCACGAGAGTGGAACTTGGCATACAGTCAATTTATGATAGTGTTCTTAGGTCAACCAACCGTGGAAACACAGTTGCCGATAATATTGAATCAATAAGAATTCTGAAAGATTTGGGATTTAAAATCAACGCGCATTATATGCCTGGACTGCCTTTGACAACAAAGAAAATGGATTTGAAAGGGTTAAGAGAATTATTTGAAAACCCGGATTACAAGCCGGACATGCTGAAAATCTATCCGTGCATGGTGATGGAAGGAACAAAATTGTATGATGAATGGAAAGCCGGAAAGTTTAGTCCTTTAAAAACAAAGGAAGCCGCTGAAATTATTGCAGAAGCGAAAAAATACTTTCCTGAATTCGTAAGGATCACCAGAATACAGCGCGACATACCTACCTATATGACAGCAGGGGGGGTTGACAGAACTAATTTAAGGCAATACGTTGAGATACTGTGCAAAGAAAAAGGAATAAAATGTCGTTGTATAAGATGCAGAGAAGCTGGATTAAATTCAATTCAAAACAAAAAAATTGATCTAAAGAATCTTAGAATAAAGGTTATAGAATATAATGCCTCACATGGCAGAGAATTCTTCATAGCCGCAGAAGACAAAGAAACAGATATATTATTTGGATATTGCAGGTTAAGATTCCCCTCACAAATCCTAAGAGAGGAAATAACAAAAGACTCTGCATTAATAAGAGAAATTCATGTATATTCAGCAGCAGTCCAGATAGGAAAGAAGTCAGATGAAAGTTTCCAGCATAAAGGCATAGGCAAGCAATTAATGGCGAGATCAGAGGAAATTGCGAAAGGGCATGGGAAAAATAAGATTGTTGTAATAGCCGGAATTGGGGCCAAACAGTATTTTTCCAAGCTTGGATATACCTATGATGGCCCATATATGTCTAAGCATATACCACTGGACATCTCTGCCTAAGATATATAAAGGGGTACATCCTCTAATTCTGAAAAAGAGAACACGCAAAACTGCCAAATTAAGTCTTTTGGTCTTCGACACGAAAGCCTATTACGCAGTTTCGCTTAACATTCTCTTTTTCGTAAGACTCCAAAGTCTTTGGAAAACAAAAAACTTTGGAGGTTTGATAAAAATGATAGATAAAATAAACATTACAGGTTTCCCAAAAAATGTGTTTATAGAATTACCTAATAATTATAGGAATATACTTTTTCAACTAGTTTTCTTAGAGTCAAAGAATGCAAGAAATGTAATAAAGTCATTGAAAGAGAAAGGGCTTAAGGAAAATATCTTTAGATGGAGAAGAGGTCACGATAAAGGATTGCCCCAATTCATAAATTTGGAATCTTTGTTATTCTTGCTCTATAAAGCTCAAATTTCAAGAATTAATATTCAGAAAAAAGTGCATGTAATTAAATTAAGGATTCGGGGTTATAATGAAAGGGTAGAAAAATCAGAAGAATTAATTTCATTGATAAGGAGTATAAGGTATATTTTAAATGGCAGTGGTAAGATGGCCCAGGCATTTAAAATGAATCCTAGAACTTTAAATAAGTACATCAGTAACAAAAAGATAAAAAAACTGCCTATTGATTTTGTGATTAGGTTAGTGAAATTTGCTGAGAGCAATGTATTATGCTTCAATTTGACAATTAATGAGCTGCAAGACAAGATAATCTCTTATCAAGCATATCACGGGAAATATATAAAACCAGAATTTCAAGGTGCACGAAAGTTACCAATTCAAGTAACTCCGGAATTTGAATCAATTGTCTATCATCTTATGGGTGATGGTCATGTAAAAGCAATTGGTTCTGGTGAATACACTCAATTAAGTGACGAAGGAAGAAAGAATTTCTTGAATAAGTTGTACAATGTCTTTGGATATTTTGAAATAACAGAAAAAAGTTTCAGTGATGGCAGGGTGATTATACCAAGAGTTATAATAGATATAATATGCAGATATTACAATCTAAATTATGATAGCTTCAACTGGAATACTTCAAAATTACCCTTAAATATATCAAGTAACGCAGATTTCAAAATAGCTGGGTTATCTGCTTTCATAGTAGATGAAGGCCATATAAATAATAGGGGAATAGAAATTTATTCCGGAAATCGGCAACTTCTATCAGAAATAAGAACTCTTGCAGTTGATTTAGGATTAGATTGTTCAGACCTAAAAGCTAAAAAGCCTAATGGCAACTCAAAAGAGTCTTATAGATTTAGGATAAGAAAGGAAAGTTCTAAAGAATTCTTGAAAATGGTTGCTAATCTGAAGAAAAATTATCAGTATTGCGGCTTGGCACAGAAAGAAAATTTAATGCTTTGATATTTGTTTAATCACTTTATTTCTCAACTTGTAAGTATTGGCCCACATTGCATATCCGAGCCAGCCTTGCAGGCTTTGAGCAAAATCTTCACGGCTTATATTTTTATTTTTATAAAGTTCTAATTTCTCCTTAAATTGCCTCTCAAATTTTCTTTTATTCGCCTTCCGTAGCAGCTTATGATAATAAAAAACCCTGAAGCCTAATAAATTCAAACCTTTGTCCAGTTTAATTATCTTTGACTTACTAGGGTGCAATTCAATTTTAAGATATCCAGTAAGAAATTTATTTATTGCTTCTTTGTATTTCTCGAGATTTTTGTAATCTTTATCCAATATTACAAAATCATCAACATATCTGATGTAATATTTTGCTTTTAATTCATGCTTGACGAAATAATCAAGCTCATTCAGATAAACATTGGCAAAAAATTGGCTGGTAAGGTTTCCCAAAGGCATTCCAATACCGTCACGCCCCCCCCCAATTTTATGGTTTTGCAGAATGGTGTTTATTAGCCAAATTATCTTTTTGTCTTTAATTTTCTGCCTGATAATATTTAATAATATTTCATGATTAACAGTTTGAAAATAGTGCTTAATATCGCATTTGAGAACAAAGCAATTCCCGGTATTGTTTTTAGAAGCTTTTCTCTTAAAATAATCAAATCTTTTCAGGGCTTTTATTGTTCCCTTACCTTTCCTGTTTGCGTAGGAATCATAGACAAATAATTTTTCAAAAATAGGCTCTATGATATTGCAGAGTGCATGATGAACTACCCTATCTTTGAATTCTGATTTGCTTATTTTTCTTGTTTTTGGGTCCCTAATGATGAATGTTTTGAGAGGTTCTGGCTTGTAAGAGTGGAGAAATAATTCAGTTCTGAGAGACAGAAGATTTTCTTTAAGACTCTTCTCGAAATTAAGTACGTACGGCTTCAATGTCTTGTGCCTTCTTGCTTTTCTGAAAGCCAGAAATAGGTTTTCATAGCCGCAAAGCTCTTGCCACAGGTCTCTTCGCATTTTAATGGAAGTCTCAGCACTTTGGACTATTTCGAGCAAGCCATTGTTGGCATTGCCAACGTTCCTGTCATTGGCATTGAACCTAGAGCCATTGTCAGCCCTGTTAAGCCTAGAGGCACGGCAGCTTGTAGCTCTTTTGCCGTATTTGCACTGCTGTTTCAAGCATATCTCTAAAGATATTTGTCACAGCTGTATTTTATGACAACGATTTTCACATTGCCGTAGCAAAAAAGCGTGTAGTCCAGCATTTCTAATGCTGAGACAAAATAAGAGATTAAGAATGAATTAATAAAAATTATGTTTTTGGCGTGTATCCTATCTTTGCTAGAACTTCTGTTAGCCTATTATGCAGTGCAGGTGGCACTAATTCTGCTAACATTCTGTATCCATTATCATAAGGCATTAATTCTTTTACCGGCAATGCCGAATCTTCAATTTTTGCGGGCGCCTTCGGCGCTTCCTTCAATACCCCGAGCAAGCCACTGTAGGCATAGCCAACGTCCCTGTCATCGGCATCGAACCTAGAGCCATAGTCAGCCCAGTTAAGCCTAGAGGCACGGGCTATTGCACTGTCTTCTTTGCCTTTAAGCTGCTTTTTTACGTAATCTGACTTCAAGACATAAACTCTGTCGCCAGGCTTTGCTCCTTTGCCATAAATGGCTTCTGTGAAGTGCCTTTGCGCATCATTCATATTCTTAGTTTTAAAATAACCAAATTCATCGCCTGGATTGTGTATTAGCTGCAAGTCTGGAATTTTTATTCTTAGTGCTTCTCTTGTGCTTACTGCATCAACAACTTCCTGGATTCCTTCCCTCGATGGAATATAATTATTAGTTTTCAATAATTGAGAAGTAAAATTTTGGATATCTCTAAAGCCAAGATTGTGCTCTCTCCCAGTAAAATAAAGAAAAGCTTCGCTTTCTTTCGAAGTCTCATCTTGTTCAACTCTATACATAGAAAAATTATTTGTCCATGTCCATAAGTTTCTTAGTTCGGGTTTTGATTCCCTTAATTCCATTATTTCATGGGCTTCCAATTCAGTTCCTGAAACTATCCTAGAATGTGCATCAAGTAGTGGTCCTGGAGCATATCCTACGTTTGTTAATCTGTTCTCTAAGGTTGCCTGTGGCATTTTATTCTTGTAGTAATTGTCTATTTATAAATCTTTCGTTTTATTACCATAGTAAAGTAGTTACAAATTTGTAATAACATTTAAATCAAAAGCAAAATTCCGTTCCAGAATGCAGTCCACTCCATTCCATAATTTTAATGAAATAACATTCAAACCCAAATTTATCGATAGGTATTCTAAATTAACGGACTGGGAAGAATTCAAAACATGCTCATTATCATTTCTGCACCGCTCAATCAGGGTCAACACTTTAAAAATTTCAGTCAAAGAATTAAAAGAAAAACTGGAGAAGAACTGGAATCTTGAGCAAGTTCCATGGTGCAATGAGGGTTTTTTGATAGAGCATGTAAAAAAAGAACGGCGTGATATCGGAAATTTAATCGAGCATTCTTTGGGATATTTCTACATTCAGGAAGCGGCATCAATGATTCCGCCGATTGTTCTTGAGCCAAAACCGCATGAAATTGTTCTTGACATTGCAGCTTCTCCAGGCTCTAAAACAACACAAATTGCACAGTATATGGAAAACAAAGGAATTTTGATAGCAAATGATTATACTTATGAAAGAATGAAGCCGCTTTCAATCAATTTGCAGAAATGCGGCGTTACAAACACAATAATAACTTTAATGGACGGCCAGTGGTTCAAAAAGTCCGGAATTGAATTTGACAGAATCCTAATCGATGCGCCGTGTTCCGGCACTGGAACAATCAGAAAAAGCCTGAAAACAATCGGCATATGGAATCCTGACATGATTAAACGGCTTTCAATAACTCAAAAGCAACTAATAGAAACAGGATTTAATTTATTGAAAGAAAACGGAACTTTGGTTTATTCAACCTGTTCATTGGAGCCGGAAGAAGATGAAGGGGTAGTTGATTTTTTGATCAATAAATATGAAAATGCTAAATTAGAAGAAATAAAATTAAATTTGAAAAAATCTCCGGCAATTTTGGAATTTGAAGATAAAAAATATTCAGATGAAATTAAAAAATGTTTAAGAATCTGGCCGCAGGACAATGATACAGAGGGATTCTTCGTGGCAAAGATAAGAAAATAGTAGATTAATTGTTTAATGTGGAAATCATAAATTATTCTTCGGTGAGTGATGTCCATTACTTTAGCAAGACAGAAAATATTAAAGACGAATTATGATTAAATAGGATTCCAAAAATTTGCTTAGAGTACTCTTTTAGTTATATAAGGACTTAGAAATTGCCGTCTGTCCTTATTCGTATCGACATAAACTACAACTGGCGTATCCTTATATGCAGTAGGATTTCTTAATAGAGTGTCAATATATGTATACAGCTTGCTTATCGTGTGTAACTTGGATAGCATCACATCCGGTTTTATTTCATCTGCCGCTTCCATAAAAGTCGGCTTTACACTTTCGTTTGTATAAACTACCACCGGAAAATGATTTCGCCTGCTTGCTCTAGCGTCCCTAACTAGGTCTATCAGCCTGTAATTATTTTGGACTACATCAATAATCTCTGCTATTAAAAGCGAGATATCATTTCCGCCAATCAAATCCCTGGCTTGGGGAAACGATTCGGCCTCTAGCACCCTTTTAGGATAATTTTTTTTAAGCGCTTCTCTTACAAAGGCCATAGGATCCGCCAGAAGTATCAATCCTTTCATTTTATTTCGGTTAAAAGAGGTGTAATATTAAATTTATCCATTTTTTATAATTAGGTGCCTCAAAGATTGAAAGATATTCAAATACCTGGAAAAAATATTAGAAATAAATTATTCCAACAAATCTTTAATTGAGTTCAATTTTTTATTTTAATGCTCCCTATAGGTCGGCCTTCCATATTGTACAAAAAAATTCTATTAGTGTCGGGCTTTACATATTTTCGGTTATTTCTTCTAAAAAATCTGCCCCAGAGCTGATATCTCTCCACTATTTCTGCATTGGGTGAGAAGTAAAAATGGCCATCTCGTAGTTCAATATACCCTATACTGTGGTTGGTAATATCTTCCAAATTTATGTGAGCAGGAACTGTAACATCATACCTGCCATCAGAAAGTTTGGCTGCAAAAGTTGTTTTCACTCCTGAATCCACAGCTTCGTAAGAAACTTCCATTTAAAACTAAATCACGCTTTTCCTTTCAATGACTTGCCGTTTATTTCCAGTTCTTTAATCTTAGTCTTAAGAAAATCAATTGTTTTGGTATTGTCCTGATGGTTTAATATAGAGCCGCATTCCGGGCATCTGTATTCCAAATCAACGGCCTTTTCAAATCCAACTCTAACGCACGCATTTGGACATAAATAAAAGTTTCCAAAATTTGCTTCCTCGTCTTTAAGCCTTTGAGTATATTTTGAAAGTTTTTCTTTTGATGTCCTGTCTAGCAGTTCCTTGACCCTCTTCTTGTTGAACGTCCAATAGCTTATATACCATCCTTTTTGCCTGTCTTTCTTTCTGTAATAAGAAACAAGATTATGATTATAAAGCCTGTAAAGAATGTTTCTGACTTCGTGAATGTCCCTGTCAACTTTCTCGGCAATTTTGAAATCCGAAATATTCTTCTTATCTTTAAGATACTCAATTATCTTCAACGAGTCTTCTCCAATAACTTCCTTTACTGTATCATTAACTTTGTTGTTTGTTATTTTCATTGCCATTGTTATTTCCTGCCATCCAAGGCACAGTAAATCTATATTCACTAAGTGAAATGCTAATCAAAGGGCATAGAACTGCCCCCAACCAAATCACCCCTATACACCCCCTAATTAATTATAGTAACGAACAGCAAATGCGGTAAATAATCATAACAATAGAGCTAGAAGCCTACTGCATAGTTCTCTCGGGCATGGTATATATAAACTTTACTATTATAAAATATCTACTTTATAAAATATATATTAGATAATATTATTCGATTCAGGATTATGTGATAAAAGTTTTTATATTGATTGTTATTTCCCGGATTGATGGCAACAGAAAAGAGCTGCGGAGCAGTTGTTTTTAAACGAATGAAAGACAATTCTGCAAAATACCTGATTCTCCATTATACAAATGGGCATTGGGAATTTCCAAAAGGCCACATGGAAAAGAACGAGAAAGAAGAGCAGACTGCAATGCGCGAGATAAAAGAGGAAACCGCTTTGGATGATGTTGATTTTATTGACGGATTCCGGGAAACGGTGAAATATTTTTTCAAGAAAGGCGAAGATACAGTTTATAAGGAAGTTATTTTTTTCCTTGGAGAAACCCATTCTGATGAGGTCACATTATCAAACGAGCATATAGGATATGCATGGCTAAATTACGAGCATGCTCACAAGAAATTAAATTTTAATAATTCTAAAGAATTGCTGGAGAAAGCTGAAAAGTTTTTGCACTTGCATGTATGATTATATAGAGTAATTTCTTAAATCTGTTTTAGGCCAGCTTCCCTTATATAGTTTTCTTTCTAATGCCCAAGCACCAACTAAATTTACATTACTCCCAAGTACACTAGATTCTACTTCAGGTATCGCCCTTCCAATTATCTTGAAGCGGTATTTCACATGATCCGTGACCATATCTAAGAATTTCGTTCCCCAGTTGTTGGAAATCCCTCCGCCCAAAACAATAAGTCTTGGTTCATGCTCAAAATTCATTTCTGAAAGCGCTTTTGCAGTATTATCTGCAACCAGGTCTTGAACTATATAATCAGATTCCCATGGCTCAACTCCATACCTTGCTTTAAAATGTTTCCCGCTTATCCACGTTTCTACACAGTTTGGCTCTTTACAATGGCCGCAACTTATGCTTGCTAGATTAGGTGCTCTCCCATTAAAAGAATGATGTCCGGCTTCACGATTTTTTCCATTGGGATTTAAGTAAATCTCAAAACCTTTTGCTGATTTAACGGATGTTTCTGCTCCAAATCCAGTGCTTATTGTAACATAAAGCAGCGGGAATATCGCGTCTTCTAATTCTTTTTCGGCAATTTTTTCAAGAGTTGCGCCTATTGCTGCCATATAAGCATCACTTTCAATTATTATTCTCGGATATCTTCCTCCATTTGACCTTATTATACTCAAGACAATATTCTCAAGTTTTCCTTTCAGGCTAATCCCTCCCCAATGTGGGAGGTTTGATGGATTTGCCATAAAGTGTCCATTACCGCCAGCCTCTAATGCAGGAGCGCCCCCGGAAATTGCCTTTATATTCAAATCATTCAATGAATGTTCCAAGGTCTCATGAAAGTATCTCACTGCCCCTCCTGGATCTTGGGGAGTTGGCTGTAAAATTCTTACAGGTTCTAGAAAGTTTCCCTCATAATCCATTACAGCGGTTGCTATTTTAGTAGCTCCAATGTCAAATACGAATACGGAATGCATTTAAATCCATTTTAGAAATTAACTTAATTTTTTAAAAGTTTCTATAAAAATAGGGTTTTGAAAAATAAATGAATTTTATCAAACAAAACTTTAAATATAATAAAATTAAAACTATTTCTATGAAAAACATTGAAGTCGCAGCGCTTCTCAATGAAATCGCGGATTATCTTGAGTTCCAGAATGAGCCGTTCAAGGTAAGAGCTTACAGGAAAGCTGCCCTGATGATTAACGGACTGTCGGAAGACATCGAGCAGGTTTGGAATAATAACAAACTGAAAGAATTGCCAGGAATCGGCGAGGGCATTGCTAAGAAAATTGATGATTTTCTAAAAAACGGCCGTTCAAAACATCTGGATGAATTAAAAAAGAAAACTCCCGTAGACATGGAGCAGCTTGGCGCAATTGAGGGTATTGGCCCAAAAACAATTCTAAAACTCTATTCAAAATTAAAAATAAAAAACACAAAAGATTTGGAAAAAGCCGCAAAAGAGGGAAGCATACAAAATATAGAAGGCCTAGGCCCCACAGTTGAAAAAAATATTCTGCAAAGCATAGCGTTCGCAAAGAATTCAAGCAAAAGAGTCCCTTTAGGATTTGCTTTAAGCGATGCTGAAGAAATTATAGGCATGCTCAAAACATTGAAAGAAGTTAAAAGGGTAAATATCGCAGGCTCTGCAAGAAGAATGAAAGAAACAATAGGCGACATTGACATTCTAGTCACGTCATCCAATCCGCAGAAAGTGATTGATTTTTTTACGAAGATGCCAAATGTTGCGCAGGTTCTTGCGAAAGGCAGCACAAAATCTTCAGTCAGGCTAAAAGAAAGAATTCAGGCTGACTTGAGGGTTGTTGATGATAAAATTTTCGGGGCTGCATTATTATATTTTACAGGCAGCCAGCAGCACAACATAATTCTAAGAAAGCTGGCAATCGAAAGAGGATTGAAATTAAGCGAGTACGGATTGTTTAACAGAAAGAATGACAAATTAATTGCAGGAAAAACTGAAGAAGAAGTTTATCAGAAATTGGAGCTCGATTATATTGAGCCAGAGATGAGAGAAGATAAAGGTGAAATTGAGTTAGCGCACCGCCGCATGCTGCCAAAAATCATCGGATATAATGACTTAAAAGGCGACTTGCAGATGCACACAAAATGGAGTGACGGCTCGAACACAGTCGAAGAGATTGCCCTCGCTGCAAAAAAACTTGGGCATGAATACATTTGCATAACTGACCACTCCGGAAGATTGGCAATTGCAAATTCACTTGATGAAAAAAGAATTCTGCAGCAGAAAAAAGAAATTGAAAAAATAAATAAAAACATTAATGGACTAACAATTCTTCACGGAACTGAAGTCAATATAGCAGAAGATGGAAGCTTGGATATGAATAACAAGATTTTGCAACGCCTTGATATTGTTGTTGCTGCAGTTCATTCCGGATTCAAAAATTCCAAGGAAAAAATAACAAATCGGATTATTAAAGCAATGCAGAACAAAAATGTGGATATTATTGCGCACCCGACTGGAAGATTGATAACTAAGAGGGAAGCTTACGAAATTGACCTGGATAAAGTTTTTGATGAAGCAAAGAAAACAGGAACTGTGATGGAAATAAATTCTTATCCGGAAAGGATGGATTTGAAAGATTCTAATGTAAGGGCTGGAATAAAAAAAGGCATTAAGCTGGTGATTAGCACTGATGCGCATGCAACAAGCCAGCTGCATTTTATAAAATTAGGAATCGGAACGGCAAGAAGAGGATGGGCAACGAAAAACGACGTTATAAATACGAGAAGTTTAAAAGGTATGTTGAAAATGCTGAAGAAATAAATATTAACTTAATAGTAGATACAAACAAAAACATTTATAAGAAGCAACTGATTCTAGAAGTTGAAATGAACATTAACGGATTACTTGAATTTTATCGGAAAGTTCATGTAAAGGATGAAAAAGTCGAGCTTTGCGACAGATACGTTAGGGGCCCGGCTTCACTGGCGCCAATAAAGGGAGAGCTTCTTTATAATCATATTCCCATAAGCCCATTCGATATGCACTCAATTGTAATTTATGGGATAGTATCTGAATTGAACCCGAAATCCTCACCTAAATGGAAGCTGGAAAGTGTCAAGGAAATTTTTGCGGAAGGTCACGACTCAACCGAAAACGGCCTTATCAATTATTTGCAAAGAAACTAAGCTTAAGCAAAAGATTTATATAAAAGCAATCAAGACTTTCTAAAATTTTAAAATATATAAAAAACAATGCGGGGTGTCGGAAATGGATCGAGTAAATACTATTGCAAGTCGAATTGAGGGTATAGTAAGAGATCTCCAAGTCGAATATACCATAAAACTTTCCGGATCTGAATATTTGCTTTATCCGAAATCACCTGAGGAAAGCGCTCCAATTTTAACATTTTCTATGGATCAAAAATTTCTAAATATCCCGGTTCCTGATAGCGGCGCTGGTAGAGTAGCGGCGACTTCGGTTATTTTGGCAGCATCCAAATATGGCGGTAGAATTATCCCTCCAATGACAAATCCAGAAATGACCGCTGGCCTTAGATTGGGAACAGGCTATCAGCCCGGCGCTTAGAATATTTATAAAAGTGATTCAATGATTAACGTAGCAATAAACGGTTTTGGCAGGATTGGAAGATTAGTTTTGAGAGCAGGAATAAAAGATAAGAGCATAAACTGGATTGCTGTCAACGATATAACCGATGCGAAAACTCTGGCACATCTTTTCAAATTTGACTCTGTTCACGGAAAATATGCAGGGACTGTTGAACACACTGACGATTCCCTGATAATTGACGGCAAAAAAATAAAGGTTCTGTCAGTTCTTGACGCTACAAAATATCCCTGGAAAGATTTGAATATTGATGTTGTTGTCGAAAGCACCGGAAGGTTTACAGACAGGGCAGGATGCGAAAATCATCTCAATGCCGGCGCAAAAAAGGTTCTGTTGAGTGCGCCAGGCAAAGGAATGGATCTAACAGTTGTAATGGGAGTAAATAATGAAATGTACGATAAGAATAAACACCACATTGTTTCAAATGCTTCATGCACGACAAACTGCCTTGCCCCAATTGCAAAAGTTTTGCATGATAATTTTAAAATCAAAAGGGGTTTTATGACAACTGTTCATGCTTACACTGCAGACCAGAAGCTTGTTGATGCCCCCCATAAGGATCTAAGAAGGGCGAGAAGCGCAGCAGTTTCAATAATACCCACAACTACAGGCGCAGCAAAATCAATTGGTGAAGTAATTCCAGAATTAAGAGGAAAGCTGGACGGCATTTCATTGAGAGTTCCAATACCAACGGGCTCTGTGACTGATTTAGTATGCGAGCTGGAAAAACAAACAACCAATGAAGAAATAAATGAGGCTTTCAAAAAAGCAGCAGTCAGGCTTAAAGGGATACTTGAATATTCAGAAGAGCCTTTGGTTTCGGCAGATATAGTAACCGACCCTCACTCGTCAATACTGGACTCGCAGCTCACTAATGTAATCGGCGGCAACTTTGTAAAGGTTGTTGCGTGGTATGACAATGAGTGGGGATTCAGCGAGAGAATGATTGATGTAATTAAGCTGATTGGGAATTAAATTTTTAAGCTAAGTTTTTTCTTGATTTTTTAGGGAGGGAATTTTATTATTGCGCTAAAAGTATTTGTTTTGCCCTCCACCCACCCGTAAATGTTTTATATAATGCGCGCTTTCCGCCATTAATGTACAAAATAAAAATTATTCCAGAAGATTTCATTGTAAAAGAATTAAGCAAAGTTAGTGCAAAAGAAAACGGGCAATACGCTTATTTTATTCTCAAAAAAACTAATTATTCTACAGTTCGTGCGTTGGAGGTAGTATCTCAAAAACTTAACATTCCATTAAAAAATATCGGTTTTGCAGGAAATAAAGACAAGAATGCAGTCACCGAACAGGCGATATCAATCTTCAAAGGAAGCAAAAATTCTGAAAATCTGAATTTAAGAAATATTGAATTAAAATATTTAGGAAACGGAAAAGAGCCTATTTCTTTGGGCGATTTGGACGGCAATGTATTCACAATTACTATTAGAAATCTAAATAATGACGAAGTCAAAAAGATAAAAAATCTTGAAAACAAAAGAATTAACGTGCCAAATTTATTTGGGCCCCAAAGGTTCAGCAATAATAACCATCTTGTCGGAAAAGCGATTATAAGAAAAGATTTCAAAAAAGCTGTTGAATTGATTTTAGAAAATAGCGGTAATATTGAGGAAAATATTAAAGTTTATCTAAAAAACAGTAAAAATGACTATGCTGGAGCATTAAGACTTATTTCATTAAAAACAAGAAAATTGTTTGTACACGCTTATCAGTCATTTTTATTTAATAGGGTAACTGATGAATATTTAAGAAATAATGAGATTAATAATAAGGACGACAAAATAAAAAATTATGATAAAATGGAAAATATAGAAATACCAATTATCGGCTTTAATTTTGACTTAAATGAGACAAAAAATAAAGTATTAAAAAATATAATCAAGAAAATACTTGAAGAAGAAAAATTAAATCCAAGAGATTTTATAATCAATCAAATGCCAGAATTAACATCAGAAGGAACTCAAAGATATTTATTTTTCGAACTCAAAGGCCTAAAAATATTAGAAATTAATAATGATGAATTAAATGAAAGTATGAAAAAAATGAAAATTAATTTTACGTTGCCGAAGAGCTGCTATGCAACTACATTAATAGAATTTATTTTTCTGTAGCCTTCTCAGGGCTTTTTGCGCTATGTTTCTCCGGCTTTCCAATTATCTTTATGACATTTGAAAAAATGTCTTTAGGCTTTTTTGTTGCATCAACATCATGAAGCACTTTCCTGTTCCTATAATAATCAATCACCGGTGACGTTTCCGAGCTATATACTTGAATTCTTTTCTTGACTGTCTCCG
This sequence comes from Candidatus Nanoarchaeia archaeon, assembly GCA_035288865.1. GTDB lineage: Archaea > Nanobdellota > Nanobdellia > Woesearchaeales > GW2011-AR4. Next base: position 29,108 of record DATDZA010000016.1, read on the forward strand.
GCTCGTCATCTTTTCTCTGCAGAAGCGGGCCGCTGCATTTGTCGCAAGTATCTTTTTTCTTCGGCTTCACAGTAACCAGGTTGAACAGAGCCCCGCACTTTCCGCAATGCCTCCTCTGAGTCAGCCTTTCAACAATCACGTCTTCAGGGGCAGTCAGATTAAGGACAAAATCTATTTTCATTTTCATTTTCCACAAAGTGTTCTCAAGAAAATCTGCCTGGTCTATTGTTCTTGGGTAGCCGTCTATGATAAAACCATTTTTATTGCTGTCCTGTTTCAGTCCCTTTTCCAGAACTTTGTTCACAACGCTGTCAGGCACCAGAAGGCCTTTCTCAACATATTGAATCAGCTCAGAATTGCCGCTTTTTATTTCAGTCCGGAAAATATCTCCCGTTGAAATATGGGGAATTTTATACTTTTCAACAAGCATGTCTGACAATGTTCCCTTGCCGGCACCGGGCGGCCCAAATATTATTAATTGCATTTTAAAATGCGACATTCTCTTATTTTTATATCTTTCTATTAATTTCGTATAATTTTCAAGATGGAAAACTATTTATACAAATAAGTTTTAGTGATTCTCATGTCCTTTATCGGTATAGAATATTTCCTAGCACCAATTTACTGGGTTGCTTTTCTTATAATAGTGCTTAGTATACTCCCATCTTTAATTTCTGGTTTGTCCTATATAATAACTAAAAGAATCAATAAAGACAAGGCTTCATTTGTATTCAAAATTTTATTTATTATCGTTACAATAATAGAATTAATTGTTCTCGGAATAATAATTGGTAAATTTTAGTAAAATATTTATCCCAAATAGCCTATGTCCTCTTTTATATCTGTTTCGGTTTTCCATGATTCTTTCATTTTATTCAAGTATTTTTTCATTTCTTCCTTGATTGGCCCCCATTCGGAAAAAAAGCTGCTGATAAATTCAGCCTCATCTTTTTCGCTGCCATTCAAAGATAATTCCACAGTGCGCCTGCTTAACAACATTAATTTCCTGTAAAGATCAAAAGCTTCTTTCTTTTCATCATCCTCAAATACCCTGGATTCATGCATCGCCGACAAGTTCGAGCCGTCAGGCTGCAGCAATTCTTCAAATAATCCTGAAAAAAAATCCAGTTTCTCTGCAATTCTTCTGACAATGGATTTTATGAGAAAATCAGTTTCATCCAAATCGCTGAGCTCAAATTCATAGTTTATCTCCTTAAATTCAGGAAGCCTGTATTTTTTCCGGAGTTCGCTGTACTGTTTTTCTGTTTCTTCTGCCATTTTTTGATTACTATAAAAGCCCCCGGCCGGATGTGCGCCGGCGACCTTCTGATGGCTTGCTTTGATACAAGTCAGACGCAATAGCTACTATGCTACGGAGGCATTAAGGAGTATCCTTAGAATTAAAACTTTATTTAAATAGCTTTTGAATATTTCAATCCGGTTTATTCCTCGTACCCAAACTGTCGTGCAAAGAACGGCTCTGGAATTGCTGTATAATTTCTTAACTGCAAATACTGCTTTACTTTTGCGTGAATCCTATTAGCATCGCGCCATAATTCTTTCTCCCGCTTGTCAATTTCTCCGACTATTATTCTGGCTTCATAAATGTGCTTAAGGTGCCTCAACATCCAGTGATCAGCCCAGATACGCTTAAAATCTTTTTCTATTCTTGGCCTGAAAAACATTTCTATCTCGCAGTTCTGCGCAGTCATCTTCTTGCCCTGCTGAACTATCTCGACATTTTGCAGATAGACTATATGCGCATCAATATCAAGATGATTTCTGAAATAAGTGTTATACTTCCCTTCCGGATATTTCCAAAGCCTCCACCAAAACCAAATCTCCTTCCCGCCCCTGTGGATACCTTTCTGGTAAACATTTTCAGAATATAGAATTTCAACGTCATCGCCGTCTTTGCTTCCGTCAGCGCCAAACCACCCTTCTTCCAGCATAGTTTCATGAAGCATAATGTACAGGTTCCTTAATGAGAATACATCCCTATATTTGACTTTAATTTCAGGAAGCTGCAAGATGTCTCCGGCCATACAGTTAAAACTGAAAATTATGTTTATAAAGCTTTCTGTTTGGCGAAATTTTTACAGAAAAGTTTAAATAAAATAAACACTGCAATAAAAAAATGAATAATGTGTCGGTTGTTTTAGACGATTTAGTGGGATTTCTAATTAAGCGAGTTCCTGCACCCGTAATTATAGATTCTGTTTCTAGAGCACATTCCGCTGAAATAGATGAAACAATGAGATTAATGGTTGAAATGGTCCATGAATCCTTTTTTTGGGACGGAGGCCTTTCTAATTTCGCTTATAGAAAACCTGAAAATAAAACTCTACGTACAGTTTATCAAAGATTCAAACACTTAATACCGGAAGAATATAAAACAGAGGGTGTAAAACGAGCTGAAGAACCCAAAGAAGTCAAATATGATCAAGATACTGGCACATTTTATGCAGAATAGCCGATTTAAGTTCATTCGATAATTTCATTTAATATTCTATTTAAATTAAGAAACATTTTTAATTGACTAAACTTACCTTTTTCTATGTTAATCGGAATCGTCGGCAAGCCGTCTTGCGGAAAAAGCACTTTCTTCAAAGCCCAGACTTTGGCGAACGTTGAAATTGCAAATTATCCTTTCACTACAATAAAGCCCAATCATGGAACTGGATATGTCAAAGTCGAATGCGTGGACAAAGAATTTAAAACTAAATGCAATCCAAGATTTGGATATTGCATAGATTCCAAAAGATTTGTGCCGGTTGAATTGCTTGACGTAGCCGGCTTGGTTCCGGGCGCCCACGAAGGCAAGGGAATGGGCAACCAGTTTCTTGACGACCTAAACCAGGCAGATGTTCTTATTCATATTATTGATATTGCAGGCTCTACAAATGAAAAAGGTGAATCAGTTCCACCTCTAAGCTATGACCCGGCAAATGACATAAAATTTCTGGAACATGAATTGGACATGTGGTACCTGAGATTAATAGAAAAAGGTTGGGATAAGTTTGCAAGGACAGTAAATCAGGAAAGGGCAGAGCTGAACAAAGCAGTTGCCAAACAGTTAAGCTCCTTCAGGGTAACTGAAAATTTAATGAAGAAAGTGATGGAAAAGCTTAATCTTGATTTAGATGTGATGAAATGGGACAGGGAAGTTTTAATGAAGATCGCCATTGTATTGAGGAAAGCAACCAAGCCAATGATAATAGCGTGTAATAAAGTTGACGTGCCGGGCGCATTTGATAATTTTGAAAAATTAAAAAAAGAATTTCCCGGCTACATTTTAGTTCCGTGCAGCGCCGAAGCCGAACTGGCTTTGAGGGAAGCCGCGAAGCATGAACTGATAAAGTATATTCCGGGCGATTTGGAATTTGAAATGTTGCATCCTGAAAAATTAAATGATCAGCAGAAAAACGCCCTTGAATTTATAAGAACAGAATTACTGCAGAAATTTAGTTCAACAGGCGTGCAAAAAGTCTTGGACCTTGCAGTTTTTGAATTATTAAAATATGTTGCAATATTTCCGGGCGGCGTAAACAAGCTGGAGGACCAGCACGGCAACAGGCTGCCGGACTGCTTCCTGATGCCTCCTGAGACGACTGCTTTGGATTTTGCGTTTAGATTGCACACCGACATCGGAAATCATTTCGTAAAAGCGATAGATGTTAAATCAAGGCGTCCGGTGGGAAAAGATTACGTTCTAAAAAACCGCGATGTAATAGAGATTGCGACGAGCAAATAATCAAACTGCCCATTAAAACATTACTTTTATAAATCATCAATATTAACTTCTATTCATGCGCTGGTGGTCTAATGGCTATGACTGCGGCCTTCCAAGCCGCGTGTCCGGGTTCGAAACAAAAATTGCGAAAGTCCCGGCCGGCGCATATTTTTATTTTTTATCAGAATTAAAAATCAAGAAAAGACGAAAACAATTTATGTTACAGAAATAATTGCTAATTGTATTATCCCAGCATAAATATGATTTCAAAAAACTTAAAAACAAAAGTTTATTAATTACAAAACCTTTTTATATCTAAAAAGTTTTCTTCTACTCTAAAATGCAAAAAGCAGATCCGAATTCTCCAAAGCTGACGGAAAATGACAAGGATGTCCTGAGGAAGATTATAGACCATTCTAGGATACCAGACAGCAAGATTGCCGATGATATTGGGATTTCTCCGCAGGCCGTCTTTAAGATTAGGGCCAAGCTTGAGCAATTAGGAATCATCAAGGGCTACACGCCAATAATCGACTTTAAGAAGATAGGTATCCAGGTCCTGGCACTGCTCGTCATCCGCGTTAGGCCGGATGTTTGGGACAAATACTCTGATGACTTGGTTTCAGAGCGTATTTCGAAAATCCCTTACATAATATCAGCCTATAGGGTCGCTGACGCCCGGGCATCCCATATTCTGCTGATTGGATTTAGAGATACTGCTCAAAAGGAGAACTATATTGCCCAGATTCAAATTAAACATAGAAATGAAATTGAGATAAAGGAAATCTACACTTTCTCAGTAGATAAGATTATTATCCAGAATCCGATTGGCTTGCTAAACGAGATAATCGACAAAACTGATTTTTCCAAATATGAGTTGTTTCCCCTAGGCAAAAAATAATGATTCAGAATTGATTCTCAACAAATAACTTATTATTTATTGATTATCCCTACCAATCAGTCTAATACTTATCCAACTTCTGTAACAATATGACAATTAAATGCAAGCACTGCGGAAAGGCAATAGCCCAAGCCAAATTAAGGGGTCTTTCATTGATATGCCCATTTTGCGGAAAGCCACAAAACGGGCTGCCGCACCTTAAAACCAAGGGGTTGCTGTAAACATACCACTTGCCTGCACCGGACAGAGTAGGGCTAATATTTTTAACTAGAGGTAATGCTAAGATTTTCACCAGAATGCAAAAGTGAATTAAAATTTCAAATCAACCATCACAAACTAACTGATAGGTAAACTAAAAATGAAGATATTTATTTAATTGGGGGTAAAACAATGGCAAAATCAAAACAAATAAAATTTATATATCAAAGGAGAATAAAATGAGGGCATCTCTAATTATATTTGGTGTAATTTTTCTGGTCATCGGGGGGCTGTTATACATTGTGCCGATGCAAGAAGTTAAAGCAGATACAACTACCATAGGAAATGGAAATGTAGATTCCCGCACATCATCAGCAAGAGTAACTGTTCCTGCGGAGTGGGCATTTGCATCTGCAATCATCGGTTTTGTTTTATTAATGCTCGGCTTGGTGATTCCCAATTCAGCCCTAAGAAGTGATTCAAAAAAAGATTCCTATGAAAAAGTAGTTGAGTCAAAAGAGAATATTGAATTTGGTGATGGAAACAAACGCAAGATTGTCAGGGAGAGGATTGAGAAGCATAATGTAAGAAATGATGAGTAAGAAAGATAATGATTTGAAAAAGATTTTAATTAAACCAAATAGGAGGTAAACAAATGGCAAAATCAAGCAGAGGCGGAAGAATGACGGCAGCAAAGACAAGAGCTGCAAAGAGCGCTGGCGGCAGGGGACATATAAAGAACAGGGCTGCAGGAAAAAAAATAATGAGAAGTTAAATATCTCAACTTGGGAGATTTGTTTCTTCAAAGTTAGATTATTTTTTTATTATGGAATGTAGGTATTCCCATAGGAGATGTAAACGAAAATGGAAAATTATACCGTTGTAAGCGCAAGGACATGGAAAAATCTTGACAGGGTTGCAAGGCTTAATAGGATTGCAACTAAGAATCTTAATGATGACCTGCTGGAAAAATATTATGAGAATTAAATGTCTTAGCGAGTAGTATTTATTGCTACGTAGCTGAGATTATTTTTTATTAGAGGAGTTGAAAGTTAGAAAATCTAGGAATGGGGGTGTTTATTTATGGTAGTTTTAGAAACTTTATTGAGATTTTTGATAAGCCTGGTCATATCAGCAGTGGTTATATTTATAGCCGCAAAATTATTTGGGGAAAGGGAGGGATTTGGCACAGCGATATGGGCTGCACTTTCCGGCGCAATAATATTCGCGCTCGTGTTTTATTTCGTAGGGATAGGTTGGGTTGCCTCATTAGTTGGCGGGATAGCCTGGTTGATTGCCCTGGGTAGCCTATACAAAATTGGCTGGCTGAAATCTTTAGTAATAGCTGTGGTAATATGGGTATTTGCAACTATAGTCAGCACGGTGCTGCCAACGATTACGGGACCACTTTAAGAAATGGAGGAAACCATGAAAAATGCTTATAAGAAAAAGGGAGGAATACTTTCACTCATTGGCGGAGTGGTGGTAATAATAATTATCATGGTATTGTTTTTCAGAATTTTTTAAAAATTCGTACACAAGCCAAAGACCGTAATCCACCGGAGAAATATAGTTTTAAGAATGATGTTTCAGTTCAATACAATTAAATATGGGCAATTGCTGGATAATAGGAAAAAAATAATAAAATATAAGAATGTTTATATACTTTAAATCTTTTACCATACATAAGCAAGTAAAATCTTGATGGGGTGAAAAGCATGAAATCAAAAACAGTCAAGGGTGTTAAGGAAGATTTTAGCGCTGCAAAAAAGCAGGTCAAGTCCGAATTTAATAAGGCAAAGGCAAAAATAACTGAAGTAGAGAAGCATGCTGAGGATTATATCAGGAAAAATCCAAAGCGGGCAACAGCAATTGCAATAGGCGTTGGTGCTGCTGTTGGAGCGGCCATAGCTGCGTTTTGGATGAGAGAGAAACGCAAATAAGTTAGGGTTCATTATTCGAACAGGGTATCAATTAAGCACCTCAGCTTGGGCCTTGATTTTTCGACAATTATTTTAAAAGAAGTTTTACGCCTCATGAGAAAGCTGCAAACTAAAAAAGAAGGATTTCCATCGATGCTCTCGCATTTCTTTGGCGTCCTGTTTTCATCAATTAAGGACCGAGTTACACAGGGAGCTGATGCCATAATTGATCATATGGAAGAAAGAATACTGTCGCTCCAGAAAAAGATCCTTCGTAATTTTTTCATAATGCTTTGCATCAGCGCAGGAATTGTGGCGCTCTTGCTTTCGTTGTGCTTCTACCTTGTTGATGTATTACACTGGCCGCGCTATATTATTTTTCTTATTCTCGGCGCCTTGTTGCTGATTATTGCATCTGTGCGCGCGAACCTGAAGAATTAATGTTTTTATTCTGCAGCAGCTCTGATTTTGTTATGTTCAGAAAAATATTCTTGTCCTTGCTTTTGATGTACTCTTTGGGAACGCGCACGCGTCTCATGCCCAGAAAGCCAGTTTTGACTACGATGGCCGCTACTGCATTTGTGTCCTGCGCAAGCTCAACGCTGGCAACAGTGCCGATTTTCGCGCCATTTAAGCCAAACACCAACCTTCCCTTAAGCAATGTTGATGGGCCAATGTTAAGAAATACCGCGTGCTTTGCAACTTCAGTTATATAATTCGTGCTGATAACGAATCCTTTCCGTAAAAAGCCCTTGTCGACAGATATGCCAAGCACCTGCATTGTCCTCGGGTCTAGATAAAATTTGTCGCTGACTCCAATATACACGCCGTTCGAGTCAATAACATCCTTGCCAAGGACGTCTTCCGACGTGATGGCACCCTGCAATTTCTTAAGCTCCACGTTTACTCGCCTCGGCAAATGTTTTTTTAATGACGATTGATGAACCGAGTTTTTTCACCTGGCTGAAAGGAATTGTAGCTTTGCGAAAAAATGTGCGTTTTACCAGAAGCGATTCAATATCGTTAGTTTGGTTCACCCTGCGCACTTGCCGGACCTTTCCAAACTCTTTGCCATCAGAGCTTATGACCTTGCACCCGACATATAACAATACAGGCTCTATTCCGAGAAGGACTGCATCATTGGTTATTTTTTCTATGTAGCGCTTGCACATGTAGCATGGCGCCCGAAACAAGCCGCGATTGACAACAACGCCTTCAAAAACTGCAGTTGTTGGATTCAATCTCACTTCCTTGACTTTCCCAAGCACCTCGCCCGATACTGTGAGCACCCTAAGCCCCACTACGTCGTGGGCGTTTCGTGTTTCCTTTAACAGCAAGCTATTTTCAATATATTTATCAATATGTTTTCCCATAATAACCTCAAAATAATCCTTTTAGCGCATAAACTCCAAGTGCTATACCTGTAAACTTTATAAAATTACCGATGACAATTAGTAAGAAAAGCCGTTTTCTATTATAGCGCACTGTGCCCAGTCCGACAGTCAACACGTCACTTGGTGTAGCTGGTAAAACATTGAGTATGAGTATTGCATAGGCTCCCCACCGGTTTACTTTACGCCGTACGCTAAAAAATGTTTTTGCGGAGAGCAGATACATAATCTGCTTACTGAGTTTCAAGCCAACTAAGTAACTAACGATATGGCCAACTAAAGAACCAGCGAGTGCCACAAAGATAAGCAACACCACTGAACCCCCATTGTTGATGCCGAAGTAAAATGCCAATTCTGCTGGTATTTGAAAAAATATCATAGTGCTAAGCATGCAAAAAATGAATAGTTTTAATGGACTGGTATTATGGATCATGTCAGGCACGTAGCGGCTATACCATGGCGCCGCTAATGGAAACTCACGAGCCAGTCTGATATTAAATACAGCCATTACAATACCAGCTAAAATCAGAAGCGCAAGTATGGAAATAGCAATTAACCGCTGCAACCTGTTATTTGAAGTCTCGTAGATAAAGGGCCCATTCTGCATAGTAACCTGCAATAATCCTCATGTTAATAAATGTAGAGGTGCACTAATGGCATGTTTTTATTTTTCAAGTAAACGTCTAATTTGGGATATAATTTAAATTTACTCTTGGGAATCTTGCAGTTAATTTTTCTCGCTCGATATATTCACCAAAGCTAGCAATTGCCAAGGCCATTGCCTTTTTATATCCAACACCCTCTTCGTATCTTTCTGGCTGGGAATGAAACATTACCCAAACTGAATGATCCAAATCTCCAATTCTTTGGTCACCATACATATGATTAGTTCCCATGTTAACTTGAACAGTCACAGCTCCGTTCCTATAATCAAAGAGCCATGTACTATCTCCACTCGTCCTAGGATTAAAAAACGAATCTCTTATCCCATTTTGCGATGGTGAATTTCTAAATGCTTCCGTCACCATAAAAAATAATTCTGCTCGTTCCCCATATAAAAAAACTGGATAATTGTCCTGAACTTTCAAATAAGTTCGCAACCTATCTGTATCAGTGCACTTTTTTAATTCATCCAGGTAATTATCAATGGTTGAAACTGACATGATTCATCCAAACTTTCTTTTAAATGATTTTCTGTCGCCGTAATTCAAAAAATTCTTATGATGCTTCGGCTCTTTAAAACCATTATATTTCTTATGCTTTATTCCACACCAGTATTTTTCTGTTGCACCGGCAATGGCAACCGCATAATTCAAAAGCCCGTTTGCATATCCGCAATAGGCGCAGTTTAGTTTCTCAACAAGATTAAGATAGTCAAGTTTATGGCGGTCGATCCTTATGTAATTCTTCCTCCTAATCAATTCAATTCCGTATAACCTAAAACATATATGCATGTAAATTTCAATAAAAACGTCCAGAGCAACTAATGGAAAAATCAAAATATAAACAAAGGGAGCTGATAGAACGTGATTAAAGAATCGTCCGGAATATTTTTTAAATTCCATATGAAATAAAATAGATTAAATCAAAGAATTTTTTTCCTTTATGACTTCATAAACTTCCTGTGTCTTCGGAGTTACTTTCTTTGTAACAGTCTTTTTAGGAGTTACTGTTTTTGTTATTGTTCTCTTTGGTGTTTTGATGGTAGTTACTGTTTTCCTAGGGGTTATCTTCTTGGTTACAACTTTTCCAGCTGATTTTTTTGTAGTTGTTTTCCTTGCGGCCTTTCTTGATTTTCTTCTAGACGAAACCTTTCTTCCGGCGTTGAGCTCAATTTTCCTGTTAAGCTGGGACATCCTTCTCCTCTGGCTTTTTAACTTAACTAAAAATTCCTCGTCTGTCCTTTTGATTGACCTTGCCTTTCTGTTTAGCAAATTCCTGACTTTCCTTATGGATTCCTGTGATTCTCTCACGGCGGAATTCATCTTTCTTATCTTTGTTGATAGTGATTTTGAGCTTGGCAATAATTTTTTCAATGCATTGCTGTTAGTCGTTACTTTTTGAGACACTGCCCTGTTGCCTAAATCGATATCGTCCAGTCTTTCTTCAAAAGAGCTAAGTTTGCCCGACAAGGTGCCTTCATGCGATTTCAGGCTGTCATTAATCTGTCCGATAGAATTGTTAATGTCATTTATTGTCGATGTAACAACCGATTCATTTGCCCTCTGCAAATTTATATCAGCCGATGATTTATCAAGAGACTCATTTAAGACCTGTATTTTGCTGTTGAAATCAGAAATTCTTTCCTCGACGGAAGCTAGCATTGTCCTAAGGTTGACAAGATTCAGATTAATGTTTGAAATGTCCGAACTAACTAAATTGAAAGACTCCATAGTCTTGTTCTTGTGCGCCAAAAAATCTTTTCTCAAACTCATTTATACCACTCCAGAATAGCAAAAATCTCGTACTATTTAAAGGTTGCGGTTTTGTGGCGTTTGCCTTTGATAAATTAATATCTAAATTATATTTTCTGGTGAGTCTGATGGGTGTAGGATAATTTACTGTGGAATAATAATAAAATTTGTATAGAACCGTTTTCGTGATAGTTTTATAAACAAAAGAAATTTGCTTAAGAGTATGTTAAGCATAATAATACCGGCATTTAATGAGGAAAAATATCTGCCGAGATTATTGGACAGCATCAAAAAGCAGACCTACAAAAATTATGAAATAATTATTGCAGATGCTGATTCAAAAGACAATACAAGGAAAATAGCAAAAAGGTACGGATGCAAAATAATAAAAGGCGGAATACCTGCTGTTGGCAGAAACAGTGGCGCAAAGGCCGCAAAAGGTGATATGCTTCTTTTTATGGACGCTGACTCAGTTATAAGGGAAAAATTCTTAGAAAGTGCGCTGAATGAAATAAAAACAAGAAAGCTTGACACAACGGGAGTTTATATTTATCCGGACACAAACAGGCTATTGGACCATATTTTTCTTGGTATTTATAATTTACTGCTTTTTTCCACACAATTTTATTATCCGCATGCTGTAGGCAGCGGCATATTTTGCAGAAAAAGGCTGCACGAAGAAGTTAAGGGTTTTGACAGGAATGTTAAGCTAGGTGAGGATGCAGACTATGTCAAAAGATGCGGAAAGGTTGGAAATTTCAGAATGCTCAGAACTGTAAAGCTTTGCTTCTCCATGAGGCGTTATAAAAAAGGAAGGCTAAAAACCGGATTAGGATTAATAGGCTGGGAACTGCACAGGATTTTTTTTGGGGAAATAAAAACGGATATTTTCAAATACGAATGGGATTACGGGAAATAGAATGATATTTATCAGAAAGCTTACTAAAAATTATAAGAGAATTTTTCAAAAATAAATTGGGCCGTTATGTCAAGAAAAACAGTCAATGCTTCTAGGTTGGTTGAAATTAAAATAAAATTACTCCACATATTCATGCTGTTGTTATTAACGGTTTTGATTTTCTCAATAACGAGAAGTATGAATTTTGGAATATTTTTGATTTATGTGTCTATGTATATACTCCTTTTGCATTTCTGGTTAGGCGCATATTACGTGGTAAAATTCCTTAAATCTAAGGAAAATATTCAAAATTATATTTTAGACGTATCAATTTTGATTTGCCTGTCGCTGGGGGTAATAAACTTTTACAGGATAATAATATGGGGCATTTGGTTTGCATTATTATTTACTCTAGTTCTGGTAAAATACAGGAGTGCTTATTTGTCTTTCAAAGAAGGTAAAATAAAAAGATACATAGCAAAAAAAATAAGAAACGAGTTTGTTGTACCGCCCGCATATGCACTTTTTGCTGGGCTTGCATATGTTTTCCATGGAAATGATGAAGTTATATTATCACTTCAAATTTCTATATTATTCTTCCACGTCTTTTTTGCAGTTTGGATGATATTTATCAAGAAAGCATATCTAATTTTAAGCAGCTAAATCTTCAAGCTCACAACCTGAGAAATCCCATCTTCATTCATTGAAACTCCGTAAAGAATGTCGGCCGTTGAAATCACATTGTCATTGTGGGATATCATTATGTACTGAGCTTTGTCGGAATATTTTCTTATAAGCTTTGCAAGCCTCTCGCTGTTGTGCTTGTCAAGGGCGGCATCAACTTCATCAAGCACATAAAATGAAGCAGGCTCATTCTCCTGTATTGCAAAAATAAATGCAAGCGCTGTCATCGTTTTCTCGCCGCCTGAAAGGCCCCTAATGTCAAGAAATTTGCTACCGCTGATTTTAACATTAACCCTGACTCCGCCGTCAAATGGGTTCTCCTCATTTTCAATAACCAGGGTAGCGTCTGCCCCCTTGGTTGTGAGCATAGTAAAGAAATTTCTAAAATTATTATTAACCACTTCAAATGTTCTCATGAAAAGTTCTTTCTTTTTGCCTTCAATCTCATTCATCATGGCAATTACATCCTCCTTTTCTTTTCCGAGAGTGTCTTTCTTCTGAAGGAAATCATTGTATTGTTTTTCAGCCTCGTCGTAAACTTCGAGCGCCCTCATGTTCACAGAGCCGATGTCCATCATCAACCTCTCGAATTTAGAAATTTCACTTTTGAGATGCTCTTCAGTTTTTTCCAAATCAAGCTTTACGCCTTCATACTGGGCAAAATCCTGGTTTAATGCAGCCAAATTGGCAGAAGCCTCCGCATTTTTTAATGAGTGAAAATTAACTTTTATCTCGACCTGCCTGCTTTCCTCAATAATTTTGTCGATGGCAAGCTCATTTTTCTGCACTTCCTCATTTATCTTGCCCTGTTTTGTGAAAAGGCTTTTGAATTTCGTATAAAATTCCTGGGCAAGCTTTTCTTTCTCTTTCAAAAGCACCTCCTTCTGCGACATTGATTCCTGCAGCCTTATAAACTCAAAATTAAATCCTTCCTCATCCTTATCCATTCCCTTTAATATTTTCTCAGTTTTATCTTTCTCCGGCAGGAAGATGTTTATTATCTGCGCATCAACATTTTTTATTTCGGAGCTTAGTTTGATTATATCTTCCGTGAGCTCCTTGAATTTCTGCTCGAAAGTGTTAAGCTCGGCAAGCAAAGTTGGATCATTAAGCTGCGCAATTATCCCCCTGAGTTTTTGTTTTTCAATTTTAAGATTTGTCATCTCGCGGTTTGCCTCAGAAATTTTGCTGTTTATCTTGTTAATTTCGTTATCGACATCCTTGCCCTTCAATTCATACTCTTTCTGCTGCTGCCTTGAAACATCTGTGTCGCTGGCCTCAAGGTGCATTGAAGTCTCGGATTTAATTATCTCACCCTCAAGCACTGCTTTCTTCTCCCTTAACTCAGTAATTTTGGATTCATTTTCCGTTCTTCTCCTTTCAAGCACATCAATTAAATTTGTAAGCTCCTGCAGCTTGCTCTCGTTCTGCTCAAGGCTTTCCGCAACTTCCCTTTCCTTGAACCCAAATGCTTCCTTTTTTCTGTCCCGGAAGCCACCGTGCATCGCTCCGCTTGTTTCTGCCACATCACCGTCAAGGGTAACGAACTTTGCCTTGCCGATTCCAAGGCGCGTAGCAACATGGATACTGTCAATAATTAAAGTATCAGAAAAAACATACGAGAAAATTTTTCTGAACTTCGAATCATAAGAAACCAAATTGATTGCCAAGTCATGGACTCCTTTCCCGCCGAGAAGTTTTCTTATTTCATCCGTTGTGTCTCTTCCAGAGACTTTATTCAAAGGCAGAAATGTTGCAGAGCCCAGCCTGTTATCCTTTAGATAATCAATCAGCTCGGCGGCCAGCTTGTCGCTCTCAACAACGATGCTTTTTATACGTCCACCAGCGGCAACTTCAAGCGCAACTGCATATTTCGAGCTTACATTTCCCAGATCAGCAACTGTTCCGTAAATGCCAGCCCTTTTATTTTTCAGCTCAAGAATTTTCTTGACTGCCAAATCTCCCCTGTTAAATTCTTTTATTGTTATATCCTTTGCGCGGAGCTTTGCAACATCCTCGCTTACACTGTTCAGTTTTCTTCGTGATTCAGAAAGCTGTATTGCAAGCGATGAGTCTTCATCAAGGCTTTTGTTAAGGTCAAGAGTCATTGTCTTGAAAAGCTGCCTCCTGTCTTTTAATGCATCAAGCTGCGTTTTGTTCTCGCGTTCCACGTCAATAACTTTTTTTATCCGGTCTTCAATGCCGCTAATCTCATGGTTTATCCTGTCTTTCTCCCTTATAAAATTATGCTGGCTTTCCCTCAGAGAAGTAATTTCTTTTTGAAGCTCATCGGCCTTTTTGTCAATTTCCTCAACTTTTTTTTCCGTGCCGGCGATATTGTCAAGATTATTTTTTTCTTTGAACCTCATTATCTTGGAATTTATAGTTTCCCTGTCTTTAGTTTTAGAATTAATTTGAGCTTCATAATCTCCCTTTTCATTGTTTAATTGCGCAATTCTTTTTTCTGTGTCGTCAATGCTTGATTTCAGATCTATTCTTCTCTGTTTAATTTTGCTTAACTCATTTTTTAATGTTTCAATTCTTGAATTATTCTTGGTTAAATCTATTTTTAAAGTTTCAACTTCCTTGTTGAGCTTTAGCTGCTCGGTTTCCCCTTTTTCCTCAATTTCTTTTGAAATTGCCTCAATCTGCCTCTTTTTTTCTTCATTCTCGGATTTGAGCTTGCTTATTTTCTCTCTCAAAACTCTTAAATCTCCGTTGCCTGCGTCAATTCTTTCCTGTATTGATTTTTTGTCAGCTTCCCTCTTGTCAATCTGGATTTTCAGGTAAGAGGCCTTGTTCATTTTTATGGTATCATTCATCTCCTTGTATTTCAGCGCCTGGTCCCTGTCTTTTTTTAATTCCTTGAGATAAGTGTGCCTTTCTGTCAGAATGAGGTCAGTCTCCCTCAGGTGCTGCTCAACTTTATCGAGCTCAAGAATTGCCTTATGCTTCTTCTCTTCATACAAAGAAATGCCTGCAATATCCTCTATGAGCATTCTTCGTTCTTCCGGATGCATCTCAACAAATCTGGTAATGTCACCCTGAAGGATAATATTGTAGCCATCCGGGTCGATTTTTGCCAATGATAAAAGCCCCGTTATCTGCTGCCTCGTCATGACTTTGTCATTTATCTTGTAAATTGACTGCCCGGTTTCCTTTACTATTCTTGTTATTTTTACTTCATTCTCTTCTGTCGGAAAAATCCTGCTTGAGTTGTCAAAATAAATGCTGACTTCCCCGTGCTTCGCAGCTTTTTTTGCCTTGCCGCCGTTGTAAATTAAGTTAGCAGATTTTTCCGCCCTTAAATCCCTTGATGAAGATTTGCCTAGAACAAAACACAAGCTGTCAAGCACATTTGACTTTCCCGCGCCATTTGGCCCAAGAACACAGTTGAATTTCGGCCCAAAAATTATTTCCGTATGTTTCGCAAAGGACTTGAAACCCTGCATCACCATCTTATTTATTCTGGTTGTAGGTCTAGCTGATTCCGCAGCAACCACCATCTGCGGCATTCCAGAAGTGTCTATCATACTTTTATCGCTTAAAACCTCTTCTTCCATGAAGGGTTTGCTGTATTGGTATTATTTAAAGGTTTTTGTTGATTTAAAAATGATTTAACACCATAAATCCTATTTGCCCCAGCGATAACTTTTTATACTACTTAGCCAACTGATATACATATTGCACTATCAGGGGTGGTAGCTATGGAACAGGATTACAAAAACATTATTTCTCATATTGATATAGACCGCACTTTAGACGCTATGCAGCATTTTTCTTTCAGCGGCTGGAATGACTCACAAATTCTGGAATTCAGGGATGATACAGAATCCGGCAACGACTCGATCGAACTGCATCTTATCAAATCAAACGCATACAAGGAAGCATTAATATTAAAGTTAAAGAAAACAGACCTCATTTATTCAGGAGAATCATGGAAAGAATTGCTTAAAGAGGAGCAAAAGACCTTCGGAGGCAGCAAAATTTTCTACATCGACAACGACTGCACCAAGCTGCTGATGCTTTCATTGCCCAATGAAATGAAAGCCAAAGTCAATATGCTGATAACACGGTTGAATAAAATCAACGAGAAAATATCAAGAGTCAACAGCAAGATAAGAAAGGATAATTTGGATGTGTATAATATAAAAATTAAAAATAAAGAAACATCAGATAAAGAAAAAGATGAGATTATTAATTTTATAAATATGAATTTGAAAGTTTAGGATAGTTTTCTTAATAATTTGTTTTTGAATCAAAAATTTTAAATAAGAGGATTGCCTACTCCTAACAATGAATAAATTAGGGCTAGTTGGTTTGGGGCTTATTGCAATACTTTCCCAGCCATTGGAAGCTCAAAGGAGAGCCACGGCTCCTTCAGCTCAGACTTGGCAAACTCAAAGAGACGTTGAATTCCTAGAATTATACAAAGAAGTAAATGCCCTTGAAGCTAAGCTTGCCAACGAGCCTCCAGAAACGGAGAATAGAGAATTTACTAAGTTCTACATGGAAAATGGAAAGTTGGTGGGGCAACCGACGATAGCAGGACCGCCAAGCATTAGTGATAAAATATTAGAGACAAAATATTTAAAAATCTTAAAATTAGCTTCTCGATTTGGAATCAATTTTGACCCCAATGAAACTGGGATTTTTACATTGGGGGACTATTTAGTCATGAGTAAATTTCTTGAAGGTTATGCAATATTTAACCAAAATTTAGTCATTGTAACAAGCAACAGCTGGGGTGGAGAGAAATCTGCGGAATATCATTACAGATATCAGGTCTTGAGGTCTGACCCTGCACCTAATTCAACTTTCAAAATTCTAAAGTCTCCGGAAGTTGCCGACGGACCAATACCATTATTTGAAACTCAAAATTTTAGCGGGATATTTAGCAAAATAAGACAACTTGAGCGTGATAATAGAATGAAATACGAAGATTCTAATGATCCTAGACATAATTTCAACCAAGTTCCTGAGTTTCAAGGATTAAATTATGACAACACAAGAGCTCATTTCGCCTATGCACAGCTAACAAACATAGGAATGATGCTGTTAAAAATGATTGAAGACGGTGAGGAATTAAATGGTCTTCCAAATCCAAAAATAAACATGCATAAGCCAATTCCGAGCGTTGGAGGAAACAGAATAATTTTGTCTGAAAGAAGCTTTGGTAATACCGGAATAGATTTTAATGACAAAGATTGGATTAAAAAAGCAGAATATGAAAGAAGCCTTGATGGGGATATAACTTTATCAATTGCTAGCAATGGCACAGTAGATTACTTTTTCCAGCCCAGCTATAGTATCGCAGGAGAATATAAAAAACCGGTTTATAGAAACCTGAAAATGGAATTCCATAAATTTAATAAATAATTTTTTAAATCATCTCCTCAAACTTTCTCACAAATTCTTCAAAATCTCTTGTTTTAACGTTAAGGCCGCAAGCATGCTCGTGTCCGCCGCCGTATCCTTCCAATCCAACCAAAGCTTTCTGCAATCTTTCAGGAATAAGAATTTTTGCCGCCCTCAGGCTGCATTTCATTTCATCTCCTTTCTCCCTAGCAATTATAATAACTTTATCAGGAAAATTATAGACTGCTTCATTCGACAGATCGCTTGTGAAGCTTGTTCTGTCCTCATTGTATTTGTAAATTATTATTTTACCTTTTGTATTTTCAGCAGTCTCAAGTACTTCTTTTAATAACGGCTCATACAGTTTATTAATTTGCTCGTATCGCCTGTAGATAAACTTTCCTTGTTCAGTTTTTTGTTCAAGAATCTCATCGGGCTCCTTTATTCTCGTCAAAATTTTTATGGATTTCATCACATCATTATGCTTGCCTTTAAGTATGAATGAAAAAATTCTAATCAGCTTTCCAAGTTTTGTATTAAAAATTATATCGCCTGGATGCGTATAATCCTTGTCCAAAAGCTCCGGGTATTTTTCCCTGAATTCCCCGATGAATGATGGCACAAACCAGTCTGCAACGCTTCCGAGAGATGCAATCCATAAATCCTGGTACACAGCCTGGTAGCACAAGAAAGATGTGGGAAAATTATCTTCGGGCTCTGAAACTCTCGGATTGTAATATTTCACATTATCCCTTTGGAAAGGCCCGTGATGGTCAACCCAGACAACCGGCACTTTAATTTCATCAATGAATTCCTGCGCAACATCAGCTATGTCCAGGATAAAAACTTTATCCGGATTATATTCTTTCACTTTACTTAAAAAAACTATTCCAATTTTTGATGAAGTCTTTACGACAAATCCGTGCCCTTCCCGCTTATACCTGTACAAGAGAAGAAAAGCGCTTAAGCCATCCTGGTCATCATCAAAAAAGAACAGCGGATTCCTGCAGTTGTCAAGATGTTCCCTTAATTCCGCCACTTGTTTTTTTGATAAGGCCATTCAAAAGAAAATTACTGGTTGTTATTTAAGGGTTTTTGTTTTTCGCAATATTTATAATCGTCGTTGTATTAACAAAGCCAATGAAAATTCAATTCAGGCAGCACAAAGGCTACGATCCACTAGGAGACTGCGGAAAGGGAAAGTGCCCAATCTGCGCGAGGAATAATGCACTATTCAAAGTAAGGGAAAAGATAGGCATTAATGATTCTACAAATTTCACAAGCAATGCAGTTTCTCCTTTCGTCGGAAGATTTGGCTATCCGAATGTTAATGTCGGAATTCTTGCGCCGCCGGAACAAAGCGATGATTCCTGGATGTATGACTCTCCGAAATTCTGGTCTTCAGAGAATTTTGAACTGCCAAAAATTGTGGATTTTAGAAGCTCTTTGCTGAATTCCAGAGATAATGTGAATATCAGGAAAAAAATAAAACTGATTGAGATTTCCCAGGACATTGCAATGTCCTCGAAGCCCGTTGATGTTGAAATACAATTAAAAGAAAAGCCGCGCTTTCAGCTGAATCTCGACTCGCACATGGCCCCAACCGGCCCGAATGCAAAATTAAAAAAAGCTTCCTTGACGGAAAATCCAAAAATCCACACAAAAGTGTATAAAGTTTTTGATGACATTGATTTAAAAGCACAGGACGCTGTAAATTATCTTTATGAAAATAATTTTGATGAAAACTTTTTATCGAGAATACTAAGCGTCGGAATTTTGGGATTAAAGAAAGACAGAAAATTAGTTCCAACGAGGTGGAGTATTAGCGCCACCGACGATATTATTGGAAAAAATTTAATCAGTGAAATCAAAGATTTCAGTGAAACAGACTCTTATTATTCTTTTTTTGGGAATTATATGGGAAACTATTATCTGATTTTGATATTTCCCGAAGTCTGGAGCTATGAATTGTTTGAAACTTATGTCCCGCAAAACTGGATTTACAATAAAGAATTGAGATGCACAACTGATTGTGAAAATTATTCTGGAAGAAAAAATTATGCTGAAGAGACTGCCGGCGGGTATTATACGGTGAGATTAGCCGTACTGGAAAAATTGAAGGAAATGAAAAGACAGGCTTCTGTTTTGGCCTTAAGATTTATCACTGACGAATATGCGATGCCTCTTGGTGTCTGGGTTACTCGCGAAACAGCAAGAAAATCAATGAACTCAAATCCAATAGAATTTTCTTCAAAAGAATTAATGCTGGATTATGTAAGAAAATTAATCAAAAGGAGATTTAATTATAACGTTGATTATATCTTAAACAAAAGTATTCTATTAAGAAATATTAAGCACCAAATAAAACTAAGCAAATTTATTTAGGATAATTAATTATTTAATTCTTTCTGCAATCAAATCCCCCATCTCTTTTGTTCCAACTTCTTTCATTCCAGATTCCATTATATCTTTTGTCCTGTAGCCGGCTTGCAGCACTTCCCTTACTGCAGATTCAATGGATTTTGAGGCTTTATCGAGACCAAAGGAATATTTAAGCATAAGCGCTGCCGATAAAATTTGGGCAATTGGATTTGCAATTCCTTTTCCGGCAATATCAGGCGCAGTTCCGCCTGCAGGCTCGTAAAACCCAAGCCCTTTTTCATTCAAAGATGCCGAAGCAAGCATTCCTATGCTTCCAGTAATCATTGCAGCCTCATCGCTTAATATATCTCCAAAAAGATTTGTGGTCACAATAACATCAAAATCATTAGGCTTTTTTATTATCTGCATTGTAGCATTGTCGATGTATAAAAAATCAAGACGTACTTGAGGATAATTTTTTGAGACTTCAGCCACTACATTTCTAAAAAGAATGCTTGATGATAAAACATTTGATTTGTCTACGCATGTCACATGATTATTTCGCTTGGCGGCTATTTCGAATGCTATCCTTGCAATTCTTTTGCATTGCTGTTTTGTATATTTCATTTCATCAATTGCATAATCATCTTCCAAAACGCTCTTTCCAAAATATGCATCTCCGCTTAATTCCCTTAAAATCATTATATCAAAGCCGTCCTTTGGGGGATTTTTTAATGGAGAAGAATTTATCATTTCAGGGTATAAAACAGCAGGCCTTAAATTCGCATAAAAGTCAAAGTGTTTTCTCAATGCAAGTATAGAATTTCTTTCAATTCTTTTTTCTTTTGGGAGATTCTCCCACTTTGGGCCGCCGACAGATCCAAACAATATTGCATCAGAATTTTCACACAATTCAAGTGTTTCTTTTGGAAGTGCTGTACCATGTTTATCGTAAGCAATACCCCCTACATCGGCATATTTATATTTAAAATTCAGATTATATTTTAATGACACAGCATCAAGAACTTTGATTGTCTCCCTCATAACCTCAGGCCCTATTCCATCCCCCGCAAGCACAGCAATTTTTTTGGATTCCATAGTTTGCATTAAATTTTAAAATCATTAAGATAAGGTATTTTTCTTGCAATTTTCTTTATTTCATCTTTTGATTTTAGCATCAATGAAGTAGAGTCCCACATTCCTTCCACCAGGGATTTTCTTGCCGATTCATTCATGCTAATATTTATTGTTGAATCTTTAAATCTTATTTCCTTTTTTAATATATCAATATATATTTCTTTTTGAGGAAAATTTTCTACATATTCCATTAATCTTTCAATATCTTGCTTGTCAACTGTAATTGTTGGAATTCCCAGCATGCTGCAATTTCCTGCAAAAATATCCGCAAAGCTCTCCCCTATAACTGCATTTATACCAAATCTCATAAGCGCTTGGGGAGCGTGCTCTCTTGATGAGCCGCATCCAAAGTTTTTGTTTACTAAAAGAATTGAAGCCCCGCGGAATTTTTCATCATTGAACGGATGGATTTTTTTATTGCCGGTTTCGTCAAATCTCTCGTCATAAAAAGCGTATTTTCCCATATTTGAAAAAGTTATCTCTTTTAAAAATCTTGCAGGAATAATCCTATCGGTGTCCATGTCATTTCCCTTTATTACAATTCCTTTCCCTGAAACGTTCGTGATTTTTTTAATTGGCATTTTATTGTCTGACAGATTATTTTAGTAATTTCTTTTGTCGATAATTTACATATTTTTTAATATTTGTTAACACTATTTCTCACAATTAATAATTATTTTTAATTATCATAGTGATTAAGTGTTTATTATAGTCTAAGACGTTCAAATATTTATACATAATCCCTAACATCAACAATTTTTCCGTTTATGGCGGCGGCGGCAACCATTGCAGGGCTCATAAGCAAGGTTCTTCCTTTTGGGCTTCCCTGCCTTCCTATAAAATTTCTATTTGAAGAAGATGCGCACATTTCCTTTCCTTTTAGCTTGTCCTCGTTCATTCCAAGGCACATGGAGCAGCCAGCATGACGAAACTCAAAACCCGCTTTTTCAAATATCTTATCCAATCCTTCCTCTTCTGCAGCTTTTTTTACCTGCTGCGAGCCAGGGACAACTATTGCTTGCACATCTTTTGCAACTAGTTTTCCTTGCACAATTTTTGCGGCTTCCCTAAGGTCTGATATTCTTGAATTCGTGCACGAGCCTATGAATGCAACATTTATTTTTGTTCCTTTTATGCTTTCATTTTCCTTAAATCCCATATGATTTAATGCAAGTTTTGCTGTTTCTATTCCATCTGATAATGCATCGAGTTTTGGAATTTTTTCGCTAATTGAAATTGCCTGTCCCGGATTTATTCCCCAGGTTATCATTGGCTCTAGTTCATCCGCCTTTAATTTCACAGCGTCATCATATTCTGCATTGTTATCAGAGGCAATTGATATCCAATATTTTTTTGCCTCGTCAAAATTTTTCGGCGCAAATCTTCTTCCTTTTATATAATCAAAAGTAGTCTTGTCAGGATTCATGTATCCGCATTTTGCTCCCCCTTCAATTGACATATTGCAGATTGTCATGCGCTCTTCCATTGTCATATTTTCAATTGCTTCTCCCGCATATTCATACGCATATCCAATGCCGCCTTTCACGCCAAGCTTCCGTATTATTGCAAGAATTACATCCTTCGCATAAACTCCTTTCCTTAATTTTCCGTCAACGTCAATTTTTCTAACTTTTGGCTTGTCTATTGCCAAGCATTGAGTTGCCAAAACATCTCGAACCTGGCTGGTTCCTATTCCAAGTGCAATCGATCCAAAAGCGCCATGCGTGCTTGTATGCGAATCTCCGCACGCGATTGTCATCCCTGGCTGTGTCAATCCAAGTTCCGGGCCTATGACGTGTACAATTCCCTGGCTTAAAGTTGACGTTTCAAAAAATTGAATTCCAGAATTTTTCACATTTTTCTCAAGCTCTTTCATCATTTCTTCTGCCAAAACATCAGAGAATGGCCTTGACTGGGATTTGGTCGGGATTATATGGTCAACTGTTGCAAAAGTTCTTCCCGGGAACAGAACGCCAAGATTCATTTCCTTTAGCATCTGAAATGCCTGAGGCGATGTAACTTCATGAATGAGGTGCATTCCTATAAACAATTGAGTTTGCCCGTTTGGGAGTCCCTTTACCTTGTGAAGATTCCATATCTTGTTGAAAAGATTTTCTGCCATTTTCTTTTGTTCTTAAATATCCTAGTTTACGGGCGTGCAGAATTCTTCTATTCTTGATTCATATTCCTCTCTCAGCTTTCGTGTTTTGTGTCCCATGTTCCCCGCGCCTATCATTTTGTTTTCAATTTTTGAAACTGGAATGATTCCGGCGCCTGTGCCTGTAAGAAAAACTTCATCAGCAAGCATAAAATCTCTTGCAGTAAATCTTCCTTCGACTACATTTAATTTTTGCCCTTTTGCAATTTCCATAATTTTATTTCTAGTAATTCCTTCAAGGCAGTTTGTATCAAGGCTTGGGGTAAAAAGTGTATTGCCCCTTATCCCGAAAATATTATCAACCGTGGCCTCTGAAACTATCCCATTTTCATCTGTCATTATTGCTTCATCTGCCCCCCTATCAACTAATTCCCATGTTGCCATGACATTATTCATGTAATTGCAGGATTTTATTCTGCAATCAAAGCTGGCATATGGAATTTTTCTCGTCCTTGCAACAATTATCTTAAGTCCTTTCTCGTAAAGTTCTTCAGGATATAGTTTCAAACTAGTTACAAGTATCACAAGCTTTGAGCCAGAACACTTCGCAGGATTTATTCCCAAATCTCCAATTCCTCGTGTCACAACGAGCCTTATGTATCCTGAGTTAAGATTGCTTGCCCTGACTGCTGAAAAAAGTTGCTTCTCGTATTCTTCTTTTGAAACCATTGGAATTCTTACGAGCGAAGCGGAATTGTATATTCTGTTCATGTGTTCCTTATGCAAAAGAATTTTTTTATTGATCAGCCTGATGCCTTCAAATATCCCATCTCCGTATAAAAAGCAATGGTCAAGTATGGATATTTTTCCATCCTTAAGGTTAAAAATCTCGCCGTCAATGCTTACAATTTCTCTTCCTTCCATTTCAAATCCTCCTGTTTTCTTTTAAAGACAAGTGCCTTGTTTGCACCCTTGACTATTGCCTTCACTGAGGCAAGTATCACGTCAGGCTCCACAGACTCTGAAACAAAAATATTTTTGTTTTCATCCTCAATCTTTATCGTAACGCTTGCAAGCGCGTTTGTTCCACCAGTTACTGCCTTTAAATCATATTCCTTCAAACTAATTACATTACCCATGATTGCTTTTATTGCGTTTGACGCTGCATCAACGGGACCGACTCCCGTGCCAGTTCCTATTTTCTTCACTCCATTTATTATAAGCCCGATTGTGGAGCTTGGAGTTATTTTGTTGCCCGTCACAACAAGCAATTCATCCAGATTAATCAATTCATTCTGATTCTCGAGTTCCTGGGTTATATCAATTGCGAGGGCGATTATATCTTCACGCTCGACTTCCTTTTGCATGTCAAATAATTCCTTGATTTTTGCTGTCACCTTGTCCAATTGATTCTTGTCCAGACTTATCCCGGCTTGATTTAATACATCCTGCACAGCATGCTTTCCTGAGAGTTTTCCAAAGACAATTTTATCGCCAATCCAGCCGATATCCTCCGGGGACATTATCTCATATGTCGTGGTATGTGATAATACCCCATGCTGGTGTATCCCTGCCTGGTGTGCAAATGCATTCTTTCCTATGATTGCCTTGTTTCTCTGTACTTGCATTCCTGAAAGTTTTGAGACAAGCTGGCTTGCATTGAATAATTCTTTTGTGTTAATATTAGTCTGCGCATCATAATATTCTTTTCTGGTCTTGAGCGCCATTATAACTTCTTCTAAAGCAGTATTGCCGGCTCTTTCTCCGATGCCGTTAATTGTGCCCTCAATTTGGGTCGCCCCATTTTTTATCGCAGCAAGTGAATTTGCCGTAGCAAGGCCCAAATCATCATGGCAATGCGCGCTAAGAATGATGCCTTTTGCATTTGGCACATTTTCTGTTATGTGCTTGAACCTCTCCCCATATTCATCAGGCTGTGCGTATCCAACGGTATCCGGAACATTTATTGTAGTTGCGCCCGCTGAAATAGCCCGCTCTATGACTTTACACATGAAATCCATGTCTGATCTTGATGCATCTTCTGGAGAAAATTCAATGTTATCGCAAAATGATTTTGCATATTTTACCATTTCCCCTACCATCTGCAGTATATCTTCCTTTGATTTTTTTAATTTGTAATCCATATGAATTTGGGAAGTTGCAACAAACGTGTGTATCCTTGGCCTTTCTGCCCCCTTGATGGAACTCCATGCTGCGTCTATGTCTTCTTTTGTCGTTCTCGCCAGTGCGCATATGACTGGAGTTCTAACTTCCTTAGCAATTGTCTGAACCGAATCAAATGAGCCTTTAGATGCAATCGGAAACCCCGCTTCGATTATATCCACGTTAAGTTTTTCAAGTTGCTTGGCTATCATCAGCTTGTCGGGCGGGGAAATATTTGCTCCAGGGCTTTGCTCCCCGTCCCTTAAAGTCGTGTCGAAAATATATATGCGTTTCATTTTTTTCCTCTTTAATGTTTTTCCAATACACACTAGAATTAATCACAATGAATGCCCAACGAGTGTATATTGACTTATGGGCTTATAACAGCAGAAATAATAGCAGTAGAGCTAGCAAAAGACTCGAATTTTTCAAAAGCCTAAAATTACTTGCCATAGGCCAAAGGATTAATCTTTATTATTTAAAGGTTTTTATTTTATTAACAGATAATCTCATTGTTTTGAATTTTCAACGCATTAAAAATTAATAAATAAAAAGATTTAAAAATAAAGGACCGTTCTTACCTAATGAAAATGATTAAAGTTAATATTTTTAGAATTTCCAGTATTACTTGTGCAGTAAATATTCTGTTAGTTCTGCTTATACTATAAGGCCCAAAAGGTAACACATCCTTGACGGGCCTCGTATCGATTTAAAATTCTAGGATGGGTTATAAAATAAATTCAAGTAAAATTATGAAAATGAACCAAGGTGAGGGAAAATGATTGCGGAACTTCAAGAAGTACGATACATAGCAAATAGCCATACTAAACAAGCTTTTGTTTATGCAACATTTTTGCACGACGGAATTAGGAAACAGTATACCGGAAACGGTTCAACCATTGATGAAGCAATTGCGGCAGTAGCTGGACAAGTATTTGGAACTTCTCCAACTCCATTACCGACCAATCATAAGATATCCACTCTAAGTGGTGAGGCAACAAGAAACATAACTGCTTTTGGTAGTGGAAGCCACATCAAAGGAATGTGGTCTGGTGGAGATACTATTGAAGCTTATATTATTGCAAGCCTGGATTATACAAATCGTGCAATTGCACATACAAATCAGGTTGAGGGACAAAATGAATTACATGAGGCTGATTCATCTTTAGGACAAAGCATAATTAAATCAACGGCTCCTTTGGAAGAATTAGCTGCTCAAGGATCTGGAGGGCACCACGAACCAGAAGACAAAGATCACCATACCACAGGATGGGGTCATGGAGTTTAAGTATTAAAACATGAGAGGACTATGACTAACCCAAGTATTAATGGTAAAAAGTATAGGCTCGCAAGTATCAGTGGTAAAGAGTACAGGCTCGTATTCAAAAAGGACTGTTCCGTACCACTTGGCTATTATTCAAGGAGAGATAATCCAAGGGAGTTGGTATTCTATAATCTATCGCCTAGAAAAAAACTGGAAAGGCATTTAATAGAATCAATTCTTGAAAGCGAAAGGGCAACAGAAATTAGAGGATTGGAGAGCGCAGTAAAAAGGACAAATAGACGGTCAGCTCTAGATGAAGTTTATAATGTGGCCGTTGACCCTGAGACTTATGAAGTGTCACAATTAGAAAGGCTAGAGCATATGCCAAGAATTAATGGCCATGTGCCTCCGGAAATCTTGGAAAGAGTCTTAGGAGAAGGCTTGCACATTGCAAGTGAGCGGAAAATATATAATAAAAGCTAAAATAGTAGTTCCAGTAAACCAAGGTGAAATTGTTTTTCCAGGTTCACCAGCAAGAAAAACCGAACAAGTTGTCAGAGGAGTTGGCAGGGGTCAAAACATAAATCATGCAATCCACTCGGCTTACATCAATGCATTTTATTTATGATTTATTTTTTCCTTATACTCCTTCAGTTCACTTAAAAATCTCACAATAGTCTTCACAACATGCTCAGGCTGCGTTTTTAGAATTTCACTAATTTTATCAAGAACATTTCCATTAAATGTTTCGGCTGATTTTAATTCCAACGCATTAATATCAATCTCTTTTTTCTTTTCAACCGCTTTTTTTGCTAATTTCCATTTGTCAAATAATTCTTTAACTCGCGCTGGCAACTGGTTTATTTCAACATCTAGCAATCTTGCAGACTCTTCGAGAATTTTTATCTCTTTAATTCCTTCTTTTTGAGCTGCATCACCTGCTGTAAAGTATAGTCTTACAACTCCGTCCGAAATTTTTGTTACTTTCAGAATCTTAATGTGGCCCGCCTCAAGTGTATTATGCAAATGAGTTCCACCGCACGCCTCTACATCAACTCCTTCAATATTTACAATCCTAAGAATTTTTCCCGGAACCGCTCCGCCCTGATAAATGTTCATCCCGTAAGTCTGCTCAGCTTCCGTCCTAGGTAAAAAACTGCTGTGTACGGTAATCCCTTCTTT
Organism: Candidatus Nanoarchaeia archaeon; assembly: GCA_035288865.1. Lineage (GTDB taxonomy): Archaea > Nanobdellota > Nanobdellia > Woesearchaeales > GW2011-AR4. Next base: position 56,812 of record DATDZA010000016.1, read on the forward strand.
CACAAGGCGATTTGCTTCTTTCTCAATCTGCTGCAATTCCTCTTCTGTAATATTTTGATAGTGCGTTAAGTCAATTGTTGCCTTGTCAATATCTTTTCTGGCGCCGGCCTGATTAATATGATTTCCAAGAACTTTCCTTGCAGCAGCATTTACAATATGCGTCGCGGTATGATGCTTTGCCAATTGAATTCTTCTCTGCAATTCAATCTCGCCGTGAACTTTGTCACCAACTTTAAAATTTGGATTCTCATTTAAAACATGAACAACAATTTTTCCCTGCTTGAAAACATCAACAACATCAAACTCGTTTATTTTTCCCAAATCGTGCAATTGCCCTCCGCTCGTCGGGTAGAAATAAGTTTCCTCCAGAATAACTTTATTGTCTATCGATTTCAAAACTTTCGCATCGAACTCAGATTTTTTATAATCTTCGAAGTAAGGCGTCCTTGTGTCAGGAATTCCTTCCAAGTCAAGTTTTTCCTCCCGCTTCGTTGCATGTTCCTGCTCTTGTTTTTCGTGCAGCTCGGCAACTCTCGCATAGAAGTTATCCGGAACATTAATTTTTTTTCCTAATTTTAATGATTCTCCTTTGACAACTTCAGGCGTTATACCGTAGCTGTCATACAAAATTAACAATCTTTTTTCATCAATATCCTCGATCATTAATTTTGAAATTATTGAATGTGTTTTTTCTTTTGTTGCCTCATACTTCATTCTCTCGACTTCAAGTATTTTTTCAACTTCATCAAGATTCTCACTTAATTCCGGAAATAATGGCTTAAGATATTCAGCGTGCCATCTGCAGACATCCGGCAAATAAATGTCCCATTTGTACTTGTCAATAAATGAAAGCGCTCTTCGAAGAATAACCCTAAGATTGTATCCGCCGCCGACATTTGAAGGCAGAGCGCCGTCGCTTAAGGCAATAAGCAATGCCCTCGAGTGCTCTGCAATTGAATATAACGCGGCCAAATCAAGAATATTTTTTCTTAACTCCTCCACTTCATAACCGGTTTTTTTCGCAACTTCATTCCACACTTGGTTAATATCATCAACTTCATCCACGTTTAAATAAGAAGAATATGGCAGAAATTTCTGCATCATCTTTTCATCAACTTTGATTCCTGCAATCGAATAAAGTTTTTTTGTGACTGTTGGAAAAGTGGTTTCGTAGCTTGTTGATTTCCCTTGAGTAAACCATGCATTTCTCTCATGCCCCATCCCCATATCAAGGACTTTCAAATTCAATTCTTTATTTCCAGAAGGAGTCTGCTCATACATCATATAAACCTGGTTTCCAAGCTCTAATCCCCTCGAGAAGTATTCCATGCACGGCCCGAAATTTCCTCCTCCGGCCCAGGCATCCTCATGATATTTTATATCTTCATATGGAAGTCCTAAGCCTTGCTTTAGCCAGTTATGAATATCTGTAAAATATTTTGCCTGATTCCAGTCTTTTGGCTTCATAAAAGCATGCTGCCCTATCATCACAAAGCAGCAATAATGGGAACCAGTTATGCCAACGTTATCTATGTCGTTAAAGCGCAAAACAGGCTGCGGCACAACAAGGGGATTTGCAGGCGGCTCAACTTCTCCAGAAACAACATAAGGCTGAAAATCATAAATAGAAGCCTGCACGAAATCAGTATCTTCCCGCCATCTCGCAACAACCGGGTATCTTTTTATGGGCGTGTAGCCCCATTTCTTAAACAAGCTCGAAAATTCTTTCCACAGTCCAATATAATCCAATTTTTTTTTTGCTGGAGTATTTCCAATGAACTGGAATCCGCCAGAACATGCAGGATTGCCGCAGAAATTATCATCAGTTACAGACCAGTAATAAATCCCGCATTTAGCACAATGCTTTCTGGAAAATCCTTCGGCTTTCAAAACCGAAGTGGCATAATATTTATCTGGCTCTTTGGATGCTTTAATCTTGAATTCTTTTTTAATTTCTTTGTCAGTCGGCATATTGGCAATAAGTTTTTAAGTTTATTAAAAAGTTATTGTTTTTAATCTAAATCAAAAGCTATTTATAGGGAACTTTCAACGGGCATTGATTATTGTTATTTTAACTCAAAATTATCTCTGAGAATTTTGACAATGTTTATATATTTCAAAATTCTTTGCATTAATAATTCCATTAACAATAAAAGATGACAAACCCGCTTTTCGTTATACTACTGGCTTTGATAGTTGCTTTTTTCCTGTCAGAAATATTCAGATATTTTAATCTTCCTAGAGTTATAGGTCAGATTCTTGCAGGAATTATTCTGGGGTTGCCCATGATAAGACCTTATCTTTTCACAGTTGAAGTCTATTCCCAATTCACATTTTTAACGAATATGGGGATATTGCTCTTGTTCTTTTTTATAGGCCTCGAGATAAGCCCCAAAGAGTTCAAGAAAAATTTCAAAGAGTCTGCATTAATATCTGTTTTTAATACTCTGATTCCGCTCTTAGCAGGATTCTTCGCAGGCCGCTTTGTTTTTGGCCTAAGCCCAATGGCTTCTTTGATCATCGGAATTTCTCTTTCAGTCAGTTCACAGGCAATCTCGCTCGATATTCTGGAAGAATTAAAATTAATCAAAAGTAAAATCGGGAATCTAATAGTTTCAGCTGGCACAGTTGATGATGTTTTTGAGCTATTGCTCGTCAGTTTTTTGCTTGTTGCTTTTCACTCGGCAGCTCTCGGACAATCCAGTTTTCAAAAATTGGCAATTGACATATTCGGATTTGTTTTGATAGTTATAATCTTTAGGTTTTCCTTAATCCCTATTGCGTTGAGGATTTTTGAGAGGGAAAAATCAAAATCAACATTATTTATGGGGGCTTTGATTATTGTCTTGTTGATGGCTTACGTTTCGGAACTTCTAGGGGTTGGTTCATTAATAGGGGCCTTGATTGCCGGAATTCTGGTGCGGCAGACCCTTCTTAATGAAATTGACAGAAAGCCATGGAGAATGAATGAAATTTCTCATTCAATCCACATAATTGCTTTTGGATTCCTGATTCCGATTTTTTTCGTTAATGTCGGGTTAAAGACAGATTTTAGTTCTGTGTCTTCAAACATTCCGCTAATTCTTGCATTATTGTTTATTGATATTTTTGGCACAGTTCTTGGAACAATAATTGGTGTCATACTCAGCAAAGGAACATTCAGGGAAGGATTAACGGTCGGCTTTGGAGTCGTGCCAAAAGGAGACACAGAGCTTGCAATTGCAACTCTTGCCTTAAATGCTGGAATTATAAGCATTGGTGTTTTCACGGCGATAATTTCAGTTGATTTGATAGCGACCTTTATCGCGCCAATAGTGTTCAAGTTTTTGGTAAAGAAGTACAGCACAAGCAAAATAAAAATTATTCCAAAACAAAGATGGTCAGTTTGATTGTTAAGTTATTTTCTTGTAGACTAAATCATTTTGCCTTACAGGCTTTTCCGTCTTTATCCCGATAGTCTGGCCAGGCTCTGCAATTTCAATCTGTTCATAGTCTATTTCAATTGAAGTTATCTTCTGAATAAAATCACTTGTATTGCCTTTTATTTTTATCTCGTCGCCAATTTTCACGCTGCCATCTATAATTTCTATTATTGCAACTCCTATTTTAGGGAAATAGTGAGTTACTTTTCCTATTTGCATTTCTTCTGGTTCTTCCACAAAAAACGGCCTCAATCATAATTTAAATAATAAGGTATTTAAGATTAGCGATGTGTATTGCAATTTCCGAAAACTTTATATTGAATTTCCAAATATCTGATAAGCAGATGGCAAATGCAAAAAGGAACTTTTATTCTTAAGAAAGGATTGGCTGAAATGCTGAAAGGCGGGGTCATAATGGACGTTGTGAATGCAGAACACGCAAAAATTGCGGAGAAGTCGGGTGCTGTTGCAGTCATGGCCTTGGAAAGGGTCCCTTCTGACATCAGAAAAGAAGGTGGAGTTGCAAGAATGGCAGACCCGCACAAGATTAAAGAAATTATGGATGCTGTCACAATTCCTGTAATGGCAAAATGCCGCATTGGCCACATTGCAGAAGCGCGTGTTTTAGAATCCCTGGGAGTAGATTATATAGACGAGTCGGAAGTCCTTACGCCAGCGGATGAAAAACACATAAACAAAAATGAATTCAAAGTCCCATTTGTATGCGGATGTAGAAATTTAGGCGAAGCCCTAAGAAGGATAACTGAAGGTGCTGCAATGATAAGGACCAAGGGAGAAGCAGGGACAGGAAATATTATAGAAGCGGTAAAGCATATTAGGTGCGTGAATGAAGAAATTAAAGTTTTGCAGTCAATGAATAAAAAGCAACTGGATGAAAAAGCTAAGGAATATAAGGCACCCTTTGATTTGTTAATCCAAATAAAAAATCTAAAAAGACTGCCGGTTGTAAATTTCGCGGCTGGTGGAATTGCAACACCAGCAGATGCCGCCTTGATGATGCTTCTTGGATGCGACGGAATTTTTGTGGGATCGGGAATTTTCAAGAGCCAGAATCCCGGCAAAACAGCAAACGCAATTGTTAAGGCAACAGCGCATTTCAACAAACCGGAAATTATTGCTAAAGTTTCTGAGGGCCTTGGAGATGCGATGAATGGTATAAGCATCGAGGAATTTGGCACCATGTTCCAGGATAGGGGGAATTAGAATTGCTATGGCAAAAATCGGAGTCCTTGCCCTGCAAGGGGATTTTAAAGAGCACATAGATATGCTGAAAAATTGCAAAGTCGCTGCAGAAGAAGTGAGGTTGCCACGCGACTTGCAGAATATTGACGGCCTGATTATTCCGGGAGGCGAAAGCACAACAATCGGAAAATTGATGTGTCAAAATAAACTCGATCAGGAAATAATAAAAAAACACAATCAAGGGATGGCTATCTATGGGACATGCGCAGGCGCAATTTTGTTGTCAAAAAGTATTTCAGGCAGCAGTCAGCCCAGGCTGAATTTACTGGATATTTCCGTTGTGAGAAATGAATATGGGCGCCAAATTGACAGTTTTGAGACAGAGCTTGATATAGACAAAATAGGAAAATTCAAAGGCATTTTCATACGAGCTCCTGTTATTGGCAAGACAGGCAAGAAAATTAAAATATTATCAAGATTAAGAAACAATCCCGTGTTCATACAGCAGGATAACATTATAGCTTCAACTTTTCATCCTGAATTAACTGACGATAACAGAATTCACAATTATTTCCTTGAAATTGTAAGGAGATCTTTATAGCAATTTTTTCGTTTCGTCAACTAATTTCTTAATCTGATCAACTGATTTTGTAAACATTTCTCTTTCTTCAAAAGTCAGTTTCAATTCAATTATTTTCTCGACTCCATTTCTTCCCAATATGGCCGGCACTCCGACAAAATATCCACCGACACCATACTCGGAGTCGCAGTAAACAGCGCACGGTAAAATTCTTTTCTTGTCTTTCAGGATTGATTCCGCCATTTCGGCCACAGCAGCGCTTGGTGCATAATAAGCAGAGCCTGTTTTCAATAAATTCACAATCTCCGCTCCACCGTCTCTTGTTCTTTTGACAAGCTCTCCTATTTTTTCTTTTTCCATTAATTCTGTTATTGGGATTCCATTTACTGTTGAATACCTCGGCAAAGGAACCATTGTGTCTCCATGCCCCCCTAAAACTATTGCATCAACGTCCTTGACGGAAACATCAAGCTCTTTTGCAATAAAAGTTCTGAATCTTGTTGAATCAAGGACTCCAGCCATTCCGATAATTTTATTCTTTGGAAAGTTTGTAACTTTAGCTGCAACATAGACCATAGCATCAAGGGGATTTGTCACGATAATTAATATAGCATTTGGAGAATATTTTGCAATATTTTCAGAAACTTCTTTTACAATTTTTGTATTAATTGAAATTAAATCCTCTCTTGACATGCCCGGTTTCCTTGCAATTCCAGATGTGATAACAACAATGTCAGAATTTTTTGTATCTTCGTAGCTGTTTGTTCCTTTGATATCAACATCAAATCCACCGATAGGAGCTGACTGCAATAAATCAAGAGCTTTCCCTTGCGGCATTCCTTCAACAATGTCAATAAGAACAACATCTCCGAGTTCTTTGGAAGTTATCCAATGCGCTGCAGTTGCTCCGACATTTCCGGCTCCGATTATTGAGATTTTTGGACGAGGCATTTTATGTTGGTATTGATAATTGTTTTTTAAAGCTGTTGATTCGATGTCAATTGAAATATTTAATCCATATCTTCTTGAAAAAAGGCATAGTCAGAGTCGACAGCATAAAAGCAAAAGCAGGAACAATTGCATTCAGCCATGGTTTTTCAATATTTATGGACCGAAGATAAAACCCAATTGCAAGATAAGTGAACAATGTCAATAAGCCCCGCCTGGTAAAGCTTGTTTCCCATTTTTTATCCAACTCCACTTTTTTGTTTCTGTATTCAATATTTTTAATTTTCCGCTCAATTGATTTCATTTGACACCCTTAATGCTTTCAAAATATCCCGTCGTCAAATTCTTTTTAACACTTTTCCAACTAAATATTTTTCCATTCATTGCAATATAAACTCCCGGGGGCAAAAGCTTTACAGAAGAAAACGCAAATCCAATATTAAATAATGCATCGGACTTTTGATTAGCTGCTGGAATAGCAGAGCCAGTTAATACAATTGTCTTTTTTATTTTTGATTTGCCCAAAAGTATTGCAGTTTCCGGCATTGTCGCAGTTCCATGAGTAATAATTATTTTGCCTTCTCTAGATTTTTTACATTTACTAAGAATAAATTTTCCGTCTTCATTATTTACAAATTTGCTGTCTTTCATCATTAGCACTTCGGCACTATAAGCACTAGACAGCCGCGCCTGCTTAAGTAATTCTGGAATTATTGATTTAATATTTGTAGGAGCTTTTTCTTCCGCATCATATTCCAGATTTTCAATTGTCCCCCCGGTAATAAAAATTTTAATTGTCATTTTCATGTGTGTTGTACTCCTTCCAAAAATTTCTTATAATTTTCGCTCTTCTTTATTTTATCTACTAATTCCAAATCGATTTCTTTTGGTTGTGTCATTTCTTCCGGAGATAGTATTTTATTCAAATCATTCTCACCAATAATATTATATTTCAATATAATTTCTTTTATTGTTGAATTATCCTTAAGAGATTCTTTTACAATTTTTGAAACAGCCTGATAGCCAAAATAAGGATTTAACGCTGTGGCTATTGCAGTGCTTTTATTCAGCAGTTCCAGGCATCTTTCTTCGTTTGCCAAAATTCCATCAACACACAATTCCCTAAACATTTTCAAACTGTTAGTCAATAATTTCATCGACTGCAAAATATTATAAGCGATAACCGGGCACATGACATTCATCTCAAGAATAGAATAATGTGCAGCTAATTCTACTGTTTTATCTTTGCCCATAACATCATAACAAACCATAATCACGCATTCAGGAATGCTTGGGTTTATCTTTCCTGGCATAATTGAGGAGCCAGGCTCGACATCCGGTAAAATGATTTCAGAAAATCCGCCTTTTGGACCGGAGTTCATTATGCTTAGATTATTTGAGATTCTAAATAAATTAATAGCCAGCAATTTTAGCGACGACGAAAATGAAACAAAGCAATTGTAATTCTGAGTCAATTCAATCATATTATTTGTAGATTTCAAGTTAAGTTTCGTGGCTTCATTTAATTTTTTGACAATTGTCTCGTGAAATTTTGGATGCGTTGTGATTCCGGTTCCTATTGCAGTCCCGCCAATTCCAAGCTCTTTTAATTCTTCGCTGGTTTTCAAAATTCTGTCTGTATCCTTTGCGATTGACACTGCGTATGATTCAAATTCCTGACCTAAAGTTATTGGAACGGCATCTTCCCAATGTGTTCTTCCCAATTTTAAGATTGATTTAAATTCTTTCGATTTTTTTCTTAATGACAATTCGACTTTTCTGGATTCTTCGATTAAATTTTTTGATAAGAATAAAATTGCAATTTTTGTTGCCGTTGGGATAACATCATTTGTGCTCTGAGCCATATTTACATGATTATTTGGATGTATCAAATATTCACCAAGTTTTCCTCCTAGAATTTCTGTTGCCCGATTTGCAATTATTTCATTGCAGTTCATGTTAAATGGAGTTCCAGCCCCTGCCTGATAGACATCTAAAACAAAGTACTCGTCAAATTTCCCTTGAATAACCTCATCTGCAGCTCCAATAATAGCATTTCCGATTTTTTCATCCAATTGCTTTAATTCTACATTGGTCATTGCTGCAGCCATTTTAATTGTAGCAAGCGAATCAAGAAATTCCTTATGCGCACGAATTCCGCTTATCTGAAAATTTTTTCTAGCTCTTTCAGTAAATGCCCCATAATAAGAATCGGCTGGAACTTGAACTTCCCCCATTATATCCCTCTCAATTCTAAATGACACTGAACCACCCTCAAGAATCAGGATTTATTTGTTGTTTTAATAGGTTTCGGAAATAATAAATTTTTTGGTTTATTGATTTTCTAAAGTATTCAACTCGTACTCAGCTTGCATTCTTAGAACTTCAGGTAGTCTTTCCTTAGAATACGTTGCCAATCTTTCCAAATCATCACGAATGGGTTCTAATGCTTCCCGTAAGTAACTAAAATCTAAAATCCCAATAAGTTCCAGCATAGACACATGAATTCCTGTTCGTCTTTCGTATCTTCGCATAGCTCTACCCACTTGGCCTGAAGGCAATCTTCGTTCGTTAACTAATCCTTTTAATTGATCAAGAAATCTCGTCTTTGCCTCTAAATCACCTTTTAGTTGTTCCACTGTTTTTTAAATATTAAATTCATTAATAAATTTTTTGGTTTCTACCATTTAATATTATTCACAGCCCTCTGCACAACTTCGCTCAACGCGGGATGGATGTGAACAGAATTCGATATTGAATCTACCGCTAAATTATTTTTCATCGCAACAACAATTTCATGTATCAAAGTGGATGCGTCTGTTCCAAGAATATGGCACCCAATAATTTTTCTCGTTTTCCTGTCGGCAAAAATCTTAACAAAACCATCATTGTCTTGAAGTGCCTGCCCCATTCCAGATTTGCTATAATAATATTTTCCTGCTGCGTAATTTATTTTTTTATTTTTCAAGTCCTGCTCCCGCAACCCGACTCCAGCAATCTGCGGAGAAGAAAAAATCGCGTGCGGCATTGCATGATAATCAGCTGCAATTCTTTTTCCAAGAACGGCATTGCTATAAACATATTGCGCTTCGAGATTTGCGCTGTGCTTGAATAAAAATTTTCCGGCAATATCACCCAAAGCCCATATGTTTTTTGCAGTTGTTTCAAGATATTGGTTTGTTTTGATAAAACCTTTTTCGCTTAAGCTGACATTAGTTTTGGAAACATCTAAAATATCTGTATTAGGAATCCTTCCGGCCGCAACTAGAAGAACATCAGAAATAATTTTTTTCTTTCCCTTTTTGCCTTCCGCTTTCACAACTATATTTTTTCCTTTTTTAGAAACTTTAGTGGCATCAAATTCTGTTATAATCTTAAATTTTTTGGAAAAAATCTCAGTAAATTTTTTTGATATTTCCTCGTCTTCATTCGGAACCAAATATTTTCCTCTTTGAACGATATTTATTTCGGTTCCTAAAGAGCCGTAAAAATGCGCTAATTCTGCTGCAATATACCCTCCCCCGAGAATTGTCATGCATTTCGGCAGTTTCTTTAGCCGCAAAGCCTCATCACTTGTTATGAAATCAACATCTTTCAGACCCTCAATTTTGGGAATTAAAGGCCTTGTCCCGGCTGCAATTATTATTTTTTTTCCTTTTATTATTTCTTTCCCGGCTTTAAGTGTCCTGTCACTAACAAATTTCGCTTCGAGATTAAACAAAGTGGTATTTTTATCCTCAATTATCGCATCTTTTATTTCTTTGGATTCTTTATCAACAATTTTTGAAGCTCTTGAAATTATTTTCTTGAAATCAATTGAAGTCAGTTTGGAATTTATTCCAAATTTGTGTGAGCTTCTTATTGCCTCCGCAACATCGGCGCTGTGAATGATTATTTTTGACGGAATGCAGCCCCTGTTAAGGCATGTTCCCCCCATCGGTCCTTTTTCAACAACAGCAACTTTCAGACCTTTTTCAGCAGCAGCGGAAGAGATGTTCAATCCAGAACCAGCGCCAATTACAATCAAGTCAAAAGTTTGCATATTTATTTTTTATTGTAAGAATTATTTAAATATGTCGAATCTATATTTCCCTTATCTCCAGAATCTCAATATTCTTCCTCGGATTTACATCAGAAACCAAAAGGGTTTTGTCTCCTTTGGCCAGGAATTTCTGTGATTTAAGCATTTCAATTGCATTTGTTGCCATCAAATCATAATTTTCGGAGAAATTAACCGTAAATGAAAAAGTTCCCCAATAAATCATAAGCTTTCTCTTCACTTCCTCATCGTCGGTAAAAACAAAGATGTCTACATTCGGCCTTCTTTTTGCAACCAAGCTTAACAGTTTTCCTGTCTTTGAAAAAACAATTATTGCCTTTGCATCAAGATAATCCGCGTTGATGCATGCACCGAAAGTTATTGCTTCCTTAACATCTTTTGTTTTCAATCTTCCAGCATCAAATTGCAATTTTTCCTGAACTTTTTTTGCAATGACGTGCATTGTGCTTATGCATTCAGCCGGGTATTCTCCTTTTGTCGTCTCACCGGATAGCATTATACAGTCAGCCTTCTGAAAAACTGCATTTGCCACGTCTGTAACTTCAGCTCTTGTCGGGCGCGGGTTTGTGATCATCGATTCAAGAAGCTGGGTAGCGACTATCACCGGCTTTCCGGCAGCAATGCATTTGTCAACCATTGTTTTCTGCACTAGCGGAATTTCCTCAATTGGAATCTCAACACCCAAATCTCCCCGTGCAACCATTATCCCGTCGGCCTCGTTGATAATTTCATCCATGTTGTCAATTCCTTCCTGATCCTCGATTTTTGCAATAATCATTGCACTTGAGCCAAACTGCTCGAGAACTTTCCTCATCTGCCTGATATCTTCTTTTCTTCTTACAAATGACTGCGCCACATAATCCATCCCGTATTTTGCTCCAATCTTCAAATCCTGAATGTCTTTTTTTGTCACTGAAGGCAAATCAGTTCTTATGCCGGGCATGTTTATGCTTTTTCTTTTTCCAAGAGAACCTTTGTTTAGGACCTTGCACATGATATGGAAAGGCTGGACGTCAATGACCTGCAGGGCAATCAGCCCATTGTCAATCATAATGGTGTCTTTTTTCTTTACCTTCTTAATCAGATTTTGATAATCAATGAATGTGTGTTTTTCCCCTTCCTGAATATCGCAAGCGCTGCTAACAGCTATCTTGAACAGATCCCCAATTTCGAGCCCATATTCAGTTGCGCTTGTTCGTATCTCGGGGCCTGTTGTATCAATCATTATACCTAAAGGAAACTGTGTTTTCAGGCCTACCTTTCTTAATTTTCTAATAACGGAAGCAGTCCATTCTGGAGTTCCATGCGACATGTTTATTCTCGCTATGTTCATGCCGGCATTCGCGAGCTTCTCCATCATTTCTTCGCTTTCAGTTTTTGGGCCGATAGTTGCGATTATTTTAGCTCTTCTCATTGAGCAGGATTGAATTCATGTGTATTTTTAAAGTTTTGTAAAAGGGATCATTCGTTTTCTGATTATTAATCAACAAAACTCAAATTAAAGATATATATGGGTCCACAATTGTTTTAGAATCAGCCATATAGCAATATTAATTGTATTCCAAATAAATTATAATTGCTTCACTCTACGGTTTTGGTATGTTTTAAAACCTAATTTTTGAGAAGCTTTAATAGCCCTTATATTTTTTGAAACAACATCAATTTCACACTTGTCAATATTATTTTCCAAAAACCATTTCTCAGCTTCTTTTAGAAGTTGTTTTGCAATTCCTTTTCTTAAATAATCAGGCTTAACCATTATACAATGAATGAAGCCAATTCTTTCAATTACATAAATAGGCGACCTTTTTTCAATACTTGCTCTTATAAACCCTATAAGATTATCCTTGTCGTACGCACCACGAATAAAAAAATGTTCATCGATTAGCCTTTTTCTCGTCAATTTATCTAGGATTTCCAAATAATTTGATTTAACTTTGTAAAGATCCAAACCAGTAAGGCAGTGAACCTTTGTAAAGAATTCATCTATTGATTGTAATTTTTTAGTATCCTCTAGCGGAATTTTTTTTATTAGCATCATACATTCTAGATTAGCTTCTTTTATTTATATATGTTCTGAATTCTGTGGAGAGAATAATTTAAAGAAAGGAGGGATAAGCCACTTGAATGAAAATGACTTCTAGTTCAAGTGAAATTTTTATTTTTTCTTAAATTTCATTTATTTATATAAACCTAATAAAATATAAGCATTAGATATTTAAATGTTTTATTTACTCTATAGTAAAAACACAATGAAAAGGATAGTAAGGTTCGGAAAAATATTCAAGACAATCAAATATAAAACATAAAAGGTGAGAACATGGGACTAGAACCTAAGATAAAGGCCATACAAAAAGATATTATGGCACATTCAGCAATGGGAGAGTTGGATAGGTTTGGGGAAAATATGCTTCGAAAGCCGATGGATATGGAAGGGCAGAAGTATTTTTTTGCCACAACAAGGGCATTTTTTAAGGATGTGCCTACTGGTATTTTGGCATTAGCTTTAAGAGTAAACGATGATTGGGAAAAATATGCACCATTTGAAGGCACAGCAAAGGCCGCTTATGTTTTGTTTGCTGATGTCGATGAGTATGGTTTACAGGAACAACATATTAAGTTCCAACCGACTCATCACCAGTTGTTTAGGAGCTTAACAGATCATCTAGGCATTACGGTGGAAGATTTAATTAACCCACAATATGCACTTCCAGAAGGTCATTCATTGGGAGACAGAACAACTGAGTTTTATAGAGAAAGACCAATTCCAGAAAGTCTTGGTTTTCATTTAGCAAGTGAGACAACATCCAGTCGAGAATTTACTCATTTCTTGAAAGGATACAGGCAATACGCTGAACACTACGGTGTGACTGGTGAGAATGACCAAGTGTTAGAGTTCTTTAGAATCCACACACTTGTAGAGCCAATGCACCAAGCAACCGGAAGAAAACTAATCGAACTTTATCATCAGAGAGATCCGAATACTCTTGAAGGAGTAAGAGCCGGAGCTATGGCATTTCAGGATGGTTTTGGAGAAATGTTCAGAGTAATTAACAATGCTGCATATGGCTCTAATCAACGTGGTGGGGGATCTGGCAAATAAAGAATTTTTTGATAGATGGGCAGAATCATACTCTACCCACCTACCTTGTTTTCCAGAGTTTAGGAAAGTAATCAATCGAGTAGTTGGTATTGTAGCAGAACATACTCCAAATAAAGGAAAAGTCTTAGAAGTTGGAATGGGCACAGGATTGATTTCTCAGCTAATTGCTCAACGGAGACCAGATATAGAAATCTATGGAAATGAGATATCACCAGAGATGCTCAAAAGAGTAGACAGGTCCAAGTTTCCATCACTGCAAACTCACTACGGTGACATGGACGAGATGCCTTATCAAGATAATCAATTCGATGCTATTTATGCTAATTTCGTAATTCATCACAAGGAAGATAAGACAAAAGTGCTAAGAGATATTTATCGATTCCTGAAGCCAGACGGACAGTTTGTCTTAGGAGAGGTAGTCGTTGATGTTCCTCACACCGATGAAGGTTTTCTTCATCATGTAATAGATCGATGGAGTTATACAGCAAGACACGCCTTAAAGCATTCAGACGGCAAAGCAGTAGGAATAGAACTCGAAGTTATGAAAAGAGTGTACGAAAGAAACGGAGAATTTTTAGAAACACCTTCTAGATGGCAGAGTTACTTAACAAATGAAGGATTTGTGATAGATAAGCATGAAGTAATAGACGATAAATTAGGATATAACTTATTTATTTGTAGAAAATCGCGATAAAATGAGGGCATAACAAGATTGAAATTCCCGCAAAAGAGCAGCACTAAAATTCTATGAAAATCCAAGCTACAGGAAAATTGTTACTAGATATGGAACAGAATACAAAACAAAATTTCCGTGCAATCTTTCTGCTTCAAAATCTTTACAACCTTATCAACATACCCACAGCAGTTGACACATAAATTCTCTTTTTCCACCAATTCTCGTTATTCACAAGTGAAGCGCTTTCTTCATAGCTTCCTTATCATATCCAACGATGATTGTTCCATTTACTTCGGTTACAGGAACTCCAAACTGGCCTGACTTCTCGAACATATCATTTCGCGCTTTTTCATCCGTGCCTACATTCACTTCAGTATATTTGACTTTATTTTCTTTCAAGAATTCTTTTGTCTTCACGCACCAGGGGCACGTGATTGTTGTGTATACTTTAACACTCAGCGATTTCTTTGGCTTAGATTTATTTTTTGATTGAGCTGCTTTTTTCATTTTCCGTCACCTTTTTTAATTAAGCTGTATTTCTATTGTATGATTTTATTATATTTAATAATGTTTCTTTTTGCTGATTTTCTAACTTGTGTTTTGCCCAAACAAATTTAAATTTTTATTGATAAAAGATTTTTTGCTTTTAGTATCCAAAACAAAATGTTTATAAATATCTCAACAAACAAACTGAATATGCAAAAGAGAGTATATTTTCTAGTCACTATAATTTTTATGATTTTTATCTTGAATGGATGCTCAAAGGCACAGAAAATTGATGATGCTGCGGTCTGTAAAAATTACACGACAGATTCTGCTAAAAATTTTTGCTTTGTAAGCCTTGCCCTGGCCAAAAAAGACTCTTCATTATGCTCATTGTCAGCAACAACAGATGCATGCCAATATATTCTTCTAAGGGAATATCCAGAGCCTAAAGTATGCATTACCAGCCAAAATCAGGAATTTAAGGATGAATGTTACAGATATATTGGTGGTTTGTACAATATGTCAGACTATTGCAGCCAGATATCAAATTCAAATCAAAAGGACAAATGCTTTGAAAAAATAGCCAAAGGCAAAAGGAATTTTGCTTTGTGCCAGTCAATCGGCAATCAGTCAATGCGGGATATGTGCTATGGCAGGAATGCATTCACTCAAAAGGATTCACAAGTATGTTATAAGATACAGGACGACTCCATAAGAGACGGCTGCTTTAACAATATTGGAATAAATTCGCAGAATTTAAGCAAGTGCCTTGAAATTAAAAATACGACATTGAAAGATACATGTGTAATGACTATAGGAATTCTCAAGAAAGATTCATCAATTTGTGAAAATATAATTAATGCAGATTTGAAAAATAAATGCTTACAGGATTCCGTTCCCAAAGTTTCAGAAGTTTTCCGCTAAGATAATTAATGGCGGGATTCGAAGTAGTATTGACTGGTGGAAAATTTCCGAGCCCGCTCAAGCGCTTTAATTTGATTCAAAACTAGGTTCTATGGGATTCCACAGCTTTCGACTCGCGATTTTTGACAATTTATCAATTAAAAGAAACACTACTTTTAGGTAAATAAAAAACGAAAGATTTAAATAGTAGTAAAATCAAGGCAAATACTATTTGGGGAGGTATAAATGGCCTACGTCAGAGCAGCAACTTTTGGTGAAGTGAATAGGTATAGTGGGCAGTCTCTTCTAGAAAATAATCCTCAAATGACCAGAAGACAGCTTCTCGAACTTGCCGGCCTTTCTGCTGCAACACTTGCTGTGCCACGTTATTTAAGGAATAGGGTAACCAATCCTAAATTAGAAACATTGATGGAAAGTCCTGGGACTCTTGACGTAATTAGACGGTATAATACACAAATTGCCCAGGAAATGCTGGTTTCCCGTGGTCCTGAAGCTGTTTACAAATTAGGGCTTGAAAGATATTTGCAAGGTTCAAGAATTGAAGAGGGATTAATCAAAGCTGGCGTGCTTTCAACTTCTTATAGTTCAAGCAGCCCAAGAATTGCTGAATATTTGCATGAGGGTTTAAGGAAATTAATAAAAGCTTCCCCATTAGCAGCAGCTTCATTATTAGAATTTTGTGGTGATAAAGGACCAGGTAGCCCGACAGTGCCTGGCAGCCCAACTCAGCCGTCTAATCCGTCAGCCACTGGAATAATTTCTGGAACAGCTTACACAATAGATAATACGCCAGTTAATGGAAAAATAGATTTCATGCAGTCGGAGATGGGCCCTATACTAGGCACTGCGGCAATATCCGGCGGGAATTTTCGCGCTGAAGTAAAAGATCCAAAGAACGTTAAAAGATACAGGATTGGGGATTCGGGTCAGCCTAATTTTTTGACCACAGAAAAAAACGCCAGCAGAAATTTTATAGAAGGCGACAATCCCCCAGTCCAATATTTAGTTCTTGACAGAAAACCGGGTCTTATTGATTTTTACGATAAAATTAACAGGGAAGCTCCCGTTCGGGTTATGGGCGTTAAAAGAGTAACAGATCCTCTCACTTATTATGCCGATATGAGAACGAAAGTTGGGGATGCAAGACAAACGCCAAGCCAAAGGGTACAAGAGACTCAGGCGGCTCTTGATGGCATATATAAATCTATAACTGGATGGTCTGCTCCTGCAATCATAAAAGCGGGGGATAATATTCCTCCAGAGGGCAATGGTAATGTAATAATCGTTTATGGGCAGAACAATTACGGTGGTGGGCATTTTAGCGGAAACAGAATAGATGGAGGTCACGTAGGTTTGCCTGGAGCAAATGACCCCGGAAAAAGAGATGTAGACATAGCAGAAATTGCAACCCAATTATTTTTTCTTGGCGAAAGTCCAGATATGCCTAGCATTGCAAACGACCCGTCACCAGGTGTACTCCTTGGGGTAGACTGGAATTTACTTGCGGCAGGCTATTTTGAATCTCTTGCAGCTAGAAAATTCACCAGTCTTGATGGAATAGTTATTGAGAGCTGGGAGCCGCCGGTTTAGAATTTATTTCTGAATAGTTTTTTGAAAAAAATTTGAATTTATGATTGTTATTCCGAAATTAATAAAAACATCTTTCTTATAAATTAAAAATTCTCATATTAATTATTATCCTTTAATTCATCAAAATCAAAAATTTTATATACTAATGTTAATAAAGCGTTTTAAAAAGAGGTAAGATGAAACAAATACAATTAATATTTCTAGATATAGGGTATTATGCCTCTTCAAATTCTTTTATCAGTTTTTGCGATAATCGGTGAACACATGAAAAAAATATTGAAGATTTCATTAATTTCTTTGGTTGTCTTTACTTTCGTCTTTATTTTTTCTAATATTGGTTTAGCATTACTAAAAAAGAGAATGAGATTAGTTAAAGTTTCAAGAGATCTTTGGATAGTGCCCTTGTTTTTTCTATTGAATTTAAATATTTCTTTTGTATTACAAACTAGATATATCACCAGAGAAAATAACATATTTGCAGCACTGGGGGGGATTTACTTTGGCAAGTGCTAGAATTTATCTAACAATCTTTCTTCTCACTTCTTTGTTTGGACTCAGCATTGTAAATGCCATCAGTATAGAGTACCAGAATTTATTCGAAGATCCGCCGAACGGTTATAACATTCGTTATGCTGTTGATACTAGTGACGTCTCAGATAGCCATCTTGTTTTCATATACCACGATGGCGACTATTTAGGCGGTTGCAATTTTGGTCCGAATGATGGTTTTGGAGTTTGTTCTGAAAGTCTTACTGTTGGATACGGCGAGAATCATTGTGGTTCTGCCATCGTAAATATTAATACCGGCAATGATTGGCAGGGTCAAGTGTGTTATACTGCACCAACACCCTGCAGTTATGAGAATGAGCCTTGCGGTTTTGGATGTTGTGAGGGATTCAATCTGCAATGTGTCCCTAGCGGAATTTGTAGACAAACAACTTGTTCTACTGAAGGATTCGAACCAGACATAGATTTCGGATGCTGTGGTGGTCTTTCAGTATGTTCCGACGGACGATGCCATAGCAGTTGTTGTGAAGGAGAATGCTGTAATGTTGGCGGAAATTCCTGGACTTATTGGGGACCCCCATACACTGGCGGCTGCGAGAAATGTGGAACTGTGTACAGATGGTGTGATGGTAACAGGCAATATACTGGTACTTATGATTGCAGGGATCAAGGCTCTTGCTCCCCAGGTCAAGAAAGCTACGGTGGCTCTTGCGGAGCAGGAAACTGCGGCACTTGGACGAATAGTTGCGGTGGAAATTGTGGATGGGAAGGATGGAATTGTGTCGGTGGAAATTCAAATGCCGGACAATCTTGCGGCTCGTGCGGAAGAGGAACATATGATTGCAATGGAAATTGCAACGGAGATTATTCTAATTGTGGAAATGAAGGGTGGGTTGATGAAAGCGGATGCGGAAATTGCGGGCATTACCAAAGATACTGCAATGGATGCGACTGGACGAATTCTTATCAATGCATAAATCAAGGCTCGTGCTCGCCCGGCGCATCACAATCACAGGCATGCGGCTTGGGCGGGACTCAGTCGAGAACCTGCACTTCATCATGCGGATGGGGTTC
>DATDZA010000017.1:0-80988 GCA_035288865.1 Candidatus Nanoarchaeia archaeon
TCCTCATCATAGCCCTCAACTTCAGCTTTCCCGTATTGAGCAAGCTCATGGACTTCCTCGGGGCTTAGTTTTTTTCCTACTAAACTATTTAAATCATTTAATGAAAAAGTTATTGTTGGCATTTTTATCCGGAATTTTTATTAAAATTTTTCCTGAAATCCTCAATTTCCTTTATGTTAATTTCCGGAAACAATCCTGAATAGCCGCATTTTTCACATTTTTCTGCAACTGGCATCAGCATATCAATAAAATTTGACTTGATCGGCAAATCTATGCTTCCGCATTTCGGGCAGATTTTAATGAACTCTTCTTTGTTTTTCATGAATTTAATACCCACATTTTTTTTCTTGAACTATTTTTTCGTGGGCTGAAGGAACGAAGTTCTGAATCCCACACTTTTTGATGAAACTTTTTTGTCGAATGGGAGTGAGCTCGTTGCGAACTCGCTCACAAGTCACTAAAAAGTTTCCCGTCCTTCCGAATTATATGGGGAAGTTCCGAAAACCTAGGGTTTTCGATAATCAAGGGGCGGAACCCCTGTTCTAAATTACCCTTGCGTTTCTCAAAACTTCCAAGTCATGTGAAAATAAATGCCTAATGTCTTTAATTCCTAATTTGAACATAGCTAACCTGTCCAATCCGACGCCCCATGCTATGACCGGGACTTCTTTTCCAATCAGGGATTTAACCATTTCAGGCCTGAAAATTCCGGACCCGGCAAGTTCCATCCAGCCCAAATCAGGATGGTTTACCATCAATTGAGCGCTTGGCTCTGTGAATGGAAAATAGCTTGGAATAATTTTAATGTCTTTGGCGTCAGCAAATTCCTCTGCGAACATTCTAAGAAGTGACTTCAAATGTCCAAAATTAATCCCTTCTTCAATCACAAATCCGCCAACCTGGTTAAAGTCAGGAAGGTGAGTTGCATCAACAACATCATATCGAAAGCATCTGGCGATTTGAAAATATTTTCCAGGTACCTGTAATTCTTTTGATGCAAGAGTTCTTGCAGAAATTGGTGTATCATGAGTTCTCAAAATATTTCTGTGCGTTCTTTTAATATCAAAATTATATCTCCACCCTTTAGATCCTGTTTCAAAGCCATTTTCATGGGCCGCCTTGACATTTCGTAATTTATCCTCAGGCAGTTCTTTCGAATACTTTGGCTCTTTAATATGGTAGCCCTGATGAATATCCCTTGCCGAATGGAACTGCGGCATGAACAGCGCATCCATGTTCCAGAAATCTGTTTCAACAATTGGCCCAGTCATTTCCTTGAATCCTAAATTGATAAATTTCTGCCTGACTTCATCCAGGAAACTTCTGTAGTGCTGTTTCCTTCCGGCGAAAATTGGAGGGACACTTACTTTGACGTCAAATCTCCTGAATTTTTTCCCCTTCCAAGTTCCTGATTTTATAAGTGAGGGAGTTACTTTTTCTATCAGGTCGTCATCAAACTTTTCCATTAGGAGTTTTCTTCCTATTTCAGTCAGTTCAGCTTCAACGATATTTTTCTGCTCCACTTTCACAATTTTTTTTCTTTTTTTAAGATTGTCAAGGGAAAATTTTTCTTCAACGTTTAAATAGATCAATTCTTTTGGAAACTCCTCCTTCAAAAATTGCTCTTCAATAAATCCTTTTTTCAGTAAATGTTTTCCGTTGTCAGTCATTGAAATCATAATTTCTTTTTCCTTTTTTATTTCAATTGCAGCCTTTGATTTTAACACGCCTAAAGAGATTGTTAACTCTTCATTGCTTAATTTGGTCTTTTTGCCTAATTCGCTTAAGGGGTATTCTTTGTCAAGAGCCTCAAGAAAAATTCTTTCAGGCAGGCCGTACTTTTTATATTTCAGGCCGTTTTCGTCCAGAGAAATAATTTCTTTTTGGGATTCTTTTATCTTAACAACATTCTTGTTTTGAAGCCATTGCAAGGCGCGCATGACCTCTACTTCTTTTAACCCAGTTATTTTCATTATATCGTTAAAGGCCGTGAAATTATCAAGTATCTTTACAACTTTCCTTTCAACAGGATTCAGGCTTTCAGATAATCTTTTTATTTCCATTTTGATAAGAATTTAATGCATCTCAAGCTCCATGTAGTGCATAACCAGTTCGCAGACTTCATCGGGAGAAAGGCTTGAAGTGTCAATTGTGTAATCAGCGGATTTTTTGTATTTAGTTTCCCTTTCCTGGAAAAATTCCTTTATCTCATCGGCATAATCATAGCTGTCAGTCACGTTTTTGTTCTTTAATCTGTTTTCTATCGTCCTTAAATCAGCTGTCAAAAGTATGACTACAGAATTTTTTTTCAGGCCTATCATGTTTTCATTTCTCATCACGATGTCGCCGCTTACGTCAAAAATGCGATCGTCAAAATCACTCAGCTTTTCCATAACTTCGGATTCAATTTCCCTGAACTTGTCCCAGCCGTATTTCTTGACATATTTTGGTATGCTGCCTGTTTTTTTGAGTATCTCTTCCTCTGTGAGTATAAGCTTCCTGTCGAGTTTTCCGGCCAGAAGCCTGCATACTGTTGTCTTGCCCGTTCCCCTGAAACCCATAATTGCAATATTCATCTTTTTGAAGCATTATTTATGCCCATTATTTATGCTTTTTGCCAGTTAAAGGCAAATACATCTCAATATGCCTTATTCCGGCATCCATAAAAATTCTACCTTTTGGTTTAAAACCAAATCTACCATAATAATTTTTGAGATAATATTGCGCATGCATTACAATTCCTTTTGACTGAGACTTTTTGGAATAAGTGATTAGATATTTCATCAGAATATTGCCAATACCTTTTCTCCTGTAATTTTTTAATAAAGCTATCCTTTCTAATTTGACTTTTTCATTTAAAAATCTTACTCTGGCGCAGCCTATCACCCTATTTTTGTAAAAGACAATTGCATGTTTTGAGCTGATGTCAAGCCCATCCTTTTCTCTTTCTTCAAGTACTTTTTGGCCTTCAATGAACACAACTCTGCGTACTTCTAGAACTTTCTTTAACTCATCTCTATTCCGCGTCAGTCTTACTTTAACATTTTTTTGAAGCATTTTAAATAAGCAAGTGATACAGCGGGATTAGCCAGAAAACAGCTAGTCAAAACCTAAAATAAGAGAATAGAATACTATAATTTGAAAATAACCTGTAGAAAGAATATCCAATCAGCGCCATAAAATTAGTGAGCTTTCTCATCTTTTTCGATATAATACAATATGATGTAGCCAATTATATTTAAATTTATTGGTAGGCAATAGGAAGATAAATAATTATCTGTATGGAAAAGAATTCAAATTTTATTCATTTATTGGAGAAATATTAACTTAAATGTATCTCAACAACGTCTTTGTCCTGCAAAACGTGGTCAAGCCTTCTTACCGGCATTCCGTCAAATCTTGCGGACTTTCCGAATATTCTTGCAAACCGGAATTTGGATATGAAATCCTTGTGCAGCTTCAGGCAAAAATCTCTTAAAGTGTTTCCTGTCCGCATTATCACCGGAACGTTCAAATCAGCTTTTTTTCCGGCTTCTTTTGTGTAAATTCTCATGAATTCCAGCCTCTTGAAAATTAATTTTTTTAATTCTTCTGTATTTATTTTCTTCTCCGCAGAAATGCAGATATCGGGATTAACTATTTCCATGACCCTTGCCAGCTCTTCTTTGTCAACCATATCTATTTTGTTTAAAATTATTATCCCGGGAACATATTTCTTGTTGCCCTCAATTGCATCAATCATCTGGTCGTCTGTTATGTCTTCCCTGACAACAACGCTTGAATTTTCGAGCCTGAACTCCTTCAGAATATTTTTTATTGTCTCCTCACTTATTTTTGTCAGTTTAACAGTCAGTCCAAGGTCAATCCCACCTCTTAGCCTTCTGGCAATCTTAACCTGGGGTGGCTTTTGGTTTAATCTTAATCCGGTGTCATAAATTTCCTCCTGCACGACTTTCAAATGCTCAGGGCTGAAAACATCCACAATAATCAAGACCAAATCAGCGCTCTGCGCGCACGCCAAAACTTCTCTTCCCCTGCCTCTTCCTGTTGCAGCGCCTTCAACAATCCCGGGAACGTCAAGAATTTGAATTTTTGAATGATTGTATTCCAGCAATCCCGGAATGCACGTTAAGGTTGTAAAAGCATAGGCGCCTATCGGAGAATTCGCGTTTGTTATTGCGTTTAATAAGGTTGATTTTCCAACAGATGGAAATCCGACCATTATGGCAGTTGCATCGCCGCTTCTTCTCACGCTGAAGCCCATGCCGCCTCCCTTTGCGGCAGCTTTCCTCTGGAAATCCTCCTTTATTTTCGCTAATTTCGCCTTGACTAATCCAATATGCCCCTGAGTCTTCTTGTTGTATTTTGTAGTGGACAGCTCTTCTTCCAGTTCCTTTACTTTCTTGTCGTGGGCAGATTCGTGCGACTTAACATCTTTAATGTTGTATTGCTGTGCCATAAAATAACGCTAAGGAAGATGATATAAAAAGGTTTGTTTGGCTTATTAGAAAATTATTTAAATGATTTTACACAATGCTGCTGAAATGAAAGATTTGTTTAATCTAAAATCACTCATTAAGATATTCTGGTTACCAATTTTAATCTTATCAATTCATGCTGTTCTAAGTTTTTTTAAAGTCTATGGATCAATTTGGTAGATAGATATTCCAATGCATTTTTTCGGTGGGGTTTTAATTGGTAGATCTTATTTTTTATTTCTAAACTATATCCAAGAAATAGGTTATTTAGGCAAAACACACCCATTGATATTTTTTGCAATTGTAATATCTATGGTTGGACTAACAGTAGTTACCTGGGAATTTTTAGAATTTTCTTCTGATTATATTTTACATACTACTGCACAACCAAGTTTAGCAAACACCATGCAAGATATGTTCCTTGGAATAATTGGTGGAATGGTAGGTCACTTTATTGCTAAGAAATATTAATTAATTTTCTCGGGATATTCTCCAAATAAAGTTCAAGAAGCCAAATCGTGGTGGGCGGAATAGTGCAACTAATCATTAAAGGTTTTTAGTATATTTCACAGCACTCTTTTGGCTGAAAATTTTTACTCCAGTACCTTTCCGCATTCTTTTATCTATCTCATCGTATTTTTTGATATTCTGAAGCATGAGTTTATCCATTTTTACTTCTTCTTCGGAACTTTCTCCCAATCTTCCAGGAATTTCTTAATCCCGTCATCTGTGAGTTTGTGCTTAAACAGCTGCTCGAATACAGAATAAGGAATTGTTGCAATGTCTGCTCCTATTTTTGCAGCTTCAAGGACGTGATTGGTGCTTCTGACTGAAGCAACCAGAATTTGCGTTTTAAAATCATAATTATCGTAAATTAATCTTATCTCTTTGATTAAATCCATTCCAACTTCTCCAATATCATCTAATCTTCCGACAAAAGGGCTGATGATGAATGCTCCAGATTTTGCAGCAAGCAAAGCCTGATTTGCAGAAAAGCACAAAGTAACATTTACTTTTAATCCTTGTTTTGTTAGTCTTTGACACGCTTTCATCCCTTCAACCGTCATAGGGACTTTGATAATAATATTTTTAGCTATTTTAGAGAATGCAATGCCTTCTTTTACCATTCCTTCAGCATTTGGAGAAATAGTTTCAGCGCTTACTGGGCCTTTAACAATTTTGCAAATTTCTTTTAAAGTTTCATTATAATCACGGCCGGCTTTCATAATCAAGGATGGATTTGTTGTTACACCATCACAAAGACCGGCATCCGCTGCCTTTCTGATTTCTGAGACTTCCGCACTATCGATAAAAATTTGCATTTTAAATTTCACCTGTATTATTGTAATGAATATCTGTTTTTAATCCTTTGCCCATATTATATACTAACCAAAACCGCTCCCACAACAATCAAAACAGCGCCTGAAATCACCCTGTACATGTGTGTCGCGTCAGGCACTTCATGCAAAATAAGTATTCCAAGCAAAACCGCAATCAGGGTGTTGGTATTGTAAATAGGCGCCAATCTTGCAACATCTGCATTTTGTGAAATTGCTATTGCAACGACAAGAAACCCAATTCCCCAGATTAGTCCGGAAACAAAAATTAGTCCGTTCGATTTCCAGTCAAAGCTGTAACCCGGCTTGAACAAAAGGACTATTCCAAGAATTACGATTATTCCGAGGGCAACAAGAAAGCTGCTGTAATACGGGCTTAAATTTCCCTTTTGCGCTGCGTACTTGTAAAGCACAGTCTGTATTCCAAAACAAAAAGCTGCGATAATCCCGTACCAAATCCAGTTTTGCATTTTAATTTTGTAAATTTATTTTAGTGATTTTTCTTTCCAAGAAACTTTTTTACTTCATCAGCAACTGACTGTGAATCAAGACCATACTTTTTATATAACTCCTCGGGCTTTCCAGATTCTCCGAATTTATCTTTCATTCCGATTCTTTTCATTAGGCAAGGATAGTTCTCACTTAAAACTTCAGCAACAGCGCTTCCAAGCCCACCAATCACATTATGGTCTTCTGCCGTAACTACGCAATTTGTTTTCTTTGCCAAATCAATAATTAAATCCGAATCAATCGGCTTTATCGTGTGAATATTCACAACATAAATTTCAATATTATCATTTTTTAGAATATCAGCAGCTATTATAGATTCATGCACCATTGTGCCTGAAGCAAAAATAACCGCAACTTTTCCCTGCCTCAGAATTTCGCCTTTTCCTATTTCAAATTTATAATTTTTGTCATGAATAATTGGGTAAGCAGTCCGGTGAACTCTCATGTAAGACGGCCCTTTGTAATCTGCAAGCGCAAAAACCATTTTCTCTGCTTCAGCTGCATCAGATGGCTGCAAAACAACCATATTGGGCAATGAACGATAGATTGCAACATCTTCAAGGGCCTGCGCCGACTTTCCATCTTCTCCGGTTGTAATGCCTGCATGGCTTCCGCATATTTTGACATTCAGCTTGTTTCTTGCAACAATGTTTCTGACAAATTCAAAAGCCCTCTCGCTGAAAACTGCAAAAGTGCTTGCGTAAGGTATTTTGCCGGACACCGACAAGCCGGCAGCGGCTCCAATCATGTCCTGCTCTGCAATTCCCATAGTGAAAAATCTTTCAGGGAATTCTTTTCCAAAATATTCGGCTTTTGTGCTGTCACCCAAATCAGCGTCTACAACAACAACATTCTTGTTAATTCTGCCTAATTCCAGCAACGCTTTTCCGTATCCTTCTCTTGTTGCGATTTTTTGAATTTCCATTTTTTTATTTGAATTATTATTAATTTTTAAATTATCATTTAAATTTCTTAACATCAATATTTTCAATCTCCAAAATAGCTTTTCTGTATTCTTCTTCATTCGGGGCTTTGCCGTGGAATTTATAATTTAGTTCCATAAACGAAACTCCTTTTCCTTTTATCGTGTTTGAAATAATCATAGTTGGTTTTCCGTTTGATAATTTGTAAGCTTTATCAAGAGCCTTGGCATTTTGCGCCATGTCATGCCCGTTAATTGAAATTACATTCCATCCGAACGCTTTCCATTTTGCAGAAACATTTCCGATGTCCATTATCTCCCTAGTTTTTCCGGTTTCCTGAACTTGATTTTTATCCAGAATGCCAATAAAATTATCCAGCTTGTGAAACGCAGCTGACATTGAAGCCTCCCATACAGACCCTTCCTGTGATTCGCCGTCGCCAATCATTGCAATAATTTTGTGATTCTTCTTGTCAAGCTTTCCGGCCAAGGCTATCCCTACAGCAAAACTTATTCCCTGCCCAAGCGAGCCGCCCGCAAAATCAATTCCCGGCGTGCTTAATTCAGGATGCCCCTGCAGCATTCTTCCGGTTTTCCTGAATCCGTCAAGCTCAGATTTTGGAAAATACCCTTTGTCAGCAAGAACGACATATAATCCCGGGCTTGCATGGCCTTTGCTTAAAATAAACCTGTCTCTGTCTTCCCAATGAGGATTTTTAGGGTCAATTTTCAGCTTGTAATAGTACAATGCCACAAGCATGTCTATTTCACTTAATGAGCCGCCAGGATGGCCAGATTGCGCTTTATATACAACTTCAATTATTTCTTTCCTCATCTCCTTAGCTTTCTGCTTCAGTCCGAGAACAAAATCAGTTTTTGCCATTATATAAACATAGAATAATTCACTTTTTATATCTTTGCATTAATTATTAGATAAATTTTTCCATAATCAATTCATCATAAAACGTCCTATTAACAAATAAATCTTTTCTTAATTTGCCGACAACTTTAAATCCAAATTTTTTATATAATTTAACGGCAGCTTTTCGTTTTGGGTTTGCAGTCAAATCAATTTTGATTATACCCTTGTTTTTCTTAATTAATGACAGGGCGCTTTCGATTAATTTATTTCCAACACCCTGATTCCTGTAACTTTCTTTCACATAAAATCCGAATATGTTTGCAATGTGCCTGATTTTTCTTCTCTTGTTGAAAACACAGGCTATCATTCCAATAGGTTCGCCATTGGACAGAGCAAACAGAATATTTTTTGTTCTTTTTTTCCATTCAGATTCAGGAAGATTTTTTTCTTCTTCATATGAGCTTGAAAACGCGGTAGAATCTTTTCTAAGCGCTTCTAACCTTAAATTTTTATAATCTTCCCATTTGGTATTTGGCAATTTTTTAACTTCAATCATAAATAAAAAAAGAATTAACAATTATTTAATAGTATCGGTAAGTAATTTATTTCTTATCAATCAAAACTCTAACAATCACATTTTCACTGTCAATAGCATTTTTCTGGGCTTCGTCTTGAGTATTTCCTTTTCCAAGTATTGATATCAGGAATTTATTATTTAGTTTAATTTTATCATTCACTTTTATTATATCCTCCTGCTCTAATTTCTGATTATTCAGATAGTATACAATCCTCTGCGGTAAAATTGTTTTGTTTTTGCCGGATTTCTGCATTATGTCCTGGAAATTTTCAACAGAATTTTTGAATCTGTCAGCGGCGTTGTCGCTGATATTAATTTCAAGATTCAGGCTGCAGAGAGACTGATTATTTACAGAATAGCAGAAAAACTCAGGGTTTTTTCTTGTGAGCACTTCACGAATATCATTTCCGTTCGTAAAAACCGTGTTGTTGCCAACATTAACTTTGAACGTGCCTTCAGGATAGTTGAATTTGTAATTAACTTTATAGACTTTAGTCTCTGGAGTGCATGAAATTACCAATATTGTCAAAATAAGCAAAAATGAAATGTAAATTTTCTTCATTGCCTGAAAGAAATGTAGGATCATATTTAAATCATTATTAAAAATTAATATATTGCACTTTATTGTTTTACTTTATCGAGTGGGTGGATAAATTACATTGAGTGCAAATATAAAGTTCCATCCCTTAATAATTAATTAAAAATTCAGAAAAAACAAATAAAGAAAATAAAAATAAATTACTTCTTTATAACTTCCATTGCCGGCTTCATATTTTTCCATGCAAGCTCGAACAGATTTTCAAGCGCGCTTGCGAAAAACGGCGTGTTAACCCAGATTCCCACATCATATGTAGGATGTACTTCTGAATCATCCATTACCATAAAGATTATTTCTTTGCCGTCAACAATGCAGAATCTTGCTTTGCTTTCAGTGCTCCTTACTTCTGCAATTCCCTGTATATCTTTCAGTGCAGGCAAAGATTCTTTTGTTATTGGAGCAGCGATTCTAATCTTGACGCCCCTCTTCTTTAATTTTTCAAAAGTTGGCTTCAGCCCTTCAATTTTTCTTATGAAGCCCTGCGAAGTTGTCATCAGAGTGACCGATTCCTCGGCGTTCCTTATCGTCAGTTCCAAATGGTTGTATAAATTGTGCCTCCCCTTAAGCGAACCGCTTAAATCAGATGGCTCAACTAATTCAACGCCCTGTGTGTGAAGAACGCTTAACTCATTAACAATTTCCGTATTTTTTAAATCAGTCAGCTTCTTTAGCTCGTCTTTAGCTGCTTCCTGAACGTTTTTCTTTACTCTTTCAACAACTTCTTTTGGTGGAACGGCAATATATTTTATAGGCTTTCCAAGCTTCATAATTACAAAACCTTTTTTCTCCAATGATTCAAGAACATCATAACTCCTGCTTCTAGGAACATTTGCAATGTCGCTTAACTCTCCTGCTGTAGAAACTCCCCTGCTTAACAGAGCAGTCCAAATCTTTACCTCGTAGAGGTTTAAATTAAAAAACCTTCTAAGTTTGCCTAAAAATTCATCTTTAACTATCATTCGAATACACCCCCCTTTTATTATTGTGTAGGGGATAAACACCACTATTAAAATGTTGTTATTTCCAACCAGTAAGTAGTAATTTCATCATAAAATGACTAAAATAAGTCATAACTGGCTAGTTAATACAATATATAGGCAAGTAATATATAAAGGTTTCGGGGAAGAATGAGTAAATTTTGTGTCTTTGAGTAAATAATCGAGCTCAATGTTTAACCGTTTGTTGTAATTTTCAAAGGGAAATTTTAGAGTCGCCATTCAAAATTATGGTAGGCAAAAATTTTATTTCTTGAATTTTGACCATCGATTATACCCGATAAAAGGATTATTAGATTTGTATGAAATAATAAATTCAACTTCTTTTTTATTTACTTCAGCATCAGACGCATTGCTAGATTCCCATAATACTTCTCGATGTATGGCAAATTTTTTTCTTTGTTCTCTTGTGAAATCTTTTTCTATGATTTTACTTTCTGCACTACCAAAATAATTTATACTGTCCGTTAAATCTTTACCGATGTAAATTTTACCATTAGGATATAAAATTTTATAAATTATTTTCATATCTTGGACTAAATTTATTGGGATTATAAGTTTTTCGTAATTTTTTGTCAGCATTTTTGTTATTTATACAACGATTAAAAATAACAAAACAGAATTCTCAAAATGTTTTCTCAAATAATTTATTTCACTCTATTCTCAGCCAAAATCTTTACAACATTCGGATCAACTAAAGTTGTAACGTTCCCGTAATCTGTTCCGCCTTCAGCAATCACTTTTAGAATGCGCCTCATAATTTTTCCGCTTCTAGTTTTAGGCAGGTCGTCTGCAAATTGTATCTTCTCAGGCTTTGCAATCGGCCCTATTGTTTTAGAAACATGATTTCTTAATTCCTCTTTCAATTTATCTCCCTTCTCAAACCCTTTTTTCAAAACAACAAAAGCATAAATTGCCTGGCCTTTTATTTCATGAGGATAAGGCGCTATCGCAGCCTCTGCAACTGCATGATGGCTCACAAGAGAGCTTTCAACTTCTGCCGAGCCAATTCTATGCCCTGCAACTTTAATAACATCATCGCTTCTTCCCATAATCCAGAAATATCCGTCTTCGTCAATATGCGCAGTGTCGCCTGTCAAATACATTCCGAATTTCTCGAAATAAGTTTTCTTATATCTGTCTGGATTATTCCAGACTGTGCGAAGCATTCCTGGCCACGGATGCTTTATTACAAGATATCCTCCTTCATTCACATGGGCTTTGGACCCGTCTTCTCTCAAAACTTCAGCAACAATTCCAAAAAATGGTTTTGTTGCACTTCCGGGCTTTAACGGAGTTGCTCCCGGCAATGGAGTAATTAAAATTCCCCCAGTTTCAGTCTGCCACCACGTATCAACTATAGGGCATTTTTTCTTTCCAATTATATTATGATACCACATCCAGGCTTCAGGATTGATTGGCTCGCCCACAGTCCCAAGCAGTCTTAAGCTGTGAAGACTGCATTTGTTCGGCCATTCATCTCCTTCCTTTGCAAGAGCACGAATTGCAGTCGGTGCAGTATAAAATATGCTGACTTTATGCTTCTCAATTATTTTCCAAAATCTGTCCGGCTGAGGAAATGTCGGAGAGCCTTCATACATCACGGTTGTTGCGCCGTCTGACAGCGGCCCATAAACAATGTATGAGTGTCCGGTAATCCATCCAATGTCTGCTGTGCAAAAATAAATATCTGAATCCCTAATGTCAAAAATATATTTAAATGTCTGATTTACAAATAATAAATATCCTGCCTGAGTGTGCAAAATTCCCTTCGGCTTTCCAGTTGTTCCGCTTGTATAAAGTATAAACAAAGATTCTTCTGAATTCATATGCGCCGGCTCGCAAAAATCTGCAATATCTTTTTCATTAATTAAATCATCCCACCAGAAATCCCTGTTAGAAACCAAACTAATGTTATTGCTCGTCCTTTTGACTACAATAACATTTTTAATTGAAGGGCAGTCTTTCAGGGCAATGTCTGCATTTTCTTTTAGCGGTACAATTTTGCCGGCCCGAAAACTTCCGTCAGCCGTAACGAGCAAAACTGAATTTGAATCCTGTATCCTGTCTTTCAGCGCGTCAGAACTGAAACCCGCAAATACAATCGAATGAATTGCGCCGATTCTTGCGCATGCAAGCATTGCAACTGGAAGTTCAGGAACCATCGGCAGGTAAATCTGCACCACATCTCCTCTTTTCACGCCTTTTTTCTTTAGAACATTTGAAAATCTGCAAACTTCCTTTAACAATTCCTCATAAGTGTAAGTTTTTGTTTCTCCTGATTCAGGCTCCCAAATATAGGCAATCTTTTTTCCCTTGCCTTGCTTAATAATCCTGTCAAGGCAGTTGTAGGAAACATTAAGCTGCCCTCCCTCAAACCATTTGAAAAATCCCATGTCATCTCTTAACACCGTATCCCATTTTTTGAACCATTCTAATTTTCCCGCCCTTTCCGCCCAGAATTTTGTAGGGTTTTCAATTGATTTTTTGTATAAGGCAGAATACTCCTTCATGCTTTTGATATGAGATTTTCTAGAATACTCCTCGTGAGGATAAAATACCCTTTTTTCTTTTAAGATAGAATCTATGAATTCAGACATGATTTGCCTCTTTTTTTGATTTAATTAATGATGTTGTTTTTAAAACTTTTGAAAAATAATTTTTTGAAATTCTGCACTTGATATTTCACTTGATTGGATGGGTGGCAATTAGCTAAACTTTTTATGTAATAATAAAATTTTTCCCTCCATTAAGGAATTATCTCTTTCTTTATATTTTTAGATTATTTTTTCAATAACTCATCTTAAACCTTAAAATAGCCCCAATTCCCCCCAATCCGTCGAGCTTGTTTCCGCCTTCGTGCTCGGAGCTTATTATCTCAACATCTCCTTTTGTCTTGTCAACCGTCTTCATAATATTTTCAACTCTTTTATAAAAATTCTCCAGTCGGGATTTTTGAATTAGTGAATCAGTAACCAATAAATCCCTGATTGCGCCCATTGCAGCAGCATTCTCAACTTCTTTAAGCCCGTAAGCAAATAAATTATTTTTTGCAATTTCTGTAAATAATTCTTCAACCTTATTCATTTCCTTTGCTGTTCTTTCCAGCTTCAAAGCTTCTCGGACTTCAGGGCGCTTGATTACTTCATCAATCCCATTTTTGGTTGCTGAGGAACAAGTCGCCAGAATTATTTTTTGCTTTAAATCATCACCTTTTAGCTCTTTCATCAAATCTTCTTTCCAAAATGAAGGGGATGCTAATATAACTTGTTTTATTTCATACCTTTCAACATATTCTTTCATTTTGTTTATCAAACTCAGATAAAAATTTTCTTTTTTAATATTCTCAGTTCTCTTTTTCTGCACTTCGCCTTCAATATGGGATAAAATTTCATATCCATATTTCTTAAACAAAGCAAAATAAGATTCTTCGCGGTCATGCACAACTATCAATATAGCAGATTTTGTTTCAGAACTGGCTTCTTTTAATTTATCCAGTTGATACTTCAGCCATTCTTCTTTTATAATTGTAATTGTTGTATTTTCATCAACATTAAATGTGTGATGCTCCCCTCTTGGAACAT
Source organism: Candidatus Nanoarchaeia archaeon (assembly GCA_035288865.1). GTDB lineage: Archaea > Nanobdellota > Nanobdellia > Woesearchaeales > GW2011-AR4. The sequence goes on from DATDZA010000017.1 coordinate 13,864, forward strand.
CTTCAGGGGCTTCTTTTATAATTCCAGAAACGCGGAGAACATTGGAATGCTTACCGAATTCAACACTTTCAACTTCCAGCTTGACAAAAATAGACTTTTTTACGGCATCTTTTGATTTTGCATCGCCGCTTGAAGACTTAATCTTCCTGAAAGTCTTGCCCTGAACGATATCTCCTGGATCAATCATATTACTCAAATACCACAAATCATCCAGATTCTGCGTAAGCACTTTTACTTCACCTTTTTTAAGATTGGAATGCAGTAATTTCATTATGATAACTAAAATCAAAACCTTTAAATATGTTTATGTTAAATTCTTTACTACAATGTTGCAAAAGAGGGCTCAAGGTGGTGTGAATGCCGCTATTCTGGTGGCTATCATTGCAGGCCTGATTATTCTTTACATTATTTTCCTCCCAACGTCGCAAAGAGAAGCACTTCTTCAGAATAAAACAGCCGAATCAGAATCAGGAGAAGATAATCCAAACGTGCTCTTGGATGTGTCTCCGGGCTCTTTAAGCAATAACCAGGGCCTTGAAAATCAGAAGAGTATTCCGGATGCATTTTTGGTTGAGACAACAAACGCGCAGGAGCTGAAAGCAGTAAACCCGTTCATCGTAAGAAACGGATGGTTTGACACAAAAACATACAAAACTGATTTTGGCATTGACGATCCAGCAAACACAGACAATGTAATCTTGTCATTCACAGCAAAAAAACACACAGGCGTTATCACAATAAAGCTCAACAGCGTAGTGATTTATGAAAATGAAATTGGAAACGAAAACATTGAGCCGGTTAAGCTCGACAAAAGGACACTTTCCAAAACAAATACCCTTGAATTCAGCGTTTCATCTGTGGGGATAAGATTCTGGTCAACAAATGAATACAGTTTTGAGAATGTTAAAATTATTGGAGACATTACTGACACTTCACGGCAGCAAAGCACGAATATTTTTACGATAACCGATTCAGAGTTTGCAAGCATGGATAAGGCAGCACTGAAGTTCGTTCCGTCCTGCGGAAGCGTCAGCAATGTTGGCATTCTGGATATTTTTGTAAACAACAAGAAATTATTTTCATCTGTCCCTAAGTGTGACGACTTGTACAAGCAAAGCATCCCTAAAAGTGTTTTGAATGAAGGCGAGAACAACATTGTTTTCAAAACAAATAAAGGAAGCTACAGCGTCGAGCAAATCAAGATTTCGCTCGAATTCGGCCAGCCGACAGTGCGGACATATTATTTTGAAATCAATCAAGACGTCTTTGACAGAATTAGAAACGGCGACAGCGATCTCCAGTTAGCTGTCAAATTTGTTGATGATGGAAAGCAGAAAAGAGCCAGACTGGATGTTAATGGCCACATCGAAACTATTGATACTAGTAAATTAACTTTCACAGAAAAAATTAATACTAAAATTTCAGAAGGAAACAATTACATTAGGTTAGACCCGATAGATGATGTTTCAATCGTTGAATTGAAGATTGAATTAGTTTAACCTTATAATAATCTTATCATATAATTTAAAAAGGAGAGGTGGCTTGGGAAGAATTCTATAGAGAATTTTGGAAAATTATCAAATTGTCAAAATTCTCTAAGAAAACTTTGAATCAAATATATAAAACTTGAATGATTATTCAAAGTTTTCTATAGTTTGGTATCCAAAAAACTAAAATGGGGATATGGGACAGTTTTAAAAGAGGATTTAGAAAGGGAAAGGCAGGCAGTGCAAATAATGCTGCAGCAAATAATCAGCAAGCTGCATCCAATCAACAAAATGATAATTCTATGGATAACCAAAACTCACAAAGAAGTGTACCCACTTACATTACCAACGTTATAAAAGGACCATCAAAAGGTTACCTATGGCTCATAATCCTACTTTTTGTTATTGTAATTGGAATACTTTGGTATAAGAGTGCGCTAAGGCCAGTATTAATCTGGCTGTTGACTTATGGTGGACTTATGGCACTTTGTGGATTTATTTTATGGGGACTTCTAGATGGAATAAAAGAATCAGCTCAGGGAAAACCTGACGGATTGACAAAATTATTCATTTCTTTGGCTTTAGTAATCTGGCTCGTTGACATGATACCTCCTAATTTTCCGGTAATAGGTAGATGGCTTGGTCAGCCATATGCTGGGTTTGAAATTTCATCCAGTGGATTATTGAATATTTCTTTGGTTCCAGTAATAACCTCTTCATTTATGTTTATATGGTTGTACATAAACATGGTTAAAAACATAGTCAAGCACGAATATGTTAGTTTTGGGCTCGGTTTTATCTCAATACTTATTATAAACAATTTTATAAAAAGATTTTTTCCCACATCCGCAAATTGGGGTTTTAGTATTTATCTTCCAACTTGGCAAGGCATTTGGGCCATACTATATTATGTTGGGATAGCAGCTTTATTTGTTGGTTTAATTATACTCGCAATCTATTTTGATAGGAAAAAAAGTCAGGAATTTCCAGGATTCTTTTCTTATTTCTTTATGATAACAGTTTTTTCATTTTTCTGGATAAATAATGGGTGGCAGCAAAATCCAAGAGCAGTATTGCACGCAATTTTTATCATAGCCTTTGGTTTTGGTTATATTAAAACACACGAAGAAAATCCAGTTGTATGGCATATACTGATTCCCTTATTGTTGATAGTGGATTTCTATGGCTACGGGTTATTATGGAATTTGGGATATCTTTGGGCTAAATTTATTCCCATCTTTATTGTATTTGTAATCTCATATTGCTATCACAAAACAAACAGTGGTTTCGCAATATTAACATTTATAGTTCTTGTTACTGTGATACTTATCTTAAGTCTGGACGTAACAGCTTATGCCGAATCTGGAGCATTTGATTACAAAGCACAAAGCGGTGGTGCCGATTTCACACAATTTTTTGGTACGCTGAGCAAAAACACAAAACTCCTCATTGAAAGGCAATTAGTATTCGCAACAGGCGGATTATATAGAAGCCAGGTCGAATTAAATCAATATGCGCCGCTTGGAGTCTTCTTTAAGAATATTCGGGCAGCGCAGCCGAAATTCTATGATGACGAGCCTGTTACAATTTGGGCTACGATTAGCGCTAGAACTTTAAGCGAGCCGGTGAATGTAAGTTTTAAGTGTTATAGGAAGAGCGGCAACGAACGGATAGAAGAATTACAGAATCAGGCCTCACAGTCTGGCAAATTTGAAGTATCAACTTACGAGGAAAGGGACGTCGAATGTAATTTTCAGCAGAGTCCGAACCTTAAAAAATTTGAAGTCGGCTCAAGCAATAATATAATTTTATCCTTAACTTACAATTTTGCAACAAGCGCTTACCAAAAAATGTATTTCATTGATAGAGACAGATTGCGGGCGCTGACACGTGAAAATATAGACCCTTTGAAGCAATATGGAATTACCGACTTAAGCAGTTCGTCTTCACTTGATGATACAAGTAGTGGGCCCGCGGCAGTCTATACAAACGGGCCTGTTGAAGTTGCTACGCAGGTGCAAAAACTTGTTCCAGTTGATAAAGAGCCAACCGCAGTAGCATCGGTTCTGCTTGGCATACTTCTTCAAAACAGAAACCAGATTTCAGATAAGAATGGCCAGCCAATAGGCGAATGGGAAGGAAAAATAAACAAGATAAATCAATTGGCTGTAATACTTCCCCCCGGGATTACTATTCCTCATTTTGATCCTTCAAATCCGAATAGCGTTAAAAACTGTAATCCTATAAATTTTAAGGAGTATAGTAAGACTGATTGTATATCAGAGTGTATAAACCTTGATGTTGAAGGGAAGAAGAAATGCGAAAATGAATGCACTTCGCTTTTCAGAGATGACAGCAGCGGCCGTGACACCTACACCGGATATCAGCTTGACGTGAGTCAAATTAGAAATAATACTGAGGTTAGGGACATCGACCGCTACAAGACTTTCACATGCAGATTAACAGTTTCAAAAGATGTGCTTGATAATACACCAATCACAACAAAATTCATCAGGATAAGGGCTAAATATGATTATCTAATCGAAAAATCCTACGATGTTGTTGTTGAAAAAGCGCCGATACCTTATGATGAGTATGGCCCGTCAGAAACCGGGTATACTCCATTTGGGGATGAGGGTACAGACCAAAGAAACGAACCAGATGTTGCCGCGACAGATACGGAAATTGATGCTTACCTAACCTATAAGAAATCTCCCTTGCAGGGCATAGGCCAATGCATGGAAAATGCTAAAAATAGAACAAAAGTTCCAACAGCAGTCATGGTAAGTGTTGCGTTGCTTGAAAGCAAGAAACCAAAAACAACCGGCTTTGGCACTCTGTCAGACCTCGCAACACAATCAAAGAATTTGTTTGGTGTGAAATGTACTCCCAATTGGATTACAAAAAAATGTCCAACTCCTAACGAGGGTGATAAATGCTGCAGGACGTACGATAAATCCGACCTTGACAAAAAATATGAGCCAAATGCCCCGAATAATTATAGAATTTATGTAAGTCGATGTGCTTCGGTAAATGATTTTGCCGACATTATAAGTAAAGAAAGTAGATATAGAAGTGCTATGGGTTCTACAAATGATCCAGAGACCATGATAACAAAAATAGGGGCGGCAGGATACGCAAGCGATACTGAATGGGCCACTAAAATTAAATTAATGTATAGAGATTTACAGAAATACTTGTCCACGCGTTCAATAACTGCACAAACATAAGACAATGATAACCAAAAATATTATTTTATTTTTATTATTATCCATGTTTTTGATAGGATGCAATGCAGCAACCGGCAATAATAATAAAAATCAGGCAGTAACTTTTACAGGAACCGATGGAATCACGGCAGAATTTGCAGCAAGTGCACCCGCAAAAACAGTTTTTGAAAATAGCTATTTTCCAATTTTAATAAGAATAAGAAATATGGGTGCTTATTCAATTCCAAAAGATCCTGCAAATACGCAAGGCCTGATTACTATAGGCAGAGAAAAAGATTATGTGCCGATTCTTGAAATTGAAGAGAACAGCAGGCTTGCAAAAAACAGCGGCCCAGGTGACAATGAAATGACATTTTTTGTTGATGGCAAAAGCCAGATTAACCCAAATGGCGATGAATTGGTTGCATCCCTGAAGGCAAAAACAAGCAATCTTGACGCGCAAAGTGAACGGCGAATTTCAACTATTACTGCAAATTTATGTTATCCCTACAAGACAGCTCTGAGCACCACAGTTTGTATTGATCCAGACATAGAAGGCCTCCGCCCAGGAAAAAAAGTTTGTAAAGTTGCTGCCCAACCATTTGCAAATGGGCAGGGTGCGCCATTGGCGATAGTGAAAATTGAATCATCAATGCTTCCAGATGTAGACAATAATGTGATAAAGCCACAATTCATTATTTATGTTGAGAATAGAGGACACGGAAATCCTGTAAATTTGGCAGGTTTCAGGAATGCCTGCAGAAATGATTTTGATATTAATGACCCAATCAATAATCGATGGAATGTCGCCAGTTTAAGGGCGTTTACAGCCGACGGCACAGGAAAAGTGCAGCTTATTTGCTGTCCAAATAAATTAGGTTATTGTCCCGATAATGACAAGGATCCAGTCAATGTGGACAACTTTGCTGGATTTATAAGATTGAAAGACAATAAAGATTTTATCAGATGCACTTTCAAAAATGGCATACCAAAAACCTTTGACGCCTACACATCACCTCTTCAAATAGAAATTGATTATGGTTATGTGCAAACCATTTCAACAAACTTTATTATCCAAAAGCCGCTTAAATACTAGAATTAACAAATTTTGAATAAATAAAATGAAAAATATTTTTTAATTTTAAAGGACATTTCGACACCTTTAAATAAAGAAAATATAACTTAGATTAAAATGAAAAAATCCAAAAATTTTATTATTATTGCATTTTTATTAATTTTTGTCTTCTCAATTTCTGCATGCAGCAATAAATCTTCCGACACCACATCAAAAGAAGAAGTAAGGGTAGGAACACAGGGTATTATTGCAAATTTCCTGCCAAACAACCCCCCCGATAAATTACACGCGGAATCTGACAGTGCAAGAAACCAATTTGATGTCGTTTTGGAACTTAGAAACCAGGGGGCTTATCCTCAGCCTGAAGACTCAGCTGGCGGCTTGGGTGGCCCAAAGGGACGACTATATTTAAGCGGCTATGATCCTTATATTATTACTTTGACACCAAAAGCACCCAAGAACGGGCAATCAGCCACAGGCGCGGATTTAAATCAGTTGGCTCTTGATGGAAAAAGCACAATCAATCCCAACGGCGGCCAGGATATTCTGGCATTTCAGGGCAGTATAGATTATTCTAAACTTAAAGTGGATAAATACGATGTCATTTTGCTTGCAACCGCATGCTACCAGTATCAAACTGTGGTCGGCCCCACAGTGTGCATAGACCCCGACCCCTACACAACAGTAAACCAAAAGAAAGTATGCCAGGTTAAAGATACGGTACTTTCAAGCCAGGGCGCTCCAGTCGCTATTACTAGTATTATCGAAGAGGCCTTTGACCAAAAAACTCAGTTTAAAATAACAATAAAGAACGTCGGCGGTGGAGAAATCATCAAGAAAGAATCATTGGATAAATGCGACCCTTACGGAAAAAGTACGACTGCTGCAGGCTCGTCAAGTTCTGGCAAGATTGAGAGGGATGATTTGGACAAGGTGTATGTCGATTTTGTGAAAATGGCAGATCGTGCAATAACATGCGGCCCATTCGCCGATGGCACCGTAAAAGGAACAAGTGGAAATTTGAGAATGATTAACGGCGAGGGATTCATAATATGCGAATTGCAGAAATCAAAAAGTGAATATTCTCAGACAAACACTGCTTACACAACCCCAATGGTGATTCACTTAACCTATGGTTATAGGACTTCCGTAATGCGTACAATGCAGATAATAAGAGAACCATCAAGCACGGGATCGCCAACTTCCAATCCTTAAACAGAAAACTTTATATACCTACATCAAAATAAAATCAATTAAATTTAAAGAGAACTTTGAATAAATCATTAAGTTTATATATTTCGTTTAAAGTTCTCTAAGGTAGTTTTAACAAAATTGATATATTTTAAAATTACCAATTGAAAAGAGGCAAAAATGAGTAAACAAAATTATATTCTTGCATTCTTGGTCATATTAGTTCTTTTTGTTTCATCATGCAGTGGAAAGAGCGGTGCATCAACCGGCAGCGCCCCAAGAACGCCTTTTATCGGCGGCACAGCCGGAATTACGATCAATTTTGAAAAGGACACGCCTCCTCCTGAAGTTACCGACGATGACACGTTTGGATTCAGGGCGATTATAGATTTGAAGAATGAAGGTGAGTACAGTGTTCCACGAGACGCAGTTAAGGTAAATCTTGTTGGATTTGATCCGGCAGACTTCGGAAAGTCATTTGATGATTTAAGGGATGTGCTTCCAGATGACAACCTTGATGCGAAGAGGAGAGATGCCGAGGGCAATATTTTAGAGGGCACGACAACTTATGCGCAATTCCCGAGAAGCGGCGATGATTTCATTCCAACGAAATTCCCCGGCAACACACCATTTACTTTTAGGGCAGATGTATGCTATAATTACCAGACTCAGGCCGACGCCCAGCTTTGCATATTAAGGGATATGATTAACATCAGGCAGGATGCAATATGCATACCGACCCAAGGCAGAACAGTTTATAGTTCATCAGCACCAGTTCAGGTTGTAAATTTCAGGCAGAGTGTTATAGGGAAAGACAAGATATCATTTACATTTGATGTTGTATTAAGCGGCAATGTTGATGTCTTCTGGAGCAGGGAAAAGAGAAAGCCGGTAACTTTTGATGACGGCTGCCCGAGAAACCCAACTGCAAGAAGGGCAGTTGAAAACAATGTCGGGGTTACCATAACTGAAATTCCTACGGATCCTTTGTTCTCTGAATTGAAATGCGGCGGCTTAGACGGCGGCTCAACAGGAGTTGTCAGGATGATAAATGGTAGGAGATCAATTACATGCACAGCCTCGATTGTTCAGGACAGGCTTGACTTGGAGAAGACAGTCGGCATTTTGCTCGAGTATAATGTTCTCGACAACAAAGAAACTCAGGTTCTTATCAAGCACCTTGCAGAAGGGCCTTAAATTTTAAGATTTTATTTTTTTAAATTTATTTTCTCAATTTGATTTTATTAAATTAGCTGAAATCGAAACCAATAAATTATTTATTTCCAACCAGCGCAAACTGGCTCAATAAAGCTTCTAACTGTATAAATTCATCGGAGCCTTCCGTCATCCGAAATTCTATTTCGCCGCATTTCTCAATAAGAATCATCTTAGATTTATTATCTGTATCCAGATCAATAATCTCTTTCTGTATCTGTTTTATTACATCAGAGCCTGCCAATCCATAAGTAAGCATCAAATCCAGTAATTTGTTTCTTGCATCAATAAATTTGTTCTTTAATGCCAATTCCAAAACTTCTTTTATCTCTTTCGGCTTTGCTATCGAAGCCATTGAATGCACCAAATCTTCTGTGATATGATTTTCAATTGCTCCCGCGCTTTGCAGAATATTTTCCAGCTTCCTGCAGTCGCCTTCTGAAACCTCATAAAGCGCCTCTTTAGCCTTATCGTCAATCTTCAGTTTTTCTTCCTTGGCAATGTTGTCTATAATTTCAAAAATTTCTTTTTTATCAAGCCTCTTGAACCTGAAAACAACACATCTGCTCTGGATTGGGTCAATTATTTTTGAAGAATAATTCGCAGACAGTACAAACCTGCACGTCTGAGTGTAATTCTCCATAGTTCTCCTCAAAGCCTGCTGTGCTTCTCTTGTTAAGGCGTCACATTCGTCTAGATAAATTATTTTGAAGGGAACATCCCCTATAGCCCTTGTTCTTGCAAAATCTTTTACTTTGTTTCTTATAATATCAATTCCTCTTTCATCTGAAGCATTCAGCTCAAGAAAATTCTGATGCCACAGGTCTTTGAAAAGTTTTTTTGCTATCACTAAAGCCAAGCTCGTTTTTCCTACACCGGCAGGCCCCGCAAACATCAAATGAGGCAGGTTCTTTTGCTCAACAAACGCCTTCACTCTTTTTACTATATCTTTCTGGCCCTTAATGTCAGAGAAATCACTAGGCCTGTACTTCTCGGTCCACAGAGATTTTTCTACATTCATTTTTGATATCTGAGAAACACTATATTGTTTAAAAAGGTATTTATACCCTACTTTAGATTTTTGACATCTTTAATTATTTTCAAGTTTCTTATGGGAAGATAGAAAGTTAATCCCAAAACTATGATCAGGAAAATTGAAAACAAATATCCCATTATTCCAATATTTAAGAAAGAATTCCAATTTTTGATGCCCTTCAAAGTATAAATAGAATATATAACCATAATTAAAAATATAAATAATACAATATAATTTATTGCTAGTATACTTTTCAATTTATTAGCATCAATAATAGATGGAGTAATAAATCCAGGAACTTTAGAATTTACTTCTCGAAAACATTTTTTATGATACAGGGCAAGTATTGGAATGTTTATATGGCGCCAATAGCTTATAATTAAATCATTTCTAGAATTTATAGGTTGTTTGCAGTTTTCGCATTTCATATTGATTACTTTGTTAGTTACTGCTCGTTTACTTGCTTTTGGCACAAATCTTTTAGTAAATTAAGTTCGGCATCAGATACACCAAAACTTGGATCTGCAAGATTATTGCATATTTCAGGATCATTTTTATCCAAAGCAACTCCGATTATGCAGCCACCAACTGCAGCGGACCTTGCACCCGGCACAGCACCAACAATTCTACTGCAAAAAGAAACATCATTACTCTTTAATGCCATAGTCGTGAAACATAAGTCTTTCCTCATATTACTCTTAAAATTTTCACATTTCGATGCCTCTGTATTATAAGATTTGGCGCACCCAGAAATAATAAAAATTCCTAAAACTAAGATTGAGAATAATAAAATTTTATTCATGTTTAATGTTAAAATGGATTTACATACATATAAATATATCGTTTGCAATTAAAAGTTATTCGAACTTAAAATCAAAAACTAAGAATGTTATTATTTTTTAATCATTAACATAAAAATAAAATCTTAAATTATATCCTCTTCAGCAACAACCATGAAATCGCCGATTGCGATAACTGCGCTGAAAGGTATCAGAATATGCCCTTCCTTGTCTTTTTCTAGCTCTAATTTCTCTGTGTAAGAAGTCGGATTATGAAGAACCATATGTATCAATTCGCCTGAGCGTGTCTCAAATATAATATCGCCTACTTCGCCAAACCTCTTTCCTGTCTTTGAAACAACAGTCTTTCCAATCAGCTGCTTTGAGAATTTCTTATCGTCTTCCGGCATTTTCTTCCCTCTTAAGTTAATACGAAATATTGTTGGGCAGGTTGTATTTAAATTTATCGAAAATGCCCCGCAATATGGTCTAATTTTCTATATAATTATTGTCAAATTACCTTATAATCGCCACTTAGGCTAACATGTTGTTTATCTTCAATAATTTGTTCATTTCTTCTTCATTGTAGCAAGTTTCCCTTAATCCGCATTTAACACATTTATTCTCATTATTGCAGAAATCCGGCAAATTCTTGTTTTCCAATAGACCAATTACTTCATTTACTATTTGCCTTACCTCATCCTTCATGAAAGGATTTATTGCAATGTGCCTTTTTTCTTTTGTGTCAAGGTAAAAAACAAACCCCTCCTTTATCGGCTTCCTGAATTTTTCCTGCAAAAGCATGGAGTAAGCTGCTATCTGTATGCGGTGCGAAGGCCATACGCCTGAATATGGGGCCCTTCCTGTTTTCAGTTCAAACGGCACATAATCTTGCTCATAAACATGAACTTGGTCAATTATTCCTTTTAATTTCAATTCCTCTGACTCAACTCTCAGCTCTGACAAAATTTTCGGCGTCAGTCTCTGCCACAATTCATCTCCAAAAACATTATTTTTTAGTATGAAATCAAAAACATTTTTTGACCTTGTAACCGATTCTTCCATTATGAACGGGAATGATTTTCTATAAGCGTCAAGCATGTTTAAATTTATTTTCTTTAACCTGTCTTTGTTGTCCGCAATGCTCTTCCTTAGAAATTTCAGGTGATTTTGCTCGTATAATTGTTGCATTTCCGCAAATTCCATTTTTTTTGTTATGGAAGTGACAATAAACTCTTCATTCTTGTTTATCTTGTCATAAGTCTCGTGCCTTATGCTTCCCATAACCAAAGACTCCTTGGGCGGCTCTGCCTGCATCAAAACTTTTTCAAGAAACAGCTTTCTGGAGCAGTACAGGTAGCTGGACAACAAAGTAACAGAGATTTTCATTAGACTTATACTTCAGAATTGGTTTATAAAGTTTACGTGAAGATGTCCAGTGGTTTATTAGACATGTAAAATATGCTGCCAACAACAAGAATGGCAGGCAAACACGGATTTTCTCGGTGAAAATCCTACTCACAAAGGATTTTTCCCAACTTCGTAAGGAAAAATCCTCTGCATTCGATTTGCCGCCATTGTTGTTGGACGAAAACTGAGTGGAGAACAAAAATCAGTTACGAAGTTCTGATTTTTGTTTTCCGAATAGGGTTTTCTTCAAGAAAACCCGTGTTTGAGTCCATTGTTATTTTTGATGACAATTAAATTCTGCACTTTTACTTTTTAATTATACAAACCACAACCTTTATATTCTACTTATTCCAAGAATTAATCTATGAAAGAAGGAGCTTTTATAGGGGCCGTTATAGCCTTGTTGATTTATATAATGCTGCCAATCTATGGCGATAATGGAACGCCGGCAAGCGTTTTTCCGACAGCTCAGGTAGTTTCTGACACGAATTCTTTTGACGGCTATGTCTCAAATCTGCCGTTCAGCACAATGATATTCTTTGCTTTGGAAATAATGGGAGTTTCTCTTGGCATAGGAGCCCAGATGATATTCAGGAAAGTATATGAGCCAAAGCAGCAATAAAGATTTTTTTCTAAAATTATTTTATTTTTGATTTATCATAATACATCTTATTTATGAATTTTAATTTTTATTGTAATTTTGTTTGTAATGCGCAGATTTTATAGAATATAAAATTCTTATTGAGAATTTTGAAATATATCCATTTTGTCAAAGTTCTCTATTCTAAAATTTAAATAAAGAAAATCAAGATTTTCTAATTTAAAGGTCCACAAATAAAGATTTGCGACACCTTTAAATATTCATAATTAAAATTACTTGCTTATGGACACTGAAAATAAAATAAGCCTAATTAAGCAAGTTGGCGAGGAAATAATCACAGAAGAAGAATTAAGAAATCTTTTGCAGACAAAAGAGCATCCAATCGCTTATGACGGCTTCGAGCCAAGTGGCCAAGATGTTCACATTGCACAAGGAATTCTGAGGTCCATTAACATTAACAAGATGACCAAAGCCGGCGTCAAGTTCAAGATGCTTGTCGCTGACTGGCATGCGTGGGCAAATAACAAAATGTCCGGCGATTTAGGAAGAATACAGACTGTAGGGAATTATTTGATTGAAGTATGGAAGCATTGCGGAATGGATTTAAAGAATGTTGAATTTATTTGGGCAAATGATTTTGTTAAAGACACAGATTACTGGAAAAAAGTAATGCAGGTTTCAAGGAATTCAACCGTCAACAGAATAATAAGGACTGGCCAGATAATGGGCAGAAAGGAAGCAGATGTGCAGCAGGCTTCTCAAATTTTGTATCCCTGCATGCAGTGCGCTGATATTTTCCAGCTAAAAGCAGATATTACTCAGCTTGGGATGGATCAAAGGAAAGTTAATGTTTTGGCAAGGGAGCTTGGCCCTTCTTTGGGATTCTGGAAGCCGGTTGTTGTTTCACATCATATGCTGATGGGGTTAGGGGAGCCGCCGAAATCAAAAGACATTGACAGAGTAATTGATTTGAAAATGTCTAAGTCGAAGCCGGACACTGCAATTTTTATGAATGATTCCGAAGAAGATATCAAGAGAAAAATTGGAAAAGCATATTGCCCTGCAAAAGTCACTGAAGAAAATCCGATGCTTGAATATTCAAAATATTTAATTTTTGAAAAATTCAATGTGATGGAATTCAAAAGGCCGGAAAAATTCGGCGGAGATTTAATCGTTGAAAATTATAAAGAATTAGAAAGATTATACGCTGAAGGAAAACTTCATCCAATGGATTTAAAGAATGCAGTTTCTCATTATATCAATGAAATGGTAACTCCCGTCAGGGAAGCTTTCCATAAAGATGCTAAATTAAAGCATCTTCTTGAGACGATTAGGAAGTTTGAAGTGACGAGATAAACATATGTACAGATTGGCTGATATTATTCATGAAAACTCTTTAATCATAAATTCAAATACTTCTCTTGAATTTTTATCAATATCCTTGTCTTTGCAATGATCATAAATTTTCACTATCCTTCGTCCAATTATTTTAGCGCTTTCTTCATTAATTCGATTTAATTTAAAAGCAATATCTGAAATGCATCTGAAAATAGCACTAGTCCAGCGCCCTAATACCAATAAGTTAGACGTTAATCCATATTCAACAGTTGCAAAGAATATGCCAAATCCCTCTCCGAGCAATTTAGCCATATACTCATCATTTATTTTTTCATTCAATGCGCGCTCAAGGGTTTTCCTATCTAATAATACTTGGTGAAGTACGGTATGGAGTGAGTAAATACCCCCATGCACCTCATCAGCTAACACAGATGCACCTTTTATATAATAAACCCCTAAACTTGCTTTCTTTAATTCATACTGCTTGTTAAATTCCACGTCAAAAATTTTTTCAAGCCGTTCTTTCTCGTGCGGTTCAAAATTCCCTATTACTTTTAGAAATGCCCTCAATGCAGCTACTTCATCATTTTGCCATTCAAACATAATTTGTATTCTATAGAACTTATTAATATATTTATCTTTCTTAATATAAAAAAATTTATTCCTGCTCTATAACAACCAAAGTGTATTTGTCAGTAAAATACTTTGCCGAAATTCTTTTAACGTCTCCAGCAGTTATTTTTTTTATATTATTTATGTAAGAATCTGCAAGCTTTGCGTCTTTGATTGTATCCCAGAACGAAAAATTATCAGTGCAATGAAAATTGTCTTCCATCTGCAATGTGTGGTTCCCTTCAATAAATGTTTTTGCCTCATCAATGTCAAGTTTTGTAACTTTCATTAATTTATGGAACTGTTGCATGATAATTTCTTTTGCCTTGCCAATATTTTTTTTGTCAAGATTTGTATATACCGCAAACATTCCGTAATCTATCTCGCTTTCATTGTTGATTCCAACCTGATAAGCTAAGCCGCGCTTGTTTCTTATCTCGTCAAACATCCATCCGGACTGGCCTCGGCCGAGAATTGCAGTTATGACATCAAAAACATAGCTGTCTTTGTGCATTCGCGGCACTGCCTTGTAGCCTAAAACCGTGTATGAGTTCAGAGTTTTTTTCTTTCTAACGACTTTTTTCATTCTATTCTGTGCAGGCTCGTTAACTTTTGCCCTTGTGATAATTTTTTTTGGCTTTAGCTCATGAAAATACCTCTCTATTTTTTTCCTGACATTGTTAACATTTCCCGCCACCGAAATAATCATGTTATTTGGTATATAATGTGTCGCATAATAATCAACAAGCTGATTTCGCGTGATTGCTTTTACTGTCTCAGCAGTTCCGTATGTTGGATTACCGGCAGGATGCTTTTCAAACAATGCATGCTGGAACAATATCCATTGGAACAGTCGAGGATCATCATTGACCATGTTTATTTCTTTTAAAATAACCTGCTTTTCTTTTTGCATGATTTTTTCCCCGAATACCGGATTCTTCACCATGTCAGAAAGAATATCAAGTGCAACGTCAAATTTTTTGTTTATAATCTTGATAAAGAAGGCCGTCCTGTCTCCTGTCGTGTAGGCATTAAAATCGCCGCCGTATTTTTCAATTTCATTTGCGATTTC
The DNA here is from genome assembly GCA_035288865.1 of Candidatus Nanoarchaeia archaeon. Lineage (GTDB taxonomy): Archaea > Nanobdellota > Nanobdellia > Woesearchaeales > GW2011-AR4. Next base: position 28,889 of record DATDZA010000017.1, read on the forward strand.
TCTGCTTGTTTTTCTTTTCTTTGTGCCCTCAAAAAGCATGTGCTCAAGAAAATGAGAAATTCCTGCAACTTTCAGATTTTCGTAATTTGAGCCGATTTTAAACATAATTTCGACAGCAACAGACTTTGAAGAAGTCTTCTCGAAAATTAGCGTTATTCCGTTTTTCAGTATGTGTTTTTGCATGTTCTTAAAAGAAAAGATTTAAATGGTTTATAAGACTTATTGTTTTCATGAAAATAAAAGAATTCCAGGATATGCTTGAAAAAAAGAATCTGGATGCGGCAGTCTTCTATAATTCTGAATTTCCCAGAATAAACCCGAATATGGTTTATTTCTCTGGCTATACTGGTTTGGGAGTTCTCGTGGTTCCTCGGAGAAAAGAGCCATTTTTGATAGCCCCTGAAATGGAATTCCAGAAAGCCAAGAAATCAATGATAAGAAAAGTATTTTCAATGCAGAAAAAAAGATTTTTTGAATCCGTGTCTGATATAATAAAAATAAACGGCATAAAAACAAAAAATATTGCAATTGACCGGAATAATTTTACTTTAAACTCTTTCAAATATTTTAGAAAGTCATTTAGGAAATCCAAATTTAAGGATGTTGCAATGAACTGCATTAAATTAAGGGAAATAAAAAGCAATAAAGAAATTGAATATCTGAAAAAATCATGCGGTTACGCCGATAAAATAATCCAGAAAACAATAAACAATTTTAAGGGCTTCAAAACAGAATCAGAAGCTGCGGCATTTCTGGAATATGAAACCAAAAAACTAGGCTTGGAATTATCATTTAACCCGATTGTTGCCTCAGGAAGCAACGGCAGCATGCCGCATCACGAGCCTAAAAATAAGAGGATGAAAAAAGGGCTGTGCGTCATAGATTTTGGTGTAAGGTATAAGGGATATTGCTCGGACATAACCAGAACTATTTGCGTTGGAAAGCCAAAAAAAGAGGAAATTGAAATGTATACTCTATTATTAAAAATACAAAATGGCGCTATAAATAAAGTTAAAGAAAATAAAAAATGCTCTGAACTTTATGATTTTGTGAATAAAAATCTCGGAAAATACAAAAAGTATTTTACTCACGGGCTCGGGCATGGAGTTGGAATTGAAATCCATGAAATGCCAAATCTAAGCCTGAATTCAAAGGATAGAATACAAAACAACATGGTTTTTACTATAGAGCCTGGAGTTTATTTTCCAAATAAATTTGGGATAAGAATTGAGGATACCGTTTTATTTAAAAATAAGCCAATAGTCTTGACAAAAACATCAAAAGATTTATTAACAATTTAGTCTTTCTGAATAAAATGAAATACAGTGAAAAAGCATTTAATTCTGCTGTTGAGGATTATAAAAAACACTTTAAAAATGCAAAAGGCAAAGATTTCTTTATAAAATTTGACTTGGGCAATAAAAATGCATTCTATTCACTTGCTCCATTGTCAAGGGCACTGCACGATTTGGGTGGAGATGTAAGCTGCATTGGAATAAGCAAAACATCAGAAAGCTTGGAAGCGGTAAAAGAAGTTTGGAATATTTTTGAAGATTTGGAAAAAGGATTAAAAAGCGAAAAAACAAATGCTCTGAAAGAATTTATTGAGGAAGTTGAGAAAAAAGCAAAAGGCGAGTTCAGAAAATTATTCAAAAAGCCGGATGTATTTATTGAAGCCGGAGAAAATAAATTTATCGGTAATTTGGAATTGCCGTTTCATGCAGAATGGTTTAAGGACTACAGGATGGAAGAATTGATGCAGACTTCAGAAATACTCTGGAGAGAAGTTTATGATCTCAAAGAAGGTGAAAGAGTGGGCATTGGATTTTCACTTATACCCAAAGAATCCTTGATTGGACATCCTTTGGAAGATTATCTTGATTCTTACTCGATAATCTGGGCAATGACGCAGGCTGCTGCAAAAATTGCTGAACCAACCATGAACAGCTCCACATTCAGGGGTTCGATGCTTGAAAAAAGCGAGAGAGTTTCTGAATTAAGGGCAACTTTATTAGGATGCGAGCTGGAAAAAGAAATTGACGAAGAGCCGTTCATCAAATACAAAAAATTATCCGGCTTATCAAGATTAAACAGAATTAAGCCAATTGATTTGTCTTTTTCAATCAGCGCAAAAGGGTACCCAGGAAAACATCTTTTCGGAGAATTGATTGGCTACCCGTCTGCAAACAAAAAAACGAGATGGCAATCTCCGGGTCAAATGGTTTACAAGCTTGACTTCTATCCGCAGACAAAAGAGGAATCAAGGGACCCGCTTGCAAGAGTCGCTTTCACCGAAACAATCCCGATTGATATTTTTATAGAGACAAATTTGGTTGACTGGGCTGATATAAGGTCAAGAAACCAAAAATTGAAAGACAAAATGGACAAATGTGATGTAATTTATGTTGAAGGCAAATTAAAAGAAAAATATGTTACAAAACTTGAAGTTGGATTAGTAAAGCCGGACGGCACAAGAAGGTGGGTAAGGCGCTCGGATACCGATGTTCGGGAAAAAATAAACAAGGATTACCTGAGAATGACTGGAATCCGGGCGGGCAATATGGGAAACATACCTGGAGGTGAAGCTTTCGTAACGCCGGAATACATAAAAGGAATTTTTGTCGGAGATGTAGTTATTCACGTTGACCAAAGCTACCAATTAAATGAAAAAAATCCATTGATTGTTGAATGTTATGGCGATAATTACAAAATAATCGGGGGCCCCAAAGATATAATTGAAAAGCTCAACAAAAGAAAAGACGAATCCATGCAGATGCTTCTGGAAGCGGAGAAAAACAAAAGCCTGCCGAAAGAAATAATTGAAATGAAAAAGAAAAATTTTGAAAGGGTCGGTGAGTTTGCAATCAACACCAATCCAAAAGCCAGATTATGCGATTACCTTATCGTTAACGAGAAAATTGCAAAGATGATGCACATTGCTCTTGGCTCAGGCTTTGAGCCGGACAGAAGCACAGAATACCACATGGATATTGTGTTCAACGCGCCCCGGCAAAAGCTTGATGTTTACGGCATTGACAAAAAAGGCAATAAATGCTGGATTTTGAAAGACGGGGAGTTTGCGGCATAAGAATTTTGTTCAATTCATTTGTATCTAAAAATTTCATAATAGGTAGAAAATGACTTTAAATAAATCATCTCAAATAATTCTCAGAGATTGCATGGCTTTGAAGAAAAAAGAATCTTGCCTGATTGTTACAGACAACAAATTAAAATTGATTGGTGAAATTCTGTTCAAAAACTCTTTGAAAATATGTAAAAAATCAAAACTGATTTTTACAGAAATTCCAAAATCCCACGGCTCTGAGCCTCCTGAATATGTTGCTGAAGAAATGCTTAATTACGACGTCATCCTGCTGCCTACAACAAAATCTTTGAGCCACACAATGGCACGAGAAAATGCCAGCAAAACCGGAGCAAGAATTGCGAGCATGCCTGGAATAACTGAGGATATGATGGAGCACACTTTGAATGTCGATTTTTATGAAATTAGGAATTTAAATAACAAATTAATATCAAAATTAAAAAATAAAATAAAAATAAAAATTGCAACAAAGAAAGGAACAAACATTGAATTTAACCTCAAAGGAAGAAAATGGAAGCCGGATGACGGAATCTACACAAAAAAATCAGCTTTTGGAAATCTGCCGGCCGGAGAAATTTTTATCGCTCCGATTGAAGGCAAAACAAACGGAAAAATTGTTTGTGATGCAAGCGTTGGCGGATTGGGTAAAGTCGATAAAAATATTGAAATTATTGTTAAAAATGGATTTATTGAAAATATTAAAGGTGGAAAAATTGCAAGCCAATTCAATGAATTGTTAAAAACCAAATTATACAAAAGCGTTGCAGAATTAGGAATTGGAACAAACCCAAAGGCAAAAATAACTGGGGAAGTTCTTGAGGATGAGAAAGTAATGGGAACGTGCCACATTGCCTTTGGCAACAACAAGCATTTTGGCGGAAAAATTGATGTTCCGTTTCACGTTGATTTTGTCATTAGAAATCCGACAATTTATGCTGATAACCTCTTAATAATAAATAACGGTAAATTTAAACTATAAACCCAAATCTTTTTATATCAATTCCAATAACATAAAATAAAATGCCTGCAAAAGAAGCAAAGGACAAAAACATAATTGACAGCATAATGTACCGTTACTCTACTTCTGCGAACCCTTTTGAAGAGGAAAACAGGATTCTCAGGGAAACGGTTACACGGCTCAAAGATGAAGTTGAAAGATTTAAATCCGCTCCATTAATGGTCTGCGAAGTGAAAGAATTATTTGGAGACACTGCAATAATAAAAATCCCGAATGGCAACCAATTTCTTGTTAACATAGCGAGCGACTGCGACAAGCTAAAGGCAGGAGACTTGATACTTGTGGAGCAGAAAAATCTCACAATCATAAGAAAGACGCCTATCACAAAAAGATTTAATATTGAGAAATATGTGATTGTTGAAAAGCCAACTATCTCTTGGAGTGATATTGGGGGCCTGGAGAAGCAGGCAGAGGAGATAAGGGAAGTTATAGAGCTCCCTCTTAAAAAACCGGAATTATTCAGGAAAGTCGGAATCACTCCGCCAAAAGGAATTCTTCTTTACGGCGAGCCCGGAACCGGAAAAACTTTGCTTGCAAAAGCAGTTGCCGCATCAACAAACTCAACTTTTATAGAAGTGGTCGGCTCTGAATTAGTTCAGAAATTCATCGGAGAAGGTGCAAAATTAATCAAGGAAATTTTTGAATATGCAAGGAAAAAAGCCCCTGCTGTTGTTTTCATTGATGAGTTGGATGCGCTTGCCGCAAAAAGAGTTGAAGTCGGCACTTCCGGCGAGCGAGAGGTCAACAGGACTTTTATGCAGCTTCTTGCCGAATTGGACGGCTTCAAGCCGCTTGATAATGTCAAGATAATCGGAGCGACAAATAGGAAAGACATACTTGACACTGCAATCATAAGGCCCGGAAGATTGGACAGGTTAATTCACATTCCAATTCCGAGCAAAGAATCCAGGGCAGATATTTTTAAAATACATTCAAAGAATATGACATTTGACAAAAATATTGTGCCTGAGGTAATAGTTGAAAGGATGGAAGGTTTCAGCGGAGCAGAGATAAAAGCCGTATGCACTGAATCAGGCTATTTTGCAATCCGTCAAAATCGTGAATATGTGACGAGAGAAGATTTCCTGAAAGCAATTGACAAAGTAAAGCTGGACGAAAAAGCAGAGGGCGAAGATTACATGGGCATGTTCGGGTAAAATGAAATTTTTGAAAACTTTTATAATTCTTGTTCATATATTTTTGGGATTAATTATCATTTTTCTTAATGTGAACTATCAAATCCTTACCTATGGCAGGATACATAATACCAGTAAATATTACTCTTCGGAAGATTTGAAGAATTCAGGTATTGCAGATTTTATTGAAAATCTAAAGCAATCGGAACCGCGAATTATTGCTGAGGGTATCTTTGGAATTATTCTGGGTTTGTTCTCAATAATCGGTGCAGTTGCGTTCATAAAAGATAAGCGATGGGCGGCGCCTGCTTTGCCGATAGTAACTTTAATAATACTGATGATTGTTGTGCTTGACGCCTTTAGATCTGCCACCGGATTTTTAGTCGGCCCTTATCTGTTGGCTATCTTTCTATTGTTAATAATTTTAGTTTCAGAAATCTTACACATCACGCTCAGAAAACAGGCATCGCCTAATTAATTTTTTATTCTCTATTAATTATCATCATTCAAAATTATTTTATCATTAAATATTTTCTTAATGTTAATCCATTTTTTACAGAAAGAACTATAAAGCACACGCTCAGCAGTTACTATCGCATCTCATCGGCTTTCGCCTAGATGGGTGTTCACTAAAATCATCGCGTGTGCAGATAGAATAAGGCATATCGATTTTTAAACCTTGCCTTAATAAATCTTAAAATCAATGCAAATCCTATAGAATCCGGGCGAGTATTGTCCGCATTTAACTATGTTAATTAGCTTGAAATTTTTTCTTGATTTGATGCAAGCTTTTTTTATCTTCTCATGGGCTTTTTCAAATTCATCCTCGTGTAAAAAATCATAGAAATGGATTATTCCGTTTTTCTTAATATATTTTAACGATATCCCAAGAAAACTTTCCGCTCCTTTAGGCAACGGCATCAGAATCCTGCCAAATTTCTTGTTTATTTTGGGCATTATTTTTGTTACATCGCCAAGAAAAACTTTGATTTTATTTTCCAGTTTATTTGTTTTGATGTTTTCCAGCGCGTATTTGTGAGCTGTCGGGTTTATTTCAATTCCATAAACCTCTTTGCATTTTGTATTATTTGCAATTACTAATGGATAAGGGGCAGCGCCGGAAAACATAACAAGTACACTTTCATTTGGTTTAATTAAATCAGCAATCCTTTTCCTTTCGCTTGACATCCTTGCAGAAAAATAAACCTTTTCCACGTCTAATTTTATGAAAACATTATTTTCCTTGTGCGTAGTTTCTTTTCTTTTCTCTCCCGCAATGATTTTTAATTTTGGAGTCCTGAACCTGCCTGAATATTTTTTTGTTTTCTTAAGGATAGTTTTAATGTGATGGTAAGTTCTTAGAATTGTTTTACCAATTATTTTTTCTTTTTTAGATAATTCTTTAGGAAAGTCAGAAAAAATCAAAATATCACCTACTACATCAAACGAAGTTGGCATTAATCTAATCTCTTTCTCGCTTAATTTGTCTTTTAGATAATATTTTAAGTTTTTTTTCATTTAAATCATCTCTATACACAAAGTATTTAAATCTTCATCTGAATGCTTAATTCGTGGATGGTAAAAATGGTTTTGGGAAAGAACTTTCAATATCTATAATTTTATTGATAGTCGCTGTTGCAATTACTTTAGTTTTGACTGTTGCTTGGCTTGGAGTTTTAGGTATTCCAATAGGACTTGTGTTAATATCATTTTCCATCTGGTATTTTGCAATGTGGTTTTACAAGAAAAATATTTCATTCAAGATAGCTGCTGTACTTTTGATTTTGCCAATTTTGGCAATTATCTCTTTTTTGTCGGCAAGAAGTACTAATTTTTTTATTGCAATGCTTGGCTTAAATCCAAATAGCCCGCCTAGCTCAGCGTCTTTTTGGGTTGTTATTGCCAGCTTTACTTATACATTAGTGCTTCCGCTTATACTAAAGGTTACAGGAATAATTATAATTATTTATTTTTTAAGAAAGCAAAAAAGTTATAATCACCCAAAAAACTCTCCCAAACCCTTTTGCCCTTTTTTCTCTTTTAATTTAAGCAGTTCGCTAATCTGCCCTTTGACCCTTTCTTCAGAGAAATCATGCTTATTAACTAATAAATCCATCACTTTCTCTTCATCAATTTGTCCCCATTTCAATTCATAATCTTTATTTACTTTCATGTGCTTAATTAAATCAAACACTTCTTTCCATTCAAATTCGAAATTATCAGCCCATTTTGCCTCACTAAACATAGCATCAAAATTATTTGCATGCTTCTTGACCAATTTAATGGCAGATCTCGGCCCTATTCCTTTAATTCCTCCCATGTTAAAATCTGTTCCAATCAGCATTGCCAAAGAAATTAATTGGTCTTGGCTTATTGCAAGGTGCTTTAGATTGTCATCAAGTAAAATCATGTCCGGATTTACAGTTTCATAGCTTAATTTGTTTGTTTTCTTTTTTCTCCCCGCTATGCTGACGTTTCTGATTATTCTGGGAGCTTCAAAAAGCAGGGCATCGGCATCATTTGTTGCAATTGCGTAAGCATCGCCGTTCTTGACAATCAAGGAAGCCTGAGCTTCAGCCTCTGAAGGCGCCGTAATTGCCGGCAGACCAAATGCTTCAACTAATTTCTTCGCCTCTTCTTTCATCTCATCGTTCAGCCTTGAAGTCCTTGAAGCGTATTTTTTCATCAGTTCTTCATCGCCGTCTTCCTTTGCCTTATCTAGATTCTTCTGGGCTTCAATCTTGATTTCCTTTCTCTTTTCCAGCGTTAATTTTTTCAGCAGAGGCGCCTCGCCGTCAAAAACAAAAGCAAGCTTGACATTATGCTGCATTAAATTTGAAATTCTGGACAATAATCCTACCAAGTGCGACGTCACATTTCCATTCGAGTCCATAAGCAAAGTTCCGTCTCTCTGCCTTATTGAACTCAAAAACTGGTACAGCCACATAGAAGCATCTACAGCCAGAATTTTGTTCTGCAAAGCATCAATCTCAATTTCCTTAATCAACAATAATTCAGTTAATGCGACTCCCATTTTGTTAAATTTTTTATTTTATGGTTTATTTTATTATAAACTAATGTTTTAATTAATGCACATGTTTTTTCCACAGCAAGGGTGGGTGGAGGGCGGATAAACAATACTTAGTGCAATTATTAAATTCCCTCCCTTAGGAATTATTTTAAAATGAAATTACAACTAATTTTAAATCTGCTTGAAAGTCAGATTGTTTAATTCTTTCTTTATCATTTCCTCTGCTTTTGCTGACAATTCTCCCGGTGACAAAACAATAACCGGAAGTTTCTTGAACTGCCCTTTGACGTAGGCATTGCTCAAATCTGAATCGCTGATTCTTTTCTTGTTCTTTGCTTTGCAATAGTACTGCAGACTACCCATCACGCTTGGAATTTCTATGATAAAATCAATTTCGGAATTTTTCTTGGTGACTTCAGTACTGATGATATCAATCTTGTTTTTCTCAAAGAATTTCATAATATTTTTCATAAACTCGTCTTCTTTTGAACTTTCTTTTGGCTTTCTGCCTCGAGCTTTCTGTTGAATTGGCTTTTCCACTGCTTCTTTCAGCTGCTGCTGAAATTTCTCTGCAGGCTCTTCTTCAATTTTTTTCTCAATAGGAAATTCTCTTTGCTTTTGCACTATTTCAGATTGTTTCTGCTGAATTTCTTTTTTAATTTCCGTCTGTATTTTTGTTTCTTCTTTAACTTCTATCTTATCAACTTTTTCAGCAATACCTAACTTTGATTTAATAATTTTTCCTGCTTCCTCGTCCGAATCCAAAAACCATTTCCAGAAAATCTCGCTTGTATCGCCGTATTTGACATTCAACGGCATTGCAAAATCTTTTATTTCCCTTAATGCCACTCTGATTACAGGCACCTGCTCAGAATCCCTTAAAATCTTGTTTTCTTTTAGCAGCTCAAGAGCTTTAAGTTCCTTCTCATTCAAATTAGATGTATATTTTAGGAGCATAGCTTCCTGCCCGGCAAGATAATACAGCGGAGAGCCGCCGACTTTTATTGCAGAAATCTTCATCTTTTTTGTTGCGGTCAGCTCAGCAAGATGCGCGGAAGCCATCACCATGTCCATTCCTATAAGCTTTGAAATTTGTATAGGTAGCACAGGGCCTTTCATCTTTACAAAGTCTATAATTTTGTCTCTGTGGTCCATAACCTAAACTAAAGAAGCTGGTTATATATATTTTGTTGTTAGAATTATGGCCTTAACCACCGGCACTCGTAGAATGTAACATCCTGCTCCGAATCAACAATCCCTATTAAAAGCCGTTTCTTGGTGGAGTGGGCAACCCTGTTCTTGGCTGCGAATTCGTACCATGTCAACGCCGAACTCTCATGCACCGGAAATACTACCCATCTTGCGTGATCTTCTCCTGGCTTCACGCCTCGGTCATAAATTCTGAAATCTGCTCCAAACTTTAAAGCAGTTTTTATGATGTATCCTCTGTTTCTAATATCTTTATAGACACAATATCTTATCCAGAAATTAGGCTCGGTTTTTTGGGATTTCTTCAGCAAATCTTCTGATTTAATTTCCTTATTTTTTGAATCATAAGCTATTAATTTTTTTTTATCAACAAGATAAAGCGCTTCAATCAAAGAAAGTTGCACTCTGCCATCCTCAAGCAAAGTTCCATATCTGCTTTGGTTATAGAGCTCCCTAGCAGGATCTGAGCTTTCTGTAAGCACTCTTTCCTTTGAAAAATATGCTTTGACAGGCTCTCTGATTTCTTTTAATTCTTTATCTTCCTTCTTAGGAAGAACTTTAGATTCTTCCTTTTTCTTTGGCATGGTAAAATGATAGATAAAGATATTGATGGGTGTTTAAAAAGGTTGTTTATTTCGAAATTAATTTTTCAAACAAAAACCCTTATAAATTATATTCTTATTCTATACAGTATGCAACTTACATTTTTGGGAACATCTTCAATGGTTCCGACAAAAGAAAGAAACCAGATAGCAGTTTTCCTTAGTTATGGCACTGAAGGAATTTTATTTGACTGCGGTGAAGGAACTCAGCGACAATTCAAGATTGCAGGAATACCGCTAAGCAAAGTAACAAAAATTTTGCTGAGCCACTGGCATGGCGACCATGTTCTGGGACTGCCCGGATTGATGCAGACTTTAAGTTCTACTGATTATACCGGAACTCTTGAAATTTATGGGCCGGCAGGAACAAAAAAAAGAATGGAAAAAATGTTCGAGGCATTTGTGTTTGATAAAAAACTTAATTTCAAGGTTGAAGAGGTCAAATCAGGAAAATTTTTTGAAAATGGCGATTTCGATCTGGAATCATATCCGCTCGAGCACGGAATTGAAACTTTGGGATTTAAATTCACAGAAAAAGACAAGAGAAAAGTTGACATGAAGAAAGTAAAGAAATTTGGAATTCCGGAAGGCCCTTTGATTGGAAAATTGCAGCAAGGCCATTCGATTGAGCATAACGGCAAAAAAATAAACCCTGATGATGTGACTGATATTGAAAAGGGAAAGAAAGTTGCGTATGTAACTGACACAGTTTTATGCAGCGGCTGTTACAAAACTGCAGAAGGCGCTGATTTATTGATTTGCGAAGCAACATACTCCTCAAAATTAGCTGATAAAGGCGAAGAATATGGCCATATGACGGCAAAACAAGCGGGACAACTAGCTAACAAATCCAATGCTAAACAATTGGTTTTAATTCATTTCAGCGCAAGATACAAAAATACGCAAGAGTTGGAAGAGGACGCAAGAGATGTTTTTGATAATGTAATCTGCGCAAAAGATTTCATGAAGATTGATTTATAACAAGGGTTTCGCCCCTTGAGGACGAAAAACTTTTTGCGAAAAAGTTTTATCAAAAATTGTACTTTCTTCGATGGCACTCGCTAAAATAAACTTATGGGCTGGTCAGACTTATAGAACAAACCGTGCACCATTGGACATCTTCACCCAAACTATTTAAACCCGTTCTCACATTTAAATTCTGAATAATATGACCAACAAGACAAAAGGCTCTAACTCAGAGAGAGAATTGCTGCATATGTTCTGGGCAAAAGGATTTGCGGCCATACGCAGCGCAGGTTCCGGCTCAATGAAATATCCGGGTCCGGATTTGTTAGTAGGCAACTTAGTCAGAAGAATGTCCATTGAATGCAAATCATCAAAAGTAAATAAAATATATCTTACAGAAGGGGATGTCAACCAGTTAAAGAATTTCTCCAAAGTATTTGATGCGCATCCCTGGTTTGCAGTGCGTTTCTTCAGAAAAGACTGGCTGTTTGTCAGCATCGAAGACTTGGCAAAAACGCCAACAGGCTATGTTATAGATGAAAGGACAGCAGAACTAAAAGGAATTTCATTCAATGAACTTATAATTTATGAAATAAACAAATAGAAAACTTTGAAACATCCACAATTTCAATATTTCATTAAAAGTTCTCTAAGAGAATTTTGATGAACTCATAAATCTTCAAAATTCTCAATAAAAGAAAAATCAGCGTCTTTTCTTCATTGACCTTTCAATCGTAATCTCTTCTTTGATTACTTTGTCAACTACCCTTTCGATGTGCATCTCGATTCTTGCTATCCTGCGCTCCATCAAAACCATAATCCTCAAAGAATAAACTATAGCTGCCAAAGTTCCTATTATTATAGCAAGTGTCACGTCTGGCACTGTTAAAGTCTCAAGTCCGAAAGCCATCTAATCACCTCAATTTTTGTTAATACTCTCTATTTTTTTGGTTATTTATAAAACTTTCGATAATGCCTCCTTTGCACAATAACTCATTAACCTGTCTAGTTTCTTACCTTTAATATTTACCCGAACTTTGACAATATCTGCCGCCCTATTTTTGCAATATACTCTTTAGTTTTATTGCCTTCCTTGGTTCCATTATTAGAGATTTCAATGAGGTATCCATCCTTCGTAAACCAGAGATGATAATAATAGATGCCCGGTTTATTGAACTCGGCACCATAATCCTCATCGCTGTTAACATGAAATTTGCTCTGGTCACCAAAATCATTCTCGCTTATAATGCCTTTAGAACTAACATAGTGCCCGGAGTTATATTGGTACGTGCCATTTAGGTCTTCTGGATTTGTAATTTTCCCAATATAGTGAATTGTCACTTCAGTATCCTTCACGCTGTTAATGGTGTAGGTACACCAGGTACTGTAATTATTTAAGTACACAGTTTGATTATATACCCACCCCTCTATTTGGCAATCAGTTCCATTGAGGACTATCGGCCCAAAAGTTCTATTGGAAGTCATCAATCCAAGTTGCTTAAGGTCTTGTTCATTAAGCACCAGTTCCTGAACTCCAGATATAGTATGGGTTGAGCCATTTTGAATTAAAGGTGGTCTTTCATCTTGCATTGAGCATCCTCCAATAAATATGAGGAGAATTGCTAAAATTGTAGTTAGTTTCACAATATCACTTTAATTTTATAGAGAGATGATTATTATTTTTAAATATTACTAAAAGAGTGCCAGGTGGAGGTGACCTCCCTAACCAAAATTGACATCAGATAGCTTTCCTTTTTAGTTTGAAAAAACTTTTTATAACAATTACTTGGAGTCGTTCTTTACTTTTTTGCCTCTATTCATCATCCAAGCCTTTTTTGTTGTGTACTGCGCAGGATTTTTTATCTTGGCGCAGAAAGAGTCAGGACTGCAAACCCTTAAATCAGTGTAGTAATTTTGCTGATTAATCAGAACAACATTATTTTCTCGCCTGGGGCAATTGGGTGGCAAAATCTTTTTTCTTTGCTGCTTGTGATATCTAACCTGCCCAATCAAATAAATTTCTTTCAAAGGCTCTCTGTTCTTGTCATTCCATTCTTTAAGTTTTTTCTCAATCATGTCATAATCCCAGCCTATGGAAGTAAAATAATTCACCAATACAAACAAAGCCCTTTTTCTTCCGTCTTCAAGGCCATTGAGAATTGTCTTGATGCACGGCGGAAATAATTCTTCAGGCAAAGCAGATGCAGGCCCTTCAAATTCTTTTCCGGATTTTGGCTCTGTTTCATCATCTTCCTTTGCATGAAAATCAAGCGCCTCAACAAATAATCTTTTTGCTTCTTCTCTTTCTGCATTTGTCCTGTCAAGAAATTTATGGGAACTTATTTTGACCTTATCAGGCAAGGCAAACTCTTTTTTGAACAGCATAACCTTTTCTGGATTTAATGGCACCGACACAAGCCCGGATTTTTCATGAAGAGAATAAGGCATCCTATAAAGATGTCGGGGAGATATCAGCAAAGTGTCCATTTGCAGAATTGAATCAGGATTAAATTTCTTCACGCCTCTTTCTTCATACAGCACTTCACTTGCAATTTTTCCTGTTTTTTCAAGAACTTTTGAAATGTTGCCCTCAAGCTTCAAAATTGCATCTCCAAACTCAGGCAGTATCATGTGCTTGATGTAAAGCGCAATTTTTCTCGGTGCATCGGGAAACAGATTTTTTATGTCCCCATTTTTTATTCTCTCAGGAAACGCCTCATAAGGCACCCCGATGTGGAATCCCTTGTTGCCGGAAAATTTGCAGGAAATGGATTTTATTTTATGGAATTTCAGCGCTTTAATAACCAAATCAGCGGCAATTTTCGAATAGTCAAAAACTATACAATCAATATCAATTATTAAATCCCACCCAATCCTTAAATCCTCCAGTTCCTGCCGTCTCATGGTGGGGTCGAGCTGCAGCGGGTCTTTCCATAATTCTTCAGAAGCGTGAAAAGAAGTTGCGCCCTGCTTTGCCAATTCAAGAATGTCGCTTGCATGTCTCAGCACATCTGGCCTCTTGCCAAACTGCTCGTTAAAGCGCGCAGCAACTTCCCGGTCTGCAGAGTTTGTAATTATTTCTTCCTGTATGTCCGCTCTCTTATAATGGCTTAATGATACATTGATAGGAATCATATGCCAGGGAATGTTTTTTGGTTTTTAATAGTTATGTTTAATATTTAAGAATGACGTAATAACCACTTATTATTTACTCTTTATTTTTTTCTTCCAAAAAATTAGAGGCTTAAGTTTATAAACAATTACTCCAATAATAAAATATAGCAATGCTGCGAAAATAAAACCAACTCTTGATGGTAAATCATCAACATAAGGGTAAAATGTAAGCAATTTTTGGTGAATGGTGGAATAAGTGGTTGGATCTTCAATATTTACAATAGACCCAAAAGCGCTTCCTGTATAGATTAATACAAAAATTCCGAGGTAAGAAATAATAATAAAAATTTGGTTATCAAATGCAATTGAAAAAATAGAACTAACTATAAATAATGCAACGAAAAATAATCCATACTTTATTTCATTCTTATATTTAGTAAAGATTTCAACATTTCTATAGAAATAAAAAGAGGCAAAAACTAGAACCCAGAAAGCTATGTCAAATTTTAAGTTATTGCCATAAAAATTTTTAATTTCTGGTTTATGAAATGTCAAACTACTTGTAGGACTTTCAGCGTAACTGGGCGACCTAGAATCCATGTAAACGAATGGAAAACCATAAGTTACATCACCTAATTTTTGGTCATTAACACAACCCCTTAATCCAATTATTAAAAATGTAAAGATAAAGAAGTAAATTATCCATTTAAGCCAAGACCACATTTTACTATTCTATTGACATAACAATATTAAAACTTATCTATTTAATGTATAGAATATATCATTTACAAATACTTATATATTCAACATCTATTGGGTAAATTACTAATTAACATATTCTCAATACAAAAAATGAAACACGAAACAGAAGAATTCAGTAAACATATAGAAAAAATAAAAAATTCAAACGTCATTGTAATAGTAGAAGGCAAGAAAGATAGGGCTGCATTAAACAAATTTGGAATAAGCAATATAATTGAACTTTCCAAAAAACCATTATTCCAAATTGTTGAGGAAGTTGCAAATTCAAATGACGAATGCATAATTCTGACGGATTTGGATAGAAAAGGAAAGGAAATATATGGAAAATTAAACTCTGATTTGCAGAAGCACGGCGTAAAAATAAATAACAAATTTAGAAATTTTCTTTTCAAAAACACCAAATTAAGGCAGATAGAAGGAATGAATACTTATGTGCAGTTTATCTAAAATCAATTTTCTGCCCGTTAATCAGGAGATTTGTTGCCACAGCATCTCCGTGCCAAAGCGCAACTTCGACAAGCATGTCTGCTGCCGTAAACTGTGGAAGGTTACCCTCATTCTTCGGGACAAAATAAGACTCAATAGGGTATTCTATGCTTATTTCCATTATTCCTTTCTTCACATTAATGACGTTTCCGATTTTGTATTGATTGTAAATATCAGGCTGATCCTGGCAAATCCCATTCTGGCATTTTATAAGGTAGTTTACCCGGTTATTGAATTCATTGAACTCCACTTTGTCACCGACATCAAAAGATTGCTCTGTTTTAACGGGACTATATTCATAGTCATAAATTGTTTCTTCATAGATATAATTATTTGAGCTGTTGGTTTCTTTTACAGTGTACACATTTTTAGAGTAAACATCGTTTACCCTTCCTTTAATGTAGGGCTCTGCAGTTTTTTTGGTGCTTACTTCAGCAGCACTTGAAAAATCCTTGCCCTTCTCCAGTCTGACAAATATTGTATCTCCTCTTTTGAAATCTTTTGTATCGCTTTTTATCGAATCAAGTTTTATTGTTGATATTTCATACCTGATATTGATAAAATCCCCTCTTAAAATATCAGTTGGATCATATGGAATTGGCTTCAAAAGAACTTTTTCGCCAAACCACACAGTAGACTGCTTAAATCCAATCATTCCAATTAGGAAAACCACCTGCAGCGCCACAATCAAATAAAACAATTTTCCTTTTTCCATTTTATCCCGTGAACCTGTCAATTATCTTTCTTCTGTTTTTTTCAAGTATAATCGCCAATACTATAAGCAGTACCCCGCCGATTATGAAAAATAAATATCCATTCAGGACGTCCCATAAATATTCAATGTACCTTGAAAATATTGCCACGCCAAAGGCTATCATGCCCAAATTAACTAGAGTTTTTTCCCTTTTTGCATAGCCAAGATATACGCTTCCTACTATGAGCAAAAATAATATTATGTTGAACGTAATTGGAATCATCCAGAAATTAATTTTTGAAAATAAAACAACCAGCGGAGTGAAGACCAGCAAAAGCCCAAGATAAAGGACCTCATGAAATTCTGTGCTGTCTTTTGTATCGCGGTATTTGAAGCTGATAAATATAAAAATAATTGCAACTAAAGTTACTGCCAGGTAAATAATCCAGAATTTTGAGTTGAAAAGGACGCTCATAGTATTGGTGCCGGCTCCTGCAGAATATCCAAAATCATTTGCTTTCCCAAACCATTTAAATGAAAATAGATAAGCAGTCAGCATTATTAAAAAAGAGCCAATTAGGTGAAAAGGATACCTTAGCATTCTTATGCTTTCTTTTTTTTCGTGCAGATTGCCGAGCATATAGTATGATATTCCGAGCGACAGGAATATCAGAAAAAATGCATATGAAATATTGTAGTACCTGTCGACGAAATTAAACCAATAAAACATTTCCGAGCCGACATAAACGCCTGCTGTTAATAAGCTTAAGTACATTACAGGTTTTGACTGGGTAATGTAGGCAAGTGCAACAATTCCCAATGCCCAGTAAAGGAAAGCACTAGGCCAATGGGAGTTTATGTTGAAAATCTGGCCTACCAAAAAAATCCCGGCTCCAAAAATAATTGCGCCCAAAAATATCAAAGCGCCCCCTACATTCGGAAAATTTGCCTTGCTGAACTTCATGGTGTAGCCGACGTAATACGATGCAACCAGCGCAGCCAAAATCGAAAAAACTTTTACCAATTTAGGAATGCTCGACCAATTTAGCGCAAAAAACAAAATTATTCCGGCGCCTATCATGAGGGAGCCGAAAATAGCAATGATAGAAACAATATCCCAGTGCTTTGCCTCTACTGCTTTTTGCGGATCCTTATATAATGAATAAATCTTTTGAAGCTGCTCTTTCGAAATTACTCCAATATTTGCTAATTTTCTAGCTTCGGATAAAAGGAATTTATATTTTTCAATTTTGTCAAGGCTGTCTTTCGTTGGCATTATTCATAAATTATTTGGCCACTATTTAAAGGTTTTTATAAGGGTTTTTGACCAAAGGAATAAGCTCATGCAAAGTTAATTAGCAAACAATTGCACTTTAATTATTATAACTAATCACTTTTATTTAACAATGCTTCTTTCCAAATCTTCAAGTTCTCTAAAAGTCTTTAGAGTAATAACTCGGTTTTCTGGAAGAATTCCTAAAACATTGCATGATATATCATAAATTTTGATAAATCTGTTAAGAGTAGCCCTTTGCACTAAGATAATAGTATCTCCTAAAATATCATCAGGCAGTGCACTTATATGAAATTCTACAGACACTGCTAAAAGATTGTTAATTTCGGAAACTGGATATTGTTTGGCAGAATTAAATAGGAAGACATCCTGCTCCCTGCCTTTTCTTTTCAATAATGCCAATGCTATCATTGTTCCCATTAATAGCCCGATATAATGTCTATTGTGATACATTTTATTATCTAATTCCCATATTTCGTTGGAAAACAAATCGATAAGGTTATTACTCACATATTTTGCATCCGATTCATGTGAATAGGTTATATCCAATTTTGTATACAGTAGGCTCCTACATATTGAAATTACCTTATCGATTCTTGGGCCGAACATTTCAGTCTTGAGGGGGATAGTTTCTCCTTTGCACAATATTAACATTGTATGAGCCTCTTCCCGAAAGCCATTAAAAAAATTAAGATATTGCAATACGCCGCCTTTTAACTTATTCCATGACTCAAACCTGCTAGGCTTTATACGCCATGTATGCTTGACATCGAAAATATGGATAAGTTCATGGCATAAATAATCCACAATTTCCCGATATGTATTTGGCTCTTTCCTTATTTTTTCAATAAATTCATAGGCATAATCCGTTCCTATAAATATCTGGCCGGGATCGTTCCCTTTTGGAAAGGAACCCCTCATAATTTGGGGATCATTTTCATAGCCCGAACCAAAACTCCAATGGTAAACCACCATATTGAATCTCAGTTCCTTTATTGGGTGTATCTTATCAAACCTAAGAATTATTTTTTCTGAAATATCCTCTTGCAGGGCAACGATAATAAATTGAGGAAGATACTTATGGGACCTTTTCCTGAATTCCTCAAACGAAATATGAAATTTGTCTTGCACATAATGAATTAGGCCATAATTGCCCAAATATTGATTTTCATCAAATTTTAAAATTATCTTAATTCTTTTTTTCCCTATTCTGATTTTTTTAGAGAATATGGTACATTTTCGTGATGTATTAAATCCCGATATCCTATTTTTTATTCTTTTCAAAAATACCATAATTTAAAATTTGGTTTTAAATATAAAAATATACCCATTTTTTGGCTTGTTGTACTCTGTGATATTACTTCAGATTTAGGTTTACGGTGCTCTTTTAAGTATTTATATAATACTATTATTTAATATTATGAAGCCCTAATTTTTTGGCATTTTTCATAAGTTTTTTAAATATAGTAGCATTGCTTATTGGCATGTCAATGAAAAATCAGTTTAAAACAGCAATCCTGCTTGCAGTGCTTACATCTCTTTTCTTGTTCATAGGGAGCTTTTTCGGAAAATCAGGATTTTATTTTGCCTTAGTATTCGTGGCAATTATGAATTTTGGCTCCTACTGGTTCTCACACAAGATTGTTCTGTGGATGTACCGTGCAAAGGAAGCAAAGAAAAGTGAATATCCAAAATTGTACAAAATTGTAGGGGAAGTTGCAAAATTAAGCAGCCTCCCGATGCCTAAAGTTTATATTATCCCGACCGAAACTTCAAATGCTTTCGCTACGGGCCGCAATAAAAATCACGCCGTTGTTGCTGTAACAGAAGGAATTTTAAAAATACTGAACGACGAAGAATTAAAGGCAGTTCTTGCCCACGAATTCGGCCACATAAGAAACCATGACATTTTAATTTCAACAATAGCCGGAACAATTGCAGGAGTTATCTCCTACGTTGGCATGATGGCAAGGTGGTCAGCTATCTTTGGCGGAAGAGACGATGACCGGGGCAATAACATCATCAGCCTTTTGATTTTGGGAATTCTTACTCCATTGATTGCAGCGTTGATTCAGATGGCAATCTCAAGAAGCAGGGAATACTTGGCTGATGAAACAGGTGCAAACACGGTTAAAAACGGAACGCATCTTGCCGATGCTTTGGAGAAAATAGAAAAGAACGTGAATATCCATCCGTTAAAATTCGGGACAACGGCAACTGCGCATTTGTTTATAACGAATCCATTTAGGAACGCGAGCTTTTTGTCATTGTTCATGACGCATCCGGCAACTTCGGAACGAACAAAAAGATTAAGGTCAATGAAATTTTAAATTATTATTTTTGTTTTTCTTATTAGGTTTTTTTGAAGATTCTGTTTTTTCCTCTGTCATAGATTCTTTTTCATTGTCGTATTTTTTATCATTTTCTTCTATTTTCTTTGTTTCTTCATGACGCATTCTTTTTTTTATTGTCATCAAATAAATTTTCCCAATTCCCCCTGCAATTAAAAATACAATTCCCACAGTCAATATGAAATTATTGTAAGTCCTTAAAAATAATAATAAAATTACGCTGATTATTGCCTTAAAATCAAATATGTTTCCAAGTCCAAGCAAGCTTCCCAGAATAGAAGTAGTATCAATACCTACATATTTTGCATACAATAATATCAAAACATAAGGCAGCATTATCAGCATTCCGATGCCAAAGGCAATATCACTTAATATTTCGCAGAAAGCCATGTAATCATGGAGAATAAAATAAAGCAGAGCGGCTAAAATAGCCAGCAGCACAAGATAGATTATCCGGTCTTTGTTTAGAAAATCAATAAATTTATTATATTTGTCGAATAAGTTCATTTTTGTGCTGTCAGATTGTTGGCCCGAAACAAAATTTCCTAAAGAACCCCCAATCACACTGTAGAAAAATTCCTTGTCATTTATTTTTCCAGCTTTGTAATCATTGCACACTGCACCTATCCTGCTTAAGTCCATTTTATTCTGTCCAGACTTTAATTGGTTGCACTCGTCTTCAATTTCTCCGGATTCGATCTTAGCGCAGCTTTCTTCCATTTGCTGCTCGTTTTCAATCTGGGCACCCTGTCGCTTCATTTTTTTATATTCGTTGCAATTATCTATCACTGACTGCATTACGCTGTCATTGCTGCAGAGCTGCTGCATGGTTATAACATTAGAGCCTGACTCCATAGAAGCGCATGTTTCCGCAAGCCTTCCAACCGCCTCTCTTTGTGCCTCCGGGCTTGCAAAGTCATACACATCCCCGAAAGTTCCTTTCATCACGTCTGGAAAATCAAAGCTTGCATTAGAAAAAATCAGGGTCGCAACTAGTATAATCATTAAGTTTTTTATCAGCCAGATTGAGAATTTCTTGAACATAGGAAAATTATTTCACAGTTCAGATATAAATATTTCTAAAATAAATCAACTACCTTTGCTTGTTAATTTTAATGGCTCAAGCATAAAGACAATAGAACGTTCCAGAAATATAGGACAATGTTCAAGGTCTTTCGGAATTTTTATTTCCTCATTCTTATTTAGAATTATACCCCTATTTTGGATCTTAATTTTTATCTTTTCGCATTTTTTACAGCATAACTGATTGCCACTTTTAGCCTTCTGGCAAAATCATCAGTATGAGGTGGCCATTTCCAGCGATTGACGTCTATTATTGTAAGGTATCCGTTATCATCTCTCTGTGTATTATGGGTGTCAAGGTCGCACGGGACAAGACCAGTTTCTCTTTTTATATGAGCAATCAACTCTGTTATTGTATAGTTTGGTCCTGCCGCTTTCCAAGGATTGTTCATGTGCCAATATGGATCAGAATTAACTTGTTTTGTTATTAATTCTTTTTCTCCATTAGTCTCTACTATTGCTTGTGGTATCTCCGCACGAATATCATATTTTAATAACCTCAGCAAAAAAATTGCTTCCCATTCTACCTGTTCATCAACAACCAGGTCGTTGACATAGACTGCTCTTTCACCTGAACGTTTGCCTCCCCACCATACTCCGGTAGAGCCTAAGATATGTTCGGGACCTTTTACATATATAGATGATTTCTCTCCATTGGCAAGCTTGTAAATCCATCTTACTCTTCTAAAATTACCAGATTCAACCCTTGCGCAGAATGGGTTCCAGTTTTCTTCAATTAAATGTGTTTCTGGCACACTACGCGTTGGCAATAAGGTTATGATTCTGCCAGATTCTGTTCTATACGCTGGGCATGGTCCGTATTCAAGCAATAAATCTGATGCCTTAATTTCCACTGGTTGAAGCCTATCTTGAAGTGTTATCATTTTGTCCTCTTATATCTATTATTTTAAATCTCCATCAAATTAATTTTAAATAAAAGAAAAATTTAGATGAACATTGAAATTACAATTACATCATCATTAGCATTGTAGAATTAAAACTAGGAAAAGTAAAACGTGAATTAATTTTCTCTAAATTATTTAATTTAAGCATTTAAACAGTTTAAGGCATTTTATATTTAAATTGTTTTGAAAGAATTATTCTTATAGGAATATTATTATCAATTAATTATTAAAGAAGTAATCAATATTTAAGGTTATGGCTAACCAAGTACAAACCGAAAGAATAGATTTGCTGGTTCATCCGTTTTACACTATCAGCAAAGTATATAGTAGAATGATGATAGATGAACAATCAGATAGGAATATTTTATCACTAAAATCATTATGGCTTGATTCTATATCTGATGTCGCCAGAAATGAAAGACGCTGCCTCGTTTTGGTAAATGGAACAAATGTTCTGGAGCAACTATTTCCTAATCCTGAAGATATAAATCCTTACAGGTCACTCTATAGAGAAATTATTTCTCGAGCAAGACAACTTTTGGGGCAAAGATTATTTTATTTTTACCCAAGGTTATACTCAAATTCATTTTCAACAGAAATATTGGATGATGGGGTCATTTTAGCTAAGGGTGCCGGAAATGATTTGTTTTATGACCCTGCTTATGTAGGGGTTACTGCTTATGGCGAACATGTTGACGAACAGACAAAAGCCGGTTGCGTAGATTCTAGCATTAGAGATTTAACAAATTTGCTTAAAATTCCTCTAGAAAATGTAAGGATTAATCCGGATAAATCCCTTCCTTTGCAACCATTGATCAGAACAGAATTTGGTTTTGACGTGCCGACAACTTTGTACCTTACTATTAAAATGATTAAAAAATTATCTGATTAATCTTCTAATCACCATTGTACTCGCTTTCAACCACCTCCTTTATCTGCTTCGCCTTTGCAGGTCCAATCTTCTCAACTTTCTGCAGCTCTTCAGCAGAAGCGTTAACAATATTTTTTATTGTCTTGAAATGCTTCAGCAAAGGTTTTGACAATGTTAAATTTATACCGGGCAGCGAGCTAATAAAATATTCTTGCTGCTCTTTTAATGATGTTGGCTTGCGGTCAGCATGCACGTTAAAATCCTTTGAAGTCTCTGCCTGCTCTCTTCTTGCAATTATCTGGAGCAAGGACGCGGTTTCCTTGAAATTTTTTGTCTGTATTATTGGAATTCCGTAAGAAACAGCAATAGTAGCCATCATTCCAAGTATTGAATTGTGATGCACGTTGCGAACAGAATAAATATCCTCAGAGCCCTCAATCACAATCACAGGCCTTTCAAAATTATTCTTCATGTTCTTAATCTGCTCCAATAATCTTCCGTCAATTATTGAATCAACAAAATCAGAAACTGTCTTGATTTCAACTCCGCACCTTGATGATAAAATATAATCCGCATATTCCAATCTCTCCAAATTGACCTGAATGTTTTCTTCAACCATTTCCTTTATAACTCCGCTTCCTTTCTCCCTGTAGTCAGCAAAAATTTTTATTTTATCTTCAGTATGTTTTGCTGCAGAATTTTCTTTTCTTTCATGAAGGGTTAAATTAAGTTTTTTTCTTAAACTAATTAGATTCATGTACATTTTTTTCTCTTTATGATGGGCAACCCATCTGTAAGACTCATCCCTGGTGCCTTTGGCTAACAAAATTATAACTCGCCCTTTTTCCTGCCGTCCAGTCCTGCCGCGCCTTTGTATACTCCTGATTGCGCTTGGAATAGGCTCATAGAATATCACCAAATCAACTTTCGGAATGTCAAGGCCTTCTTCCCCGATTGATGTTGCAACAAGCACATTAAACAGCCCGTTCCTGAAATCATCAAGCATTTGTTTCTGCTCTTTCTGGCTCATTCCTGTGTCGATTTTTTTCTGCTGACCGACGAAAATGTTTGCTTTTACATTACTTAATTTATTCAGCTTCTGCATAACATCAAGGGCATTGTCCCTGTACTGGTTGAAAATCATTATCTTAATATTGGGATTTTTGCCGGCTTCGGCATCAACAATATTCTGAAGCTCGATTAATTTTGGATGCTCAACTCCTTCTTCATGAAGTATTCTTGCTTTTATCAGCGCAGACTTGAAATTTGAGTCAGCCATTATGCTCCTGATTGCCTTTGTCTGTGATGTGCTGGATTCAGAAACTAATTTTTCAAAATATTTGTGCAGCGCGTTAATTCCCTGCGTTTCAAGCAGCTCAAGAGCGTGATAAATCTTCATGACTTCGGCAAGAGTTGAAATTGCGCTCCACATCGCAAAATCTTTATCTCCCTGGGAAATCCTGCTCCTTATTTCCCCCTGGAGCTGCAGCAAGTCTGATTTTGAAACAAACTTTACATCGGCTTTTTTGAGAACTCCACTTTTCTTCAGCCTTTCAAACCTTTCTCTTAAAAATAGCAACAAGAATTTCTGAATGTCAATAAAAACTCTTGGAAGTTCTACATTCACCCATTCTGTATGGATTTCTTGCACATATGGCTTGACATCGGGGTCTTCATCTGTCCTGACCTCAATATCCTCAATGAAAAGATTTTTGCACACTTCCTGTATTTTTTCCATATCGCTTCCCGGCGAAGCGGTCAGCGCAATTATTCTCGGGAAATTTGAAAGCTTCATGAACTGCTTTGCAACAAATACATAGGCATAATCTCCAACTGCGCGGTGCGCTTCATCAACCCCGAGCAGGCAGACTTCTGCAAGATTTATGCGGTTGCTGATTATGTCATTTTCCAAACCCTGTGGTGTTGAAAAAATAATTTTTGATTTCTTCCACAGCTCCCCTCTTTTTTCAGGGCTTATCATGCCTGTGAAAACGGACATTTTGTTTTCATCAATTTCAAAATGCTCCTTGAATACCGCCATATACTGGTCAATCAGCGGCTTGGTAGGCCCGATAAAAAGTATTTTTGAATTTGGAAACTGCTTCAGCCTCTGGGCAGAAAGCATCAGAAAAATATTCGTCTTCCCCATTCCGGTTGGAAGCACTACCAAAGTGTTCTTCTCTGCAGCTGTGTTAAGAATAGTCTCCTGATACAGCCTTGGCTCGAAGTTCTTAATCATAGCGCTTTGAGAGTATTTTTGAGTTTAAATAGGTTGTTGAAGAAATTTGTATCTATGGTGTGTTGTTTTGTATTTTTATTATTAAAACAATTCGAAAAATTATTAAACAAAAGGTTAGCAAATTATGTTTATGGCATTGTTTGATGAAATTAAAATCCTATCTAAAAATGGTGGGCTTTGGTCAGCGTTTAAATGGTCCTTGATTGCAATTCCAATAATTTTAATTTTTGAATTTATCGGCTTGATGATACCAATTGAAAGTGAGTTTTTATCCCTTTTGACTATTGGAATTTTTGAGAGTATGGGGATGCTATTTTTATATATTTTTGCCCTGAAAAAAAGCATTAAGCCATTTGGCCTCAAGACGTACTCTTTAAGAGTTGAATATGTAGCAGCGATTACAATTCTGCTTGTCGTGTATTTTAATGTAGTATTTGCCATATTCTTTCCTTCCCTTTTTGAATTTTCTAGTGTTGGGCTTTTATCAATTGGCTTTATGTTTGTTGTTCCATACTTCATTAAAAAATGAACCAGAATAAAAACTTTAAATAATTCACTTGGCAGCATTCACCATCAAATCCGCCTTCTTGACCCCGGTTGAAGGCCAGTAAGAAGTTATTTTTACATCTTCTTTCATAACAAACTCTGCCCTTATTGGCTGCTTGTCACCGTGCCTGTATTTAACTGTTGGAAATGGCCCTTGAATGTCAATGCCAGCAAAA
This sequence comes from Candidatus Nanoarchaeia archaeon, assembly GCA_035288865.1. Lineage (GTDB taxonomy): Archaea > Nanobdellota > Nanobdellia > Woesearchaeales > GW2011-AR4. The sequence goes on from DATDZA010000017.1 coordinate 54,475, forward strand.
TACATCGTGGCATTCCTGAATCTGAAATTAATTATGACGGTATCATTTATTCTCGCCATTAGATTATTAGGGTAAAACCCAAAGTCATCAGATTCAATAGAAAATTCTTCCAATCCGGGCTGTTGGAGGATCTCTTTTGAAATGGCATCAGATTCAACATTGATTAAAATTGTTTTAATTACTCGAGGATTAAGCGAGGAATGGTCACTCATGACCAATTCAGCTGCTATTGAATGCCTTCCCGAAGAAACATTCTCGAAAGTAAAATTATTGTAAGCGCTGATTCTTCTCTCGCTGTCAAGCCACACATGAAAATGCCCTTCTCTATTTTTTACCATGCTTCCCACAGGCACAATCTTGAAATTATCGGCATAGACTTTGACATTTATAGTTGAATTTTTTATCATTTGATTATCTCTTGGAGACAATATTTTTATGGACGGCGGCGCTATTGTTTTATTGCTTTCAATTTCCACATTTGTAGTTCTTATGTAAGTCTCTTTAGCAATCACATCTGAGCTTTGAGCGTCTTTTATTTCAACTTCACTCGTGCATGATGTTAAAACAAGTATCACCAACAAAAAATATATTTTTTTCATCTTAGTAAAGCCGGTCCATCAAAATTCCTTTGCTGTGCAGCTGATAGCTCAGAACAGCCCCAGCAATGAATAGGGCGGCTGCAATTATCCTGTTGCCGTATTGCATTCCCACAATGTATCCTATCAAAAATCCTGCAATTATAATATAGAACGGAAAAACAATATTTGTTCTTCTCTGGTACAAAACCCTGCCTGCAAAATATCCCGATACAAAAACAAGAGCATATCCCACCATAGCGCTTGGCACCACTAAGGCAAAAATCAGCCCCATTGCTGCAATCAGCAAAAAGAAAAATTCCATCCAGCTTTTTTCAACTTCGAACATGTCAAAAATCACCTTTAAACTTACAGTTAAGTGCTGCAAACGCAAATACTTTTGTGTGGTTTTTAACCATGCTCGAAAATATGCTGCCTTGTAAGGCTCCATTCAACTTACATCCATCAATTAAAAAGATATTGTATATTTTCGACATTTATGGTCCCTTCCATACTTTTCTTTCAAAGCTTACATAATACCAAAGCCACAAAATTACGCCGACCAAGAGCGACAGAACAACAGAAAAAAATACTGGTATATCAATCATCATTAAAATTGTTGCGACTATCATTGCGGGCATCACAAAGGCATAAATCATCCTGCTTCCAAAAAATATTTTGCCGCCGTCCAAAACCGGAATTGGAAGCATGTTAGTTATATTGTAAATTATGTTGAACATAATTGCTTTCTGTAGGAGCGGGTTCGGGGATAATGCATATAAAATTTTTAACAGAATAATCAGCATAAGCGTGAATAGCGGCCCGGCAAGCGCAACCATAGATTGCCCTATAATATTTATTCCATACCTGAAAAATCCCAGTCTGTGGCCGGCTAAATGGTGCAGCATAAATGTGCCCGGAATGATAAGCCAGAATTTTCCGTTGGTGACAAAAGCAAGTATCAGCCCTAAAACAACCCCAAAAGTCCACATCTTGAATTCTATTTTATATCCGATTGCAAGCCCCCAGATTCTTTGGCCTGCATCGTGAACAAGAACTGACATGGCAACAATCAAAATCGAATTGAACAGGTTAAATAATCCTGCTGCCAGATCAAACTGGTTTGCGCCCCACTCCCTGAAAGAAATAATGAATGCAATCGCCAATATTGCTATTGCGTAGCCCCTAACTTCATACTTTGTGAATGTGTAATATTTTTTTAATTTGTCTATCAAATCAACTAATTCTGCCATTGTACTGTTTTTGGAAATGGATTATTTAAGTTTATTGGTTTTAACCGCAAAGTCAGCTAAGGCTTATAGTTTCATGGTTTTATGATTATTTTTTGTTTTGTTAATGAACTATTCATTCCATTCGTGGTAAATTTATCTATCAGCTTCAAAAACTTATTTTCCAATCGAATAGCTGTAGTTCAAATTAATTTCTTCACTCCTTTTAACCAGTTCTAGAACATCATCAACATGCCCTGCGCCCAGAATTGCAAGGATTTTTTTATCCGGATTGGAATTTACTAAATTCCTTAAATTTCCAGCAATCACGGAATTTCTTTCCTCAATCAGGACTTTATGCACATTCGGATACCTTTCTTTTAATCTTGATGTTAATCTCCTGATTATCTTTTTTTCTGGCACAGTCCTCAAATCAAAATCAATCCTCTCCCCTTTTGTAAATATAGACTTTAAAATATCTGCAGCAAAATTCCATTTTTCTTTCCAAGTCAAAGTTTTTGAAAGCCTTCGCAGGGTTATTTCAATATCCTGGTCAACCAGCGCAATTTGAATATTGTTTTTCTTCGCAATCTGAACTGCCTGCTTCATCTCAGAGCCTGGCGCAACTCCAACGAGCTTTCCAAGCTTTTTCTCTGCCCACGCGCCAATCAGAGAGAAAACAAATCCTTTTATTCCAATTTGCCTGATAGCTCTAAGCCGAATTTTTCTGGGAGCCTTGCTCATCAGGGCAGGCAATCTTTTGGCATCAAGCTCTATCGCTACAATATCCGGCTTTTCTTCTTCTATATACTTTTTTACTTCATCCAGGCTTTGCTTTGCTATATGTGAAGTTCCTAAAAATACTAAATTCCCATATTTCATGAATTATCGGGAATCAATGTATTTTATTAAGGCTTTCCACTTTTTTTCAAAAGATTTAAATACTACTTCGCAGATAAAACACTTTAAAGTTAAATGATTTTTAAATAAAATAAAGGTGATTTCAATGCTAAAGATGAAAAAGATAAGCGAAACTTATGATATGAGGGTATTTACAGACAACGGCGAGTATTTTGGTGATGTTGAAGAGTCAATTCTTACTCAAAATAAGGTATTTGGCTGGAGAGTAAGGGCAACAAAGAATTCATTCTTGAACAAAGTTCTAGGTTCAGCAAAAGGAGTAATTGTGCCTCACCAACTGGTCAAATCCATAGGTGATATAATGATCATCAGCAAGGCAGCTGTTCCTTCTTACAATGAAGGCTCAGAATCCAAAGGAAAGGAAGAGGAATAAGATTTTAATTCATCATGGGTTTAATTAGTTGGTGGCAAAATAGAAGAGCAAAAGAATTAAAAATAACCCATGATGAACTATCCGCTGAATTTTTTGAGACCCACGAGACATTAAAAAAACAATTCTATGAACTTAAGGAAATTATTTCCAAAAGGTTGGATAGGAAAATAGTTTTTGCAAAACGCAATCATTTTTATGAGACTTATCAGAAATTCTCAAAAGTGCTAGATGCATTAATCTCATTGGATAGAAGATGGCAAGATATAGATTCAAAGATGGGATTTCTTTTTGGTAGGGGTATACTCTATTTACTTAAATACGAGAATAATTTTAATTATGATAAGGCATTGAATACTTTAAATATGATGGAAAAAGCTTTGGATGCAATAGAATCTCCATTAAGTGATTTAAGATTAAGTTCTGCCGCTTAGACTATTTTCTAATAGCTCATAACCCTTGAATTGCAGTAAGGGCAGTTCTTTGGAATTCTTGTTTCCGGGTCTATCTTGAACTTGTACCCGCACGAAGTGCATTTATGGGCTATCCTGCCAGCTTTTGGCTCTTCAGAGTGCATAACTGTGACTTGCGGAGTTGATGATGGGTTTTGCATTTGCGCCGCTTGTTTTTTGTGCATTGCTTCGTCTTCAATCTCCTTGTGAATTTTCTTGTTTTTGATGCAGTCAGGACACACCATTTTGCCTATATCCAAATCCATCTTTAGTGAGGAAGCAGGCACTTTATTGCTGCATCCTTTGCATGGAACCATTGCATCGTACATTTTTAGTCCTCCCAACCCTTGGCGAAAGCGTTGATGGAAAGCATGCAATGAGGAACATAATGTTCCTCGGAACCATTGTAGTCCATTTTAGTCCCCCTTCATCTTGAACGCATCTGCCATAATCCTTGCAGTGCTTCCTTTTACATTGATATTTCCAGAGCCGCAGTAAGGGCATGTTGAAACAGCAATATGCTTTGCCCTTTTGAAATTATACTTGCAGGCTTTACAGAAATATTCTTTCATCGCCGGCTCTTCCTGTCTTTTTTGTGACCTTATAGGTTCTTCCGGTCTGGTGTTTGATGAAACTTTTCTGTCAAGGCAGCCCCTGCATACTAGATTCTTGCCGTTTGGGTCCATTCTCATCATATTCATAGGGTGCTCATTACCGCACTTGAAGCATTTAATTTTAAGATCTGTGTTTTTTTCTATGATTCTCACCTTTATTTTTAAATCAGGATTTTTTGATTAAGTTAATATTTAAATTTTGTGTTTGAATTTGTGTTTTGTTGTTATGTTATAATGAAAATACTTTAATACTGAACTGAAATTCACGCTTCATTATACGGCTGTGGTCTAGTGGTTTGATTCGAGCTTCCCACGATTTAAAAATCAGAAAAAGCTTGAGGTCCGGGTTCGATTTGTGCCAAGTGAGCATTTTGGTACACGCAAGTCCCGGCAGCCGTATTTATAATTTTGTGGTATATCTTTATCCTGGAGGGCAAGACCAAGAGGGGGATTTCACGTTTTTTTAAAATCTGCCCAAAGAGAGATTACTCCTAAAGTCAAAAAAAGCAAAGCTTCAACCCAATTTTGTTTTTGAAATGCTTCTATTAGTGCTATGCCGAAAAGGATGATAAATACGGCAGAGTTTGCAAATGTTAAATTTTTCATACTGATGGCTAAAATATGGGCATATTTAAAATTTCTTATCTTCATGGCTGTATAATCTTCCCGCACATAAATACACTTGCCTCGAAATTTAAACTAACCTAACACTATTTTTCAAAAAATAGAATAAACTTTATAAATAAGTTTCAATTCTCAAAAGCTATGGGAAGAAAAGACAAGCCTAAGAGAATAAGTGCAAAAAAGGAAAGGTACCTCAAATTCAGGAAAGAGAAGCCTACTAATCTTACTGTTGCCCCTCCTGACTTGTCAGAAGAGCAGGTTAAGGACAGGAGGTTTGACGAGCAGCACATAAGTGACTTCTGGCGGCATTACAGACGGCCTGCTGAAAGATTTGTGAACGAGAGAAAAGCCAAAAGCAAAAGATAAGTCAGCGTTCTGTTCGCGGATTAAATTAGAAAGTTATTTATAGCCAAATATGGGAGTCACGCATATGGTATGGAGTTTCTTTCACGAGTTGGGCAGAAAAATTGTGCATATGACTATCCTCGTCATTCTTGTCCTCTATTTTTTTATTGAGAATACCACCGGAAAGCAGATTGCTTTGCTTTTCCTTGTTGGATTGCTGATAGCTTTCTTAGTTTTAGAATATTTTAGAATTGAGCTTGGATGGAAAATCCCTTTCTTCTCGCTTTTCATAAGGGCAAAAGAGGAAAACAGGATGTACGGCGTTGTTTATTTTCTTTCAGCTAGCATAATTTCACTTGCGGTATTTGATAAAAAAATAGCATTAGCTGCCCTTTTGATGACAACTTTCGGCGACATGGTTGCTGCCATTGTCGGCAAAAGATACGGCACAAACTTGATTTACAGAAATAAGACCTCGGCAGGTTTTTTTGGGGAATTGGTAATTAACCTGATTGTGGGCTTCCTGATACTTGACAGCATTTACATAATTCTTGGAATGGCATTTGTTGCAACAATTGTAGAAACTTTGGTTGACGAACTTGATGATAATTTGATGATACCTATATTTTCAGGGTTTGTTGGGCAGATAATTCTATATAGTTTGTAATAATTTTTTTTATTAATCAAAATTATTTAAATTATCTTATCGGCAAATTCCTTTTCTTCAATCGGCTCGACCATATCAAACATCGATTTCAATCCAGTTTTCAAAGATGATTCATCGCAGATTCTATGGTGAGTGTAAGGATAAATTATCCATTTCTTGTCAAGTTGTGAAAACGGATTCACAAATATAATACTCAAAAACTTAAAGTCAATCAGCTTTCTCCAGTTTTTTATCAGGCATTCAAGATTTTCGCTTGAATTAAGCGCTACAATACAGAAATGTGAATCATTTTTTAATTTTGGAATTATCGAATCCAAATTGTTGATGCTTGGAGAAATTATAAAAAATTGTTCCTTATCTTTGAATTTGACATATAAATCAAATGCGTCTTTATTTTTTTCAATATTCTCAATCTTCTTAGCAATAACATCCTTGTTTTTCACAAAGCTTGCTGTCCATTCTATCAGAAAAGATTTAGCGCTTTCCATTACTAAATCTACACGGCATTTATTTATAAAATTATCGAAAACATGTTTTCGGAAATTTTATATTAGAAAATTTATGATTTTCTTTATATAAAATTTATGGTTAATGGGCCTCTGCCGGTTTTTTTGTATAGTACTTAGGGATTAGTGCGTAAGCGGCAGCCGCTATGCCCAAAGCGCCAACTATTGGAGGTGCAACTGCTGTCATGCTTGCAACAAGTGCTGCACTGCCTAATAATCCAGTTAAGTAGTCTAATTTGGATTTTGGCATGGCCTTGGAATTTTCTTTCTGGGTGTGGTTAACTTTTCCCTCCAAGCCCCCTGCCTGCTCTTGTTTTTTAAGATTTTCAACTAAGATTGAATGAGCTTGTCCGTATGGCAATTGTGTACCGCTAAACAATTTTTTATTGGCATCTTGCTGATACTCTCCCTTTAGGCTGCCATATAATGCAGAAACCTGGTCTTCCTGGGCTTTTGTCCATGATACAGAATCCTTTCTTCCAGCAGTTTCGTGTCCTTCGCTCATTTTCAATCACTCACTTCAAGGCAAAGAAAGATTATTTAAAAATTTAATTGATTATAAAGAATTAGTCGTTCTCCACTCGCGGAGCCAATATGAAAGACAGCATCACTTTGTCAATAACTTTATACTCTAATTTTAAAGGATAATCCTTGTTGAACTGGATAGTAACTTCATCGCTTAGCTTGGAGCCGTTAATCATTTTTTTCAGGTACTCAATACTATACTTTGCTTTTATTTTCTCTGCAGAATTCGTATCCACTTTTGTTGAATCGTCATCCTTTATTTCTATCTTAGCTTGATTCAAATCACCTTCGGCGAGCAAAGTGAATTTCTTTGGCTCTGCAATGAAAGCTACAGACTCGCCTACAACATCAACATCTGCGATTGCCTCATTCAAAATGCTTGAAGTAGTTTTTATCGTGACAGGAAATTTCAAGTCAGGAACTTTTTGATCTTTCTCTTCCAACTCAATAATCGGAAGGTTAAATGTTCTTGTTGTGTTGCTTCTCAGCTCAATCTTTAGCCTGTTGTCAGCGTCAAGCTCAAGAGTCAGCATGTCCTTTGGGGAAGCTCTCCTTAAAATCTGCTTGAAATTGCCAAGGTTTATGGCCATCTCCGTGTCTTTCTTTACATCGTATTCTGTGAAAGCGCTGCTCAGAAGCTTGAAAACAACCATCGCTACATTTGCAGGGTCCATTGCCACCAGCTCAATTGCATCTTGGCTGACCTTAAACCTTGCTTCATTGACTAAGTCAGAAATTATAGCTATGCTTTCCTTTAGATAGCCCGGCTCTGCTAATGTAAGTCTCATTTTAATGAACAACCCCCGGCTTAAGTTATCGAGTTCTATTTATATATTTTTGTGTTTTTAAATGGAAAGCTTAATAATAATATTATGACTAAATATTTGTTATGGATGTTTCAAATAAAGAATTAATAGCAAAAGCAAAATCTGTAATAAAATCTAGAAGAATCAAACACGGATATTTGGTTGGTGATGTCGGATGCGCTTTGCTTTCAGATGAAGGGAATATCTATCTTGGAGTTTGCATGGATGTTTCCTGCGGAATAGGATTTTGCGCTGAACATTCAGCCATTGCAGCAATGGTTACAAATGGAGAGGAAAAAATTAAAAAAATTGTTGCAGTTGTAGAAGGTGGTAAAATAATTCCTCCTTGCGGCAGATGTAGGGAGATTATCAATCAGATTCATAAACAAAATAAAAATACGGAAGTTATGATTGGTAAAAATAAAGTTGTCAAGCTTGAGGAATTACTTCCGCATCCTTGGAGTTAGAAATTAAAAATTTAGTTAATGATATTAAATATTCAATAAAATCTCTAAAGCCTGATTCTTTCCCCGTCGCCCATAACATGGACATTTTCCCCTATCCTGTAGCCCATTTCTATAGCTAAACTTGCCAATGCTGAAGTCATTCCCCTTTCTCCGTGCGCTGGAATGATATGCTCAGGCTTTACAAGATTAATAAGTTCTCTCAAATCTTCTCGTGCAGCATGGCCGCTCTGGTGGACATCCTTGAAAATCCTGACATTTGCATTTCGCAGTTTCTCTTCAAGTAGCTTCCTGTTTTCTATGTTTGTCGGAGTCGGAATTGTCCTGCATGAAAATATTACATGGTCTTCCGGAAAGAATTTAAATTTGAATTCATTGCCCATCATCTTTGAAAGAGTTGATTTTGGCTCGCCCTGATGGCCCGTTACAACCATCAAATATTTTCCCCTCTCGCTTGCTATTTTCTTCAGCTTCCTGTTTATCTGGTTGCTGTACTTTACAATCTCAACCTTGTCTGTGAATTTCGCGATGCCGGTATCTTCAGCCGCTTTTACATATTTTGCCATCGAGCGCCCCATGAAAACAATTTTGCGGTTCATTTTCTGCCCAAATTCAACAATTGAATTTAATCTTGCAATATGCGAGGAGAAAGTTGTCACAACGACATGCTTATTTTTGGAATCAATCCCAAGCATTACTTCTTTCAACATTTCTTTTGCAACAGATTCAGAAGGCATTTTTCTTGCGTCTCCTGCATAGGTTGAATCACATATTAAGGCAAGCACTTTTTTATTTCCAAGCTCTTCCAATCTTTTAAAATTAGGCTTTTTTCCGAGTGTCGGAAACAAATCCAGCTTGAAATCATTTGCATACAAAATTATTCCTTCATCAGTGTGCAGCGCAAGCATCACAGTCTGCGGGGTTGAATGCGTCATGTGCACGAATTCAATTTTAATATTTTTAGAAACATCGAAACTGGAATTAGCAGACATGCTCCTAATCTTGTTGTTGAATTTGATTTTATTATCCGTGATTATGCTGTTGAGAACCGCCGAAGTGAATGGGGTGCACATAACAGGCGCTTTAAAATTATTTCCAAGATAAGGGATAGCGCCGATGTGGTCAAGATGCGCATGCGTTGGCAATATCATTTTTACTTTATCTTTCCAGTCGCTAATTGCAGAAATATCCGGCACAGCTCCGGCATTAATAAGCTCTTTCGCATTAATGCTTACTATATCCTCATCGTGTGTGTACTTAATATAATTTTCAAGATGGATTCCCAGGTCAAAAATATAAACTTCGTCTCCCACTCTCACAGCGGTGGAATTCTTTCCAACTTCATTATAGCCGCCTACAGCGCATATTTCTACCATGGGTCCAGATTCTAGATAAATATTTATAAAGATATGGGTAATAAATGGATTTATGGAGCTCGAGAACATCGTGCTTGACCCGCAGCGCACTATGGTGCTGGCGATTGACGTGCTGAAAGATTTCCTTAAGTCCGCCAATGGTTTTGCATTTTATGATGCAAAAACTGATTTGAGAAGCATGCAGTGGAAAGTCATCGATGGAATTATTCCTTTGTTGCTGAGAAGCGGTGCAGCACACATTACACTTATCAAGTCACAATATGAGCTTGGAAAATTCCCCCCGCCCTATGACAAGCTTTGCTCTGCAGCTCCGGGAACTGATTTTTATTTGATAGACGGAATCGTGCCTTCAGCAAAGATTTTCACAAAATTTGAGCACGATCCATTTTCAAACCCTGAACTTGTGCCCTATATTGAGAAGAAAGACATTATGGACATTGTGCTCGTAGGGTTCACTTTGACGAACTGCATCAATGTCGCTGCCCAGTCAGCGTTGAAAAAGTCTAATCTGAGAGTGATTATCCCAGAAAATTGCGTCGGCTACAGGAATGAAAGGGAAGCTGACGCAGCCAGAATTCTTGAAGAATATAAATTGCATGAACGTATTGTTGTTTTGGGCTCACAAAGGAATATCCAGTATGGGAATCTTCCTTGATTTCGTGCCGATATAATTGCACGAGCAGATTTCTACCATTTTAATTAAAATAAGAAGTTGGTTTAAAAAAGTTTGTGGTAAACCAATAAATTAACTATTATGGTTAGAATTAATTATCTGTAGTCCAACAACTTCTCCAACACGTACAGGTACGGCGTTGCCAATATGAGCGCTAATTCTTGTCTGATTTCCTTCAAAAACATAGTTGTCAGGAAATGTTTGTAAGGCGGCAGCTTCTCTTAAAGATATGGCTCTATTTTGAATCGGATGACCATATCTGCCATTACTTATACTATTACATTTACAGGTCAATGTAGGAGCAGGTTTATCCCATTTCATTCTTCCGTAAGTGTCTCCGTGTCCAGAGTGAGACTTGTGGCATTCAAGTATAAGCTCCTTTGGCCAGGATTCTCTGCCTCCACCATTTTTGGGCGTGTTTTTCAATCTCAACAAGTTGATTGGCATTATACTTCTGGCCGTATGATTGGGATATTTTGGATCATTGCCTCCAGCTTTAATAGATGGGTATTTGTAAATTGTATCCCTCACAGTTCTGAAAGGAATATTTTTCCCGTCATAAATCTTTCCCGGGAGTTTTATTTTTCCTTTTCTCGATGCTATTAACATAAATCTGGCTCTGCTTTGAGGAACGCCGTAATCCCTAGCATTAATTATAGCGGGATCAAAATAGTATTGATTATCATTTAATATACCAATAAATCTGGAGTATGTTGAATTGCCACCCTTCTTGGTAAGCCCAGGAACATTTTCCACAAAAAGAAAATCTGGTTTACATTCGTCAACAATTCTTGCAAATTGGAAAAGAAGCGTGGCTCTTTTATCCGCATCTCCTTTGTTTTTATTTTGAGTCGAGAAAGGTTGACAAGGAGCGCAGGCGGCAAAAAGTAATTTTGATTTTTTCCTGTTTATTTTGAATCTTTTCAACAATTCTTGTCCCGAGATATTTGTGATATCTTCAGTCAGGAATTTTGCCCCAGGATTATTAAATTCATAAGTATTTTTGGCAGTCTCATCAATATCTATACCAGCCACTACATGTATGCCAGCGTTCAATAATCCTCTAGTAAGTCCTCCCGCTCCACAAAAAAAGTCTATTGCAACTATTTCTTTTTTTGGAATATCCTTAGATGATTTGATATTTTTTTTTATTTTAAGGATGCAATCATCCAAATTATTTTCTATTTCTTGACCCCAAAATCTAAGAACTTTCCATCCTTGTAACCTCAGCTTAATATTTACCTCCTGATCCCTTTTTATGTTTCCTTCTATTTTATTTATCCAGAAGGCTTTTCTTTTTTTGATTTGTTTTTTGTATTTTTTCCAATTATAGCCGTGCCAAAACTTGCTATCGCAGAAAATAGCAACCTTTTCTTTTACTAAAACAAAATCTGGTTTTCCAGTTATGGGAAAATGTTTTTTGAATTTAATTCCAGCACCGAAAAGTGCTTTTTCGAATGTCTTTTCCATATCAGAACCGCGCGAAAATATGCGGGACATATTGAAGCTGATTTGTTCCTTGGTTCTACTTTTTCTTGTTGACATTTCTGACCCATGATATTGATTAAAAATTTGTTGTATCAATCTGTAGGACTCTTATAATTTTGATTTTCGAGATGTTTTTGCATTAGGCCTTCGATTACTTTGCTAGCATGTCTGCTTTTGTGGTAGTGTATAATAGAATAAATCTGGAAATCCTCCCAGATCTTTTTATCTATACTTAAGGTTACTTTTACTCTATCGGACTCTGGCATGGATGTTATACATATATACTTATATAAATATTTAACTCATTTTATATATTAATTAATACATACTAGTTTATCAAATATATTTCACGACGACGAGGTGCCTAAAATGATAGATTCAAAAGAAAATATAAGCTTATTTGGACAGAAGATAGGAAGAGTAGTGGCATTGGAAGATTCTCCTACGTTTGAAAAAGTCACTGTTAGGCTTGATGCTGGCCGACGAGTAAGACCTGGAGAATTACTAGTAGTTCCTTGTAATCTAGAAGGATCTCGCAAAGATTTCATAATCTTAAGAGTGTCTGGAGCCAGAGAATTCAACGAGTATGAAAATCCTATGGATAGTCAGGTCAGAGATATGTTTAATATGAACTCCGTAAGGGGCCGAGATGACCTTCTCAGAAAGTTTGTTCTTGCTGATACACAACCTTTGGAAATGGTATTGCAGGCAGAGGAAGAAAAACTCATAACTCAAGATCCCACTCAGCTTGTCCATTCTGGGACAGAGGTATACAAATTAACCTCAGGTGTTGCTGGAAGCCTTCTTGGGTTTCCAGAGCCAGGAGGTCCATCTTCCATGGTGTTGGGTGATGTAGTGGGAGAATCTGGTATAAAGGTAGTTCTCGATGCTAACAAGTGTCTCCCCAGACATATGTTAATCGTAGGGTCAACTGGAACAGGAAAATCCTATTTCATTGGGGTCATTAGTGAAGAACTCCAAAGGCTAGGCATAAGGCACATTAACATCGATATCCATGGAGAAATGGTGAAAGCATCATCTGAGATGGGCGGTAGCAATGTCCTGCCTGGCAAAGAATTGACTGTAAAATTATCCTCGCTTTCGGAACCAGAAGTTATGGAAATGTTACCTATAACGAACGATCTCCACAAAGACATTGCAATTAAAGCATTCTCGAATCTTAAAAAAACAGGAAAAGACTTTGGAATTCAGGAATATAAAGATGAAGCCAGATCAGTTGCTGTTTCCTATGGGTCTAAGCAAAATACAATGGATATCATGGATGCCAGGATTCAGACATTGGAAAGTATTTCTATCCTAGGCAAGGGTTACGATTGGATTACAGCTCTTGAAAAAGGAGGGGCTTTAGTAAATATAGATTGTAGGGAAATATCCAGCCATACAGAATTAAAAATAATTGTTGGTTCGGTGGCTAGAGAAGTAATGAATCTCAGAAAAAAGGAAAAAATTAAGGAATTAGTTTTATCTATGGACGAAGCTCATATGTTCTTGCCTGCAGGAGAAACGTCTCCGTCTTCCCATGTACTTGGAGAGTTAATAAGGTTTGGAAGACATCACGGAGTCGGAATTATTATTGCGTCGCAAAGTCCCAATGATATAGATAGAAGAATAGCAAAAATTACAAATACAAGGGCCTTTTTTGCTATAGAAAAAACAGAAATAGGATCGGTGACTGGATTACTGGCGGATACTCCAGAGGATATCATAGCTGCCTTACCCAGATTAAAAACTGGTACATGTTTATTAGTTGGTGCTAGAGATATTATTAAACATGCACAAATAGTGCAGGTAAGGAAAAGAACATCTACTCATGGCGGCGAAACCCCAAAGATGATAAAATGAAGGAAAAAATAAAACAGCTGCTGAAGGGAGCTACTGACGGCCTCACTTTATCCCAAATCAAAGGGTTATTAGGTGATGAGATTACATTACCAGTGCTTAGACAATCAATTACTGAAATGGAAAATGAGAAAACTGTTGCTTCATTTCCAGGCGAACCTGACAAAATAGGAAGACCTCAAAACTTGTATATGTTGATCGAAGGTGATAATATTGTCAACATACAGGACAAAGAATATGAGTATGGAGAAGAAAGGAAATTATTAATTGAACTTCTTAAAGATATAACCGATAAATATTCTACACTGCCTCCTGAAAAACTGATGGAGATATATGGAGAAACTGCAATAAGGCTAACGAAAGAAAATCCCATTGACCTCTTTTTGAGGTATGCGGATTGGCTAAAAAAAACTCATGAAGAGGAAATCGCAAAACATGAAGCGGCAAGACTTGCAAATTCTAAAGACGATATGACTCTAAGATATGGATTTATCAATCAACTAGAGGCTTCTGCACTAGTGATGTTTAATCATCTCTTGGGAGTTCCATTTAGTTTACCTGATGGAAAAGACTGGAAAGCTGGACCATTCCGACTAAAATACGATTTTAAAAATCATAAACTGAATTCTAATATGGATCGTAAGATGCTTGAAGAATATCTGAAGATGTCAGTATTTGGTGAATATGTGTTAGAAATACTAGAATGTGAGAAGCTTAACTTGCCAGCCGTAATAGGTGGCAGTGATGCATCATTACAGGCATTAGATCTTTCAAGAATTCTTCCTTGGAATGTTGAAAAACGAGAAATGCATTTAGTAACTGCCGTTGGTACTCGATATAACATTTTTGAATCAACAAAGTCAGACGTTGACTGGTATCCTGAGCCAAAAGTGCTCGCCGAGTATGAGAGGAAAAAAGCAATTTCTGAAGGATATTTAATCCCACCTGAAGAAGCTTTAGGTCAGGATAGCAATATGTATAATAGAATTAAAGAAGCTGCAATGAGTTTAAGGCAATACCATAAGGATCATGAAATTATGTTTGAAAAGGAGCCTCTTGCAAAACTACATTTTAGAGACGGAAGAATATTCCCAGTTGAGCACAGATTTTATGATTCGATTCAACCAGGCTTACATGGAGATATCGTAAGAATGGCATTAAACCAATTTAACAATATTGTTAATCAGATAGGTGTCAGTGATGGCAGGATAAAATATTGTGGCTTTGTAAAAAGACCAGGTATTGCTTTCATAGCCCCAATAATAAGATGGTATATGGGGTTTGGTTCAGCAAATAATGGGAATCCATCAATTGATCCCGGAATGGATATTGAAGAATATCTAAAATTTCCAAACTCGGATAGTTTCACAACCGCTTTCCTGTTTAAAGCACTAAGGGAGAAAACTAAAACAACTGGATGTATTGTTACTTTTAGAACTTTAAGAAGGTTTCAGTATTTGCAGGAGCCATTTATCATAAATCAGCCTCCAACGAATGACCCGTCTACTTGGCGCAAATCATTTATGGATAAATACTCCGATGTCAATCCATATATAGATGAAACTGGTTTAGATACTTATGCTAATTTATTGGCCAGAGCTGCTGTTATATCCTTTTACACCAGCCTTGATTCAAAATATGATCCCAGATACGAACCTTCAACCGTAATTCCAAGAGTTGAAATGATGGTACCTTTCATGGATATAGGCAGTTTTCCATCACCTGGTGGTATTATTACTAAAGAACGTAAATATGTATGCGACCTTTTAAGCGTCATGTTCCATGAAGGTGTCTTGGACAAATATAATGAACAATTATTCTTTATGAAAAAAGATAATCCAGCAATTTTTCTAGTTCCCAAAACAGTCAGAGATGCACATTTGGCTTCCAAGATGATTGCTAAAGTCTTTAAGGACGACTTCCTTAATTTACTGGTAAGGGAAGCCAGAATATTTTGGTTGGAGAAAAAATATAAGAAAGCTCATTAGTAACCTTTGAGAAAAAAGAATGTATAAACAAATCTTAAAAAATATTATCCGGCTATGGGGTAGGATATTTTTTATGAATAAATAAGGGCGATGATTATTTTAAAGACTCGATCAACTTTTCTTGTTTTCTTTTACTATAAATAAATCCAATTTCTTCATAAAATCTTCTTCTGTTATCTATTTGATTTTTAATTCTAAAAACTATTTGATAAGTGCAAATACCACTTTGTCTAATGCAAGATATTGGATTATAAGCTTTAGCATCTGTAGTTTCAATATTAAATTCATTAAGTATTAATCTAATTTGGTTGAAGAACTCTAATCCAGCTGGTATCAGTTCTTGTGATTTATTCATCCTCAATCTTAACCCTTTCCAACTATAAGTAGCCCCTTTATGAATACCTTCTAATTCATCATCAAATAACGCTTGAAGAAATTTCCTTTTTATTTCTTTTTCACCATTCATAATCCAATAAGGCACTTTAAAATTAGTTAAGACTTTATCTCCAGAAGGTACACCAATTTTATTTAAACATCTAGCAAAAATACTATCTACCACATCTAATTGAAATCCTTCACGTGAATATTTTCTGATTAAGTTTATTCTTCTACCAGATATTTTTTCATAAATTTTTGCTATTTCTGTGAGCTTTTCAGGTTCACCAAAAAATCTAACCGTACCACCATTATTTTTAGTCTTACTTATGCGCAGGTGACCATCTCCAATCAAATGTCCACATATTTGTGCCAATTCTGGACTTGCTTTAAGAGGTATAATTTTTCTTTCTAAAGCATATTTCAGGAACTTTTTGCAATTATTGTTCTTATATATTCCTTTTAAATCTTCTAATGTAACTAAAATATTTTCATTCATATTAATCGGCCTCCAAAGTTTTTTATTTCTACAAAGACTTTGGATTTTTAAGAAAAATAGAGTGTTAAGCGAAACTCCGTAAAAGGATTTTGATATAAATCAAAAGACTTAATTTGGGAGTTTTGCGTATTCTATTTTTCAATTTTTAGAAGAGGAATTGCTTTATATATTATGCGTGAAGATGTCCAGTGGTACAGAATAAAAGAGTGCGGGGAAGAGGATTCGAACCCCTGAAGGCACTAAGCCAGTAGATATCTCTCCTGCCATGTTTTTTGTCTAGCAGGTAGATAGGCCTAAGCTATCCGAAACGCCTTGAGTTTGGGTGAGTAAATCTCTACCCCGTAAAGCCCCATTTTAATGGTTTGGCCGCTCCGGCATCCCCGCATAGCTTTTAGAATAAGAATTTCATTTAAAAAGATTTGCACTTGAATGTCAAAGAATCAAGGCTGGGTGGAGGGCAATAGTCTTGCAGAAAGTCCGACAAGAACATTCCCTCCCTTATGATAAAGTTTAATTCTAACAATAACGGACATAAAACTAATTTTAATTAACTTAAATTCAAAAGAAAAATATTTTAAGTAAAACTTTTTAGTTTGCTTTCAATTGCATTCAGTTCAGACTGCAGTTTATCCAATTCTGTCTTTTCTTTCTTCTGTGGCTTCTCTTCAGAAGACGCTTCTTTTTTCTTTGCGTGAACTTTCTTGGGCTTCGGGGCGTGCTGTTTTGGAATCATCCCCTTTAGATTTGTCTGCGGAAGTTTGACTTTCAACACTCCCATCAATTTATTGGTATCTCTCATGAGAATTCTCAATCTCTGTATCTTCTCCATCTTCTGATGCCTTACTATTTTGAAATTCTCGAATCTTTGCAGCAATTCAATTATCTCCTTTAAGGTTTCCAGAATATCTTTTCTTGCCTCATCCGGCTGCTTTATCTCCACAAAAAATAATTCACTGTGTTCTTTTGCGCTCTTTACCATGATTGCCCTGGCTCAAAAATCATCTTGTCTATGTTTTCAATTTTCTTCTCAATCTCGTCAACAGTGCTGTTCCACATCGAGACTTCTGCATCTTCCTGGTTCCGCAGCTCATGCACGCCATGTAGCGTCCCTCTTATCTCCTCTAGTTTTCCCTTTATCATATCCAGAACATCTAAAATCTCCTTGTAATCGTCGACTTTTACGAAAACAGGCGCTCCGTTTCTCTCTTCCCTCATTTTACTCACCTTCGAATAATGTTTTATCAATGAAAATCAATTTTTTTTGCAAATCATCAAGTGACGCCTTGAATTTTTCAAATGATTTGTCCTTCTCATGTTTTAAGCTTTCAAGCTTCATCAGGTCAGCATCTGATTTTCTCAAACCGCTTCTGATTACATTAATATGGTCAAGCGCAATCTTGAATTTATCTACTCTCACATATAAAGACTTTCCGCTTCGTATAATCTTTCCAGCATCCTTATTTCTCATCTGGCTTGCAGGCTGGGTTAACTGGCTATTCTGCTGTGGATCATCCGCCGCGGGGGCATTAATGCCTTGCATTCGAGGAAATTGATTAAAATCAGGAACTGAATTTGGCATCGGAGGAGCCTGGCTAAAAGCAGGACTCATTTTTGGAACTTGTGGCATATTCATATCCGGGTCAGATGCTTGTTCTTTATCTAAATCATCCAAATTCGGAAATTCCGGCATATCCTCATCTTTTCCGATATCCGGCATCTTGTCATATTCAGGAAAATTAAAGTCCAAATCATCCTTTTTTGGAGCGCTTATCTGTGGAAATTCCGGCAGATTAACATCTTTATCATCTTCAAATCCTTCCAATGGGGGAGGCGCTGGCGGCAAATCCAGCTCCGCTTCATTTCCCTGATTCTTATCTCTTTTCAAGAATTTAAAAAAACCCACATGACCACCTACTGCCTAAACAATGTAATCTGTATTAAAACTTTTGTTAGCATTCTTAAATGGTGATAAGGTTTCCTAAATATCAAAAAAATTAAATATGAATTATGAATAAAAGTTGGAATATGAAAATTATTTCAATAATCCTACTATTTTTAGTGTTGTTAACTGCCGTATCGGCTGCAGAAACAAATGATTGTGACTACAAAATCGAAATTTTGCTCAACAGCTCTATCTATAGCAATTCTGATTTTGTGTGGAAAATGAAAGCCACCAAAATTTCCGGAATTTCTACAAACATAACCGCCACGGCAAGAATAGAAGATTCAAACGGAAAAATAATCAAGACTTACAAGCCATGGATTTCCGTTCCAATTTCACGGCAAAAAACTTCGGGAGAGTATTCTCCAAACCTGAAAGATGATGAATACAGATTAATTTCTGAAATAACTGTTGATTGCAATGACGCCGATAAGTCAAATAATATGGATTCAGAATATTTTGCAGTAGCAAGCGCAGCAAATGGCAATCCCCAGCAGGATTCAAAAGAAGAAATTATGGTAGCTCAAAATCAGCCGGAATCTTCTGTTCCGGTGGAAAATATTCCGGAAGAAAACAAGTCAATAATCCAAATTATGGAAAATAAAGTGGATGTAATAAACAATACAGATGACCTGACCGCTGCGCAAAAAACAACGGAATACAGTAATGAAATTACTCTATTAAACACCTATGAGGAAAGTGATAATTCCCTGCAGGATTCTTCAAAACCGGAATTAGTTTATGAATCAAGCAATGAAAAATCACGGGCGATTGTTTTGTATGTGCTTTTAGGATTTTCAGTTTTATTTAACATAATTCTGATTTGGAAAAGATAATTAGCCGTGTTTTGTGATTATGCTATTTATAACAACAGAAATATTTTTGCATTTATTTGATAAGTTTTCCAGTAAATCATAAATTTCCTTATACTTGATAACATCTACCGGATTTTTGTAATAATGCAGTAAATCAGACAAAGCTTCATCATGCAGCCTGTCTGCCTCACTTTCAAGCTTCAGGATTTTTTTGCAGTGCTCGTCAGCGTCCTTAAGTTTTTTTAAATCCAGAATGCCATTATTTACTTCCTCTATAATTTTCACAGCCAAATCCACAAATTTTATTGTATAGTCATCAATCCTTTCAATACTTAAAATAATAAAACTTGAAGCTAACGTATTGATTAAATCAGCAGTATCATCCAGAAGATCAGCTAATTTTCTTATATCCTCGCTGTCCGCAGGGGTTCTGAAATTTTTGTCAAGGCTATAAATAATTTTATTCTGAATTTCATCTCCCAGCTGCTCGAGTTTTTTTATTGAAGCTGCTTTGGATTTTCTCTCATTTTTCTCAATATCAGGATAACTATCAACAAAATTCTTTAGTTCGTTAGCGCTTTTCAGGACATTTAAAGACTGCTCTGCAAGCATTTCAAAGAATTTCTCCTCTTTTGGAACAAGCCAATGCATAATTCTTTTCATACCGCAAATTTAGATATTATCTATAAATAAGTTTCTATGATTTAGAGCATTAAAAACACATACTTTACCGGGTGGGTAGAGTTTGGTTAAATCAAAGTGAGTAAAATAATGAAATTCATTCCATTAAGAAAATAATGTTAGATGTTATTCTTACAAACATTTTTAAACGTCTTTATTTTCTTAAAAACTATGTCAGAACAGGAAAAGCAGGGACAGCATGCTCACATAAGATGCCGGACTATTATTGAAGTTCTCGGAAAGCCAAAGGATCACATTGAGCAGGCTCTAAAAGATTACGTTGAACACATAAAAAAAGATTCTGAATTAGTTGTATTAGATGAGGATTATTCCGAATCAAAAGAGCAGGGCAAATTATGGGGCCAGTTTGTGGAATTGGATTTGGTGATAAAAGGCACTTTCAAGCTTATCAGTTTTTGTTTTGAGTATATGCCGTCTTCGATGGAAGTGATGAAGCCGGAGCACCTTATTTTGACTAACCATGAACTGGGAAGCTTCCTGAATGATTTGCAGGCAAGGCTTCACGATGTTGACATGATCGTAAAGAAACAAAAGGCAGAGAACGATTTTATCAAGAATAATCTGAATGCAGTCGTCCACAATATGATAGTTATATGCCTTAAAGTGAGCAAACTGACTCTTGAACAGCTTTCCCAGGTAACAGGAATAGAACAAAAAGAGCTCGAAGTTTACGTTGAAAAGCTCCTGAAGGAAAACAAGATTAAAAAAGAAGATGGGCAGTATACTTTGGTGTGAATTCTAAGTTATTATGTAACTATTAAAGCATCCGTATCACAATCTATTTAAATCAAAATAAACTAATCATTCTCATGGCGGATTTGAAAAAAGCAAGCGCGAAAAGCAAGGTGGAAGCGGTATTATTTTCTGTAGGCCATAAAATAACCGTTGATGAGATAAGCAGGCTCTGCCGCTCAAGAAAAGAGGATGTGCTGGAAGCTCTTCAGGAGCTGAGGGCTGAATATGATTCAAAGCAATCCAGCCTGATGCTTTTTGAAGAAGGAGATTCATGGAAATTTGCTGTAAGGGACCATTTAATATCTGTTGTCAGGAAAATTGTTACAGAAACAGAGCTGACAAAAAGCGTCATGGAAACTTTGGCAGTCATCGCTTTCAAATATCCTGTTCTTCAGGCTGATTTGATAAAGATGAGAACCAATAAAGCTTACGACCATCTTGCTGAGCTGGAGAAATCCGGTTACATCACCAGGCAAAAGCACGGCAGGACAAATTTAATCAAGCTGACAGAAAAATTCTTCAGGTACTTTGACCTGACGGAAGAAAAGCTAAAGGACCAGTTCAAGGATTTTGACAGCATAGCAAGAGCGATCAAGGAAAAGGAAGCAGAAGTCGATAAAATCAAGGAAGATCAGGTAAAAAGGGCGCAGGATTTAAAGCAGGAAGATGAGAAAATAAGGAGTGAAATTGAATCCCTTGACAAGACAGATGAGGAATTTCCCATTCCAGTCGAGGCTTATAATACCAATCCCGAAGAATCAAAAACTGAAGTTCAGGAGGAGAAAAATGAATTCAAGGAGTTAATCAGAGGTTTGGAAGTTGTAAGTGTTCCAAAAGAAATCAAGAAAATAAAAGAAGAATCCGGTCCAAAAATTTCAGGGCAAAAACCCGAAGAAGAAAAATCCGAAAGTGAAGAATTAATGGAGGATTTGGAAGTTGTAAGTGTTCCAAAAGAAATCAAAAAACCAAGAGAAGAAATAAAAGAAAAAATTGAAGAGCCAAAACCTGAAATAAAACCGGAAGTTAAAGAACAGGAAAAACCAATTGTTGCAGAAGGGCCAGTTCACAATGCAGAGCCTCCTGCTGAAACAAGGGAAAATGAAATAATTCATCAAGTTTCTGAGCGGCAAAAACATGCTTATAGAAAAGAACATTCTCAAAAAAAGAAAAAAAAAGAGCATCATGGAATCAAGCTTCCACCAGAAGCAGAAGTAAAAGTTAATGAAAGGGTCAATGAAATAATTAATGGCGAAGAAAATATGGAAAATAAAAATGAGGAAAATCAAAATCAATAAAATAATCTTAGTAAAATAAAAATAGTATAATAATATTTTTAATAAATTATTAATTTTTAAATTCAATAAATTTGAGTGTATACCCTTATAATTAAAAAATAATTGACAAAATTCAAAGCCAAAATGTTCCTTCTACAATGCCCCAAATGCAAGAACAAGATGAAGTATCAGTCTAATGACAATTACTTGACTGGTAAAAAGAAAAGATGTGTTTATTGCAATCATGTTTTTGGTGCTAGTTCTAATGTAATCAAGAAGATTTAATTTTATATCTTCTTTATTTTCTATATAGAAATTTTCCATATTGAAATGAAATCAAAAACACAACCCTTATAAATCCTTTCAACTACCAATTTATAGACGACAAAGTACATATAAATTTCTAATAAAATGGCAGAAGAAAACGGACAGAAACTAGGTACTAGAATAGTGCCGCGCTTAATCAACGAAGAGATGAAACAAAGCTATCTTGATTATTCTATGTCCGTTATAGTTGGAAGGGCATTGCCAGATGTTAGGGACGGGTTAAAGCCAGTTCATAGAAGAGTATTATACACAATGTGGGAAATTGGGCTGCTGCATGACAAGCCGTTCAAGAAATCAGCTAATGTTGTTGGAAACTGCATGGCTAAATTCCACCCGCATGGTGATGCAGCAATTTATGATACTCTAGTCCGATTGGCGCAGGATTTCTCAATGAGATACCCGTTGGTTAATGGCCAGGGAAATTTTGGAAGCCTTGATGGAGACCCGGCAGCCGCAATGAGGTATACAGAATGTCGTTTAACAATGCTTTCAGAAGAAATGCTTGAAGACATTGACAAGAGAACTGTTAAATTTATTCCAAATTTTGATAATTCTGTCACAGAGCCCGTAGTTATGCCATCTAAATTTCCAAATCTTTTGGTTAACGGAAGCTCCGGAATTGCAGTCGGGATGGCAACAAATATTCCTCCGCATAATCTTTGGGAAGTTATTGATGCCACGATAAAGCAGATTGACAATCCGGAAATAACAATTGAAGAATTGATGCAGATAATTCATGGTCCGGATTTTCCGACAGGCGCCATGATTTTTGGAAGAAACGGAATA
Source organism: Candidatus Nanoarchaeia archaeon (assembly GCA_035288865.1). Lineage (GTDB taxonomy): Archaea > Nanobdellota > Nanobdellia > Woesearchaeales > GW2011-AR4. The sequence goes on from DATDZA010000017.1 coordinate 77,413, forward strand.
AAAGAAGCATATTCAAGAGGCCGCGGCAAGATTCTAGTGAGGGCTAAAACAACAATGGAGCAGGATAAAAAAATTCCAACTATCATTGTAAATGAGATCCCTTTCATGGTCAACAAATCTGAGCTCCTTGAAGAAATGGCAGATTTGGTCAGAGACAAAAAAATAATCGGAATTTCTGATTTAAGGGATGAATCTGACAGGCATGGAATAAGGATTGTAATAGAACTGAAAAAAGATGCAGACGCAAACGTTGTCCTGAATCAATTATTTCAGCATACAAGGCTGCAGACGACTTTTGGAATTATAATGCTCGCCCTTGTTAATAATGAGCCAAAGGTTTTGAACATAAAAAGCCTGATATATCATTATATCGAGCACAGAAAGGATGTTGTGCGCAAGCGAGCCTTATTTGATTTGAACAAGGCGCAGGTCAGAGCGCACGTCCTTGAAGGTTTGATCATTGCGCTGAAAAACATAAACAATGTAATAAAATTAATCAAGGAATCCAAATCAGTTGAAATAGCTTCTCATTCCTTAATCTCTGCTTTTAGCCTGACAAAAGAGCAGGCAACAGCAATACTTGAAATGAGGCTGCAGAGATTAACTTCCCTGGAACAGGAAAAAATAAATCAGGAGCATAAGGATTTGCTGAAATTGATTGAAGAGCTTGAATCCATCCTGTCAAATCCCCAGAAGATTTTGGATATAATCAAGAATGAGCTTTCGGAATTAAGAAAAAAATATGACAACGGAAGAAGAACACAGATTGTTGACAGCGAAGAGAACGATTTGGAAACGGAAGATTTGATAAAAGACGAGGAAATGGTCATTACAATCACAAATTCCGGCTACATCAAGAGGCTGCCGCTGCAGACTTACAAATTGCAGCACAGGGGCGGAAAAGGTGTTGTCGGAGCGGGAACTAAAGATGAAGATATAGTGAAAGACCTTTTCGTGGCAAGCACGCATTCACACATTCTATTCTTCACAAATAAAGGAAAAGTCCACTGGCTTAAAGTTTACAGCCTTCCAGAAGCAAGCAGAATTGCGAGAGGAAAAGCAATTGTAAATTTATTGCAGATGTCAGCCGATGAGTTTGTAACTGCCTTTGTTCCAGTAAGGCAGTTTGATGACAAGCACTATTTAATCATGGCTACAAAAAACGGAACTGCAAAGAAAACTGAGCTTATGGCTTACAGCAACCCGAGAAAAACGGGGATTGTCGCAATAACTCTTGATGAAAAAGATGAATTAATCAATGTAGCATTGACGGATGGGAACCAGCAGATTATTTTAGCGACTAAAAATGGAAATGCAGTCCGGTTTGAAGAAAAAAATGTAAGGCCAACCGGAAGGTCAGCTCAAGGCGTTCGGGGAATTAAATTAAGTGATAAGGATGAGGTAGTGGGAATGGAAGTTGCATCAGATGAAAAAACACTGCTCACAATCACAGAAAACGGCTACGGAAAGCGAACGCAGATTTCAGAATACAGGTTAATCAACAGGGGCGGCTCGGGAGTTATTAACATCCAGTGCAGCGACAGAAACGGAAGCGTAGTTTCAATCTGCTCTGTTACGGACAATGAGGACATTATTTTTATCAGCAAGAATGGAATTATTATTAGGGTCCCTTCAACTGACATTTCTGTAATCGGCAGGAACACCCAGGGCGTAAGGATAATGAAGCTTGAGGTAAATGATAAAGTTGTTGCCACAGTCAAAGTGCCGAGGGAGAATAATGGCAACGGCGATTCTGAAGAATAATTAGAAATTGAATGCTTAGTCTATTTTCAATAAAATCCAAATCTTTTTATAAGCATGGGAGTTGAGTTCCGCTATATGCAAAATAATAAAATTAAATTAATTTTGAATGAAGTCCTAAAAGAAATCCAGCCTGATAAAGCTTATGAGAACGAAATATTTGCAAGGCTCGATGACATAATCAAAAAAATAAATCAAGGTCAAAAATATATCAAAGCAATTCTCGGTGGCTCTGGCGCGAAAGGAACCTGGCTGAAAACTTTTGATGCAGATATTTTTGTTCTGTTTGATTATAAAAAATACAAGGATAAAAGTGACAAGATATCAGGTATTTTGGAAAAAATTCTTAATAAGAAATTTAAAAATATTATAAAACTCCACGGCTCAAGGGATTACTTCCAGATAAAGGAAAATAATTTTACATTTGAGATCGTCCCAATTTTGAAAATTAATAAAGCCGACCAGGCAAAGAACATTACCGACGTCAGCCCGTTGCATTCAAACTGGGTAAAAAAGCACAAAAAGCTGGTAAATGAAATAAAATTAACTAAGCAATTCGCCCAGGCAAATAATGTTTATGGTGCTGAAAGCCACATAAAGGGATTTTCAGGCTATGTATGTGAAATCCTGACCATTTATTACAGTTCTTTCCTGAATTTAATCAAAAACTCCGCAAAATGGAGTGATAAAGTTGTCGTGGACGCAGAGAAATATTACAGGGGAAAAGATGTTTTTAAGATGGTAAATGTTTCAAAATTAGTTTCACCACTGATTGTCATAGATCCGGTTCAAAAAGGCAGAAATGCGGCAGCAACCTTAAGTGCTGAAAAGTTTGAGGCATTTAAAAAAGCGGCAAAAGAATTTTTAAAAAATCCCTCAAATAGATTTTTTTTGAAAAAAGATTTAAAATCTTTATTTTTAGGACTTAAGACAAAGGATAAAACATTAATCATTATTGAGGCAGTGCCACTAAATGGAAAAATAGATGTTGTAGGCAGCAAGTTAATGAAAATCTTTGAATTCTTAAGCCAGCAGTTTGCAAAATATGATTTTAAAATGATTAAATCCGATTGGGAATGGAACAAAAACAGCAATTCTGTTTTTTATTTTATTTTTAATAAAGGCCCGTTGCAAAAAACTGTGGAAGTCGAAGGCCCGCCATTGGAAATGAAACTGCATGTTGATAATTTTAAGAAAACTCACAAAAAAACATTCGAGAAAAACAAGAAAATTTATGCAATTGATGAAAGAAAATATATTTTCCCGGAAAATTTACTGAAGGAGTTAATTAAATCGGATTATTCCAAAGAAAGAAGCAAATCACTAAAGATTAAATTGCTCTAAAATGCAGGCAGTAATACTGGCGGCCGGTAAATCGATAAGAACTTACCCTTTAACACTTACAAGGCCAAAGCCGCTCCTTAAAGCTGCAAATAAAACAATTCTTGAGCATAATTTAGATAATTTAATTGGATTTGTGGATGAGGTAATTCTTGTTGTCGGTTATAAAAAAGAGATGATAAAAAATCATTTCGGAAACAAATATAAAAATATGAAATTAAAATATGTTGGGCAGAAAGAACAATTAGGAACGGCGCACGCTTTATCTGTTGCAGAACCCTATATCAAGGATAAATTTATTTTAATGATGGGCGATGATATTTATTCTAAGAAAGATATTGAAAACTGCATTAAGTATCAATACTCAATTTTGACAACAATAGTCAAAGACCCTAAAAATTTTGGAGTGATTATAGAGAAAAAAGGAATTCTAAAGGATTTTGTTGAAAAGCCAAAAACTTTTGTTTCAAATCT
>DATDZA010000018.1:0-84410 GCA_035288865.1 Candidatus Nanoarchaeia archaeon
TCAACTCTTTTCCCTCCCCTTTCCCGCAAAATCCTAAGTCTTCATATGAAATTAATTCAACTGATGTAAAAGCATCATGAATTTCTGCAATATCAATATCATTTGGGGTTATGTTTGCCTGCTTGTAAGCTTCTTCTGCTGCCAATCTGCTTGCCTCCCAAGTTGTCATGTCGGGACTTTCAAAGGCTGACATTCTGTCAGTGTATAAACTTGAGCCCGCTATTTCAATATCAGTCTTGTCTTTTGATATTATAACTGACGCAGCACCATTAACTGAAAGGCTGCAATCAAATAACCTTAAAGGAGAAGCAACAACTGGAGATTTCCTGATTTGTTTTAAAGTAACTTCTTTTTTATAAAATCTTGCTTTGGGATTAAGATAAGCATTCTTGTGGTTTTTGAAGGCAACTAAAGCCAAATCATCCATTGTTGCCCCATATTTTAGCATGTACTGCTGCGCTACTAATGCATTTTGAGCTGGAAAGTTCAGTCCTTCAGTTTGCTCATAAATTCTTTCAGCTGCCATCATAATTTCATCAGTGACCCTAAAAGAATTATTTGATAGGAGTTTTTCAACACCTACGATTAAAACATTATTATAGTCAAGTTTGTTTGCACTCCATAAAGCTGCCCCTCCACTGGCGCAGACTGCGATGGAATTAAGGATTGGAATCTTTTTCTTTAGCATGCTACTTATGACTGAGGTAAACAGCCTCTGCCTCTCGCCCGTAGTTTCGCTGTCAATTGCAGCAACTACAATTGCATCTATATCATTTGGACTCATATTCGCATCATACAGGGCCTCAAGAGTTGCTTCATAAACCATCTCCTGGCTTGACTCTGCCTGCGCCCCAAACTTTGTCATACCCACGCCTTTAATGTACATAGAATACACACCTCATTTGGAAAACTTTGTCCTGAAATCCGATTTGTCAACAATAGCCACAACAAAAAGTGCCTCTGCTACTAAGTTTTCTTTTACAAATGATTTGCCCTGAAATATTGCCCCTCTTTCATCCTGCGCAATTAAATCAATTTCATACCTTATCAGGGAGCCTGGGAATATAGGGGCTAAAAACTTAACTTCTTTTAGCTTGTGAGCTAGCACGTCTTTAGTTTGATGATTGAGAATGTTGCTTCTTGCAAGCAAAGTGGCCGCCTGCCCCATGCCTTCAACTGTCAATGCTCCAGGCATTATGGGGAAATCCACAAAATGACCTTTTAAAAAGTCTTCTCTACCGTTTAAATCTTTAACTGCAACAATTCTGTTATTGCTTAAACTTAGTACTTTATCCACAAAAAGGAAGTGTTCGTTGTAAGGGATAATCTTCATGACATTTTCTGTTTCTATCTCTCCCTTTTTGTTTTTGTATTCGTTAAATTGTTCCATTTGCCCTGATTTCTAAACTTTGGTTGCTTTAAATAACTTTCTACCATAATGTTATCTAATAATTATATTATAAGCTATATTTTATATTATCTATATTTAGACTATAAACTGTGCAAAGCTTTATAAAATCACCAATCAAGTAAGCATAGCAGTGCTAAAGGACAAAAAGGCCAAAATGGAGCTTAATTTAAGAATGAAATTTCTAGTTGATACTCTCAATTATGCTCTTAAGCCTCTGGAAAAAGCACATAATTTAACTCACAAATCAATAGCCAAAATAGAGGAAAAGTTCCCCGCTATATATAGGCACTTTGAAAGTATAGTCAGCCAGCACATGATAGCCCCAAGCAAAGAATTATTTAATTCATCAAAAGTTAATGTCGGAAGCCTCATAACTGCAAACGTAATGAAAAGGCTGCCTCATGTGGATGAAAACCAAATTGAAGATATTCTGCATAATCCTTCCAATAAATCATTTCTGGAAGTATTGACCAAGGGCCTTGGCATCAACAGAAGCAAGGAAAAGAACTATACTGTTTTGAAAAACGGGGGATTCAAAAGAATATTGATTGCAAATCGCGGAGAGATCGCTTTAAGAATTATAAGGGCATGCAGAGAGCTGGGAATTGAAAGCGTTGTTATTTACTCAGAAGAGGAAAAAGACTCACTTCAAGTAAAGTTCTCCGATAAATCATATAATATTGGCAAGCCGAAGAATTATCTTGATATAAAGAAAATGGTTAATCTGGCTAAGCAGGCCGATTGCGATGCTATTCACCCAGGCTATGGTTTTCTGTCAGAAAATCCAAAATTTGCTAAATTATGTGAGAATAAAGGCATCAAATTTATAGGGCCTTCTTCAAAAATGATTAAAAAACTCGGTGACAAGGTAGAGGCAAAGAAAGCTATGCTCAAGGCCAATGTTCCGGTTATAGAAGGAATCAAAGAAGATTTGAAAAACTACAAACATGCATTGAAGATTGCGAAGCTGATTGGATTTCCCGTAATTATCAAGGCTTCTGCCGGCGGCGGAGGAAAAGGAATGAGAATAGTCACAAGAGAAGAAGGACTTGAAAATGCCTATGAGAATGCCAGCAAGGAAGCCGAAAATGCTTTCGGAGATGCGTCAGTTTATATCGAAAGGTATCTTGAAGAGCCCAGGCATATTGAATTCCAGATTATGGCTGACAGATATGGCAATGTAATCCATCTTGGAGAAAGGGACTGCAGCATACAAAGAAGGCATCAGAAATTGGTGGAAGAATCGCCAAGCCCAGCGCTGACCCCTGAATTAAGGGAAGCAATGGGGAGCGCTGCTGTAAAAGCCATAATGGCAATAGGATATGAAGGTGCCGGAACCGTCGAATTTTTGGTGGACAAAAGCAGGAATTTTTATTTCATTGAGATGAACACGAGAATACAGGTTGAGCATGGTGTGACAGAAATGGTGACCAATGTTGACCTTGTAAAGGAACAGATCAAGCTTGCAGAAGGCGCTAAACTGGCTTACAGGCAGGAAGATATAAAAATAACCGGACACGCCATTGAATGCAGGATAAATGCAGAAGACCCATTGCACGGCTTTGCTCCGTCACCCGGGACAATAGTCAATTATCTTCCACCCGGAGGTCCCGGAATCAGGATAAGCAGTTCTGCCCACACGGGCTATAAAATTTTACCCCAGTTCGATGCATTGATTGCCTTGATTATATGTCATGGGAGGACAAGACACGAGGCAGTTGAGAGAATGAAAAGAGCCCTCGATGAGTTTATAGTTGATGGAGTCAAGACAACAATCCCATTCCACAAACTTGTTTTGAGCAAGAGACAATTCCTCAAGGGAAACATTACAACTTCTTTTATTGCAAACAACAGCATAATGGAAGAGCTTAATGAAATGAAGCCCGTTAAGGGAGAAGTGCTTACAAAAGAGAAAAAAGTTTTGATTGTCACAACTGCGGTTTCACAGTACCTTTCAAAAAAACAGGATAACAAGCAAAAAATTAATCCGTGGACAATGGCCGCGCGGCAGGATTCAATGAACGAAGGCAGTTTTGAGGAATAAGTTTTAATATTTCTAATCAATTGATAATCAAATTGAACAATAATAATATCCTTTGCTATTAAAAATGGACAAAACAAAACCAAGTTCTTTTTATCTGTTAGTTATGACAATTATCTTACTTTATTTAGGCTGGAATATAGTTAATGGATTTGTTAATGGTGAACTTTATTTAAAGTGGCCGGTTAATATCTATAAAAACACAGAGCCGACAGCCTTTTCCTTATTATATACGGTATACATTGCTTTATTTATCTTTCTAATTGCATTTCATCTAAAATATATAAAAACTCATTTTTGGAAATCCCCAAGAACAATAAAGGACAATAGAAAAAAATAAAAAAGTTTATCAATTCAAATGCCACAATACAAAATCTACCATTTCAAATCCTTAACCTCAACTCAGGATAAGGCCAAAGAATTCTCTAAGAAAGGATTAAACAATATCATCATCATCTCTGATGTTCAAACGAAAGCCAGAGGAAGATTCAAAAGAAAATGGCATTCTTCAAAAGGCGGGTTGTGGATGTCAATTTTATTAAAACCTGAGAATGTCAAGGACTTGCAATACTTAACTTTTGCCGCCGCAATTTCTGTTGTTGAATCCGTCAAAAAAATAACTAAAATAAATACAAATATCAAATGGCCGAATGATGTTCATTACAAAGGCAAGAAATTGTGCGGGATTCTTACCGAAGGCAATTTTGGGAAGGAAAATTATGTTGTTGTCGGTTTTGGGCTGAATGTCAATCAAAATCATTTTCCTTATGATATCTGGGACATTGCAACATCATTAAAAATTATTAAGAATAAAAAAATTAACATTGAAAAATTAGCCGATACTATAATTAGTCATTACTTTAAAATTTATACGGATTATTATAACAAAAATAAATTAAAAAATATTATTAAAATCTGGAAGAAGTATTGTGATACTCTTAACAAAAACGTAACTGTTATGACAAGAACAAATAAAATTAAAGGAAAAGCAATCGGAATTGACAATGAATGCAATTTATTATTAAAATTAAAGAATAATAAATTAGTTAAAATTATTGAAGGTGATCTAAGAGTCAGATACTGATTATTTTTCTTCAAGCTTGTTTCTTAAATTTTTCGGGATTGGAACAGATTTCATTGTTTTCTTGTTGACAAAAACATTAACTGTATATCCTTCTGCTAAAAGTTTTTTGTCATTTTGTTTCATAATTTCATAATAAAACTTTATACTGCTATTTCCTACTTTTTCTATTTTTGTTTTAATCAAAATCTTGTCATTGTACTGTGCAGGATGCTTGTAAGTGCAATGCACTTCAACAACCGGGGCAATTAAGCCCTGTTCTTCAAAATTTGCATAATCAAATCCATAATCTCTTAACAACTCTGTTCTTCCGATTTCAAACCATTTCAGATAATTTGAGTAATAAACAACTCCGCCGTGGTCAGTATCGGCGTAAAAAACCCTTTGCTCTGTTTTGTTTGTTTTCATGATAAGTTTGTTTTTGAGTTCGGTTTATTTAATTTGCTATTTAACTTTCCACAATCTTTAAAAACCATGTGACTTTCCATAGGGCATGGGGTTTTTGGACAGTGTTCCTGTGTTAAAAAGAATTTTGGATTTAGCTTATGCTATGATTCTTGTCATCATATTGAGCGCACTTGTGGGGCTTATTCTGGCATTTCCTGTAATGTGGCTGTGGAATTTTGTGTTTGGAAGCATTTTAAAAATAAATGTGTTTCAGGCGTGGGCAATGAATGTTTTGGCAGGAATCTTATTCGGCCAGAGAAATTCTAGTAAATAACTGCAATTAAAATTAAAACAATCATTATAGATACATAATCATAATTTTTGAATTTTATTATTTTTTTATTTTCTACGTTTTCATTGTATAATCTTGCCTGCATCGCATCGCTTAAATTTGAAGCAGATCTCAGCATTTTTTCTAGCATCACAACCATAAACCGATTTATGTGTTTTATTTTTTTGAAATCGGCCAATCTTGAAATCATTGCTTCCCTTGTTTTTTCCATTGCAACAAACATGGATGGCACAAACCTTATCGCTATTGAAATCATCGTCGCTATGTTTCTTGGCTTAATGTTAAAGGCTTTTAACGGCTTGGCTAACTTTTCAATTGCAGTAATTATGCCTGAAATTTTTGTTGTAAAAGTAAATATTAATGAAATTAATACCAGCATTAAAAATCTCCAGATTGCCAAAATTCCAAATATTAACTGGCTTCTTGCGAACAGCAAATACATTATTAAAATGAAAATTGAGGCGAAATAAAAAGGTCGTAGATTTTTTATTAAACTATTCAAACTAATTCTAGATAATGATAAAATTGTAGTTATAAATGCTGATAAAATAATAATTTCTTTTAAATTGTGAATAAAAAATACCAGAATACTTAATAAAACAACGTAGATTAATTTTAACCTTGCATCTAAATTGTGGATAATTGAGCTCTTATCGACATATTGACCGAACGTCAGCATTTTAATCATACAGTCCCGCTCGTGTCAATATTTTTTTATTTAATTGTGATTTTTTACCGTCAAAAATCAATTTTCCATCCTTGAGAACAATTATGCTATCTGCGTATTTTAGGTCATCAAGAACGTTTGTTATTAGGATTACCCCGATTTTTTCTTTTTTATTTAAGCCCTCAATAACTTCCATGATATTTTTTTTGTTTTTTGCATCGAGCATTGTTGTGGGCTCATCGAAAATAATATATTTTGGCTTCATTGCAAGAACTCCTGCCAATGCAACCAGCTGCTTTTGCCCAAGAGAAATCATATTGACGTTTCTTTTTGCAAGATGGCTAATCTTCAATTGATTTAGAATTTGACTAACAATTTCTTTAATTTTACCATAGCCGAACTCCAGATTTTCCAGTCCGAACCCAACATCTTCTTCAACTGTAGAATAAACTAGCTGATCTTCGAAATTCTGGAAGACAAATCCAACTTCTTTTCTTGCATTGAACTCATCTTTTTTTGTATCAACACCATCGACATAAACATTTCCTCCACTTGGGGCAAGGATTGCATTGAAGTGCTTTGCCAATGTACTTTTTCCGGAGCCATTTGGGCCAATTATCGCAGTAAAGCTGCCTTCTTTTATACTTAGGCTTATATTTTTTAAAATCCAGTCTTCTTCATACCTGAAATTTAAATTTTTTGCCTGTATCATTGAAATGAAAACGAATAAACTGCCAGGTTTTCTGGAGCTATTATGGTTAATTGTTTTTGGGCACTATTTTTTGATTTAATAATCTGGTATAACTGTGGCTTATTAATTACCAATCCTTTTATTAATTTATTATTTAGGATTATTTTTATTTTAATTGATTTATTATTTATTGATTTTGCAACAAAATTTGCAATGGTTCCTTTTGTTAGCATTGTTAAAGAGGAATTGTCTGCTAATGACTGAAGGTATTCGTCTTTTTGAACCCAATTTTTATCTGTGTATACAGTTCCGAATTTTAGCTCTTTATTTGATTTTGAAATTAACCCTTTCGTTCTTTTTCCGCAGTATATAGTTGGAATTTTTGTATATTTTGGCTCATTATTGAAGATTTTTTTTATATTTATTTCTAAATGTTTGATTAGCGACTCTTCTAATTTTTTATAATTTCCCTCACCTGCATGTTTATATACTAACTTATTGCCATGAACGAGAATTTGTGTTGGCCAGAAATTAACATTAAATTTCCTAATAATCTTGCGATCCTTGTCAATCTTAATTCGGAATTTTATATTATATTTTTTCAGTGCAGACTTGATATTATTTTTATTTTTCTCGAATTCCCATTCCGGAGGGTGGATGATTATTGTTTCCAATCCGAATTTTTTATATTTTTTATTAATTCTTTTAATGTATTCTAAAGAGCGCAGGCAATTCATGCAGCTGTAGGAAAAAATATCAAATAAGACCAATTTTGGTTTCATTTCATATACTTCTTGGCATCAATCTTGTTTGCAACCCATGCTGCAACAACCAACTTTAAAGTGTCACCTATAATGAAAGGGAGAACCCATCCTACGAATATTGCACTCCACGGCAGTCCTGTCACGAACTTTCCCTGAATAGCGCCAAGAAGATATATTATCAAAGTGCCGGCAAACATTGCAAGCACAACATTCAAAGAAAATGACTTTGCTTTTTTTGCGTAGAATACTATAAATGAAAACAGAAGCAATAATCCTAAGCTTATAATTATGAGGCTTGCCCTTTGCTGCTCTGTAATTAACGAAATCATAGCCTTATCGCCAAGTTTTATTATTCCAATTTTGAAAATTGCATCTAATGCAACGAGAACTACTAAAATAATTATTAATATAAAAGAAATAAATTTTAGGAACTTGCTTAATTTCTTTTTTTCGAGCATTTTTCCAATGATAAAAGCTGCAATCGGATAACTGAGTAAGTACCCTCCTGACGGCCCGAGCAAAGTGCCAAATCCGGAACTGCCGCCAGCAAAAACCGGCAGTCCAATTGCTCCTAAAATAAGATAGATTATCATTGCCAGAGCGCCGTAGGCTGGGCCAAGCATTGCGCCGCTCATCAAAACCAACAAAGTCTGCAGTGTAATCGGAACTGGGGTGAATGGCAACGGAATTTTAAACCAGGCAACAACACCAGTAAGTGCCGCAAATAAAGCAGCAAAAATCATTCCCTTCAATTTTTGCTTTTGCATTTTATCACTCCTGATTTTTTTTTGATTTAATATTTTCACTCTATTATTGCCAAAACATCTCCACGGCTGACATTGTCATTTTTTTTTACCTTGATTTCTTTTATTGCGCAGTCTCTTGGTGCTATAATATCATTTTCCATCTTCATTGCCATCAAAATAAACAAGCTCTGGCCTTTATTTACTTTATCTCCGGTCTTAATTTTAATTTCATAAATTAATCCTGGCAACGGAGCAATGATTTCATTTGCATCAGCGCTGGATTCTTTTTTCTGGAGCCTTTCTATTGCACTTGGGCCGGCGTCCTTTTTAGTCTCAACTTCATAAACATCATTTCCGCAATGAACCAATATTCTTCCGTCTTCTGTTTCTTCAACAAACACCTGATATTCCTTGCCATCGACTTTAACAGTGAGATCTTCCATTTGTTAAATCACAAGGGCATATTCGCGTGTTTTTTTGCAGGGCGCTTCTCGCGCTTAGAAATAATCATCTCAAGGCATTTTATCAAGGCTATTCTCGTATCTTTCGGCTCGATGACCATGTCAACTTTCCCAAGCTTTGCAGAAACATAGGGATTAAGGTATTTTTCAGAGTATTGCTGCACCAGTTCAGATTTTGCTTTCGGGTTTTTTGCTATTTCGTCCCTGTTGACAATGTTTACTGCCTGCTCAGCACCCATAACTGCAATTTCAGCAGCTGGCCACGCAATAACCTTGTCATAGCCCATGTCTTTTGATACAAGCGCAATATATGCTCCGCCATAGGCTTTTCTTAAAACAAGAGAAATTTTCGGAACTGTTGCCTCGGAATAAGCAAATAATATTTTTGCGCCATGCCTTATAATTCCATGATGCTCCTGGTTTGTTCCTGGCAGATACCCAGTAACATCGACTAAATTAATTAAAGGAATATTAAAGCAGTCGCAGAATCTTACAAATCTTGCGATTTTATCAGATGAATTAATATCCAAGCATCCGGCTAAAACTTTTGGCTGGTTGGCAACTATTCCAACTGAATTTCCATTTAGCCTTGCGAATCCCACAACTACGTTGTCTGCATAATACGGATGGACTTCAAAGAAAGTTTTCCTGTCAAAAATTTCTGAAATAACCTCTTTGATATCGTAAGTTTTCTTCGGGTCTTCTGGAACAATGTCTTGCAATTTTTTTGTTTCTCTTTTTGGATTATCCGATGCATTGTAAGGCGGAGTTTCAAGATTGTTTTGGGGGATATAGCTTAACAAAACCTTAATTATATCCAGGCATTCTTTTTCATCATCTGCCATGAATTGCGCAACACCGCTTTTCTGGCCATGTGCTGTTGCGCCGCCGAGGCTTTCAAAATCTATTGTTTCTCCGGTCACTGATTTAATTACATCCGGGCCTGTGATAAACATATAGCTTGATTTTTTCGTCATTAAAATAAAATCTGTCAAAGCTGGAGAATAAACTGCAATTCCTGCGCATGGCCCAAGAATTGCTGAAATCTGCGGAATAATTCCTGATGAGATTGTATTTAGCTGGAAAATTTTTCCTCCAGCGTCCAATGCGGAAACGCCCTCCTGAATTCTTGCCCCGCCTGAATCTAATAATCCGATTATTGGACAGCCTGTTTTCAATGCCAGTTCCATGACGTGGGCTATTTTCTTGTTGTGCATCTCGCCCATTGAGCCGCCCATGAATGAGAAATCCTGTGCATAAACAAAAACCTGCTTTTTGTTAATCCTGCCATGGCCTGTTATGACGCCATCACCGGCTTTCTTTTTGTTTTCCAGCTCCTTGCTGTGATGCTCTGCAAAAGCCCCAAGTTCTGTGAACGAATCTGAATCTAACAGATATTTTAAGCGCTCTCTTGCCGTTAATTTTCCTTTCTTGTGCTGGATTTCTATTGCTGTTTTGTCATCCTGAACAGCCTTCTGTCTATCTAGAAATTCTTTAAACTTATTGCTCCCCATAGGGTTAGGATTATATATATCGGTATAAAAAGGTTGCGGGAACCTAAGCTTTGTCCGAAAAGTCATTTCCTCTTTATCAATCCAATAACGATAAAAATTATCCCTAATATTAAAGAAATTATTGACAAATAAAAGAACATATTAATAGTTCTGCAAAAATTTAAAAATTCTTCAGAAATTGCACTACCCAATCCAGTCATCCAAGAATTACATACATTAAAACCTTCCAAAAGCGTGAAATATTGCCCTTGTACATTTATCAACGAAAAATATATGTGACTAAAAAAAGTAGTTAATATCGATACAAAACCAAGAATCGACAAAACAAAACCTAAAAAAGTTAATCCTTGATTCCTATTTTGAAATAATTTTCCTTCAGAAAATACACGCCAACTTAATCCAATTACTACAATTCCCAAAGAAATCAATGCGATTATAACCGTTTCATTATTACTCATGTATACTCATCAGAATATACTTTTTAATAAGGATATAAAAACTTTGTCATAAATACGCTTCGCCTCAAAACTACCATTGATTCAAAAGTAAAATATTGACAGAAAGTAATATAAATATTCTTTATTTCAGGTCAAAATGGGTGAAAGTATGATTAAATGGAAAGATGAAAGGAAAGCATTGCTGGTGTGGCTAATTTCAGATACTCCAGAGCATAGGGAATTTCTTATTAAAAACCTCGAAGGTAGTTCTGGGGCAATAAATACGATTTATGCTTCAAAAAAGAACATAAATGAGAATCTTAAATCACCTAAATTCTATAACGATAAAACTTATGACAAGATTTTAAAAAAATTTAGAGAACAAGGAATAAAACCTGATGTAGTTTAAAATGGGTTCATAATCAAAACAACTTAAACCCTTTGCTCTCTTTTGCTGCTGTTATGCCTGCTTCAACTATTTTGAACAATAGCTCTTTTTCTGCCTGGATGTTTCTGTGTTTTCTTATGATGAGCCTCCGGTTTCCGTCCGGGGTTATCTGCAGCTCTATCAGGCATTTGCTTCCGTATTTGAGAATGTCCCCACCAACAATATTGACCTTGTTCTTTTCATCAAAATCCATATAGATTTGATTGGTTATCAAAACAGGTATGTTTTTTTTTCTTGCAATTTCAGTAAGGTACCCTATTTGCCTTCCAAGTTCCCTGTTAACTTCCTGGAAATCTTCACTTTTGCCCAACTCCAGCCTGTAAAGCATTGCTATTGAATCAACAATAATAATTCCTATTTTATCATTTACAATTTCCTTTAATTTTTCAAAGGATTTCTTTTGCTCGTCAAAGCTTGTTGGCCTAAGGAAAATCATGCCGTTTAATATTTCTTTGTAGTCATCATTTGTGCTGGAAGCTACCTGTTTTAATCTTTCGACAGAAAAACCGCCTTCGCTGTCCACATAGATGACTTTCTTGCCGTTTTTGACTGCTGTCATCGCTGCCAAAATGCAGATTACCGTTTTGCCGGCGCCGGCAGGTCCGTAAATTGTTGTTATGACATCTTTTTCATAGCCGCCATTCAGTACTTCATCCAATATTCTGCTTCCGGTTGGCGTTTTGTTGTCAATGATATGATTTATTTCTTCCATTCCTGATTAGTATAACCCAGATTATTATAAAATTTGCTATAAATCATCTTTATCGTTACAATTTTAAAAATTAAAATTTTATTAGCAAAATTCCGAATGAACTAAACTTTTTTATCACAAACTTTTAATATCGAACCACTTAACTTAACTTATGGAAAAAGCAGGCAATAAATTCAAGAAATCAAGCCTTAAAGCAATGATATCATTTATTTTTGGATTAACATTCTGGATACCTATACTTAATCTTATTTTTGGAATTGGGGCGATATATTTCGGCATGAGAGCTTTGATAAATATTAAAAAAGAACCGTCAAAATACGATGGGAAATGGCTTGCTTTAACCGGTATAAGTCTTGGAGCCTTAGTATGGATAACTTATTTTATTGGTGTTGGCATGTGCCTATTCGGAAATAAGAGCATATGCACCAGCATAGGGCTAAAATTCTTGGCCTAGCTATCAGAAACGTTTAAAAGCTCACCTGCTTATTCTTAATAACAATTTGACCCAATGAAAGACATAATAATGCTTATATCCAGCGTGCTTTTCGGAGTGCTGTTTGCTTTTTTAGTTTTCATCTTTTCAGTTTTTGTTATTTCAAGATTTTTCAAGCATAAAACCGTGAAATTCGAGCCAAATGTAAGCATAGTGATTCCTGCTTATAATGAGGAAAAAAATATACAAGAGTGTGTGGATTCTGTTTTTAACTCTGATTATCCAAAAGAAAAGATGGAAGTCATAGTTGTTGATGACGGCTCAAAAGACAACACGCTGGAACTGCTTAAAAAATATAAAAAAATCAAAATACTCAGGCAAAACCATCTTGGGAAAGTCGAAGCGCTGAATTTGGGCGCAAGAAGTTCTTCCCATGATTTTATTTTTACAGCTGATGCCGACACAACTCTTGACAAGAACTGCCTCCGCGAACTGCTAATTCCCCTGGCTGATGAAAAAGTCGGGGCCACAACAGGAAACAACAACGTAAAAAATAAAAAATCCATTGCAAGCGCCTTTCAGAATGTGGAATACCATTTCATCAACCTGATAGCAAACAGCTTCTCAACAGTTTTTAACAACGGGATTTGGTTTTCCGGGTCGCTGGCATGCTACAGGAAAACTACTCTAAAAAAAATCGGCCACTTCAAAAAAGACACATTGGCAGAAGACCAGGACATAGCTTTGGAAATGAGAAGAGCTGGATATAAAACATTAAATTCGCCAATGGCATTCGGCTATACAGTTGTTCCTGATAATTTTAAGGATTTATACAAACAGCGCTCCAGATGGTGGATTGGAACCCTCCAGTCAATAGTCAAAAACAAGACACTGTTTTCAAGGAAATCCTCCCCGTCGATAATTTTTTTTTACATCAGCCAGTTCTGGTGGTCGTTCTATGCATTTCTGTCATTGCCGCTGATAATTTATCAAGTCAATTACTGGCTTCCATATAACACTCAGAGTTTTTATGCTGTTTTCAGCTATTTTTTCAAGTGGTTCAGCCTGCTCGGCCCCGTTTATGTCATATACCAAATTCCTGATTCCGGCGTCTCAATATACAGTATTTTTGGCGTGCTGTCGGGCCTGATGACAACTATCTTAAGCATATCTGCCCTCAAGATATTTAAAGATAGGATAACCTTAAAAAACGTGCTGGCAATCTTCTTTTACTTTCCTTATACAATAGTTTTAAATATAATAATCTTAGTCAGCTTATTGAGGAACCGGTTTTGGACCAAAAGCTACTATATAAAGTGAGATAATGAGCCTAATTAATATCATAAAACAATATGTTGCCTTATTTGCGGACAGGGTAACAAGCTTTTTTTCATGGTATAGTTCTATCGGAAGAAATATATTGGACGTTTTGCATAATATATTTGAAAGCACCTTTAAAGTTCTACTGGTAATTACAGTTATTATGTCAGCAATATACCTGGTAATGGCAATTTATGCCGCCTTCCACAAACAAAAAAAGAAAGAAGATAAGGAATACAAAGGGGAACTGCCTTTTGTTACAGTGCAGATTCCTACATTTAATGAGCTCGTTGCGATAAGGTGCGCTGAGAGCTGTTTAAGATTTGATTACCCGCAAGACAAGTACGAGATAATCATTGGTGATGACAGCAACAGGCCGGAGGTTTCAGCAAAAATAACGCAGTTTGCGCAAAAGCACGATTTGGTGAAAGTAATAAAAAGGGAAACTAACGAAGGCTACAAGCCAGGCAACCTGAACAATATGCTGAAATATTCCAAAGGAGAAGTTTTGGTTGTATTTGACTCTGATTTTGTACCCGAGCCGGATTTTCTTTCTAGAATTGTCACGCCATTTATGAAAGACGGGAATATTGCCGGAGTTCAGGCAAGATGGAAATTAATAAACCCGGGTCAAAATATGGTGACCTCGCTTGGCGCAACAATAATCTATACATGCCATTATGTGACTCTGCCTTTTATTCACACTCAAAGAAAAATAAGCTTTCTGTGCGGCTCGGCAGAGGCTGTAAGAAAGAGCACTTTGATTGAATTAGGCGGATGGGAATCCGGAAATCTGACTGAGGACATTGAATTCTCTTTGAAGCTTCTCGAAAGTGGATATAAAATAGAATACATTGAAGGCCTTGATTGCGACGGGGAAGTGCCTCATACTTTGAGAGATTTGTATCGACAGCAGATGCGGTGGGCTTATGGCGTCATATATTCATGGAAAAATCACTTTTTCACTATCTTAAGAAGCAAAAAAATCAGCCTGATTGATAAAACTTACATGGCAATTTTCTTGAGCGGCTATCTTATTGCCGTGCTATTGGCAGCACTTTTTACAACCGGAACGCTGAGCTTCATAACACATGCTCCTGCTCCTGTCGAATGGGGGAAGCTCAGTTATGAATTGACAAGAAACATTCTCCTCACGAGCGGTTTGCTGATTGCAGGATGCGTGGCTTTGCTAAAAGCAAACAAAAGCAAACTGACTCTGAAAATGATAGCATCGTCATTCAGCTACGGATTAGTTGTGACTTACTATGTAAACGTTGGCATAATAAAAGCCATTGCAAAAGTTCCAATGGAGTGGTATATGCTGAATAAGCATGGGAATAAGCTAATCGACTAATATAATTCTTATCAGGCTGTTAAAATGAAACTGAAAGATAATTCAGGGTTAGTTATTGTAATCATATTGTTCCTGATCCTCAATTTTGCTTTTATAAGTTTTGATAATGCTGGGTGGGACTCGGCAGTTTATGTCGGTATGGGGAAATATTTGTTTTCTCACGGCCAGGCAGGATTATGGGAGCCTATAAGGCCATTAACACTTCCGATAATTCTTGGATTCTTCTGGAAGATTGGATTAAATCCACTAATATCTGGAGAAATATTTATTTTGCTGATTTCTATTGGAGTAATAATCTTAGCTTATACGCTATCCAATAAATTATTTGATAAAAATACTGCAATTGCCGCTTCAATTTTACTTGCTTTTTCTACTTTAATGCTAAAGGCAGGCCATCAGATACTGGTCGAGATTTTAGCTGTTTTCTTCCTATTGCTGGGATTTTATTTTTATCTTGAGAAGAAAAATTTTATTTCTGGAGTTTTATTTGGTCTTGCTTTCCTGACCAAATTTCCTTCAGGACTTTTTTTGATTGTGATATTTATTATAGAAACATTTTATTTATCTTTCAACAAGCATGATTTTTCTAAATATTTTAAAAAGATTTTTTATATAGGATTTGGATTCATCTTGATAATTTTCCCATATTTCTTGTTTAATTATTTCAGCTATGATGCTATTTTATTTCCATTAAAATCCGCGCAATATGTCATAGACAATGTTGTCGGCTGCAACATACTTTACAGGCAGCCGTTTTATTATTATTTTCCCTTGATTGTACGGGATAATTTTCTGTTTTTATTTTTCATAATTGGGACTACCTTTGTATTTTTTAATAAAAACAAAATCAATAAGGTTCAAATTTTATTTTATGTCGCTGCATCCCTTATCTATTTTTCCAGCCTGGGCTGCAAGACGGAAAGATATCCCGTGCTTGTGCTGCCTTTTATTGCCATGATTTCCGGTTATGGTATTACCAGAATTTTTAGCAGATTGAACACGAAATATATCAAAATTGCATTAACCCTTGTATTTTTAATATCTTTATTCTTAGTTTTGAATTATACAATAAGAAATTTTCATCAAAACTTAAATAATAAGGAATTTTATTCTTATATGTCTTATAAAAAAATTAACGGAGAAGTACTGACGACAAATCCATTTATTACAATATATTCCGATACAAAACTAAATTTGATTTATTATCCGCTTTATAATTCCAGCAGAATAGATTATTATCTCAATTATGTTAATAAAAATAAATCCAATATTTCTTATATTTTAGTGGATACGGGAGATATACCCTGCCATCCAAAAGACTCTGAATGCCCCAAGAAAACCACACAGTTCATTAATTTATTAAAGAATAATTTTAAAATTTCTTATTATAAAAAAATTAATGAGAATGAGCAGTTTATTTTTTCGCAATGATTATGAAGTGTGAATAAAAGAAATTATCACACCTGATCGTTTCAGTCTTTATATTACTTTCTTTGAAAAAGGATTCAAACCATTCATGATTTCTAAAATAGAGCTTATCATTTAGGGTCATTATTTTGTCATGCATATAGTTCCATAAATACTTATGAAACGGCTTCCTGTCAATATCCTTGATTATAATTAAATTATTTTTTTTCATGGATTTTATTATGCTGTTCAATAGAAGAATCTGCTTATCATAAGAGATATGATGAAGAACATCAACCAATAAATGAATATCTGATTTTCTAATTATTATTTTTGAAGCATCTCCGACTTCAAATTTTACATTCGCGATATTCCTGCCGATTAATCTTGCTTTTTTAATTCTTTCAGCATTAAACTCTATTCCGATTATTTTCCTGTATTTTGATGATAACCCGAGATAAAAAGAAATAATTCCAAAGCCGCACCCATAGTCTATTATTTTGCCGCTTTTTGGCACAATTTCATCGATATTCTTTATGGGCAGGATTAGGAACCTCAGATAAGTGTATACTTTCAGTCCCAAAGTTGGGCATCTTTTGGCTATTTCATTTGTGCTCATTAATATCTGCAGATAAAAACTTATTTAAATAACTATTGCGAATCTGTCGTAATGAGGGCGTTTAACTATGTTAGGATAATGCGGCCAGAACAGTGGTACAAAAATCTTCTAGTTTTTCTTGCGATATTTTTCTCATTCAATATTTTTAATTTTGAAAAGCTGATATCAAGTTTTTTCGGTTTTTTAATTTTAATAATACTCTCGTCTGCAAATTATATTATTAATGATGTTGCAGACAGAAGAAACGATCTTCAGGATATATCTAAGAAATCCAGAATGATAGCCTCGGGAAGAATACCTATTCAAAATGCAGCTATTTTCTCAATCATTTTGTTTTCTGCCGGCCTGTATTTATCTTATTTGATAAGCATAAATTTCTTTTGGCTTATGTTATTTTTTGTGATTATCTCAACTGCTTACTCATTTTACCTGAAAAAAGAGATTTTTGCCGACATACTTTTGATTGCCGTTAATTTTGCAATAAGGGCGGTCGCAGGAGCAGTTATAATTAATGTTTACATATCTTCCTGGCTTATTTTGTGCCCTTTTTTTCTTTCACTTTTTCTTTCCGTCGGAAAAAGAAGAGTTGAGCTTGCAAATCTGGGCAAAAGAGCGGTAATGCATAGGAATACATTGTTATATTATACTGAAGAAATGACCGCCGCCTTGATGATAATAACGACTGCGGTCCTTATTGTTGCCTATACTTTCTATACTTTGACTGTGGATTATGAATTAATTTTAACTTTGCCTGTTGTGCTTTACGCAATATTCAGATATTTTCAATTTATTTACACCAATTCAAAAATCGCCAGAAATCCGGAATTGGTTTTGACCGACAAAAGGTTTGCTGCAGCCCTTATATTGTGGATTGTTATAACTTTTGCAGTGCTTTATTATTGAGTCTTTTTTATTTTTATAAAATCTCCTAATGTGAAACCGCTTTCTGCCTTTGTTTTCTGCATCTGGTGCTTTTCTTCGTGCTCTTCCACTAATTTTATTCCAAGAATTCTCTCAAGCTTTCGTGCCATTTCCAAAGTAGGCTCAAAGGCGCCGGTTTCAATGTGATGAATCATTGATTCTTTTTCATTCAGCTTCATGGCAAAATCTTTTTGGCTCAAGCCCACCGACTCGCGTCTTTTTTTAATTAAATCCGCGTAATCCTCGACAAGAATTTGTATTTTTTCCTCTTTTGAAGCCTGCGGCTGGGCTCTTTGAATCATTTTATGCTGCTCTTTTGGAGAATATCTTTTTACTTCTGCGATTACTTTTCCGAATTTGCTGCAGGCTCCGCATACAGTTAACTCAACACCTTCAATAAGTGTTCTGCTTAATTGCTCACCAACTTTTCCGCATAAATCACAGTTAATTTGAATCACCAATAATT
Source organism: Candidatus Nanoarchaeia archaeon (assembly GCA_035288865.1). Classification (GTDB taxonomy): domain Archaea; phylum Nanobdellota; class Nanobdellia; order Woesearchaeales; family GW2011-AR4. Next base: position 18,233 of record DATDZA010000018.1, read on the forward strand.
GTTACAACTATTTTTCTATCGCTTCGAGGCCCATCAAGTTCACAAAATTGAAGCGCCTGCCACTGACCAAGCTGTAATTTACCATTATTTATAGGTATTGTTTCGCTGGCTCCCAGGATTGCTGATTTTAGGTGCGAGTCCGCATTGCCGTCAATTTTGTCGTGGCGCCAGATTCCGCTTGGTATTATTTTATTTAAAAAATCCAGCAAATCCAGGCAGATATTTGGGTCATAGTTTTCGTTTATGATTATTGCTGCCGTTGCATGTGCCGTGAAAACATTGCACAAACCATTTTTTATTTTTGACTTTTTTACTAATGAATTGACCTGATCGGTAATATCCGTTAACTCCTGCTTTTTGGTGGTTGATAATACAATGCTTTCCTGCATAAATTAAGAAAAGACTAAGAATATTTAAATATAATCCTATAAAACTGAGCAATATGAATATAATCGTAGTTACCGGAACACCAGGCACAGGAAAGACAACTTTGTCTAAATTGCTTGGTAAGAAATTGAATTTCTATTATCTTGATGTTAATAACTTTATTTCTAAGCATAAATTATCCGAAGGTTATGATAGGAAAATGCAAACTAAAATTATTGACGTTAATAAATTGAATGATAAACTTATTAATGAAATAAAATTAATCCAGAAATCAAATAAAACTAATAAATATGGAAAATTTAAACAATTAAAAGGAATAATAATTGATTCTCATCTTTCACATTATCTGCCACGAAAATATGCTGATTTCTGCATTGTTGCTAAATGTGGTATCAAAGAACTGAATAAACGGCTGAATAGGAAAAAATTTCATCAATCAAAAATAAAAGAAAATATTGAGGCTGAGATTTTTGATGTTTGCCTGAACGAAGCAAAACAAAGAAAACATAAAATCATTACAATAGACACTACAAAAGGTTTTAATATTAATAGATTAATCAAGAGAATTGGTGGTCAATAAATGCTATCTCAAAGGGCAAGAAATATAGCGCCGAGCGCTACTTTGGCGATTGATGCAAAAGCCAAGCAGCTGAAGAAAGAAGGGAAAGATGTAGTCATTTTCGGGGCAGGAGAGCCGGATTTTAATACTCCTGAAAATGTGAAGCAAGCTGCGAAAAAGGCGATTGACAATAACATTACGAGGTACACTCCTTCGGGCGGTATGGCTGAGCTGAAGAAAGCGGTGGCAGATAAATTAATTAGGGACAATAAATTAAGCTATGATGTTTCTGAAATTTTAATAAGCTGCGGAGGAAAGCATTCACTTTACAATATAATGATGTGCGTTCTTGAGAAAGGGGATGAAGCCATTTTGCCAACTCCTTACTGGGTGAGCTACGATGAAATGGTTAAGCTTGCGGAAGCTAAGACGGTCTTATGTGAAACTGACAGTAAATTCAAGCTGACTGCAGAAATGGTTGAATCTAAGATAACTCCAAAAACAAAGATGCTTATTTTAAACAGCCCCAGCAATCCAACGGGAGCCGTATTTGACCAGGAAGAAATCAAGAAAATTGCCGAGCTTGCTGTGAGGCACAATTTTTATGTTGTTTCTGACGAGGTTTACGAGCATTTTGTCTATGGCAACAATAAACAGGTAAGCATCGCCTCTTTTGGGGAAGATATCAAAAAGATTACACTCATCTCAAATTCTGTTTCAAAAACTTATGCAATGACAGGCTGGAGAATTGGATACACATCGGGTCCCAAGGAAATAATCAAAGCAATGGATAACTTGCAGGGGCATTCAACTTCCAACCCCACAAGCGTAGCGCAGATGGCTGCCATTGAAGCGCTTTCCGGGCCGCAGGATTCTGTGAAAACCATGGTCAAGGCTTTTGATGAGAGGAGGAAATTTATTTACAAGAGATTAAACGAGATTGATGGCATTTCATGCATTGAACCGGAAGGCGCTTTTTATGCATTTCCGAATATCGAAGAGACTGGAATGGATTCAATGACTTTTGCATCCAAACTGCTTGATGAAGCGCTTGTTGCCGTTGTTCCGGGCATTGCATTTGGAAGCGACAAGCATGTCAGATTAAGCTATGCAACTTCAATACATGAAATTACCCGGGGTATGGACAGGATAGAGAAGTGGCTGAAGCATAATACGATAAAGATTTGAAAACCTTCTTAGGGGTAATAAACTTTTGACACACATGGCAACAATAAATCCAAGTGATATCGAAGCAATAATAAAAACTAAATTTCCAAGTGGGAAAATTTCTATCAAGGCTGAAGGGGAAGAACCTGAGTTTAAGGGAGTTTCAAGATATTCTATAAGGTTTGTTTGCCTTGACACGCCTATAGAATTTAAATTGGGATATAATTTGGTATTACTTATTGATGGAAGACCAACAAAATTCATGCCTCATATGCCAATCTCCGGCTCAGGTAGGGGCCTGACCCTAGGAGGTGTGCACATAAAAGGCGAATTTGCGGAAATAGAAGAATGGTTAGATCAAATTTCTAAATATATTCAGCAAGGAGAAGTGCCCAAGGTACAAGAACTTGCTAGGAAATTTTTAGGTAAGGAAGAAAAAGTACAACTGAAGAAAGGAATGATAATAATTTATTATGACGTGTTCTTTGTTATTATCATTCCTCATTCTGGTGGTATTTACAAGAATAAAGGCAACAGACTACTTTATTTAACCGAATTTGATAAAAAACCTATTGAAACTTTTTTTAGATTAGCGAAAGATTATGCAAACATGGTCAGGACTGATCAACTTTAATAAAATGAAAATTAAGATTTTTGTAAATGATATTGAAGCGGAAGCCGAACTGAAGAATACTCCGACAGCAAAAGCTATTTTTAAGATGCTTCCAACTGACGGAGCTGCAAACAGATGGGGTGATGAAATTTTTTTTGTGATTCCATTAAAAATAGATTTGGAGGGGGATGCAGATGATGTCGTTGAAAATGGAGACTTGGCTTACTGGCCGGAAGGGTGCTGCTTCTGTATTTTCTTCGGGAAAACTCCAGCTTCAACCGAAACAGAGATAAAAGCTGCTTCAAAAGTAAATGTGTTCGGCAAAATAAAAGGAGACCTGAGCGAGTTTAAGAGCGTCAGAAATGGCGATTTGGTTATTGTGGAGAAATCATGAAAAAACAATTATCTTCCCTGGACGCGCATTTTCTGGCCAAAGAATTAAGCCAATTAAAAGGATCCAAAATAGACAAGATTTACCAGCCGGAGGAAGATTTGATAATTTTCAGCTTTTACAAGACGAATGCAGGCAAAAAAATATTAAAGATTAAGGTTGGCATAAGTGCCTACCTAATTAATGAAAAAGAGAATTATGACGAAACTCTTGGCTTTGGAATGTTTTTAAGGAAGCATCTTGATGGCTTTTTTCTTGAAAATGCTGAGCAGCTTGAGCCTGAAAGGATTTTAAAATTCACTTTCAAAATCAAGGATGAGAAGAAATTCTTTTATATAGAATTTTTTGGAAAAGGAAACGCTATTTTATGCAATGAAAATAATGCAATTCTCAATGCCCTTGAGCATCATGATTTCAGGGAGCGCTCTATAAGGCCGAAATTAAAGTATGTTTATCCTATGATGAATCATAATTTATTTGAGCTGAAAGATTTGAATATTATTTTTAAAAATTCCAAAAAGGATTCTGTAGTCACTTGTCTTGCGATAGAACTGGGATTGGGAGGACTGTATGCTGAGGAAGTATGTTCATTATCTCATGCTGATAAAACCATTAATCCCAAGAATGTTGATGATAAGACAATAAAATTGATATATGATTCACTTGATAAAATAATAAGTAAAGAAATTGATGCTTATGTTATTCTTGAAAATGATTTGGTTATAGACGTCATCCCTTTTGATATGGAGTTTTATAAAGGCAATGACAAAAAGAAATTTTTATCTTTCAGCGAGGCGCTTTCGTTCTTTTATCTGCAGTTTAGGGAGGTTAAGGAAACAGAGTTTGATAAAAAACTCAAAAACTTGCAGAGAATAATTGAAGAGCAGAAGCAGACAATCGAAGCGCTTGGCAAAGAAGAAATTGAGCTTCGGGAAAAAGGAGAATTGATTTATCATAAATATGCTTTGATTAAAGAAATTCTTGATGAGCTGAATAAAGCTTCCAAGAAATATTCGTGGAAAGAAATTAAAGAAAAAGTCAAAGGACATAATCTGATTAAGGAACTTAATGAGGAGGATAGGAAAGTTATTGTTGAACTCTAGTAAAATACCATTTCATATCTCTTCCAGGTTGTTCTACAACATAAGATCCCGGTTCAATTTTCTCCTCGACTGCATGCAATAATGCGAGACCGAGATGTTTTTCTCTTGGATCATTTAAGCTAATCATTGCTATGCCTCTTTTTGTGTCGTTTGATCTGTCTGCAGTTACAACTATATCTACAAGCGTTGCTGTTTCAGCAGGAATTGCTATTGCCATAACCCTTAAGGATTTGGCGTCAGTATAAAAATCTTACTGAGATTTAGGAAAGTGTGCTGAACAAATGTTTACGAACTTTTTTTTATTTTCATATACAAAAATTTACCACAAGCTTTTTAAACCGCATATTCTTCCTAATTGCCTTGGACGGCCATAGGGGCTTGGTATTACCTGATCCCATCTCGAAAGTAGGCATTCAATGCCCGCCGAGTTCTCGGAAGTCAAGCAAGCCTCCGTTTCCAATCGTACTGTACTTATGTACGGGAGCCTGGAAAAGCTGTCCTCCTTTTCTTATAATGTTTTTAATAATATGCTTAGATTTTTAAGAGATTCTTTAGTATCCCCATAAGAAGTGTTCTCGATTATCAGCTTCCCATCAAAGCCCTTGTTTTTCAACTTTGAAAGTATCTTTTCGAAATTTATTTTTCCTTCCCCTATTACTTTGTGCTCGTCTATGCTCAAATTGTTGTCGTGAATATGAACATAATCCACATTCATTTTTTCCATAAGTTCGTTAATTTGATCTGTAATCACCCCGTGTGCAATATCAAAACAAAAGCCAGCTTCAGGAATCAATTCTTGAATTTTTATTATGTCTGATGCTCGGCTGCCTATGTTACTTCCATGAAGGTTCTCAACGACTATTTTTAACCCATTTTTTGAATATTTCTTGAATATTTTTCTAAATCTTTGCGCAAATAATCTAATGAAAAAATCTATGGATTTCTTATTCTCAATCATTGTATAGAATCTCGGTATGAGCCCGCCATGAATCACGTAATGTGAACATCCGATATCTGTCGCAGCTTTTAATGATTTTTCAATCAATTTTATTTGAGGAGCAGAAAAACTAGAATTAAGATGCGTAAACATAACGCCAATATAAGGGCAATGCATTGAAAAATCCAGATTCCTGCTTTTCAGTATTTTTACTTCTTCAGCTGTTAAGATATTATTATATTCGTAGGATATTTCAATAGCATCAAAGCCAGCTTTTTCAAGCTCATTGACAGATTCAATTACCGGCTTATTAATCACTCCATAGCAAGTTGATGCCCCTATTTTCATAGTGGTATTCATAAGTTTATAGTTTATAAATTTTTTTAGTTTATTTTCTTAATTTCTCAGCATCTCTCTTAGAATGAACATGAATCTCTTTTTCAGAGCTTAAATGGCCGTTTAAAAGACCTTTTTTAGCCATCTCGGGAAAAACATCAGACTCAAGGCTTGAGCCTGAATATTCGAAAATCTGGGGCTCTGTGACGAATATTGGGGAGAATACAAGATAAATGTCTGATTTTTTTGGCTTCTGCTCAAATGTTAGAACTTTATTGCCTTCAACCCTCACAGTGCCTTTTTCGCTGGGCCTTGAGGAAGTGGTCAGCATTATGGTTGCAATTGAATTCTGCTTTATGTGGTCATTCCATAATCCATCTATACTTATCTTATTGAAAATAATATCACCATAAGCAACAAGAAAGTTTGTGCTGACTTTTCCTTTCAGATACTTTAAGGAATCTGCAGTCCCGTTGGAAGATTTTTCCTCAATGTAATTTATTTTGACACCGTAATCTGTTCCGTCTTTCAGCATTTCAAATAATTTTGTCAATAAAATATGGCGGGCTATAATAAAAATATTTTTGAAATTATTTTCCCGCAGTTTTTTTAATGCCATCTCAATAACAGAACTGTTTTTTATTCTTGCGGTTGGCCTGTAGTCGTCCCTTGAAATTTTGATTTTCGCTTCGTTTCCACCAAGAAGAATTACTGCTGTCTTGTTCTCGCCCAAAGCATTCTTGGCAAGATGCTCTATTGCCTGCGACCTGTTTCTGATGTAGATATTGTCAATTATGGAATCTATGTCCTGCAAAGTTTTTTCGTTGATCGTGATTGAGATTTTGGTTTTGACCATTTTGTTTAGTTATACAGTTTTTATTTTTAGTGCATTCTAAATTCTTTTACTATATGATGTTTTTCTAACAAATATTTCCTAATTTTTTGGCGTCCCCAATGACCTTTGTGCCCTCTTTGCCTTATTGTAATGTGACTTGCGCTAATAACAATCCTAAATAACTCATTTTTTGTTGGGTTGCGCTTATTTTTGCGCTTGAATTTGTTGAGTAATTTGTTGAATTTCCTATCTGCCTTATTTTTTATCCTCCTGGAAAGCAAAATTCTCTTTCTTTTTTGTAATATTTTTAGCAGGGACTTTATTATAATATATGCAACTATTATTAATCCTAAAATCAATAATAAATTTTGTGTAGTGTACTCCATTTCAATCATTAAAATTTTTATTATCAATCCCTTTCGTGCCATCAAAGATAGTGCAATTTTTGATAAACTTTTTCGCAAAAAGTTTGAGTAGGATGAAGTAGGATAATGGTAAGATATTTAAATAACTTGCGCTTCTAGAGGTACTATGAAAATAGCGGTTGTTGGAAGCGGCTATGTCGGCCTTGTAAGTGGAGCGTGCTTTGCAGAGCTTGGAAATGAAGTAATCTGCGTTGACATAGACGAAACAAAGATAAAAAAATTAAATGAAGGAATTATTCCAATATATGAGCCGGGATTAGAAGAGCTGTTGAAGAAAAACAGGAAAGAAGGGAGGCTCCATTTTACAACCGACTTAAAAAAATCTATAAGAGCGTCAGAAATAATATTTATCTGTGTTGGAACCCCGCCGCGAGACAACGGGGAAGCTGATTTAAGCGCTGTTGAAAATGTAGCAAGAATAATTGCAGAGGTCATGGACTCCTATAAAATAATCGTTGAGAAAAGCACTGTGCCTGTGAAAACAGGGGAAAAAGTAGAGAACAGCATAAAGGCTTACAATATCCATAAAGTTGAGTTTGATGTTGTAAGCAATCCGGAATTTTTGAGGGAAGGGAGCGCCGTGAATGATTTCATGCACCCTGACAGGATTGTTGTTGGGTGCGAAAATGAAAGGGCAAAAAAGTTCATGGAAAAATTGTACTCTCCGCTGAAATCAAAACTTCTTTTTACTGACATAAAAAGCGCTGAAATAATAAAGCACGCCTCAAATTCTTTTTTGGCGACAAAAATTTCTTTCATAAACGCAATAGCATGCATCTGCGAACTTGCAGGAGCTGACGTTGAAAAAGTTGCAGAAGGGATGGGCATGGATAAAAGAATAGGAAGATCATTTCTTGATGCAGGCATAGGCTACGGAGGATTTTGCTTTCCGAAAGATGCAGAGGCATTCATAAGGATTTCTGAAAAACTCGGCTATGATTTTAAATTGTTAAAGGCAACGCAGGAAATAAATCATCACCAAAGAAAACATTTTGTTAAGAAGATTGAAAAAGCACTGTGGGTAGTGAAAGGCAAAACTATAGGTGTTTTGGGCCTTGCTTTCAAGCCAAATACTGATGACATGAGATTTGCACCTTCAATCGATATAATCCAGGAACTGCAAAAAGAGGGGGCGAAAATAAAAGCTTATGATCCAGAATCAATGGAAAAGTCAAAAGAAATTTTGATTGATGTTGAATACTGCAAAAATCCATATGATGCTGCTGAAAATGCAGATGCATTGCTAGTTCTAACAGAATGGAATGAATTCAAAGAACTGGATTTGAAAAAACTAAAATTATTGATGAAACATCAGTTGATAATTGATGGAAGAAATATTTATAATCCTTATGACATGAAAAAAGAGGGCTTTAATTACATTAGCATTGGGAGGGGAGATGTATGATGGATGCGATAATTCTTGCTGCCGGATATGCAACCCGCCTGCACCCTTTAACTCTTAATACCCCGAAGCCTTTATTGAATGTGGCAGGAAAACCAATAATCGAGCATATTATAAGAAAACTTGAAAAAATAAGCAATATAAATAAAATATACATTGTAACTAACAATAAATTTGAAAATAATTTTAAGGAATGGCTGGAAAATTTTGATGCCAGTACTCCGATAGAAATTGTGAATGACGGCACCACAAGCAATGACAGCAGGCTGGGGGCTTTTGGCGACATTCATTATGCTGTCGTTTCAAAAAATATTGTAAACGATTTAATTGTTGTTGCAGGAGACAATCTTTTTGAACTGCCTTTGGATGAAGTGGCAGGTTTTTTCAGGAAAAAGGAGTCCAATGTCATAGTTTTGCATGATGTTAAGGATATTGAATTGGCGAAACATTATGGCGTTGTGGAAGTTGACAGCAATAATATTGTAGTTGATTTCGAGGAGAAACCGAATATTCCCAAGTCAACGCTAGCCTCTACAGGAATTTATTTATTCCCGAAAAGGACAATCGGCTTAATAAGAAAATATATTGACCAAGGCAATAACTCCGACAAGACGGGAAATTTTATAGAATGGCTGCACAAAAGGGATACGATTTATTCATATATCACAGAAAAAAAATGGTTTGATATAGGCAGCTTTGAGCAGCTGGAAAAAGCAAATAAATATTATAAAGGATAAAAATTCATTATTTTACTTGTGATCGTATTAAATAAATAAGTGCGATAAGTTAAATTACAGCAAAATAATAGTAATTTAAAATTATCATCAACAAGATTTGTTAATTTAAATATATTCAATTAAAAAAAAACGATTCAAAACTTTAAAATGGAAACAATTCTTATCACCGGCGGATCAGGCTTTATCGGAAGCCATCTGTGTGATTTTCTTATTGGCAAGGGATATAAAGTAATTGCAATGGATAACCTTATTACCGGAGACTTAAAAAATATTGAGCACCTGAGAGGAAACAAAAATTTTAGTTTTATTCATCATAATGTCAGCAGTCATATAGCCGTTAATGAAAATCTTGATTTTGTGATGCACTTTGCGTCTCCGGCTTCCCCCATAGACTACCAAAAAATTCCAATTCAGACTCTTAAAGCTGGAAGCCTTGGAACACATAATGCCTTAGGATTGGCTTTGACAAAAAAAGCAAAATTTCTTTTAGCGTCAACCTCGGAAGTTTATGGCGACCCGCTGGTTAATCCACAGCCTGAAACATATTGGGGAAATGTAAATCCGGTTGGAATTCGAGGCTGCTATGATGAAGCAAAACGATTTTCAGAAGCACTAACGATGGCATATCACCGAATTCATAAATTGGATACAAAAATTGTGAGAATATTTAACACCTATGGCCCACGCATGAGAAAAGATGACGGGAGGGTTGTTCCTAATTTTATCGGGCAGGCATTACGAAACGACCCTATAACTGTAAATGGGGATGGAAAACAAACAAGAAGTTTTTGTTTTGTAAGCGATTTAATTGATGGCATTTACAAATTAATGATTTCTGATTTGAACGAGCCAGTCAATATCGGCAATCCCGAGGAAAAAACAATCATGGAATTTGCTGAACTTATAAAAGAACTTGCAAAAAGCAGGAGCAAGATTGCTTCTAACCCTTTGCCGGCTGATGACCCTCATGTAAGGTGCCCGGATATTTCAATGGCCAGGAAAGAATTAAAATGGCAGCCAAAGGTTAATTTAACGGAAGGAGTAATAAACACAATTGAATGGTTTAGAGAAAATTCCGATTAATTTTTATATGAAGTAAAATTGTCTGGAGTTTTTAAATGTAAACTGAAGAAGCAATATTTCGAATGTTTGGCCCACGGCCCATTAAAGAGAATTAGTTTTTGATATTTCTTTTATGTCAGCTTTGATGAAAATTTTCCTGAATATCTGATAATCCTCTTCTTCAAAAGTTCTTAATAATAAAATTACAGCAAAATAAATCAATACGGCTAACGGCATTATTAAAAACAATCTGAGCTTTGCATAAATTATGAAAGTCACCATTATCCCAGTGGCAATCAACGGCTTAATTAATATTGGAGCGAAATTAAATCGGTGCAATGATTTTGATGTGTACCAATAATACAAAATAAATAAAAATATTTCAGTGAAAAATGTCGAGACAGCAGCGCCTATATACCCCATTTTTGGAATTAAAATTAAATTGAGAACCACATTGAATGCCGCAGTCAAGCCTTGCCCAATCATTCTGCTGTTCTGCTGGTCAACTGACGATAATGCATATGCCATCAGATAATTCAGGAATTTGATGAATAAAAACCAGGATATAATCTGCAGTGCTATGACTGAACTTTTGTATGGCTCCCCATAAAAGAAAAATATTATCCTGCCTGCCAAAACATACAGTCCTGCTGAAATTGGCAATCCTATTATGTACAAATACTTGAATGATTTTTTGTATAGGTAAATCAAATTTTCTTTTGAAGTTTTGTAGTATCTTGACATTACTGGGTAGACTGCATTTGTATAAACTGCTGGAATGAATAAAATCGCCAAAGCAAGATTATACGCAACGCTGTAGATTGCGACTTCAACATCGCCTTTCATTTTTGAAAGCATTATGCTGTCAATATAGAAATAGATTGAGCTGAAAAAGAATGCCATGCCGAGCGGAAAAGCGGTTTTTACAATATTTTTCATAAACCGTAGGCTTAAATCAAGTCTGATTTTTATGAAGTTTTTTTGGGCTATAATACACGCCAAACTGACCATGAGAATTTCAACAACGATGAATACAAAACTGAAAGCAAGGATGCCATAACCATTGATTAAAACATACAGCCCCACAGATGCCAAAATTGACATTCTTAATATTTTTATCAATGAATCATAGAACATCCTCTCGAAAGCCCTGAAAATTGAATAAAACAAATCGGTGAAGGTTGAGATAATTGTAAAGATCCAGATTAAATAGACAATATATCTTGTATCTTTGGGGTAGTTTAATGCATTGAGCAAGAATATTATGAAAACCCATGTAATCAGTGCAAAAACCAATTTTACTACGAAAGCATTTATGAAATATTTGCCCGCATTTCCCTTGTCTCTTGCGATTTCTCTTATCAGCAATTGATTTATTCCAAGATCGGCTGTTATGATTGCTATGAATGACAGCGATAAAGCAAAGCTGAATTTGCCGAAAGAAGCCTGGTCTAAAATTCTTGCAGCATAGACCATCAAAACGAACTGCAGTATTTTTGAGATTATTTCCCCGCTGCTCAAAAACAATAAATTTCTGTATATGCTCCTGACGGTGCTCATATCCTAAACCAACATATATGCGTTTAAAAAGTTTGTTATAAACAGGCTCTAAAGAGAAAAGCTTAAATACATTTAATTTAATTTTCATATTTGGGGTTTAAATTAAAAAATTGGGGTTGATCTTCACTGCACTTATTTTTACTAGACTTGCTTATGTAAAAATTTACAAATTATTTTTCTTAATAATCCGTTCTAATCTAAAAAATATTCGAGGTGCTTTATGAAAAAGACAAATATTTTTCTTATGACGGCTATAATTATTGTTTTGCTCTCAATAGTCGTATGGAGCCAGATTTCTCCAGTAAGCTATCTGCAAACCAAAAATACTTCAATAACCCCCACAATAAAAATTGAGGAAACAAAAACATGCACAACTACTTTTTACAATCAAATACAAGATGTTTATGGCAACTGTGTTTATTACAGCAATTATACGAGCTGCCTAAATACCTCAGGACCATCAACAGACTGCTCATTAGAGCATAGTCAACGGAGTTTTAGCTGCAAGACAGGAGAGACCATCATAGTAAATAATAGGACTGAATGCAAGCCGGATAATAAATTTCTGATAGTAATTGACAAAGGAAATGCCGTTGTTAAGAACCAAATAGATTCTTCAGATTGGGGACCTTGCGTTTACACCACTGAAAATAACTGCTTGATTGTAACTTGCGTATCTATCTATGATGGTGCACATAAAGGGCAATTTACAGACTGCAATAGCGGCAAAAGCTGCGAGAAATTTGAGATTTGTGATAATAGCGTGAAAACTTTCTACAAAAATTCAAGAGACGATTTTGCAGAGGATGATACAAGCTTCCATCTGAATAAATTATCAATTCAGGAGGTGGGACAATGAAAAAGATTAATTTTATTTTAATCATCACAATGTTTTTATTAGTGTTACCTTTAGGATACTCCCAAATTGCAGTTAATAATCTTGAAGAATGTTATTCTTTTGACATAGATGCCAATGGTGTAATGAACCGTTTTCCAGGAACAGTATCAGGAGCAACACTTGTGCCAGGAGGCCCGGATGGGAATTATTATGCCTTTGATGGCAGCACATCTTATATCGATTTTGGCTCTGTAATTTTAAGAGATGAATCAAGAGCAGGAAATGGAACAATATACATAGTCTTTAAGATAAACACTACTTTAGGAAGTACTGTGGGAGTAGGGGGAAGGGAAGATGGAAGCAATAATAATTATCCTAATTTAAGAAGAAATCCAGCCGCAGGAACAGGAGATGGCTTTAGATTTGCATGGATAAATGCTCCTCAAGACGATAACACAATAGACTTGACAACAGCCACCGCTTTCCCTGTAGATGAATGGCGAGGAGTGTTTATAACATGGAATTTAACTTCATCAGAAATGGCAATCAACGGAACAGTAAATGTCACATTCAATAATCCGAATACTGCTAATTTAAAGATGTATGCTGGTGCTAACAGCTTTGTTGTAGGGAAAGACCCAAGAACTTCTCCATTTTGGCTTCAGGGCGGAATAGCTGAAATGGCAATATGGAATGCAACATTAAACGACAGAAATATGAGTGCATTATTTCCAAACGGCAAAATGGCAAATTGCACGCTGATAATCAATGGAACTCCATCAGCAGCAGATACAACACCTCCAGAGATAAACTTTTACAATATGACTTCAGAAGGAGGCACAGGCTGCACTAACTGGAATGCAAATAAGTCAAACCCATGCGCAACAAACGACACAACTCCAACTACATTTTTTAGAACAAATGAGAATGCATTTTGTGCAGTAGGCATTTCTGATTTAAATTATTCTAATCTAGGAAGCAGCAGGAACTGCACGGGCGGGGAAGGCACAGCAGAACATACTTGCACTTTAACTATTCAAGACAAATTGACCCAAGCAAATTCAAACATTTATATAAGCTGCAAGGACTCTAATGAAAATCAAAATTCAACAAGCACAAGCGGTGCCTTGGCAATAAATCTATTCGCAAAGGAAACAGGCGCAGCCCAATCAATAGGAATTGGCATACAAAACGCCCTGTTAAGTAGTTATTCTAATTACACAAACCAGCAAATTTCTGCGAGAGACATTAGCAATAACCAATTTCTTGGCACTTTTGACTGGGTTGCAAGGAAAGGAAATAAAGTCTGGGCTTTAAATTACATCAGTTCTGGAGAAAGCCATGTTGCTGGCACTTTCAACATGACGCCTGTTTTGTATGTTCTGCAAATGACAAACACGACGCAGCAACAAGTCACTCTTGAAGTCGAAAGGATGATTAATGCAACTAAGTGACTAATTATGCTTATAGAAATATTTAAAACAAAAGTGCAGTTAAATAGCATTATTCTTTTTCTAGTTATTATTGTAATCTTAAATGTTGCAAGAGCCAATGAATGGACAGAATTTGGAGGAAATTTTAATGGAACCCATTACGTTCCTAATATTAGCAACGATAATTATGATTGGACCAATTTTAATATCTCAATAGGACAAGACCAAGAAATTTCAGTTGGCAATTTTGTAGGAGATTCTTCTATGGAAGCATTAATCTGGAATAACTCCAATTACAGGCTTTTTTTAATAAATTTGACTAATAGCGGCTCAATTATCCAGCAATTTAACATTAATGCCGCTTTATTAGGGGAGCCAACCGTTTTCAAAAGCAAATATTATGCTATTGTAAAAAGTAATATAGATACTAACAGCTATTTTTATGAAATCAAGTTTAGTGAAAGCACATACAACGTAACTTATAATTTTAGCTTTGGAGATTCAAGTTTTGGAGTGCAAGTTGGCGTAAGATGTGCAACCACTAATGGCACTGATTATTGTATTTTTATTGATATTAACAATACAATATATCGTGTAGATGTTTCCAATAAGACATATACAAAATTTAAAAATGACTTTCTTGTACCTTTTGACTTAAGAGTTATGAAAAGAGTTCCAGCCTTAGCCGATATACAACAAGACGGCGGTCTAGATGCCATATTTACTTATACGAGCAATGACACTAGATCTCCAGTAACTGTACAAACAGCTTCAATCTTTGTTTATGATATCCCAGCAAATGCGTCAAATAATGGATTTAATGGTAATGGACATGCTTTTGCATTAGATGCAGGAACAAACGTACTTAACATTACACCAGCTTTCGTACATAAGTATAACAACCAAGACAATAGATTAGATATTACAACTGCAGCGCAAACAAATAATCCTGAGTTAGTTATTTTTGATGCAAATGGAACTCGTTTATTTTACAGACATTCAAGCAATAACAGAGATTATACTACCATTCCTGTTTTATCAAATTGTAATTTTGACGGTCAATCAAGACTTGGAGTGCAATTTTTTACAGGTGAAGCTTCGTTATTTGATAATAGCTATCAGATGTTTTGGATACATCCTAATTTGAGCAGCGATTTTTCTGAACTAGGTCCAAGTGCAGGTGGAACTAACATAGAATCTTTTATAAAACAAACGCAAAGCATGGTAGCAGCCGACTTTAATGGAGATGGGCAAAGCGAGCTTCTGTTTAGCTTTAGTAGATATGATAACGGGGCAACAACTTTATCTATAGTAAACTGCTCAAACTCCACTCATATTCTAAAAAATTTGACAGGAATTGATAGCAACAAGCTAAGATACCATAACATAGTTGTTGATTTTGATAATGACGGAAGAAATGATATAATATTGACTACAGAAGGAAAAACTTTGGTATTCAGGTCTAATCTTTTTGCTGATTTGGAAATAGTCAGCATCACTCCAGTTCAAGTCATTCCAGATGTAGACATGGTTCTTGGAAAGACTGGATTGGTCAGAGTTAATGTTCGTAACAATGGCAATATAAACGCCAATGGGACGGTTACCATCACTTTCGAAGGAAACCAGCTTATTCAGTGGCAAGGTGATAACAACACGAAACAAATCAATTCAAGCCTAACTGAGAATTTTGATTTTAGCTTTAGGCCAACAATGGCTGGAACGCAGATGTTTAGTACGAATGTGAGTATTAGTTAAAAATGTTTTATGCAAGGTGATAAATTATGAAAATTGCCGAAGAAAAAAGATATTTTAGTTATAAGAAATTCTTAATTGAATTTTTTAGACCAACAAAATGGAAAATTATCTTAACTGCATTTTTTTCTCTATTAGTACTTCTAATATCTATTGGTATACCCTTACCTATATTAAGTAAGAGAGTCTATTTTACTGATAGTTCTAAAATAGATCTCAACCCAATCCTTTACATGCCTATTAGTGCAATCTTAGAAACTTTTTCCATAAATATAAACTTTGGCAGTTTAGGCTTTTATATTTACATCTTATTACTACTTTTATATTATTATATAATTGCATCATTAAGTATTTTTATTTGTAGAATAGTTGTGAATTATTTAAAAAATGCAAGCAAATAAAAGAAGTTTAATGTCGTTTTGTATATTTATAATGGTTTCGTACAGTGCATTAGGTATAGTAGATACTAATCCATCTAACAATTTTAAAAATATAACTATAAGTGTTGCCACAACGCAGAAATTAGAGTTAACTTTCATCCCAATAGATAATCCGCTTGATTTTAATGTTACCGTTTTAGATTTCATAAAATTTTTTAATGCAACTTACCCAGTAGCAGATAATTACTTGACATTTACTTATGGTAAACCTTACGCAAGTCTACCAGAGGAAAAAAGTGACTTAGATAGGTTATTATCTAAATTAGCAAGACGGGGAATACTAAGTTATAAGAGAACTATCGGTGTAGTTCCGAAATATTGGTTTAAGAACTATACAGTTTTAGCAACAGCTGATGGGTATACCTTAGTTCAACATGGTATCGTGCTGTTTCCTGGTGGTATTGCCGAAGCAAGGAACCAAAGGCATATAGCCGCACATGAGATTGGGCATACTTTTGGATTGTGTGACGAGCACTCTTCAAGTTACTGGAATTCTCAGAATAAAATAGCAGCGGTGCCTGGCTTTTGTCCAAATGGCGATGTGGATAATAACGAAGTTTTAGATTCAAATTGTGAGCCTTTAGGTTGTGCTACATCCACAATAAATAGAGTAATACCCTGGATTAACTCTACTGGGGAGGTTAATTTATACAATCTTATGGGTAGTGCCGACCAAGACTCTGCATGGATTTCCAATGAGAGTTATCTACATTTATTAAACAAATTCAAACAAAATTCTTTGATTGCTGTAACTGGACTAGTTTTGAGTGGGATAATTAATAAATCAAGTGAAGCTATAGACGTATATCCTTCTTATATAATCAACAATGTTGAAATAACACAACCAAATACAACAGTGAATGGAAATTATTCAATAGAGATTCTAGATAATGATAGCCAAGTAACTTCAAAAATTAATTTTACTCCATCATTTTTAGATGTGGGTTTTAATGGAAGTAGTATTGAGACAAATATAATTTATTTCATTGTTGTCATGAACTTTTCTTCAAACAATAAAGGTTTCAGGATTAAAAATAATGATGTGGTGAAAAAAGAAATAAACAAAACGCCCAATACCCCCTCACTCAACCTTACCTTTCCCTTCGGCAACGAAGTTGTTTCCAACAAAATGAATATTACTTATAATTCTTCTGATTCTGATGGGGATATCCCAAATTACGCAATCTTAATATCATCAGATAACGGAAGTTCATATTCAACCCTAGACATAGATGTAGTAAACAAATCTTTTTTCGTAAACACATCCGATTTGCCCGAGGGCAAAAATTACTTAGTAAAAGTCTTAGCAACAGACGGAATCAACACAAACACAACGGTTTCTGAAAATACTTTTGAGATTGATAATGATTTGAGAATAACAAATTTAACAACGCTAAATCAAAACAGCACTAAGGAAATATTTTATTATGAAACCAAGAACACTTTAGAAACTCCTTTAACAAATGTTTCTGAACAATTGAATACAGGCGAATCAACAGTCCAGTTCACAACAAATCATTCTTTAAACTCAAACGAAAATATTATGGTATTCGTAGCTTACGATTATAACACTACAGGAACTAAAACTTTAACAGCAACTGCAACCTCTGGCTCTTACGTTGAGATAGAATCATCAACCATAATAGTTCCAGACATAGAAATAAAAGATTTTATGATTTTAAACCAAAGCATAACAAAAAGATTGTTTGGATTTATCATCTTAAACAACTTAAACCAGACTATAAGTAATCTGAACTGGACTTTAAGCACTCAATTAGGAAATATCTCATTGCCGCAATTTGTTTCTTTAACATCAAATCAAAACCTGTTCAATTTCGTGTTTTATGATTTTGTAAATAAGGGAAATTATAATATAACTATAACCGCTTCAAACGGAAGCATTAATGCTTCACAAAGCATGGTAATTAAGGTTAAAGACATAAGAGTGGATAATTTAACAGTTGCATTTGACAACAACACAAACAAGATATTTAATTTCATAATAAGCAATGACTGGAATTCAAGTTTGCCTGCTGTGAATTGGACATTGAATAACAGCCAAAACATTACCATATCTAATAATTTGATAAGTCTTGTTCCGGGTGAAAATATATTGGTTTATGTCAATTCTAACTTTACATCAACTGGAAACTTTAATGTAAATGCGAGTGCAATTAACGGAACAACTTTGGATTCGGAATTGACAAGCGTTAGTGTAACTTAAATGACTTCAAACAGCTAAATTTATAAACCATCTTCCTAAATTAAGCATTATGAAAACAGCGTTAGTTTTAACATCAACTTTCCCAAGATGGAAGAATGACACAACTCCAAGATTTGTTTATGAACTAAGCGACAGGCTGGCAGAGATGGGAACAAAAATAATAGTTATGGCTCCGCATGCTGATGGGGCTCTGAAGCAGGAAAATATAGAGCACGTTGATATTCACAGGTTTCGATATTTTTATCCGTATAAATTACAGAAGCTGGCTTACGGCGCTGGAATTATTCCTAATTTTAAAAGAAGCTTTGCAGCCAAGCTAAACGTTCCATTTTTTCTTTTGTCGGAATATTTTTCAGCCAGTAGATTAATTAAGCAGGAAAATCCTGACATTATTCATGCGCATTGGCTCATACCTCAGGGAATTATAGGCGCAATGCTGAAAAACAAGAAAACTAAACTTATTGTGACAGTCCACGGAAGCGATTTGTTTCCGCTGAAGAATTTTATTTTCAGGTTTTTGCAGAGAAATGTTTTAAAGAAAGCAGATTTCTGCACGGTGAACAGCGAAGCTACATGGAATGAATTGGTCAAAAGATTTCCGGAATACCAATCTAAAGTGAAATTAATTCCCATGGGAGTTGACACAGACTTATTTGTCCGTAAAGATGTCAAATCCAAATTCAGGCAATACAAAAATAAAAAAATCATTCTTTATGTAGGCCGGCTGAACGAGCAGAAAGGCATAGGCTATCTGATTAAATCATTGCCAACAGTAAATAAAAAAATATCAAATTCAAGATTACTTATTATAGGGGAGGGAGCGTACAAAAAAGAACTTCAAAAGCTTGTGGATTCATTAAATCTGGAGAATGTAGAATTTCTTGGCTCAATTCCACACAAAAATCTTGTTGATTACTATAATCTTGCCGATGTTTTTGTATTGCCGGCGGTGACAAGCAGGATTGGAACAGAAGGGCAAGGCCTTGTTTTGGCTGAAGCAATGGCATGTGGGGCCTGCGTAATTGGCACAGAAACAGGTGGCATCAAGTTTCTGATAAAAAACAATCAAAATGGACTATTGGTCAAGGAAAAAGATGAATCTCATCTGGCAGATAGCATTATTCAAGTTTTAAGCGACAATAAATTAAAGAAAAAATTATCAAAGAACGGAATTCAATTTGTAAAGAAAAATTATTCGTGGGGCACCATTGTCAGGAAATTTAATAATTTATACAATAGCTAAGATGAAAAAATTAAAAATTGGATTGTATAATATGTTGAACATACCTTTAGGAAAGAGATCCCTGAAACTAATGTCAAAATCAGTTTACGTTAAAAATCTTAAAGGCAATAATAAATCAACAAATAAAAGTAGTCCAAAAATCAAACACAAAAAATTCCTGATATCAATAACGATAGATACCGAATCTGGTTATGTAAAGAAAAATAATGAAAGAGTTTGGCAAAAAGAGAATCCGAAGGCTTACATCGGTTATTATAAAGGAATTGAAAACTGGAGGAATTTATTAAACAGATACAATGCAAAAGCCACTTTTTTCTTATCTACAAACTGCTTTAGCGCCAAAAATTCAGAATTAAATAAAATCAACAATCAGTTAAAATCATTATTAAAAGAAAATCATGAAATTGGGCTGCATCTGCATCCTGACAGTGATTTGGCTTTGCAAAAAGAACTGAACAAGGAATTTGAATATACTAGCTCTAAATTTTATAATAAAAAGGAAATAAATAAATTGATTTCAACTTCAAGGAAAATAATTAAAAATAATTTAAAAATTAATCCAACAAGCTTCAGATGGGGGAATTGGGCATTGAATACCGATGCTGCAAAAGCACTGCAGGAGAATGGATTTAAAGTTGACAGCTCTGCAACGCCGGGAATTAAAGGGCATTTAAAAGATGGAATGCATTTTGATTGGTCTAAAACAGATGAGCATTACCTTTGGAAACTGTCATTAAATAATTATCAGGACACTAAAACTCAAAATTCTAAAATTCTTGAGATTCCGATTGCTACATTTAATTTCATGGGTAAGACATTAAGAGCAGATCCAGTTTATTCTGAATTATTAAAAGCAGCTTTTAATTATTATTATAAAAATGCTGACCGGTCAAAGAAACCATTTGTTTTTGTTGTTATATCCCACAGCATCGAGGCAACGCATGAAGATGGGAGCATTACTCAAGTTATTAAGGACACTGAGGAATTTATCAAGCATTGCAAGAAGTTTAAGGAAGTTGAGTTTGTGACGGTAGATGAGGCTTATAAAAAAATTAAATAACTATTTCTTTCCTTTTCCCATCATCGCAACATAATAATGGTAGATTGTATTGCCTTTGTAATGCACTATAAAAGAAATGATCTGAATTAAGACAGAAACGCTTCCGTATATCATTAAGTACCAATAAAGCATCGAGTATTTAGGCAATGCATTCCAGTAATAATTGTTTAATGTTTCCAATAAAACTAAGATGTTAATGTGGATTATGTTAAAAGGGGCGCCCCAGAATTCCTTAATAAAATCATAAGTATGATATAATTTTGCTCCTGTTTCTGTTGAGCCGCCTTCAACATTTGGGCTCTTTCCGACTATTGAAGAGTATTTTTTTAATTTTTCGTCACTTCTGTTATTTTTTCTGTCTCTTATTGCATTCTTGACTACTGCAGACTTTATGGCTGACAGAACAGTTGACCTTGAAAATACTCCGCACAGAAATCCGAAAATTACTGCTGACTTGTAGCCAGTTGCTAGAAATATCCCAAAACCCAAACTGAAAAAAATTAATGGGACTGACAATTCATGATAATATTGCTCCAGAAAAGTTCCCATCATGCTTCCTTCTTTCCTGTACCGTGCGACTTCACCGTTAACGTTGTCTAAAATAACTGTGAAATGAATTATTAAAATTCCTATTAACATTAATTTTAATGTTCCAAATGTCATGAAAGCTGAACCCAGGATAGCCAATAAAATCATGCCAATCGTAATCATGTCCGCACTTATTGGGGTGTATAAAAGCAATTTAGTGACGTAAATAGAAATTTTCATGGTCACCCATTCCATGTACAATGGTCTTCTGCTTTTTGAATCCTTGTAGCAGATTTCCCTTAGTTCTTTTATGGATTCTACCATTGTAATTAAAGTCAAGAATAGGATATTTAAAGGTATCTTTTAAGATTTATGTGATTTCTTAGATTCTTTAGTACCGAATAAGGAATTTTCAGCTTTCCTAAAACCTGGTCGGGCCGTCCGTGAAAATCCGAGCCGCCGGTTTCCAATATATTTTTTTCTTTTACGATTTTTCTGAATTCGCTGATTGTTTTTGCATTTGCCCTTTTTCCGGTGTGGTATCTTGATGTTTCATAAGAATAATATGTTTCAATCCCATCACCGCCATTTTTCAGGAAGTAGTCAATGAATTTGTCTATGTTAAAATTATTATAAACTCCCGGGTGCGAAATAAAAACCAAGCCATTTGCCGCATGAACTGCCTTTATCGCTTCTTTTATGCTTATTTTATTTCTTCGTTCAACATAAGCTAATTTTCCGACTGACAAATATTTGTCAAAGGCTTCATCAAATGAATTTACTTTATCAGGATTATTTTTTATTATTATTTTTGCGATATGGGGCCTTCCAATTTCTCCTTTTGCTATTGCCTTTACCTCATCAAATGTTATCTTAAATCCCAGTTTCCTGAATTTAGTTATTATTTCTTTTTTTTGCCTCTCTCTGCAAGTTCGCGCTTTTTTTATTAAAGACTTAAGTGTTTTGTTTTTGTGATTGATAAATAAACCCAAGATGTGCGTATCAACATAGCCTTTGTCGTCGCAGCTTATTTCGACTCCCGGAACTATTTCAATATTTTTTCCTTTAGCCGCTATTATTGCCTCATCAATTCCGTTGAAAGAGTCATGGTCCGTTATTGCGATTGCGCTGAGGTTTTTTTTTATAGCGAGTTCAACAAGCTTTCTTGGAGAAAGCTTACCGTCTGATGCTGTAGTGTGGCACTGCAAGTCTATATTTTTCATCATGGATTATAAAATAATTTTAGATTTAATTACTTTCAGCAATTTACCTACAGATTCCTCGACTGACTCCCTGTCAGTATTAAGCGTCAAGTCCGGATTTTTAGGCTCTTCATATTTTGAAGAAGTGCTCAAGAAATTCTCAAATCCCTTTTCCTTTCTTTTGGCTTTCTTGTAATGCCCTTTTACATCCCTTTGTCTGCATATCTCGAGCGGGCATTTTACATGGACTAAAAGCATTTTTTTCAGAATACTCTTTGCGTATTCCCTTGAGCTTTCTGTAGGTGAAGCAACAGATGCTATAACAAGAACTCCATTTTTAGATATTATTCTGCATATTCCGGCTACTCTTTTCATGTGCTTATTTCTTTCTTCAACTGTGTATCCCAAATCAGAGGAAACAGTTTTTCTTATTTCATCTCCATCTACAATCACAACACTAATCTTATCATGCCTTAGCTTGTCTGCCAGCCCGGAAGCAATGGTTGACTTTCCAGCTCCGTGATGGCCTGTAAACCATATTGTCCAAGATTCTTTCATTTTCCTGCCGATTTGTTTCTTGTTTTAACTGCTTTTTTAAGGTTTTCCAAAATGTTTTCAGGTATCTGTATTTCTCCCAAAGTTGACCTGTACATATCATGGTGGTCATTCCCGCCGCTTTCGAGCAGGTTTTTTGATTTTACAATTTTTTTATAAAATTTATTTAATTGTTCATTACCATCCCTGTCAATTTTAAGCTCAGGGCATACTATGTGGTACGGGTAATAAGTTTCTATGCCGTCGCCGCCACTGGCAATAAAATGATCAACAAGCTTTAATGAATGTTCTCTTGGATAAATGCCCGGATGGGCAAGTATAGCCAATCCTTTTGCCTGCTTTATTATCCTTATTGCATCTGCTACAGATACTCTGCTCTCAGTCTTTACAAAAGCTTTTTTCCCTCTTCCAATAAGTTTGTCAAAAACATCCCTCACAGAAGAGAATTTATCAGGATACTTTTTGATAAGGTATTTTGCAATATGCGGCCTTCCAAAAGTTCCGCCAACAGTTTTTTTTACATCGCTGTAAGTTATCTTGTATCCTAAATACCTTAATTTTCCAATTATGAGCTTTTTGTTTTCCTCTCTTTTGAAATTTATGTGTTTAATTAGATTTAGAAGTTCTTTATTCTTATAATCTATAAATAATCCAAGCACATCTATCTTTTCATAAGAAAAAAGCGGGTCATCACAGCTGAGCTCCACACCAGGGATTATTTCTATGTTTTTTCCTTTAGAGTATTCTATGGCTTTTCTTAATGATCCAACAGAATCATGATCGGTAATTGCAATAGCGCTTAACTTCTTTTTTATCGCCAGCTCTATCAATTCCTCCGGGGATAGTTCTCCGTCAGAGGCTGTTGTATGGCTTTGCAGGTCTATCATTTTAGGTAATGGAAGTCAGTAACTATTTCACATTATTTCTTATTATCTCTTCAGCAGCAATGCAAGCCTTTTTGCCAGCTTTTCAAACCTGCCCGAACCAATTTCAATTTTTTTTACAGGAATCATCTTCACGAACTCTTTTCCATTTTTATCTTTGAATATCTCTTTTTTGCCGAAAGAACTGTCAACAGTATAGGGCTGGCCTATATTGTCCCGGAATGGAAATACTTTGATGTGGAGGTGCTCCTTTTTCTCTTTCCATGTAGTGCACTTGCCATAGGCTGCAACAGGTGCGGAAGAGATTTTCTGTTCGGCGTTGGCCAATAAATTTTCGTTTTGCATCAAAATCACCGTCATGGCCCTGCAAATCCTGGAAAATGACAATCCAAAATTTTCTGCCATTCCCTGATATGCGCCGATCTGGGAAAAATGAGTAAGATGGGATATCGGCATAAGCTGTATTGTAAAATCAAATTCAGGATTGCCCCCGGTTTGTGGGGACAAAGTAGCGAACCAGCCGTTTTTTTTATTCCCTATTTTAAAAATAACCGCACCATATCCGGTTTTTTCTCCGACTTTATAGGCTGCATCTTTGCATAAATTACAATTCTTTTTTTGGCCGGCATTCTCCTGCAGAAGCTTTTCTGCTTCCTTGACCGCGTGCATTTCAGTCGACCGCCTTTATGTATTCATAATCCCTTCTGCCGCTTAAATAAGAGTCAAAATAACCGACAACAAGCCTGTGATATTTTTTTCCGGATTTAGGAATCACTTCCTCAACAACGCCGCTCGCCTCAATTTTTTCATTTTTATATGCAAGCATGCAGTAGTCCCTTGAGTAAAAAACTACTTTGCTTATGGCGGCATTTGTGCACGTTGAATCGCCATCAAGAAATCTTGAATCAGAAATCAAATAGCAGCCAGGCCTGACCACTGAATTTTTATGGTCTCCGACCAAACCAATATATTTTGCCTGCCCAATTCTTCTGTATTTTTCACTGCCCCACTTGAACCATGCTTCATTTTCAAGCTCGACGGCGAATATTACAAACAAGGTCCCCTTGAAGAAGCCTTCTGACTTTTTTCTGTGCATATTTTCTATATATTTCTCCTTTTTATGCACCATATGCCTGTTGCGCTTTTTGTAGAATGATTCCCACTCGCTGTAAGTTTTCCACCTTAGGCCTTTGTTGGATGTTTTTTTAAGAAATTCCATAAGGCTCCAAAATTTATTTTTTCCATAAACCACGATGTTTATGTCAGACATATTGGGTGAGTAATGGCCCATAAGTGTCGAGTAGGTTATCCCAAAATCTTCAGGCTTGAGGCCGCTTTTTAAAAGCAGCGACACAAGCTCAACCACATTCCTAAGGTGCTGGTCCAGGTCTTTATCCGGCATTCCCATAAGCTGTGCCAGGCCCTCTCTTGGGGAATATTCCCTTTCTATATTTTTTTTTGGCACTGCAAAAAACAGGGGGCTTTTGTCGTGAACAGGGCTCCTGAAAATGTACTGGGGATAAGCCTTTGCAAATGAATTAATGTATTGCGTAAGCTTTTCAGTGTCAATCCACAAATCCAGGCGGTTCATCTTTCTTCCGGAAATAAATCTGTAGGACAGAGCGTCGCTTGAAATTATATCGGTAGGAATATATTTTGGCTTGATCAAAACCCTGCCTTCAGGATGCTGATTGCCATAAACTTGGCAATGCAATCCGTCAATTGTGGTAATTATTGAAGATTCGTAAAAGTGCATTTTAAAAACCCGACTTAATAAATTCTTTTTCTCTCCTTTCATTGAGATAAGCGTCAAAATAACCGATTACCAGCCGGTAATATTTCGTGCCTTTTTTAGGAGTCACCATCTCAAGGAGCCCGCAGGCAGTTATTTCTTCCCCTTTCAGTGCCTGCTGCACAAAAGGGATTGAGTATGTCACAACTCTTTTGATTTCCAAAGAACCATCAATTTTTATATTTTTTAAATGAAAATCTATTATTTTTCCGTTTGTAATTTCATAAAATCCTGGTCTCACATGGCTGTTATAATGATCTGTAACTTTTCCTTTTATTGTGACCGTTCCCAGCGGCTCAAATTTGTCCTCGCCCCATCTGAACCAGGTTTCCTGAGGCTCTTCAACAGTAAATAATGTGAAAACTGTGCCGGAGAACATTCCTTCATACCTTTTTCTCCTCATATGGTCGACATATTCTTTTTGCGTGAATTGCACTGATTCCGAAGTTTTATGCTCCTGATAATATCTTTTCCATTCTTCATCAGTTTTCCAGTGCAATTTTTCATGCTTTGCATTTTTGAGATAATTAAAAATTTTCCATCCGTTGCCCTTGCCGTAGATTATTATATCAATGTCGGACTTTCCAATAGTATAATTTCCCATTAAAGTAGAATGTGTTATGCCGAGATTTTCAGGCTTTACTCCGCTTTTTGCCAGGAATTCGATGAGTTCCATTACGGAAATCAAATATTCATCCAAGTCTTTTCTTGGAACCTGCATTAGCTCCTGCAGGCCTTTCCGTGGATCATGGATTGCGATTATTTTTTCTCTCGGAACAGCAAAAAACCAGTTTTTGGTGTCATTGCAGTTATATATATAGTCAGGAAATTTTTTCTTGAACTGCACGACATAAGACTTGAGCTTTTCCTTGTCTGCAAACAAATTAAACCTTATCATGCATTTTTCAAATAAAAATCTGTACTTCAGGCCGCTGCCTTCCAGCGCATTTTTAGGTATGTATTTGGGCTTGACTATAACATATCCTTTGGGGTGCTCGTTCGAGTACGATTTGCACTGAAACCCGTCCACAGTATCCAGCAATATTGATTCGTAAAAATGCATATAAATCACCAAAAACTTATTGTAAATGTATTATTCTATTCTATTTAAATTTAACTTAATGCGATAAGGAAACCAGTCTGTAATAAATTATGCTAGTTCAGATTTTAATCTGCATTTTATTTTAAATCTTTAAGAATTTTATTTAATTTTTCTGATAATTTTTTCCAGTCAAAGTTTATAACATCTTCACCATAATCTGGCCTGGAATTATTTTCAAGCTTGAGCATTATCTTCTCGCTGAAATCATCAACATTGCCGGGAGAAGCCAGGCTTCCATTATATTTCTTAAGCATAAATGAAACATCTCCGATGTCGGTTGCAACAATCGGAACATTGCATGCCAAGTATTCCGCTAATTTATACGGGAAGCAGTATTTAGTAAATTCGTTTGCTGTATTTGGAATAACAGCAACATCAGCAGAATTAATTCCCAGAACAACATCCTCCCTTTTTGGAAAAGCCCTAAATATGATATTTTTCTGCTTTATGTTAAGCCCTTTTTCAATCTCTCCGCTCAGGAGAAGATAGGTATCAGGAAAATCCTGCTTTACTTTGCTAAAAGAATGAAGCAGTATATTGGCGCCTTTTAATTTCTCAAGATGGCCAATGTATACTATAATTTTGGATTTTAATGGTAATTTTAATTTTTTTCTTGCTTTTTCCCTATCTATAGGCTTGAATAAATCTAGCTCAATTCCGTTTTGAATAACGTACGTCGGCTTTTTCCTTGTCTTTGAAACATACTCCTTCAAACTCTCGCTGACCGTCAGAACAATATCAGCTTCATCAACAGCTTTTTTATGAAAATATGAAACAAAAGGAAACCTGTATGTATCATATGTTTCAAAATTATCCTGCAGGTCATATATTAAAGGTAAATGAAATTTTTTTGATAGGTGATTACCCAGAGCACCAATTAACGGGTCAGATGATGCTACAATAACATCATAATTTTCTTTTTTAATTAATTTTTTTGCTTCATCGATAAAAGAAAATATTGAAAAAAATGATACCGGGGCAATAAAGAAACTCACACCATTTCTTTTAATAATCTTGGATTCTTTTTTTGTATAATCCGGGCATAGAAAATCAATTTGATGCTCTTTTGCCAGATTTTCAAACAATCTTATCTGGCGCCCGAAATAGGTGAGAACCATGTCCTTATTGGCGCCAAAGCGCTTCATTATGACGAGAATTTTCATTTTTTTAATTAGATTTTAATTATTTTAATTAATATTATTTTTATAATAATTTCTGTACCACTCAATCGTTTCTTTCAGGCCTTGTTCAATTGTGTATTTTGGCCGCCATTTCAGCAATTTCTGAGCTTTTTCCGTTGCAAGATACTGCCTGTCAATTTCATTTTTTGCCTGGCCGAGGATTTTAGGTTTTGTATTTTTTCCCATCAGTTTTATTATTTTATTGTATAAATCAATGACGCTTATGGGTTTTGAAGTTCCAAAATTAAATGCCTGCCCGACAACTTCTTTCCTATGCAGGTTTTCTGCCAATGTCAAATAAGCGCTGACGGCATCCTTGATGTACAGATAATCCCTTTCTGGAGTGCCGTCACTTCTTATCACAGGCTGTTCTCCCAGAAGTACAGTAGTTATCACATCCGGAATAATCCTGCTCATGTTCATATCAGCTGGGCCGTATGTGTTTGCATTCCTGGTTATAGCTAATGGCAGATTGTAAGTCATAAAATAGCATCTTGCAAGAATCTCAGCGCACGCTTTTGATGCGTCATAAGGATAATACCCGTTTAATGGGGATTCTTCGGTGTAAGGCAATTTTTTTTGTTGGCCGTAGGCTTTGTCTGATGATGCAATAATTAATCCTTTAACGGTCTTTGATAATCTTGAAGTTTCCAGAATGTTCCATGTTCCTTTTATGTTGGATTCGAATGTTGACAGCGGGCTTCTGTTCGCAGGGCCCACAATTGCCTGAGCTGCAATGTGGAAGACAAACTGAATGTCATATTCATTTATGGTTCTTTCGCAATCATGAAAATTAACTAAATCACCGTGTATAATACTAACTTTATTTCTTAATCCCAAAACGTCAATGTTGCTTGTTTTTTTAACGTCCCGGACAATTGTTGTTACAACTG
This sequence comes from Candidatus Nanoarchaeia archaeon, assembly GCA_035288865.1. Classification (GTDB taxonomy): domain Archaea; phylum Nanobdellota; class Nanobdellia; order Woesearchaeales; family GW2011-AR4. Next base: position 46,874 of record DATDZA010000018.1, read on the forward strand.
CTCCTTTGTCGACCAACGCTTTTGCAATATGGCTTCCTATAAATCCGTCTGCTCCGGTAACCAGAACATTCATGCCTTTCCAGCTTATTTCAGCCATTTCATTTCTCCTTTATTATAAATTTCATTAAGCTCGATGACATCCTTCAGGGTATTCATTGACTTCCAATAACCTTTGTGTCTGAAAGCTGCAATTTGTTTTGATTTTGCCAAATCTCTTAAAACATCCCTTTCCAAATCGTATCCTTTTTTCATGTATTTGAAAATTTTTTTATTGAAAACATAAAAGCCTCCGTTCATGAAATGTTCTAATTTTGGCTTTTCTTTAAAGCCAATGACTTCGCTTTTTTTGTTTAATTCCAAAATTCCGAATGGGGATTCAAGATTTACTGCAGTTAATGTAACTGTTTTCTTATTTTTCTTATGAAATTCCAATAATTTTTTCAGGTCAACATCACTCAAGTCATCGCCGTATGTGACAAAAAAATTATCATCCTTGATTAAGTGCTTCACTTTCTGTATTCTTTCTGCCTTGTTTGTTTCTGCGCCAGTATCAATGAATTGAATTTCTATTTTTTTTTCATTTTTGAAATATTCTCTGATTTTTTCTCCCTTGTAGCCCAAGCAGAAAACAAAATCTTTATGGCCAAATCTTTTGTACATCTGAACAAGATGCCATAAAATCGGCTTATTGCCTACATTAATCAAGGGCTTAGGAATTTCCTCAGTATATTCGCTTAATCTGGTACCTTTCCCCCCGCATAACACGATAACTTGCATATCAGCTAAGGTTAGAATTCAGTTTAAAAAGATTGCGGATTAGATTGGTAGTCTTACTTTTTCTCAGCAACCACAAAATAATAAGTCGGGAACCTCGCTGTTTTATCTAGAAAATCCAGAATGCTGAATATTTGTGATATAATATAAAATGGCCATAAAATACAAGTCAATATTTGAATAAACTTCCTAATTTGCTTTGGAAATAATAATGGAATTCCTTTAATTAGTGAATGCAAAATCACAGCAGGCACATTGAAAATTCCGCCTATGGTTTCAATTCTTTTAATTTTAAAATCTTCTTCCAATAAGGTTCTTAATCCATATTCTGTAAAGCGGTATTTATCATCGGGCGCATCGTGGATTGGATAAAAAAATGGCACTATCAGAATTAATTTTCCGTCATTTTTTAATATTTTATTTATGGATTTTATAACAATAAACGGATTTTTGAAATAATAAAATGAATTCACAGAAATAACTTTGTCAAAAGAATTGGATTTGAAGGGAAGATTATTAGCGTCAGAAACGATGTGCGTTCTGGAAGTTTTGTTTATGTCCAGGCAAACAATTTTTCCTTCAATATCTTCGTGATAATATGGCTTTGAGCCGCAGCCCAAATCAAGAATTTTGTCTGATTTTTTGTCAAACCATTCATTAATTAATCTTTTTATTTTTTCTTTTATAAAAAAAAATTCCCCTATCATTTTATTGCCTTCACAACGATATAATGGCTATGGTAAATATCAATCTTTGATAAAAAAACCGATATGAAATGCGGAAATGGATAGTATCCAAATCCTTCTGAACTCTTAATTTTGAAATTAAAATCTTTTAATAAGCCAATCAATGCTTTTGTCGTCATCACTTTGACATGGTCCAATGTTTCAGATTCCTCTGAAAAAATTTTTTTCATTCTGGCTTTGTTTAATTGTTTTACAATGCCGCAGTCAGATTTGTAATCCGGCTTTATTGTTGGGCCGGAAAATGGCTGGATTCCCATAAATAAGGCAAAAACATTATGCCAGCTTGCGAGATTTGGGGTGCCTATAATTACATACCCATTTTTTTTTAATATCCTGTGCAGTTCGGAAACAAAAAGTCGCACATTGACCAGATGTTCTATCACATGATAGGCTATTATGACATCAAAAAGATTGTCATTGTAAGGCAATTTTTTGTTTAAATCTGAAATCTTAACTTTAATCCCATTTTTTTGAGCTTCCAGCGCCTTGTTTTTATTTAATTCAATTCCGTGCAGAAATTTTGTTCCTATAATGCTGCCAAATTTTTTTGTGTTGATTCCGTCCCAGCATCCACAGTCCAGCAGAACTGCATTTTTATATTGCTCAAGCATAGACTCGGCAGCTATGCCTGAATTTTTTGCAGTATTCTCGTATAGGTTAGAAAAATAATTTCTTAGCATCAATTATCTGCCCTCAAACATATCAGCTAGTAATGCAAATGTCAAAAGCTGAAATCCTATGCTTAGGATTATCACGTCCAGCATCATCAATGCAAGATGTCCCGCAATTCCGGTTGTCAAGTGGAGGTAAATCAGGTAAACCCCAATTAGGATGCCAAATGAAAAGATTAATGTTCCCAGAACTCCAAAAAATTTTAGTGGCTTGTAATCGCGGTATATCCTTAAAATATTTATCCATGCTTTTAATGCATAACTGAATGGGTTGCTTATCAGCCTGCTTTTATCCTTTCTCTTTGCAAAATAAATCGGAACTTCTTTAATTTTAAATTTATTTTTAGCAGCTCGTATTATCTGCTCCTGCGTGTATGTGTGGTCTGACCTTATTATAACTTTTTTTGCAAAGTCTTTTGTAAACGCCCGGAACCCTGTCTGCGCATCTGAAATTTTTATTCCTGCAATGCCGGAAACAACGTCGGAAAATGCTTTATTGCCAAACCTGTTTATCATTGGCATATATTCTATTTTTCCCAAGAATCTGCTTCCCAAAACCAAATCATACCCTTTATTTATTTCATTAATCAGTATTGGAATCTCATTTGCCTGATACTGCATGTCCGCATCAATGTGCACAATCACATCTGCGCCAAGCTCCAAAGATTTTTCTATCTCGGTTCTGAAAGTTTCCGCCAGCCCATAATTTTTTGCGTGCGAATAAACAACCGCTTTTGCGCTCTTTGCAGCTTTTGCTGTCTTGTCAGAGCTACCATCATCGAGAACGAGAATTTTATAGCTATATCTCTTTTCTTTCATTACCTTATGGATATTGCCAACCAAAGCGCCTATTGTTTTTTCCTCATTATAGGCGGGAATAGTGACTACAATCATCATGCATTGCAATAAGAAAGTTCGGTTTAAATATGTTTCTAAATTTGTATTATTCAATCCAAAAAGCTTTTAATATGCATTAATTTAATTCATTAAATGGTATACCTTTCGATATTAGTATTTTTTGCATTGACGTTTTTTCTCGGATATAGTGCAACTTCTTTTGTCAAAAACTCCGGGAATTTTCTTGAAAGAAACCTTATGAGAATCGGAATCGGTTTGGCTTTGATTCCGCTTGTGGGGCTAATGCTGAATATTATTCACGTTCCGATTGACTGGAAAATTATTTTGGGATTGAGCTTGATTTATCCGGTTTATTATGTTATACGATTCAGACCAAAACCGAAGTTTGAATTCAAGCTTACAAAAGCGGATATAGGCATTTTGGTGATGCTGCTAATTTTCCTTGCGAACTTCTATGTGTACGCTTCGGGCGCATTCCGCTATCCTTACCTTGAGGATGATGACTCATGGAGCCATGCGATTGGAGCAAAATATGCATCTGTCGAAAAAAATGTTTTTACGCAGCAAAGGACCCTTCATTATGTTGATCCTTATCCTCCGTCTTATGATATGGTGATGGGAATTATGCATCAAGCAAATGATTCACTTTACTTTACATTAAAATTTTTTAATGCTCTAATAATTTCATTATCAATAATCTTCTTTTATTTTTTTGTGAATGAGTTATTAGGGAACCGGAACAAGGCTTTGTTTGCAGCTTTCGCCCTTGCATCTGTGCCTGCATTTATGTCACATTTCATCTGGGCAATATCGCTTGCAGTTCCATTATATTTTGTATGCTTCTATGCATTAGAAAAGATAAAACAAGACAATAAATGGTGGATTGTTGCAGGCTTAAGCATGGCAACAACATTTACTGTGACACCAACTCATTCAACTTATTTTGGCCTGATGCTGATTTTGTATGTTGGCTCTAAAATGATTGTAGAAAGAAAAATTTTATTTTACCATCTCGGGGCTGGAATTCTCGGCGCCTCTTTGTCATTTTTGCTGTGGTGGCTGCCAATGCTGCTCAAGCACGGGTTTGTTGGTGTACTGGAGGGGATTGGATTCAGCACTGAAATATTGAGCACGGTGGGGAGCGCTGCGGCTTTTAGAGGCACTGGCGATAGGGCATACAATTTTGCTGATTTTTTTATAGCCCAGAAGCAAAACATGGTTAACAATCCAATCGGCATCGGTATTGTCTTATTTATTCTATTACTCCTTTCGATTATTCTGGCTTATTATCTTGTTTATAAAAATTCGAAAAATCTCAAAGAGCAATCAAAAGCAAAATACTATATTCTGAACGGGATTGAAATAAGTTCAATAATTCTTTTTATTATCGGAATATTTCTTTTTGTCACCTCCAATAATTATGACATAACCAAAGCCGATCAAATCTGGCAACTGACAAGCCACATGAAGACTACACTTCCGTTCTTATTCATTTCATTATTAATAGTAATTTTACTTTTATTTTATCTTTCTGAAAAAATTCCTGAAGAAAGCAGATGGGTTTCAATTGCGCTTGTGTGGCTCTTATTTACTTTTTATGCTGTTAATGCGTCCATTTATCCGATAAAATTGTCAGCTTTCAGAACGTGGATGCTTTTTGTAATTCCTTTATGCATGCTGGCAGCAGAAGCGGCATTTGGAATTATGAATCTCGCCAAGGGATTGGCTGGAAATGCTGCTAAATATATCATACTAATTTTATTGATTGGCGGAATATTTTTTACATCAACTCAGCAGAAAATCGCTGTGAATACCTCCCCAAACTGGCCACCGGGTGGATTTTGGACTTCTGCGGATGAAATAACGTCTTACATCTGGATGAAGGACAATCTTCCAAAGAACAGCCACGTTTTTACTTTTGCAAATGACGGCACAGTTATTGGGATGGATATGTATACATGTAAATGGTGCGATGAAGTAAAAGAATACAAAAAGAACGGATTTAACCAGACAGCGCAGGATACTTATGATTGGTTCAAATCAAATGATTATGATTATGTAATAATCGACGGGCAGACTGTCAGCAAATTTGGATTAAATGAGTCCCTCAGCAAATTAAAAGAATTTGAGGCCTCCGGAAGGTTTCACGCAGTTTTTTCCAATAATGGCGGAGTGATTTTTAAGGTAGCTTAGCCTATTTTTTCACAAAACTTTCATAAACTTTCATTAGTTTCTTTACAGACGCCGATACCGAGAATTCAGCTGCTCTTGCAAGCAATTTCTTCTTATTCCATTTTCTATTCATGGCAAGAATTATTTTTTCTGCCAGTTCGCTCACGTCTTTTGGCTTGACTAAAAATCCTACATCACTATTAACCAATTCCGGAGTTCCAGCAACATTTGTTGCAACAACAGGCTTCCCGCATGCTAGAGCCTCGCATAAAACAACCGGAAGGCCTTCATTCAGACTGGGCAAAACAAATAAATCGCAGGCATTCATGTAATCTGCGACCTCGTCATTTGTTCTCATGCCAAGAAATGTTATATTGCCGCAGAGATCCAAGTCAGACGCTAGTTTTCTTAAGCCAGAGTCCAGGTCGCCTCTTCCTATAATCAGGCATAAAATATTTTTTTCTTTTTTAGTTATTATTTTCATTGCCTTGATAAGATATTCTACTCCTTTTCTTGTGAAAAGATGCCCGACAAAAAGTATTATTTTCTTGCCTTTGGGCAGATTTAGCTGTTTCCTTGATTTGGTATTATCCTTGGGCTTGAATCTATCAAGCCTTGCACCCATTGGAATTATATGGAACTTTTTATCTTTGATTCCCAAGCTTTCAATCTCCCTTTTTAAAAAATCACTTTGGCATATTATTACATCAGAATTTCTCAATGTGGATTTAGTCAAAATGCTTGAGGGAAATTCATGCGCAAGCCTGGTTATATCCTCCCCGTAAACTGTGACGCATAGCGGCACGCTGTATTTTTTCTTTATATGGCTTCCTAACAATCCCTCGCTTAAAGAGCCGTGCATATGTATAATGTCGGGGTCCCATTCTTCAACAATTTTCTCTGCGAGCTTTTTGGATGCATAATATGAGAAAAAGCTTTCAAATGGCAGATAGAAATTGAGCAGTTTCAGCTTGAATATAACCCTTGGCATCATGAAATATTTTGGATGGTAAACTTCCATGCCATTGACTTTTTCTTCGGCAGGAATTTCAGAAAACCTGTGATACGGATTAAAAGCCTTAATTTTTGGGACATAAGCATGAGGAAATATTATCTTTATTTTACAAAATTTTTTTAATTCATCGAGATGATTTAAAAGAAAAACTGAAGCTATGGGATTATGCTTTGTCGGTAAAGTATGCGTCAAAACAAGAATTTTTAATTTTTTACTCATCTTTATTTGATTGGCTTTTATCAGCTTTGTTTTCCCACCATCTTTTGTTGGACTTATACCATTCTATTGTCTCGTTCAATCCGTCTTCAAAACTGTATTGCTGCATCCACCCCAGCGCTTTTATTTTTCTGGTATCCACACTATACCTCCTGTCATTGAATGGCCTGTCCTCAACAAAATCAATATGGCTGTCATCTTTTCCAAGTTTTTTTAAAATCAATGTGGCGAGCTTAAGGTTTGACATTTCATCAGATGTTCCAAGATTGTATATTTCACCTATCCTGCCTTTGTTAAATACCAAGTCAAGCGCATTTGCAAAGTCATTGACGAACATGTAAGTCCTTATGTTTGAGCCGCTGCCGTGCAAGGGGATTTTTTTGTTCTTCAGGAGCCTTGTTATAAATCTAGGTATTATTTTTTCGGGATACTGGAATGGCCCATAAACATTGTTGCTTCTGACCACTGTTAAAGGCATCCTGTATGTCTTGTAATAGGATCTCGCTATCATCTCAGCGCCTGCTTTTGATGCAGAGTAAGGGTTATTGGGGCTTAGTATAGAATCTTCCTTGAAAGAACCTTTTTCTATATCACCATAAACTTCGTCAGTTGAAACGTGCAAAAATTTTTTTATTTTATTTAATCTCGCAGCCTCAAGCAAAACATGAGTGCCATAAGTGTTAGACATTGTAAATATCAGCGAATTGCCTATTGAATTGTCAACGTGGCTCTCTGCAGCTAGATGCACGACGCAATTGACATCTTTAAGAAGTTTAATCAGGAATTTAAAATTACAAACATCGCCATTTACAAATTTATAGTTCTTCTTGTTTTTTATGTCATCAAGGCTTTTTAAGTCTGCCGCGTAAGTGAGCTTGTCTAAATTAATTATTTGATGCTCAGGATACTTATTAACCATGAGCCTTGTAAAATTACTGCCCATGAATCCTGCGCCGCCTGTTACTAGTATTTTCATTCTAATCCTCTACTCTCCTATGGAATTCTATAGCTTTTTTGAGCCCGTCATCAAGATTTGTTTTTGGCTTCCATCCAAATGTTTTTTTTGCCTTTGAAATTTCAAAATAAAAACTTCCCAATTCAAAATCCGAAATTTCATTCGGGAAAGGGACAAGCTTGAATTTACCGGACTTGCACATTGATATTATTTTTTCAGCAACTTCCTTCAAAGTCACTTTTATGCCGGAGCCGGCATTGAAAATTCCGTCTTCGTGGCCTGAATTTATTATTTTAATTATCAAGTCAATTAAATCATCAATGTACACAAGGTCTTTGATATCTTTCCCGTATCCGTTTACATAGAAAGTTTCATTTTTTAGTGCCATTTTTATGAACTTGTCCAGCACGCTGTACGTTTGTTCGCCGCTCAGGCTTGGCCCATAAACCTGCGATAGCCTTATTATTACTGACTTAAGTCCAAACGCACGTCTGTATAACTCACAATAGCCCTCTGCTGCCTGCTTGTTTATACCATACAATGATATTGGTTTTTTGCAGTAATCTTCTTTAACGGGCTGCTTGGGATCCTTTACTATTCCAAACTGCGCCCTAGTGCCGAAGAAAATATATTTTGAATTTTTATTTATTTTTCTTCTTGCCTCAAGCACATTAATCTGGCCTTTGCAGTTTATATCAAGATCATCGTAAGGATTAAATATCGGCCCGTGATTGACAACAGAAGCAAGGTTAATTACAATATCTTTTCCCCCCACTGCGCTTTCAACCGATTTGTAATTGCAAATATTCCCTTCAATAAACTTTATATTTTTTGCAAAGCCAAGTTTTTTGATTTTAGAAGAATCTTTTGAGAATATAACTACTTCCTGCTCTAGCTCAACAAGCTTTTTTGCAAGGTGGAGCCCTATGAAGCCTGCACCACCGATTAAAAGAATTTTTTTGTTTTTTAGTCTCATTTTATGATTTACTTAAGTTTTTTACTGAGCTATTTTTAGGCGGGAACCATAAACGGTGATTATTTCTTAAAATTATAAAGAGCATCGGTAATGTATCTATGGCGCTCCATATTGTAATAAAAAGCCAAAATCCATATTAATTTTGCAATAAATAATACTAACAAATATGGCACAATAAACCCCACCACTGAGATTGGATAGTCCATTTTGTTTCTAAAAATATACTCCGTTAATGTTAAGATGATTAGTATAGGGCAGGAGAAATATGCTGAATAAAATAGGCCGTTGAATGGGTAAATCCCGAATAGCTTATGGATTATGCTTGTCTTAGACCACACGATCTTTTTTTGAGTATTCCATAATAATCTGCCCATCACTGGCCTGTAATTTTTTAGTGGCATACCCATTTCCATCATGCCGGTTTTTATTGATGACCTCATTGCGTAAGTTATAGAATGTTCTAAAGTTATAATCAGGGTGATGGCCAATCCCAGGTATAAATATAATCCATTGCTGTAAATTTTTGAGAGGCCAACACCAATTCCAGTACCAAAGCATATAGACCAAACGTAATGGCTCATCTCATCGAAGAAGATACCCTCAAAACTTTTTTGATTAAGTATTCTTGCGATGTCCCCGTCTGAGCTGTCTAGAGTATAAAATAAAAAAAATAATGCAATCCCGACTGCGAAATAAATATATGTGCCTAAGGATAAGAATATGTAGCCCAAAACTCCCAAGAGATACGTGAATAGGGTTAGCTTGTTTGGTGTAGCGCCTAATTTTATCAGAATATATGTAAACGGAAGAGAAATTTTAACATATATTGTGTTCCCCTTTTTCTTTGATTTTATATCCGCTTCCTGCCTCGCTGCTAAATCTTTAAATGAAATATTCTTGCTCGTCATTTATCTAATAATCAATGTAATCTATTTAAATCTTTACCTCTAAAATAATTACTTTATTACCGCAACTTATTTATATGCTGCTGTACTTAATTAGTTTATGTGCGGAATATGCGGTTTCAATTTTGAGGATCCGAAGCTTGCCAAAGTGATGAATGATTCCATAAGCCACAGGGGTCCGGATTCCGATGGAGTTTACACAGACAAAGGGATTTCTCTTGGCAACAGGAGGTTGAAAATAATTGATTTGTCAGCCAACGGCAGAATGCCCATGGCAAATATAGAAGGAAATTTGATAATAACTTTTAATGGAGAAATTTACAATTTCCAGAAAATCAGAGACCAATTGGAAAAAAAAAGGCATAAATTTAATTCCCACTCAGATACGGAAGTTATTTTATACGCTTATCAAGAATACGGAAGCAAATGCCTGGGACTGTTCAATGGGGATTTTGCATTTGCAATATGGGATTCACAAAAAAAAGAATTATTTCTTGCTAGGGACAGGATTGGGATAAAGCCGCTGTATTATTACAATAAAGATGGCAAATTTATCTTTGCGTCTGAAATAAAAGCGATACTTCAGCACAAGGATGTCAAGCGGGCTGTCAATGAAAATTGCCTGAGGCAAATTATTCTTTATGCCTATCCAATAAGGGAAGAAACTCTGATTGAGAATATAATGGAGTTAAAGCCCGGGCATTTTCTCATCGTAAAAAACAACAAAATAAAGATTGAGAAATATTGGGATTTGCAAGCAAATGAAACAAACAAGACAGAAAATTTCTACAAAAAAACTGTCCAGCACCTGCTTTCTGAGTCGGTTAAAAGAAGAATGGTGGCCGATGTCCCATTGGGAGTATCACTATCCGGCGGCATTGATTCAAGCGTTCTTGTTGCGATGGCTAGCAGGCACAGCAAAGAGCCGGTGAAGACATTTACCGTAGGCTTTGGCGCAAATGATGAAGACTGCAGGCATGCGAGGATAATTGCTGACCACTTTGGAACAGACCATAGAGAAATTCATCTTGAATATGGAGACATGACAAAAGCTTTGGTCAAAGTGCTGTGGCACATGGAAATTCCAATTTCAAGGCCCGCAATGACCCCTCTTTATTATCTCTACAACAAAATAAGAGAGAAACTCACCGTCAGCTTAGCCGGGGAAGGTTCGGACGAGATTTTTGCCGGATACAATCGATATGATGCATACACCAAATTACCAAAGCCCGGCGAGGTAAAAGATAAAACCTATTACGATCAGTTAAAAGAAAAAATAAGCATGCCCCTTAACAAAAAAATAGAATATGTATCTTCAGGAGTTTTCAACAAGGATAAAAAGAAATTTTTTGGCAACAAGTTATTGAAAATCCCAAAAAATATCAATGTTATGAACACTTTTGGGCCTTACCTGAAAAACACAAAAAACGATGGAAAACAGCTTAACAAGACACTGCTTTACGAACTCAAGACGGAAATACCTTATTTCCACTGCAACAAGCTGGACAAGCTTAGCATGGCAAATTCTCACGAGGTAAGAGTGCCATACCTTGATCACACTCTTGTCGAGTTTGCCATGACAATACCGTCGGAATACAAATTTTACGGCGCAGGGAAAAAAATAATCCTGCAAAAAATTGCCAATGAGCTGCTTCCGAGGGAAGTTGCAAAAAGAAGAAAAATGCCGATGGCAGTCCCATTGCATGATTTTTTCAATAAAGAATTTATTGATATTGCAGACAATTTGCTTTCAGAACCGCAGATTAAGAAAAGAGAATATTATAAAATACCGGGAGTCAGGAAACTGGTAAGCAATATAAAACAAAACAAAGTTGTATTAGATAAAAATAATGTGACCGAAGACAATGCTTACAGGCAGCTTTTGTTTTTTACAAACTTGGAGTTGTGGATAAAATTATTTATTGAGAATGATAACTTCAGAAACCCTGACCTTGATATTAATTCTTATTTGTGATAGAGAATAACATAAACTTTTGGCAAACAAAATTATAAAACTTATTATACAACGCCTATAGCTTCTTTCGTTTTATATTTCATAAAGGTATCTCTTTAATCCTTGTCTTGCTTGATTTTATCCCCACACCAACCCAATTCTCGCCAAATAATCTCTCCAGCTTTAATATATCTATAAGTTTTGCTATCGGCTTTGGAAATAGTGTCATGCCAAATGCTTTGCTTTTGTAATCAAAGAAAACCCCCATCCTATACTTTGTTGCTTTAATCTTGTAAGGAAACAATTTTTCAAATTGCCTTTTTGAATAGACTTTTAGCAACGGAGCTCCCCATTCTTCCGTATTTTTATCTTTTTTTGATTCTGACATGAATCTAAAATAAAATTTCCTAAAAATGTAATGCTTCCATCCTTTTGCATACAGATGAATTAAAATCTTGCCATTAGGTCTTAGAACTCTATATGCCTCCCTTATTGCTTTTTCCGTATCTGGAGTATGATGCAGCACGCCAAGAGAATAAACAAAATCAAAAGTATTATCCTCAAAAGGCAGGTTTTCTGCATCGGCTTGAATGAAAGTGCCTTTTAAATTATAAATATCAAATCGCCTTTTTGTTATTTTTATTGCAGTTTCTGTTAAATCTATTCCAGTTACTATTGCTCCGTTCTTGGCAAACTGAAGTATATCAGTTCCACCTCCGCAGCCTATCTCTAAGACTTTCTTTCCTTTCCACTTATCCCATTTCAGAATTTCTGGAAAATACTTGTAATAAATTTCATATCTTTTTTGCTCCTGTTCATCAAAATAAGGTTTTGTATTAATCTTTTTGCTTGAATAAGCATCCTGCGGAAGATGGTTCTCCCACCAGTTCTTTATTTTTGTTTTCATCTTCTGTCATCTTAAACTGTTATTTATCTTTTTCAAACAATGAATTTTATTCTCCCACCAGTTCTTTATTTTTGTTTTCATCTTCTGTCATCTTAAACTGTTACTTGTCTTTTTCAAACAATGAATTAATCAAGTCAATAACCCTGCAGCTGTAACCCCACTCGTTGTCGTACCATAAAATTAATTTTAAATAATTGCCACTGTTTATTGTTGTCCATCTTTGGTCTATAATTGCAGAGTACTCGCTTCCCTTGAAATCAATAGAGACAAGGGGGTCATAATTGTTATAGAATATATTGAATTTTTGCTTTTTCGCCGCATTTTCAAACAACGATCTAATTTCATCGACAGTAGTTTTTTTCCCTAGTTTTACTGATATATCGGATGAAGACACAGTAGCAGTGGGCACCCTGTATGAAAACGAATCAAACTTTCCCTTGAGGAATTTCAGCACTTTGCAGGCTGCCTCGACTGTCGTAGTGGGCTTTGGCAGCAGTGAAAACGTGCTTGCGCGCCCGAAAATATAATTGGAGTATATGTGGCCCGGATATGAAAAGGAAGGGCTCGGGCCGTCAAGAAGATTTTGGTACTGGAGCCAGGGATGCAGCGTCGTGATAAAACCGTGCTCTACCCCAAATTCCTGGTTCAGTACATTCATAACCGGCCCGAAGGCATTCGCATCACAAATGCTGTTTGAAATCACAAAATCTTTCTTGACATCAATATCATCTTCGTTTATGCCCACGATTACTGACTTGTCAACCAGTTTTTCTTCCGGGGAATGAGTCAATATAACCTGCCTGACCTTATTTTTTAAGTTTCTCGCCTTAACAACGTTTTCGTGAACACCGGAAGCATCAATTACCCTTGTTATGCCGTGCAAATCCCAGGGAACTTCATCAATATTATTTTCGTGATAGATTAAAATTTTCTTTCCATTTACAACCATACCGGTCTGATTGGACTTGATATCCTGCTTTAGTATGCCGTACAAGGAATCATATTTTAATTGATAAGCAATATTGTTGTTGTCCGGATTTATGTCGTTAATTACTACAACATCAAAATCCCTGCTCTCCAGAACTTTCCTGAACACAGCCCTGCCGATGCGCCCGAATCCGTTGATGCCAACAAGTTTATTAACCATACAATTTGGTATGCCCCGGGCATTTAAAAATATTCCTAAATTCCTTTAAACATATTTTTCTATAGATATAAATTCGAGATTATTTGAATCATTATCTTTTGCATAAACCACAAGCCTTCCCCTGTTTGGCCCTTTGGGAATTATCTGCGGCCTGCCGGCAAGTTTCACTTTATTTTTTTTGAGCTTATTCATAAGACTCATAAATCCATCAACATTAAAACAAATGTGTGCGCTGCCAATGTTGCAGGTTGCCGTGTCCAGCTTCTTGCCTTTCGGTGATAAATATTGGATAAGCTCTATCGAGCAATTGTTGCCGGATAGATAAGCAATTTTCAACTCAGCTTTTGGTATCCCGGTCACTTTTTCTGAGAACTTTGAATCTCGCATTGAAATATCCATCAGCCTAAGCCCAAGAATATCTTTATAAAATTTTACAGAGTTGTCCAGGCTGCGCACAGTAAAACTCAAGTGATTCACGCTTGTAATCATCTTAATAATCCAACTCCTCTTTTTTTATATAATTTGCGCAGTCTTCTATCAAATAATCATAAGTTTCGATGAACTCCCCCAAGAACGCTCTTACAAAATCCGGAGTGGTCCTATAGAAAGGAACGCCTTTTTTGGAATAAGGCCGTGCAATGCCGTTAATCAAAACAAGATTGATGCCCGTGCTCGAAGACTTTTTGTCCCTCATCATGAAATTAACAAGATTATCCACATTAATATTCCGGTCAATATATATATTCAATCCCAATTCTTTCATCAGGCTTATTATGCGCTGAACAGATTTAGAATCAATAATGCCGAGTTTTTTTGAAAAATGCAATGACATAACGGTTCCGGCGCTTATGGCATCTCCATGAAGTATTTCAAAATTTGAAATCTTTTCTATCGCATGGCCAAAGGTGTGGCCAAGATTGCTCGCGAGAGGATTTATTTTTCTTATTTTTATTCTAGTCTCTGAAGCTAATTTTATTATATTCATAAGCAAATTGGGAGATGGTTTTTTTGAATATAGTCGCATCATGCCTATCAGCCTTGACGAGCCAAGAAGCCCGTATTTAAAAATTTCAGAATATCCCTGCCTTAAATGATATCTAGAATTTGTGCTGAGAAAATTGATGTTGTTGTATACTTTTAAGGGATAATAAAAAGTTCCAAGGAGATTTTTTGAATTTGAAGTATTAAGGCACGTCTTGCCTGCCGTTGAAGCATCAATCTGCCCAATAAGCGTTGTTGGGATGGCATAAAACGGCATGGCCCTCATGTAAGTGGAGCATGTGAAGCTTACAAGGTCTATTACTATACCGCCGCCAATGGCGATAACAAGGTCGGATAGATTGGACTTGTGCTTTTCAAGAAAATCCACAAGCTTAGGGTAGAAATTGATAGACTTGCTCTGCTCGCTAGCCTCAACCTCAAAGAAGAACATCGGCTTTTTGTGTGTGTTCAATCCCTTTCGTATTTTGCTGCCCCAAAGCCTACTTACTTCTTCGTCCATTATTACAAAAAATCTTTCAAAGCTGTGGCTGTCAAAATCGCCAATCCAGGTCATATTTGGGTCGTCATCAATTATAAAATCAATAGTATCCTTTTTTACATAAGTTGTTTTTATGTTCTTTATCATATTAAAGTGCGTCCGTTTGATTCTGGACTAAATATTTTCCGCCGCTTATTTCAATATTTGCGCCCGTTAGATAAGATGCACCATCTGAGCACAGAAAAAGGACGGCCTGTGCAACTTCATCTGAGTTGCCATAGCGGCCAAGTGCAATCGCATCGGCAAGATTTTTCTTTTTTCTTATCAGGACTTTGTTCATGTCTGTCTCAATTACGCCGGGGCAATAGCTGTTGACTCTGATTCCATAGGGGGCAAGCTCAGCTGCCATGCTTTTTGTGATGCTTGCGACACCAGCCTTTGAAGCCGCATATACACAGCTTCCCACAGAAGGCATGACTGCGGCAAATGAAGATGCATTAATGATAACTCCATTTCGGTTTTTTTTCATGTGCTCGGCGGCAAACAGGGATAAAAAAAACAGTGATTTTAGGTTTGTTTCAAAAGTCCTATCCCAATGCTCTTCGGTTACTTGCAGCAGTTTTGATTGCAGGCACACTCCGGCATTGTTTACCCAAATGTCAATTCTTTTCCCATTTTTTGTGTAGCTTTCAATCCAATCTTTTACAGATTTAAGATTTGTTATATCAAGCTGCACAAATTTATAATTATTACCTGCAGGCTTTTTTGTATTCTGAGGCGATCTTGAGATATTAATGACATTCGCCCCACTTTTGAGGAAGCTTTTAGCTATAGAAAACCCGATTCCTCTGGATGCACCTGTTATGACTACATTCTTTGCCCTGAAATCGAACTTTATGCCGCTCATATTATTCATAATTGCAAAAGTTATAGCTATTTAAATAAATTTCTTTTATTTTTTTATTTGCCTTGAAGGTAAACATTGATATCTCCCACATTTGTGTTAGTTGGCTTTGTTAAAATCAATGTATTAAGTATTTTATGGAGATCAAATGAATTGTTGTTTTTTATAAATGCCCCAATATCAAGCCTCAATTTCTGAGATTTTGAATAAGTGCTGTTGTCCGCAATTGCCCCCCCTACACCCGGCAGAAAATCAATGCCATCCGAATCTATGGAAGCAGCGACGCAATTACTCAAGTTTTTTATTTCATTAATTAAATATGCAATGTACTCCTGATTCCTCCCGCCTTTGCCCTTGCCTTTAACAGTGACGGTGTTCTCGCTACTGTAGATAAACGCAAACTTACCTTTCTGCAGCTTCTGCTTCCGTTTGAATATTTTTGACATTTTCGCCGCGACATTTTTAACTTCTCCTTCAGTATGCTCTGGGAGTATCTCAGTATCAAACCCAAGCTCAGCGGCTTTTTCTCCCATTGCTTCAAGGGCAGTTCTGTAGTCTGCAATAGTGTAATTATGGACATTTCCAAGAAATTTTTCATTTGGTTTCACAGTTTCTGGTATTTTGCCTTGCATGCCTTTTTTTATGTGACGTGTGACGCTTTGTGGCACTTTTTTCCATAATTTGTGTTTCTTTAATATCTCATAAGATTGCCTGAAGGTTGAATTATCAGGGCATGTAGGGCCTGACGCAGTCACATCATTTGGGTTTATCACATCAGATAAAATCAGCGAGATCACTCTTGCAGGCTGCAGGGTTCTTGCAAAATTTCCGCCTTTTAGCATTGATGTGTGCTTTCTGAGATTATTTAATTCGTAGCTTTTTGCCCCAGATTTTATCATCATTTCCGTCATTCTCTTAAGATCTTTTAGCGTTATCCCTTCTGCAGGATCCGGAAGTAATGCAGAGCCGCCGCCGGAAATCAAGAATATTACTGTGTCACCCTTACGCGCTTTTTTTGCAATATCGAGCATCCGCTTTGTTCCATTTACACCCCTTTCATCGGGAACCGGATGAGATGCCATGTTAATTTTTATTTTTTCTGTTTTTATGCTGTTTGTGCTGCAGTTTACAATTCCAGCAGTTATGTGTTCTTTTGGAATAATCTTTTCCAAGGCACTTGCCATGGCTGCAGATGCTTTTCCGAAGCCTATGACATAGATTTTTCCTTTTGATATATTAAGTTCGTCCCCGCAAATCTTGAGAATTCCATTGTTGAAGGCGACTTTTTTTGGCAATGCAGTCTGAGGCATTACACTATTCACTCCAGCTAAAAGGATATCAAGTGCATCTCTCTTGAGGGGAGCTGAAGCAATTTGGCTATAATTTTTAATTATCATTTTTTAAAATAAGTTTTAACCTCTTATTGGCCTTTCTTAGATCATTAGCATTATCAATTTCCTGCCATGCGTATTTTCCAGTTTTTATTATATAAAGATTAGAGTGCATGATAAACTGGTGAATGGCCATTTCAATCTGTCCGAAACTCTTTCCCAGAGATATCTGATTTTTATTTTTGGAAATTACTTTTTTTATCTCCATGAAATACTTTCTTGCGCCTTTTGGAGAATACCTATATATCCCTATTGCCCTTGCATTACTATCTCTTAAGTTCCTTCCAATTCCGATAATTCTGTTGCGCGCTACTTTAACTTTCATAGCATTTTTTTCTAATTTGATTTTATTGTCTATAACTGCTATATCTGGGTAAGCGGCAGAAATAAGATTTTTTAATATGTTTATATTAAATAATACGTCAGCATTGAGAAAAATAAACCCATCATCAATATCGTCTCTAGCTTCCCATAAAGAATACATATTGTCAGTTTTACCATAGTTCTTGTTTATGCGGTATTTTATTCTGCAATTCTTGTATCTGGTTCCAATCATTTTTCTGAATTTTTTTGACTTATAACCGGCCACTATAATGACTTCATTTATGCCGCACGCGGACAGATTATCCAAAGCATATTCAATAATCCTTTTTCGCCCGATTCTGATTAAGCATTTGGGAATATTATCTGTGTAAGGCCTCAGTCTTCTTCCCTGCCCGGCTGCGCATATTATAGCTTTCATTATCAAGTAAGAGTATTTGTAATCTTATCTTATTAAAATTATCCATTATTTAATAAATGTATATTATTAAAATAGGCAGCACTTTTTATGGATATAAACCCAGTTACTCAGTTATGAACATGAATAATTCATATAACAATTGGAGTAATAAATAAATCAAGCTAGAAGCCTAAGCATAAGATATATAAATTGACAAGTTTGTCCAGAACAAGTGAAATGATGAATATTTTGCTGCTTATTATAGATGCTTTAAGACCCGATCATTTAGGTGCATGTGGTTATAGCCGGGAAACCAGCCCAAATATTGATAAGCTTGCAAATGAAGGAGTAGTATTCTTGAATGCTTATTGCACACTGCCAAGATCCGACCCTTCTATAACTTCGATGCTTACCGGAAACTACCCATATTCCCATGGGGTAAGGATGATTACAAACAACAAAGTAGATCCTTCGATTTCCACTCTCCCCGAAATACTCAAGAGCCACGGTTACAGGACAGGATTCATAAAGCCGGGAACAATCCCTCCGGAAGGATACAGCAGGGGCTTTGATGATTATGATTTGGTTGGATGGAAAATCAAGAATAAAATTAAGAGGGGAATATTCAAGATAAAAAATCCCGGAAATTTCTTGGGACCGGCAGCACAAAGATTTTCAACAGCCGTTAAGTGGATTAATAAAAATGCACACAAAAAATTCTTTTTAGCTGTGCATACGCACGACTTGCACTGGCCATATCCCGTGCCCAAGCCATATGACCATATTTTTGACCCCGGCTATAAAGGTGCACACACATTTGCTGATTTGGGCAAAGGGACAATCAGCAGGGGCGACCTCAGTTTTGGAGTCAAGAAACTCCCTAAAGAAGAAATTGACCACGCGATTGCCCATTATGATGGCGGAATAAAGTATGTTGACGAATCGCTCAAAACAGTTTTCGATGCGCTGAAGGAAAAAAATATCTATGACGATACTTTAATTATTATAGTTTCAGACCATGGCGAACACTTTGATGAGCATGGTTATTATTTTCAGCATGGCGCCAGCCTTTATGAACCCAGTGTAAAATCAACTTTTATTATGAGATATCCAAAAAGGATTCCTCAGAAAAAAATAATTGAAAGCAGAGTTCAGTTGCTGGATATAACTCCAACAATTCTTGACATCCTCAATATACCTTTAATAGAAAAGAAAGAAGGCGTAAGCCTTATGCCACTTATAGACGGAAAAGTCAATGAAGCCCGTGATTTTGTATTCGTTGAGGGAATCGAAGAGTATTTTAGCCAGCACAAGAGGATTTATCTGAAAGGCATAAAAGGAAAATGGCGAATGATTATTGTCGGTGACTGGAAACTTATATATATACCACATCCTGAAAAAAATATTTTTGAACTTTACAATCTGCGCCAAGACCCAAAGGAAGAAAGCAACCTGGTTGGCAAAGAGCAGGAAATATTTTTATCACTAAAGACGAAATTATTTGATTTTTTGAGCTTGCAGAGCAATGAAGGCGAAGTCAACATTAAGGATTTGTCACAAAAGTCAAGGCAATTGCTGATTAAAGCTGGCTATCTGGAAAAATGATATTGTGAACGAGAATGAAAATTCCATTTCTCTCCGGAAAAAGAAAACCCAACATCGTAATGATTCTGATAGATTGCGGCGGGCGAGAAGATGCCATCACGAAAGTGCCGTTCTACCAGAAGCTAAAAGAATCGTCTGTACTATTTTCAAGTTTTATAACTTACGCCCCTTATACCATCGGGGCCCTAAATGCAATGTTTTCAGGAATGTACGGCAATTTGAATGGCGTTCAGGGATATTATAAGAGTTATAGCTTTGACAAGGACCACGTTTTTACATTGACGCAATACCTGAAAGACGAGGGATATTACACCGAGATGGATTTTCCGATTGAAGACGTACTTCCCCAACAGGGTTTTGATAAGGTGAGGCTTTTCGGCAAGGACGAAACTAAAGAGATAGACCTTTTACAGCGCCATTGCGAGGTCCTTAACCAAATAAAAGACAAACAGCCATTCTTCCTTTTCCTTGAATACAACAAACTGGGATTGACCCTTATGAGGGAAGTAATAAAGAAATATGATGATTACAATGAAGATTATTTCAGGAACAAGGAAAAAAACTTTTCCAGATATTTAAAAGAGCTCGAGGAAAGCGGTAATTACCTGGAAGGATACTTCACAAAGATGAAAGAGCTTGATTTGTTTGAAAATTCAATAATTGTAGTGTTTGCCGACCACGGAAGCAGTGTGGGTGATAAACCAGGGGAAAAAGTCTATGGTACATATCTGTATGATTACACCATAAAATGCTGGGCCTATGTGATTGGCAATGGCATACCTAAGAATCTGGAAATTAGGCAAGTTGTGAGGAATATAGACTTGCTTCCAACTATTCTGGAATTATTAAAAATATCAGTAAAGAAAAAATATAAACCAATTCAGGGCAGGTCGCTGCTGCCATTGCTGACGGGAAAAAAAGAAGCTAGGATTGCTTATTCGGAAACAGGCGGCCTTGGAGGACCAACACCTTCGCCGGAAAAACACAATATCAGGGCGGTAAGAACTGACAAATGGAAATTGATCTATAATGAAACCAACAAGAAAAAAGAGTTATATGACTTGGAGAATGACAGAGAGGAAATAAATAACCTCATAGGCAAGGGGCTGGATATAGAAAAATTACTGTGGGATGAGCTGCAGAGACAGGGCGAGCTTCTTTAAATTTTAAAATAATGAAAAAGAATTAAGATTTTAATGCAGTAAAATGTTGGAAATTTTACACTAGTCAAAGGCTAGTAGCCGAAATATAATTGATTTGGTAATTGTATAAAATTTTCAAGCACATTTAAGAATGACTTGTCTGTCTGGGGAATGTAAGCTAACGTTTTATTTTACCAGTCTGTAACTGCTGGTTCTGGTATTCTACAAGACAATATTTTGGGCGGTATACAATAAATATCATAAAATAGTCATGACGCCAAATTAAATGCGCAAAACAATGGAATCAGGCATAGAAACATTTAAATAATTTGGTCAAGTATCTGGAGGAACCTATAAGTGGAATTATTAGACACGGGGGATAATTAATGATATACTCTTCGCAGTATAATTAAGATGACCAATGAGCACACAAGAAAAGACTGGCAGTCAGATGCCCAAGCCAAGTTCTGGGAAATATGCTAACCAGATTTATGGCGATTTCTGCATGGCTTCAGCGAAGCAATTAAACTTAGTTCCTATTGATATGGGATATGGTGACCCTGCGTCAGATAAGTTTATACCCAAGGAATTGCTGAGACATTTTCTAGATCAGCTTCATAATAAGAATGCAGGAGCCTATCCGGATGTTAAAGGTGATATAAATCTTATCAATAAATTCAAGGAATTCATAAAAAATGATGAGGGACTGTCATATGATTACGACGTTGCAGTTGTCAGCGGCGGCGGCAGGTCTGCAATTACAAATATTTTAAGCATTTTCTTAAAGCCGAAAGACATCGTCCTTATACCTTATCCGGCATGGAGCGGCTATAAATCACTGGCAAGATTTGTGGATGCAATTATTTACCCAATTACTACAACAATGAATAAGCGGTTCATCCCTTCTGTAGCAGACATAGAATCGGCAATAGCCGAATCCAAAAAAAGCCACCCCAACAGTAATGTTAAGCTGATGATTTTAAACACGCCACATAACCCTACAGGATCAGTTTACTCAAGCGATTCCATAAGGGAAATTCTGCAGATTCTGCATAAGCATGGAATAGCCTGTCTTGCAGATTATACTTATAGGGCGATTAGGGACAAGGGCACGCCCATGCAGTCAGTCCATAAAATTGCTGAAGATATTGAGTTTGAGGAGCAGCTTCCAAAAGGCACATTTACTGATAACATAGTGGCTATGCAGACAGTCGGTAAAGTATCGCTTACGCCTGGGTTCAGGATAGGATATGTAGCAACTACCAACTCAAAGGTCATCGAGGCGTTTTGCACCAAAAAACAAGCAATAGACTTCTCGGGAATTTTATTCATACAAAAAGCATTTTCAGAATACCTGCTTACGCAAAGCCAGGCAAATGAATTTGAGCAAACAATCAACTTATTTGATAAAAGAAGAAGCACATTTATAGACCAGATAAGTAAATATGGATACGCTCCAGATAAACATAACATAATTATAAACAAATCTGGATTTTACATCTCTTTTGAGATACCACGCCAATATCACAAAAAATACCCCCTGGAGCAGTTTCATCAACTGGTGCAGAAATACCCTTTTATTGAAAAGTGCATTAACCTTGACGAATACAAGGGATGGTTTGCGGAAAGAGGATACATACCGGCTTCTGAAATATTTGTCTTGGATATTATTAGTAAAACGGCTATTAATCTGCTTCCCGGATACCTTTTCTGTTCCGTGAACAAGCAATTTCCGAATGAGTATGAAAATTGGGTTAGGGTTGCATTAATACAAGATGAAAGTTCAATTAATGAGGCGTTTAAAAGAATAGAAAATCATAAGGATTTGCTTAAGTGGTGAATATTATGGCAAAAGCAGTAATAATGGCGGCGGGCATGGGCAGGAGATTGGAAGGCGCTATCGGTGATATACCAAAAAGTTTGATTAATCTTGGTGGAGAGGCGCTTATAACTAAACAGATTAACATGCTTAAGGAATGTGGCATAAAAAAAATTGCAGTTGTAGTTGGCTATAGAAAAGAAAAGATTAAAGAGTTATTGGGGAATAATGTGACTTATTATTTTAATCCATTTTTTGAAACGACAAATAGTGTTACATCCTTGTGGTTCGCCAAGGAATTCTTTTCTGATGAGGATGTTATAGTAATGAACGGCGATATGCTCGTTGAATCTTCTGTTGTTAAGGATTTATTAATTGATAAGAACCCCGTATGCGTAACTGTAGAAGTGGGAAAATACAATGAGATTGGCTACAAGGCGAGAATAAAAAATAATTTTGTTGATTTTATGGGAATGAATATACATAAAAGTGAAGTTGCAGGAGAATACGTCGGCGTATCTAAAGTATCACGTAACATATTTCCAATTTTTATCAAAACTCTGGAAAATTTCATGGAAAAAAAAGAATTTGGAACATGGTACGAGACGGCGTATGTGCAGATGATCGGTGAAGGAGTCAGAATATCTTTTGTTGACACTAACCAAAGGTCCTGGCTTGAAATTGACACGCCTGATGATATTGAAAAGGCAATCCAGTATTTTAATTTGCAATAAAAGGAATGACAATCGGAAAAGTCGCTTTAATAACTGGTTCTAGCAGGGGAATAGGGCTTGAGATAGCAAAAACATTATACAGAAATAACTATTCAGTCAGCTTGATTAGCAGAAACAAGGATGAACTACAGCGCTCATTTGGCAAAAGCAAGAATGCACTATTCATAAAATGTGATGTCTCGTCTGTGGATGACATTAAATCTGCAGTAGCGCAAACAATAAAGAGGTTTGGCAGGATTGACATTCTCGTAAATAACGCAGGCGTTAACTTAAGAACTGATTTCATGCATACTACTAAAGAAGAATGGAACGAAGTGATTAATACAAACCTTACGAGCGTGTTCTTCATTTCCCAGTTTGTTGGGAACATCATGCTCAAGCAGAAAGGAGGCTCCATCATAAATATATCATCTGTACTCGGTATAAAGGCAGATTCTGTTTCTGTTCAATACGGGGTGTCTAAAGGGGCAATAATTACATTAACAAAATATCTGGCAAAAACGTTTGCGCCCAACATCAGCGTGAACTGTATAGCTCCGGGCTTTGTAAACACCGGCTGGCATTCTGATAAATCTCCTGAACGTATCCAGAGTATAATAGAAAGGATACCGATGAAGCGCTTTGCCGAGCCCAAAGAAGTTGCACAATTGGCGTTCTTTTTGGCATCACAGGGAAGGTATATAACAGGCGAAACAATAATTATGGATGGAGGGTATAGCTTGTGACTTACAGGCTTAATGAATAACTCTTTTGTACAGCATTTTTAATTCTTCTATCGTTACTGCCCTGAACAGAAAGAGCAGAATTACATAAGATGATGATGCTATGGCAAGCACTATAAAAGTCTCAAGCCACACATTCAAAACGAGCCCTCTTTTTAATACCCATATAATAGAGGTAAAAATGATTCCGGCGCTAAATGTTTTTACCCATAAACCCACTGGAAACTCTATATTAATAAATTTCTTTATATAAAATAATCCGACAGCCATCATTATGAAATAGCTTATGGTTGTAGTTATTGCAGCGCCTATAATTCCAAATATGGGGATCAAAATTATATTACCAACAAAATTAAAAGCTGCGGCAGCATAAACCACTATTGCAGTAATTCTCGGCTTCCCTATCCCGGCAAAAAAACTTATGTTTATTCCGTATAAGACTGCAAAAATCATCCCTATGCTCAGCACTTTCATTGAATTGCTGGCCATTATATAACCCTTCCCATAAAGAACCGTTATAAGGAGGTCGCTGAACGAAAACATGATAAAAACTGCCGGAATTATAAGAATGATTGAATATTTGTACAGTGATTCTATTCCAATCTTCAGCAGATCATTTTTCTTTTTTACCCACAATTCAGATGTCAATGGCAATAAAACGCCGCTGATCGCTCTAGGAAAGTACAGTAAGACTTTTGTTGTAGGCAATGCCACGCTGTACAGGCCGACACTTTTCAGGTCGGAGAAATAAGTCAGTGCCACGATATCAGTATAATAAAGAATCATTCCAGCTGCACTTGTTTCTGTGACAAAAATGCTGTATTTTGATATTTTTTTTATCAAGCCCATGTCAAAAGAGAATTTGGACGTTGAAAAATCTGGAAAAACATTTTTCAAAAGTATCCAGCCGAATACAAGCAGCAGAATAAATGGTGTTATAGTATATGCTATCACTGGTCCCAGCAGGCCATAATTCATTTTTATCCCAATAAATATTATGATTAAAATGAGAATCATCCTGACGATATCTATCACTGAAAAATAAATCATTTTTTTAAATCCCTGGAATGCAAATTTGACAACCATAACAAAGCTGTCAACAAAAAAAGCAATTGCAAGAAGCTTAAGGACAATGCCTGCCTTTGGGCTTTGGAAAAAATTCATGCTCAAATAACTGGAAAATAAATACACGCCTAAAATTATTATTATGTTTATCACCAGCATTATGATGCATACATAAAAAATGGAGCTTTTTATGAAATCTTTTTTATTTTCGTGCAGAAATTCTGGAATAAATTTTATAAGCGCCTTGTCAAAACCCAGGCTTTTGAATACCCCCAGCAATCCTAAAAAAGAAAAAACTGAATTGAACAATCCAAAGTCCTCAACGCTAAGATTTCTTGCCATCACAAGCCGTACAAGGTAGCCAAGAAATGCCGCAAACAAGGATATGACTAATACTGTAATAGTCCCCCTGACTGCGAATTTTGTGTAATTTGTCATTACCAGAGGCTCGGATTGTTGTTATTTAAAGCTTTCTGGACAGCAAGCACAGTTTAGAAAATTTTATATACCAACTTAAAAACGTCTGAATAGGGGCAAAATACAATGGTAGAAAATACTATAATAGGCATACGCTCGTATTTTACTGGCCAGAACGCTGATGAGTTGGAAATGCAGCTGAGGGGGGCAAGGAAATATTTTCCCGAAAGCAAAATCGTGGTTGCATTGTGCGGGGACGAGCCCACTAAAGCAATAAAAGGCTACGCAACAAAAATCTTCCATTACAGCAAAAAACCGGTTGGATGGACGCAGCCATGGAAAATACTCACAGATTATGCAAAATCATCCAAGGCAACCGAGCTTATAGTGGTTGATGGTGATGGTCAGCACATATTCTCAGAAATAAGGAGAATCTATGATAAAAATCGGGGGAAAGTTGTAGTGCCTGAAAGGGAAAAGAGAATAATTTTTCTTTCGGACTCGGAAATAAGCAGGGTGACTTTGGAAGATCTTGAAAATACTTTCTTAAGAGTGAAATACAATTGCACCTTAAAAGACCCGCAGCCAGGATTATTTATGATTCTGAATAGGAATGTCATATACAAAATAAATTTTAATAATATAGACCCATGGATTGGAGATGCCGCGTTTCTTGCGCATCTTTATGAAAACAAAGTGAAAATAGCCTCCCCAAAAATAAAAGTAAGGAGCCAGACAACAACCTCCCTGAATTTGGATATTGTATTCAAGGGAATAATAGAGCTTGAAAAATATTTTGGCATAAGTTTTTTGGATATCATAAACGCCATGAAAAAAAGGCCTGAGCAATATCTCTACCAGGGACGGTTGACGGAACTAGATTATATCAAGAAAAAATATGGTGAGTTCCAGAATAAAACAAAAATAAAAAGTATGAAAGGCCTTATACTAAGTGGCGGACACGGCACAAGGCTCAGGCCGATAACGCACACAAAACAGAAGCAGCTGATACCAATTGCAAACCGTCCAATTCTGTTTTATGTTATTGATGATTTGGCGAAATCCGGAATTACTGAAATAGGAATAATAACTGGTCCAAACAAGGACCAAATTCAAAATATTGTCGGTGATGGCTCAAAGTGGAATGTCAAAATCACATACATGGAGCAGCAAAGCCCTCTTGGACTGGCTCACGCTGTCAAAATTTCAAGAGATTTTATCCGAGATGATGATTTTATCATGTATCTGGGTGATAACCTTCTTAATGACAATATAACTGAATTTGTTTCAAACTTTCAAAATTCGAATGCCGATGCGAGCATCCTGTTGAATCCGGTAAAAGATCCAAGTAATTTTGGTGTTGCAACACTGAATAAAAAAGGGGAAATTGTCAGGCTAGTTGAAAAGCCTAAAAATCCATCATCAAATCTGGCTGTTGTTGGAGTTTATGCATTTAGAAAATCAATCTTCAAGGCAATAGACCACCTGAAGCCCTCTGCACGTGGAGAATTGGAAATAACCGACGCAATACAATGGCTCGTTGAGCATTCTTACAAGGTAACATCAGAGCTTGTTGAAGGCTGGTGGAAAGATACTGGAAAAGCAGACTCTCTTCTCGAAGCAAATCATCTTATTCTTGACGGCAAGCTTGAAGTTCTAAACAAAGGAACAATAGAAGACGGTGCAATCGTGAGTGGAAGAGTAAATATAGGGGATGGCACTGTTATCAAGAAAGGAGCATCAATAAGGGGTCCAGTCATAATCGGGCAAAATTGTTTTATAGGTCCGAATGTTTTTATAGGTCCATTCACTTCAATTGGAAATAATGTACAGGTTTTAAGCGGTGAAATTGAATACTCAATACTTCTTGCCGATTGCAAGATCAACACAAACCATAAAATCATAGACAGCCTCATAGGAGAAAATTGCGTGATTTCCTCGGAAGGCACAGCGCCAATGAACCGCGGAAATAAATTAGTTATAGGAGATAATTCAAATATAAAACTTTGAGGAAAGGAAAATGATACCATTATTCAAGCCAAGCATGGGCAATGAGGAAATCAAGGCAGTTACAGATGTAATAAAATCCGGCTGGGTTGGAATGGGACCAAAAACACAAGAATTTGAGGAAAATTTTGCAAAATTCATTGGCACAAAATATGCTGTCGGCTTCAATTCATGCACAGCCGCGCTTCATTTGGCTGTTAAAGTTCTAAACCTCGAGCCTGGCAGCGAAATAATAACAACTCCGATGACATTTGTATCAACAGCTTTTGCTGCCGACTATAATGGATTAACTCCGGTATTTGCTGATATTGAAAGAGACACTTTGAATATTGATCCCAAGGATATAGAAAGAAAAATAACAAAAAAAACGAGAGCTATAATTCCAGTCCATTTCGGAGGCCATGCATGCAAGATAGAAGAGATTATGGAAATTGCAAAAAAGCACAATCTGCATGTGATAGAGGATGCTGCGCATGCAACAGGCTCGGAGATAAATGGAAAAAAACTTGGGACCTTTGGAGAAATGAGCTGCTTTTCTTTTCATGCAGTAAAAAATATGACAATTGGTGACGGCGGAATGCTAGTCACAAACCATAAAAAGCATTATGAAAGAATAAAGAGATTGGTATGGTGCGGCATTGACAAGTCAACGTTCGCGCGCCAGGATAAGGAACAATACAGCTGGGATTATGATGTCAAGGAAATAGGATATAAGTTTCATCTTAACGATATTTTATCATCAATAGGAATCGTGCAGCTGGGCAAGCTGGAAAAAATGAACGATAGAAGAAGGCAAATATGGAACATATACAGCAAAGCATTCAAAAATTTAAATTTTATCGAATGCCCTGTAAATAAAAAAGGAATTAAGAATTCATGCCACAATTATGTTGCAAAAATAAAAACTGGCGATAGGAATAGTTTGATAAGTTACTTAAAAGAGCAGGGTGTGACTGCAGGCGTTCATTATAAACCAGTTTACCTTTATCCGGTTTATAATCACATAAAATCCAATTGCCCGGTAACTAACGAAGTCTGGACAAAACTAATCACTTTGCCTGTCTTTCCAGACATGACCGACAAGGAAGTTAATTTAGTTATAGAAAAAGTTATAGACTGGGGAAATAAGAATGGCAAGTAATTTGAAAATTTACAGTCAGAGCATAAAAGAAGCGGATTCTTTCATCAAAGGAAAAAAAATTTCCGTTGGAGTAGTTGGATTTGGATACATTGGAAGCTGCATTGGAAGTGTATTGGCTGACAGAGGTATTAATGTTGTAGCAATAGATACAAATAGTAAATTAATTGAAGAAGTCAAAAAAGGAACTATAAGTATTCACGAGCCAGGATTAAAGGAACTTATTAGCAAAACTGTGAAGTCAGGAAAATTAAAGGCAACTTCGGATTTCTCTGAGCTCCAGAATGTGGATATAATTATCATAACTGTCGGCACTCCGCTGTCAGAGGATTATTCTCCAAATATGGCCCATATAATATCAGCGTCTGAATCTGTCTCAAAAAATCTGAAAAAAGGCCATCTTGTAATTCTAAAAAGCACCATTCCGCCGGGGACGACAGAAGGAACCGTAAAAAAAATTCTGGAAAAATCCGGATTAACTGCAGGAAAAGATTTTGGAATTGTTTTCAGCCCCGAAAGGCTGGCAGAAGGAAGAGCCATCAGGGAATTAATATCCATACCTATTATTGTGGGCGGTTTAGATGAAAAAAGCTCTGTTATGTGCTCAAAGTTCTGGGAAATAATTCTTCAGGTAAAAACAATAATTGTTTCAAACCCCAAAACAGCAGAGATGACGAAGCTTGCGGATAATTTATGGATTGACTTGAATATAGCTCTTGGAAATGAAATAGCGCTATTATGCAACACGCTTGATATTGACGCTTTGGAAACCATAAGCGCAGCCAACAGCCTGCCGAAAGTAAATTACAATGTAAATATTCTAATGCCAAGCATGGGCGTCGGAGGATATTGCCTGACAAAAGACCCGTGGTTTGTGCACAGCATTGGAAAACAGCATGGACTGGACTTAAGAACTCCGATTGTGTCGAGGCAAATAAACGATTCGATGCCTGGATACACATTTAGATTAATCAAAAAATCACTGGAAGAACAAAATAAAAAAATAGAAAACTCGAAAGTTGCCGTCCTTGGAATATCTTTCAAGAGCAACACCGGCGATTGCCGGTTCACCCCGACAAAATATGCAATAGATCTTTTGGAACAAAGCAAATGCAAATTATCAGTATATGATCCGCTCGTAAGCGAGAAAGATGCAAGAGCAGTTACAAATGCTTCGATGTCCAGTTCCATTGAAGATGCAGTCAAAGGCGCTGACAGCATAGCTTTCTTCACAGGCCACGAGGAATTCAAAAAATTTCCATTGAAAAAACTAAAGGAATTATCAAATAACAAATGTTCTATAATTGACGGACGAAATATTTTCAGCAGGAAAGAGATAGAACAGATAAAAAAAATGGGATTTATATATCAAGGAATAGGCAGAAAATGAAATGCGTTGTAACAGGCGGATGCGGATTTCTGGGGAGCAGGTTTGTCAGAAGGCTGCTTGATGAGGGAAACAAAGTTATAGTTTTTGACAATCTTAGCAGCGGCCAGGCTAAAAATTTAGATGAAGTTAAAGAAAACAATAATTATAGTTTTGTCAAGGGGGATATAACCAATAAAATATCTTTAGCCAATGTCTTGACAAAAGATGCTGATATGGTTTTTCATTTGTCTGCCATCGTCGGGGTAAAAGAATACTGCAAAGACCCCCTTAAAGTTGTTGATGTAAATGTAATAGGGACACGAAATGTGCTTGAACTTTCCCTTAAGAATAATATTAAGGTTATGTTTGCCAGCACAAGCGAGATTTTTGGCAAAAATCCAAATACTCCCTGGGCTGAAGATGGTGACCGCGTTTTGGGGAGCACAAAGATTGACAGATGGAGCTACAGCTCGAGCAAGGCAATGTGCGAGCACATGATATTTGCAATGAACAAAAATCGCGGGCTTTCTTCTGTTATTGTAAGATTTTTTAACGCATACGGGCCGGCGCAGCCGCCGTATTTTGTAATATCGCAAAGCGTGCAAAAAGTATTGAAAAATGAACAGCCGCTTCTTTATGACTCCGGAAACCAGACAAGATGTTTTACTTTTGTTGATGATGCAATCGATGGCACCATGCTTGCGGTAAAAAGCAAAAAGGCAGAGGGTGATGTATTTAACATTGCAAGCGGCAAGGAAACAAAAATAAGAGAAGCAGTTGAGTTAATTATTGAGCTTGCTGGCAAGAAAGGCAAAATTAAATATAAAAATTTTGACACGTCAAAATATTATGGTGGAAGCTATGAAGATATTCCCAGAAGGGTTCCTGATGTTTCGAAGGCCAAAAAAATTCTCGGATGGGAAGCAAAAACCAGTCTGCATGACGGGCTTAAAAAAACTATAGAATGGTCTTCTCAGAATAAATGGTGGCTGGATTTAAAAAATTAACGTAAGTAAAATGGTTTATCCAGAAGCAAAAAATTAACTAAATACTAAGTGTGCAAATATATTATTCCTTCTTTATCACATGAAGGGGGTGGGCTGATAGAAAAATAAGTCGTTGCATTAGTTGAGTTTTCCAAACTTATTTTAGTAAATTTATCACCTTCCCTTAAATCGTACAATGATACTTTATTGGCATTACTTTCTGGAAGTTGAACAAGAATATCATAATATTCTCCATATCTATCTTTACCTCTCAAAGTGATTATCCTTCCCCCTTCCTCTATATAAGATAATATAAATTTCATTTCTATAACTTTACAATTATCAGTATTTAAACATCTAATTTTTATTTCTTTATCTTTTTCTGGTACTATATCAAATAAAGCTTCAGGGTTTTCAGAAATCAGGGATAAGTCAACTTTATAGATCTCTTCATATACCCCCTCTATTTTCTTATTTTCACTTAATTTTTCAACAGAAGCTTTTTGTTTTTGAACCTCAAATTTTGTACCAATTGAGTTAATGTCCAGAGTGATTGTTCCATTTCTCCTGCCAGTAATAGTTGAAATAGAATAAGTTAAATTTTCTTGCCCTAATCTCATGAAATTGCTATTCATTGATAACATTTCCATATTTGTTGGTATTAATGCAGTTTGTAATGCCATATAACCACAGATATCAATTAATCTATAAGCAATAAGATAATTTTCGTCCTCGTCATTTAATTTTGGGAATACATCTATCGGCAGATTTTCAATTCTTGTTTTTACAATATAAACCGGTTGTGTTGGGTGTAAATTTACATGAAAAATTTTAGTATAAACACTTTTACTAAATTCATAAAAAGTATTTAAACCGGAAATAATATTACCACCTTCCGCAACAAGCAAAATCACACTTATAATTACAGCAAATATTCCAATTAGTTTTTTGTTCATATTTATTCCATATAATTTATTTTAGCGAATATTTAAATTATATTATAAAAAATCCAAAAATACCATCCAAGATTTTATCAAAATCAAATAGATATAAAACAGCTACTATCATTTAATATTTATTTCACCCAAATCTCTTCAGTTTAATACCCTTATACAAATAATGCTCCTTTATCCCCCATTTGTGGAGCTTGAATCTTAGAAGTGATTTGAACAGCGACCATCCGTATTTGACGCTTGGCATAAATTGCATTGATGATGAATCTTTCTCATATCTTGTAAGGATTGGGATTTCCCCCAGCCTGAAGCCGCATGCAGATGCCTGGATTATGGCTTCCTCGTCAAATGTCCACCCGTCGGAATTTCTCATGAAAGGAATTGTCTCAAGAACTTTTCTGCTGTAAGAGATATAACCAGTTGGAACGTCAGTTAAATGGGTTCCGCAAACAAGATTAGTCATCACATTTAAAGTAGAATTTCCAAAAATCTTCCATATTGGCATGCCTCCTTTTATGGCGCTAATCTTGTTGTAAGTCCTGCTCCCATAAACCACATCTGCTTTGCCTTCTTCGAACTTCTTAAGTATTCTTGGAATTGCTTTTGGATCGTATTGGTAGTCGGGATGAAGCATTATTATAACATCAGCGCCATCCTTTAATGCATTCTGATAGCAAGTTTTTTGATTTCCGCCGTAGCCTTTGTTTTTTTCATGGACTATTGTTTTCAATCCCATTTTTCTTGCAACTTCAACCGTATTGTCTTTGCTATAGTCATCAACCAGAATTATTTCATCAACATATCCTTTTGGAATTTCGTTGTAAGTTTTCTCTACAGTTTGCGCTGCATTGTAGGCAGGCATAACTACAATCACTTTCATCTTTTTTTTTGCTTTTTTCTGATTTCTTTTTGATTCCATAGTAATCCAATAATTGGCACAAATCTTGTAGATTTGGAACATAGGAAACTATTTAAATATATTTGGTTTCTGGAATAAGATGAAAGTATTGAGCGTAGTTGGAACGCGGCCGAATTTTGTTAAAATAAGCGCATTGGCAAATGAGTTCTTAAATCATAAAGTAAATCATGTTCTGGTGCACACCGGCCAGCATTATGATAAGGAAATGTCAAAACTGTTTTTTGATGACTTGAAATTGCCAAAGCCGGATATAAATCTGGAAGTTGGCTCCGGAACTTATAGCGAACAACTTGGAAATATAATTATCGGGCTCGGAAAAGTCCTAAAGGACCAGCGGCCAGATTTGGTAATTGTTGTAGGTGATGTAAATTCAACATTTGCGGGGGCTCTTGTTGCAAAACAACTGGGAATCAAAGTTGCCCATGTGGAGTCAGGATTAAGAAGCTTTGACTTGGCAATGCCGGAAGAAATAAATCGAATGCTGACTGACAGGATAAGTGACATGCTTTTTACAACTGAGGAAAGTGGAAACAAAAATCTTATTAATGAAGGAGTTGATAAAAAAAAGATTTTCTTTGCTGGGAATGTTATGATTGACACTTTGCTTGCTCATAGGAAAAAATCATCCAGATCCGATATACTAAATAAATTAAAATTGAATAAAAAAGAATATTGCGTTCTGACTCTTCACAGGCCAAGCAATGTTGATTCAGAATCCGGCTTAAGAAAGATACTGTCAATCATAGAAAAATTGCAGGATGAAATAAAAATAGTTTTCCCTGTCCATCCAAGAACAAGAAAAAATATTGAAGCTTTTGGGTTGAACAAAAAAATATATTCAATGAAAAATCTCGTTGTAACCGAGCCTCTCGGATACCTCGACTTTCTGCAGCTGATGGATAAAAGCAAGCTTGTCCTTACTGATTCTGGCGGCATTCAGGACGAGACAACCATTCTCGGAGTTCCGTGCATCACATTAAGGGAAAATACTGAGAGGCCGGTAACTCTTGAAGAAGGAACAAATTTGCTTGTAAGCACTGACGCCGCCAAAGTAATAAAAAAGTCTTTGGAAGTCATAAATAACAAGATTAAATTAAAGGGGAGGATACCAAAATTCTGGGACGGAAATGCTGCAAAAAGGATTGTTAAGATTATTTTGAAAGAGATTAACTGAGTTTCTGAATATAAACAAAAAAGATTAATACAAATTCTCCGGAGAATTAGAAAATCCAAACAAATAGTTTAAAAACAGCAATTAACTTCTTAAAGTATAATGGAAGTTATTGTAACAGGCGGCTCCGGTTTTATAGCATCTTACCTGGTTACTCATCTTCTTGAAAAAGGCCACAAAGTTAAAATTCTTGATTTAAATGAGCCGAGGATAAAGCATAAGAATCTTGAGTTTGCCAGGAAATCAATTCTTAACAATATTGCTGAAGATATCAAGGGTGCTGACGCCGTCTTTCATTTTGCAGCTTTGCTTGGAGTTGACAATTCTGACAAGAGGCCCCTTGATACAATGAAAGTTAATTTAGAAGGTTCTGTTAACGTTTTCAAGTCGTCTCTTGATGCCGGAGTGAAAAGAATGATATTTTCCTCATCATCCGAAGTTTATGGGGAGCCAAGGGAATTGCCCATAAAAGAAGAAAGTGTTAAGGGCCCGGTTTCGACTTATGGCGTATCAAAATTGGCCGCTGAAATTTATGCAAAGGCATTTAATCAGGAATCTGGAGCTGACATCAAGATTGTAAGGTTCTTCAACGTCTATGGCCCTGGCCAGCAATCAAACTGGGTTGTGCCTATTTTTATCAACAAAGCGCTAAGAAACGAGCCGATAACTATTTTCGGAAACGGAAACCAGACAAGATGCTTCACTTATGTTGAGGACATTGCGGACGGAGTGATGAAAGTTTTTGAGAAAGGAAAGACCGGGGAAGCATACAATATCGGAAATAATCGGCCAACGACAATTCTCGAGCTCGCGCAGATTGTAAAAGAATTTACAAAGAGCAAATCCGAAATTATTAAATTAGGATTTGGCAAAGAAACCAGGTTAAAAGAACGGGAAATTGAGTACAGGATTCCAGACATTACCAAAATGAAAGCGCTTGGATGGCAGCCAGAGACTATGGTTAGGGATGGAGTTGGGAAGATACTATATACAATAGAACAAAAATAATTTTCTGTAATTAACTTCATTCAATTACAATTAAATAGTACTTTAGTGGATATAATAGTGGTCTTTTAATTTCTATATATCTTACTTTTCCTATTTTGCTAAGAAATTTGATCCACTCATTTTTTTTCCTAAATGCCAAAGGTACCGGCATTGATCCACTATTGTGGAAACGATCAATCATCCTTGTAAGAAAATTTGGTGCGTCTTCAAGAATTATGATTTTTTTTGCAACTCTTTTTATTTCTTTTAGGGTAGCCTCTTGATATTCATATTCTATATGGTGAAGAACTTCTGTTACAGTTGCATAATCAAAAGCTGCATTCTTAAATGGAAGTTTAGGTCCCTTTACAATTACTTTTTTTACAAAGTTAGTGCCGTAATCTATTATGTCACAACCTGTAACTTTAGAATCGCAGGTACTTTCAATGAGTTTAGAAACGTATAAATCTCCTGCACCAAAATCAAGAACTTTTGATTTAGTTTTGATTAATATTTTATAATATTTAGAGATTAACTTCCATTTTATTCCATATTTTAATTTTTTTATTTTATTCATTTTGTGTAGTAAAGTGTCCACCCATCTCCTGTTTTTATAACCTCCCATTCCGTAGGCACGTTATTTAACCAAACAGGAAAATTTGTAACTGCATGTATTGATGATAAAGAATTTATCATTTTGTTATTTACTAAAACATAGGAGTTTTTAACATCTTGCCTAGTAAGCACAAAACTAGTATTATCTTTACATCCCACATAAATATTTGCACAGCGATTAAATTCTAGGATGTTCTTCTGCTCGTACCCAGATTTATACTCCATAACAAGTTTAGTCCTATAATCTGTGTATATCCTCCCATTCAAGTTCTTGACATTTAAATATATATTATCTAAATTTGAAGCATTATTCTGTCTTTCTAGATAAAGGTACCCGATAGATGTAAAAAGAAGGATTATCACTATGCATGGGCTTATAATTTTCATAAATTGGTTTCTGATATTTAAAAAATACGCCAGAATCAATATGGCTGGAAAGTCAATAATCATTAAGTACCTGGGAATTGCGGGAAGGGGGAGATATTTTGACAAACTAATTGTTCCAAAAATTAAGTATAATAAAATAGGTACAAACCAAAAAATCATATTGTAAGCTGGTTTTTCTCTCGAAAAAATAAAATACAAAATTGCAATAAATATAAAAGGATAGAATAATCCAAGCTGCAAGTCCCTAAAAATAATAAATGGAAATGAAAATAAAAACCCCGTAATAGAACCCCTCCCGTAATAATTTTCTACTGAGTATATGTCTGCAAGGTGGCCGTTTAAATTAGATATTCTAAAAAAGTAGTTCCCTGTAAAAATATAGAATGAATACATATCTACTAAAACCCAAAATATAAATCCGGCAGCCATAAGGAAATATTCTGATTTTATTTTCTTGTTGATTAGTGCATAGATTGCAAAGAAAATCAATATCAGTACGGAATTTTCCCTCATTAAGTAAGCTAAACCCAATGAAAGACCCGAAGAAATATAAAGAAGTCTTGCAGACTTTTTGATTTTACTTTTTTCTCCTTTAAAAAAAAGAAAAACACACAAACCCAACAAAAAAACTGAGGGTATCTCAGGCATCAATTTTGTGCTGAAGATAACCTCAATAGGAAAAAATGACATTAAGAATGCCCCTAATAAACCGGTCTTTTCGTTAAAGAGTAGCTTGCCTAGGCTAAAGATTAGAAGTATATTGCCAATTGATAGTAGAAATTGTAAGATTACAGAAGAAAAATCATTAACGCCAAAAAGTAAGTATAATCTACTTATTGCATAAACAAAAGCAAGCCTTGTTCCATGATGGTCTGATGGGAGATTATAATGTCCAGTCGACATTTCATTGGCATAAAATGAATATTGAACGTCGTCAGAAGCCCCGACTCCGTTGAAAAAAACAATCCTCAATATAACTGAAAACAGTAATATCAGTCCAAGCCAAAAAAATGTCTTTTTGTTCATGTTTCTAAGATGTAAAACTTCTGCCTCGTTATTCTTAAAAAACTCCTTATACCCCTTGAATTTATTATCTTCAACTTCGCCTTTTTAAACATTGCCTTGAATTCTTCATCTTTCAAGAAATTAAACTTTGTAAAGATGCCAACTGTATTGGAGATTATTGCATCATTGAGACTCACTACAAATTTTCCAAATGCCGTTTCATATACATCATCAACTATGATTATTTTGTTGCAAACTCGCTTTGCTTCTTTTAAAAATTCAAGCTGATTGGGAATATAATGAAATACGGTTATTAGCATTACCGTATCAAAACTCTTGCCTTTGAAAGGTATTTTACTGCCGTCGTAGAGCTTTAACGGCAATTTTGTCTGATTGTAGTCCTTGACATCCAGCAGTGTCATATTGGCTTTTTTGCTTAGTATTTCTGATATATACCCACTTCCTGCCCCTATATCCAAAACTTTTTCCCCTTTTTTTATATAAGGCATTATTAGATTTGAGTAATATCTTGACCTTTTGTTG
This sequence comes from Candidatus Nanoarchaeia archaeon, assembly GCA_035288865.1. Lineage (GTDB taxonomy): Archaea > Nanobdellota > Nanobdellia > Woesearchaeales > GW2011-AR4. Next base: position 84,250 of record DATDZA010000018.1, read on the forward strand.
TACAGATATTTTAGCAGTGAATTCATTGTTTCTAGGCAAGGATACTACACGCTTTGCGTGTAGAGGAATTGCCTTGCCGTCCTCCATAAAGTTTTTCTAACATTTTGATTTTAAATTGAGTGCGCAACGAAATTTGGCGCGCGCACTCAAAAATTTTTCAC
>DATDZA010000019.1:0-11245 GCA_035288865.1 Candidatus Nanoarchaeia archaeon
GCAAGACTTGGGCCGGAAACTGTAGAATACATAAAGAAAGTAAGCAAAATGTTTAATTTAGATAAATCAACTGCTTTCAGAAATATACTACAAAAAGGCATACAAGAAGATAAAATGGAAAAAGCATTGGAACTTTATATGAAAGGCAAATTTTCTATAGAACAGGCTGCAAAATTTGCTGATATGTATATAGGGGAATTTTTTGAGCTGATGAGGACAAAAGGGATAGAAAGCAATCTTACCTTAGAAGATTTTAATGAGTCTCTCAAAAATATAAATAGGCTTGATTAGAAGAAATTCTTAAACTACCCAACTACCAGATTAAGCGTGGGAAGCGCTTTCAAAATTCAACAGGAAATAATTTGGCAGTTATTGATGCATCCGGAAACATGGACATAGCCGGAACTATAACGCAAAGCGCAGAGCCGACTTCTGGATTGAAAGATTTTGTGATTCAGAATTCAACTGGCGGATTAAATTTAGTTATAACAAATCCTGCTGGAAATTTATTGATAAAGGATGCATTGACACAAAACCAAGGAACTTTAAGCCCAACATTAAAATCATTTGTAATCCAAAACAATACAGGAGCAACAGTTGCTTATGTCAAAAACCAACAATACTAATTATAAATTATATTGGTTTTTGAGCATGCTCGGAAATCGTTAATAATTAAGGTAAAATTTTCGATTTCCGACATGTAAATTCTACAGGCGGATTGTTCTTAATCGGCTCATTAACGCAGAATGTGCTGTTTAGCTAATACAACCTTTGTGTTATTTTTATACACTATTTTTGTAATTTTTATAACTGTAACTTTAATAATTAATTATTTTCTATATTGAAAGTAAAAGATATAACAGTGTAAAAATCTCACTTAAATAACACAGACTAAGATTTTTATTCTTGTTTAGTATACAAAATCAATATATTTATATATTAGTATAGTATTAAGTATATTAACATATAGTAAGGGTACTATAAAATGGAGTTTGACAAAAAAAGAGAGTTCGGGATTGAGGGCGCGGAAGAAAAATTTCTTGTTGATATGTTTAGCCAGATTTCTGACAGATTGAAGCAAAAATATAACTATTCCGACGAGGAAGTTTTCAAATTATGGAATGATGAAAACAGCCTTCTTGTGCCAGTAGCGATTTTTTCCGGAAAATTAAGCCCTGCAGAGGCGCTGACAAAATTCCTGAAAGAAAATCATGATTTAAGCTATCATGAGATTTCCGCGTTTATTGGCCGGGACGAGAGGGGGGTTTGGGCAAATTACCGCAGAGCAATCAAAAAAATGCCATGGCCTTTTGAAATCAGGGAAAGCATCACGGTCCCTGTTCCAATTTTTAATTCTGATAAAAGCATCCTGGAATCGCTTGTGTGCTACCTCAAAGATGTCAAAAAAATGCATAACAAAAAAATTGCGCAATTGCTAAACAAAAATCCGTCAAATGTCTGGACTGTCTACAGCAGAGCTAAAAAGAAAAATGAATAAAAATAATTTAAATAAAAATATAATTTTGTTGTTATCCGTAATAATAATCCTATCGTCAATAGCATTTGCAATTCCAAATTCACTCACTTTGCAGGGAAAATTGACGACATCAGCCGGAGTTTCTGTTTCGGGAACGAATAATTTTACTTTTGCGATTTACGACAACACAACGGCAGGAAATAGATTATGGGAATTAGGAAACACAAGCATAACAACAGATGCGAACGGAGTTTACGATGTTATACTTTCGAACATAAACCTTAGCTTTGCCGACCAGTATTACCTTGGAATTACTGTTGGGACTGATGCTGAAAGCTCTCCGAGAATTAATTTGACTTCATCACCTTATTCATTCAGGGCAAATGTTTCAGAAGGGCTGAATGCAAATAACAGCTATTTTGTGAATAACCTAAGTGTTAACGGCCATTTAACTATTGGGAATGGAACAACATCAATTGAAATAAATACGCAGTCATTCAATTTCTCAACTGTAACAGGGAATTTAAACATAAATGGGACTGCAACTGCAAAATATTTTGTGGGAGATGGAAGTCTGTTGTCGAATCTTCCTGGAACCGCAGGCAATCCATTCAATTCATCAACAACAAATGTTTATTTCAATGATACGAATGCAAATCTTGGATTGGGGCTTTCAAATCCTAGTGATAGATTAGTTGTAATTGGAAACGTTAGGATTTCTGGGGGCTTGAATGCTTCGTCGATAAATATTACAGGAATAACTTTGCTCGGCACTAATTCAGGAAAAGCTGGAGTGAATATAACAAATCCGTCTCAGACATTGCAAGTGTTAGGAACATTTAATGTATCTGCATCAACTTCAAGAGCAAGCGATTTGTTTGTTGCAAGTTCTGGAAACATTGGAATCGGAACAAGCAGTCCTGGACAAAAACTTACTATAGTTCTTTCTTCAGGAGAAACTAACCCTCATGCAGGAGTCCAAGCAGGATTATCAATTCAAAATACCAATGATACTGACGGTGTCTTTAATTCGATTGCTTTCCTTAATTCTGCGGGAGACTGGTCAGCAGCAATCGTTGCCAAGCATGTTGAGGCTTCAGGAGTTTACGGAGGACTCGCAAGAAGAGGTCAATTGTTATTTATGACTGCAGATCCTGCTGATGGTCTTATCTGGACAAGAATGATACTAGATGAGAACAGCAACCTTGGAGTTGGAATTTCAAATTCATCACCATCTGCACGATTACAAGTTGCGGGTTCAAGCACTTCCAATTCCGTATTGGCAGGACTTATTAGTGGCTCGTCAGGAACAGGATTAGTCGTTACTAATGCAAATAATGTAGGAATCGGCGCAACTGTGCCTAACAATACACTGTATGTTGCAGGAACTTTAAATGTGACTGGAAATAGTATGTTTGATCCTGTTGATTCAACATTATATGTGGATGCTACAAACAATAAGGTTGGGATTGGAACAACGAGCCCAACTGACAGCTTTACAGTAATTGGCTCTTCTGTAACATATGGTTCTTTAAATGCTACTTCAATTAATGCAACAACAATTTTGCAGGGAGGAAATGCTATATTATTATCAAGAGACTTTAATTTAGGGAATATATCTAACTACACACAATATGCAACAGCTTCAAATGTAAGAACAAACATAACAGATTATCTTGGCGGCCAAAATTCCTCATTAGTTTTAGCGTCCAATTTAACAACCCTCAATACACTAAATAATTACATCAGGACTGCAGATTTTAATCTTGGAAACATATCTAATAATTCCCAGTTTATAAAAGGCTCTGACTTTAATTTAGGAAATATTTCAAATTACACTCAGTATACAACAGCTTCAAATGTTAGGACTAATGTGAGTGATTATCTCGGACAAAGAAATTCTTCAATTGTTGACGTAACTAATAATCAATCTTTTTTCAATCAATATGCTAAATCCACTGATTTTAACCTGAATAATATTTCTAATTACACACAGTATGCAACACAAGCTAATGTTAGAACAAATATCACGGATTATCTTGGAGGCGCTAACGGCTCAATAATATTATCATCTAATTTAACAACTTTAAACACTTTGAATAATTACATCAGGACTGCTGATTTCAATATTGGAAATATATCTAATAATTCCCAGTTTATAAAAGGCTCTGATTTTAATTTGGGAAATATATCTAATAATACATTAACCAAAGGAGACAATGCAACAACTGGTTTATGGAATGTTTCCGGATTAAGTATTACTCCCAAAGATTTTGATAAGCTTGTCAGGGTTGGAAATTTAAGCGCTGATAATATTTCATCAGTTGCTTATAATATCGGCTGGACTAATCTTTCAAATTATCCGAGCGCATGCCCCGCGGGCCAGTTTGTTCAGCAGGTTGGAGACACTTTGACTTGCGCGGCTCCGTCTTTAAGCTCTGCAGGCGGATGGACTGACGACGGCATACTAGTCAGGCTGTCAGCTCTCACAGACACTGTCAGCATTGGGACAAATGCGACAGGAGAAACTCTTATTGTGAACGGCACTTTCAGGGTTGATAATTCTTCAACACCTGTATTTTTTGTTAATTCCTCTGCATTGAGAGTTGGAATTGGAACAACAACTCCAACCGATACGCTGACGGTGATTGGCTCATTAGTAACTTACGGCTCACTGAATGCGACTTCGATTAATGCAACAAGAATACTTCAGGGCGGCCTGGCTGTTCAGGTTTCAGGAGACTTTAACTTAGGAAATATCTCCAATTACACTCAATATACAAGAAGTTCTGATTTCAATTTAGGAAATATTTCAAATTACACCCAATACCAGGTCAGAGCTGATGCTTTCAGCATATTAAACCTAACTAATTTCTTTGGCGATTCTGGGTTTAACGGAAGCGTGCTGAGAGTTACAAACATAAGCAACATACTGCTAAATACGTTCCAGCTTAGCAATTTTACATTAGCAATTGGAAACAGAAATTCATCAATACCGGATGTTATAAACAATGCAAGCTTTTTTAACACATTTTCCAAATCCGGGGATTTCAATCTTGGAAATATTTCAAACTACACCCAATATGCAACACAGTCTAATGTCAGGACAAATATTACGGATTATCTTGGAAATCAAAATGGCTCAATAATTCTTGCCGGAAATCTTACAACGCTTGACACTCTGAACAATTACATAAGAACTGCTGATTTTAATTTAGGAAATATATCCAATAATTCCCAGTTCATAAAAAGCTCTGATTTTAATTTGGGAAATATATCCAACAACACTTTAGTGAAGGGAGATAATGCTTCTTTGGCATTTTGGAATGTAACCCAGCAGGATTTTGGGAAGCAGTTTTACCTGCGGGACCAGAACAGCACATTGCTTTTGGGCAATCTGAATACATCAATGAACTTTACTGATACTTTGACTGTTTCCGGCTCTGCGGTTTATTACGGAAGCCTGAATGCGACTTTCATCAATGCAACGAGATTACTGCAGGGTGGGAATGCAGTATTGCTGTCAAAGGATTTCAATCTTGGAAATATTTCCAATTACACCCAGTACGCAACCCAGTCAAATGTCAGAACTAACATTACGGATTATTTAGGCGGCGTTAATGGATCTATAATCCTATCAACAAACTCAACATTCTTTAATCTATTTTCAAGAGTCGTGGACTCATTCAACAGAATAAATCTTTCTGATTTCTTTGGTTCTGATTTGGATATTAACAACACGTTGCTAAGAAGAACAAATACTTCGTTCTTTAATGCATTCCAAAAGTCAGTGGATTTCAATCTTGGGAATATTTCAAACTACACGCAGTATGCAACTCAATCTAATGTCCGAACTAACGTAACCGATTATTTAGGAGGGCAAAATTCATCCCTGATTTTAGCTTCTAATCTTACAACACTTGACACTCTGAACAATTACCTTAGGTCAGGAGATTTCAATTTAGGGAATATTTCCAATTACACGCAGTTCATTAAATCTTCTGACTTTAATTTAGGAAACATATCCAACAACACTTTAACCAAAGGAGACAATGCAACAATAGGATTGTGGAATGTTTCCGGCTCTAATATATTTACCGGGTATAACGTCGGCATAGGGACGACGTCTCCCGGACAAACTCTCCATGTTGTAGGCAATGCGAACTTGACCCAGCAAGTGACTTTGGCAAATGTAACAATATCAAGGACAGTAATAAACACAACACAGGATAATAACCAGAACTTAACAATCTCAAGCGCTGCCGGTTCTGTAATAATCCGTCTCGGATAAATTTATATATAAGATTGCCTCTACGTCAGAGGTGGATATAATAATTTCAAATCATGCAAAAGAGAGGATAAAAACATATAACTTGACAGAAGAAATTGTCATAGAAGCAATAAGAAAACCTGATGAAGTAGTCAAAGGGTACGCTGGTGCGTTAATTGTACATAAATTACTAAATGGGCATACATTGAGAGTTGTTTATATCAAAGAAAAGGATGTAGTTAAGGTTATTACGGTTTACCCATCTAAAAAGAGCAGGTACTTGGAGGCAAAATGAAAGCAAAATACGATAAAGATGTTGATGTCTTATTGATAAAATTAAATAATAATAAGCCAGAATACGGAGAGGACATCGGAGACGGGATTGTAGTGCACTTTGATAAAAATAAAAACCCAGTTGAGATTGAAATATTAAAAGCAAAGAAGTATCTTGTAAACTGGTTAGAACAAGCACTTGAAACAAAAGACGAACATTCTTTAATAGTCTAGATATAAATAAAATTAGCACTATAATCAATCAATGGTCGCAACGTCGGCATAGGGACGACTTCGCCTGGGCAGACACTACACGTTGTTGGCACAGCAAACATAACTCAATCTGTAACTTTAGCAAATGTTACAATTTCAAAAACAGTCATCAATACAACACAGGATAATAATCAGAATATAACAATATCAAGCGCTGCCGGTTCTGTAATAATCCGTCTCGGATAAATTTATATAGTAGTCTGCATCTAGATGAATGAAAATGCCAAAACAAATCTTATTGAACGTAGTAGTAAAAGAAGAGGATAAAGGGTATTCGGTTGTATGCCCAGAACTTAATGTAGCCAGCCAAGGCGAAACATTTGAGGAGACTATAAGCAATATCAAAGAAGCTGTTGAATTGTATATAGAAAGTGCGGAACAGCTTGGAATTATGGACGAAGTTTTGGAGCAATTAGGAATTTCAAAGGAAGACTTCAAAAACGATAAGATAGTTACGAGAATTGTAACAGCAAATGTTCCCATCGAGATAACAATTTGAAAATGAAGTTGCCCATTGTTTCTGGAGAACAAGTCATAAAACTTTTGCAGAAGGATGGTTTTTCTGTTACGAGGCAAAAAGGTTCCCATATTTCTTTGCATAAAAAACTAGAAGATGGGACTACAGTCTTAGTTGTCGTCCCAAGAAAAAGCGAGATTAAGAAAGGAACATTATTGAGTATAATAAAACAATCGGGAATGAATAGAGACGACTTTATTAGTAAGGTCAAATAATGTTAAAAGCGGCAACGTCGGCATTGGGACGACTTCGCCTGGGCAGACACTACACGTTGTTGGCACAGCAAACATAACTCAATCTGTAACATTGGCGAATGTTACAATATCAAAGACTGTTATAAACACAACCCAGGATAATAATCAGAATATAACAATATCAAGTGCAGCAGGAAGCGTAATTATAAGAATGGGATAAATTATTTTGTTGGTCGTATAAACAATAATTCTAAGAAATTAAAATAATTAACCTAAATTAACTGCATTGACTATCCTGTCAGCAGAATAATCGTAAATAATCAATATTGTTTTATACCTCAGCAAGAAATCTCCGACTTTTGCATCTTTGTAAATATCAGGGAACTGCTGCTTCAAAGTCTCAAGCGATTTTTGGTCAAATTGACCTCCTACTGGTTGCTCGCTCTGCAAACCCTGCAGCTCGGCGTGCTTGTTTAATTTTGTGTAAAAATCGGCCGGAAGCTGGCCCTGCTGAGCCTGCTGCAAACTGACGGATCCTTTAATCTTATCATTGTTATAATCATAAACTATTATTCTGTCAGTGTACTGTATAATAAAATTCCCGACATAAGACTGGTCAAGGCCGCTTATCTGAGATTGCAGATTTGCAAGATTATTGCCGTTTATCTGGACAATATTGAGCGGAGCGGCGCCGACGTACGCTTTCATTTCAGCATGAGCAGTCAATTTCTTAAGAAATAACTCGGCATCAATTATCTTTGGAATTATTGCGGACTTTAGCTGGTAAGTGTTGACAAGCGCCAATATGCTGACGACAAGAGTGGCAATCACCAACAAGATAATCACATAATGAAATACAGGTTTCTCGTGCATACCGGCTGAATAATTACCAGAATAGCCAGACGTCGATTTGATGCTTTCACCCTTTGCCATAAAATAATAAAATTAAAGCTTGTATTTAAAACTTATTATTTGAATTTTCTCATTTCATAATAAGATACCATATGGTAAGTTTTATTAATCAGCAAAAACAAAAACATGAAAAATAGGCTGCTAAAGTGACTTGATGATGAAAAAGATGAAATTAAGCATAATTTTTGTACTTGTGCTCTTATTAATTCCAGTTTCTGTCAGCGCTTACCAAATTAACAGCAGCAGCTACAGGCAGAATGTAATAGTCTCGGGAGGGGGGGAAAATTCTTCGAGCTCAACATACAAGACAAATATTGCTGTCGGAATAATCAATGGAATAATAAGCTCAGCTTCTTATATAAACAATCTTGGATTTTTTCATTTCCTGCTTCTGGCCAACAACCTGCCCTGTACCGCAGCGGGCCAATGTGAGGGTGGCTATTGCTGCAGCAATTTATGCAAAAGCTCTGCATGCCCAACGCCCGATAGTGGAGGCACAAGCGGGGGCGGGGGAGGGGCCGCTGCAGCTGGGGGCGGGGGAGGGGGCGGCGGCTCAAACGTAAGCCAAGCTCAGTCAACAGAGCAAATTGAAAGTTTCAGGATAAGCCCATCTGCTGTAAAAGAGCATCTGGCGCTTGGAGCTTCAAAGACAGCAAAATTAAAGATTGAAAATACAGGAGAAACCGCATTAAGTTTTGATTTAAATGTTGCAACTATAAATGATATTCTTTTCTTGTCAGATTCAAGCTTCAGTCTTGAGCCCGGTAAAGAAAAAATAGTGGAACTAAATATCATCGGAAAGAAACTCGGCTCTTATCTTGGCCAGGTCATAATAAAAAGCGGGGGTAATGAAAGGCCAGTTGATGTGATAATTGAAATTGAGTCTGAGAATGTCCTGTTTGATGCAAAAATAGACATCCCGTCAGCTTACAGGGAAGTTGAGGCCGGGGGCGACCTAAAAGCGCAGATAACGCTGCTGAACGTCGGCCCTCCAAGGAAAGTTGACGTTACCATAACATACATAATAAAAGGCAGAAACGGGAACGTAGTTTATGAATCATCCGAAACATTTGCCGTGGAAAAACAATCTTCATTTGTCAAATCATTCAGAATACCCAAGGAACTCCAGCCGGGAGATTATCTTGCGATTATTGAACTAAGATATGAGAAATCGTTTGCCGTATCGAGCGAATTATTCAAGGTTGTGCCAAAAGGCGGCTTGGCAGCAAAAACTTTTGCAGGTCCGCTGACAATCACATTCTTAATCATGATACTTGCAGGATTAGTTTTCTTGTTCACCTATCTGATTATGCCGAAGGATTCTATTATTAACAAATTCCGGCGCACGAAAAAATAAATTCAAGCAAGAAAGGTATATTGATTATAATTATTATAATTTCAAAAAATATTCAGCAGAATTAATTTTTACCTGCCTAAAAGTAATGAATAATTCTTAAATGATCTTTTGATTCTGCCACAAGACCATAAAAAATTGGAATTCTGAAGTTTCAAATAAAACATGCTATTCTATAAACACCCTGGAATGACCGAAATATATTTAAATATAGAAATTTGATTCTGAAATAGTGTTACACTACAAAAAAGAGGTGTGGTTTTGATGCTCGTTAGGAGACTATTCTACGCCGGTGGCTGCTTCTTAGTTCTCGGGGTGAACAATTTTGGTGTTTAAGAGATATATAAACAAGCATGGAAAAAAGCTAGGCCCATACTATTATCATAATGTTAGAGGAAATGATGGAAAAATCAGGTCAATTTATGTAGGCACCAATCCCCAAAACCATCCAAAGCACAAAATAAGGAAGCCATTATTTTTCCTTATATTGGTTTTAATTCTGATATTAATTTTAGGGGGCTCATTATTTTTTCTGCAAAACAAAGCTGTTTTGCTGAAGAAATCAGAAAATGTCAAGCCTAATTTTGATGTTGACCAGATACTGCTGAAAGTTCTGGTAAAGAGCGGGGATTATCTAGAAAAGCAGATAAGGGTGATGAATACCGGGAACGAGCCTGCTGCAATAAATCTAGAAATTCCCAGCATATCTGATATTGTAAGCGCTGATTCAAATAATTTTAGCCTGAAGCCCGGGCAGACAAAAATAGTTACGCTAAATTTTTCTTCCGTTGTTCCTAATCAAAAAATCGAGCAGCAACCTGGAATCTATGTCGGAAAGCTCATTTTGAAATCCGGGCAGGCACAAAGGGAAGTTCCAATCGTTGTTGAAATAGAAACAAAAGACGTTCTTTTTGATATGAACTTAAATCCGGTTGCAATTGAAAGAAAAGTGAAACAGGGCGAGGATACCACAATAGAAGTAAAAGTTTTCAATCTTGAAAGCATTGAATCGGTTAATGTAGACGTGGAGTATTTTGTCAAGGATATGAACGGAAACACAATTGTCACAGAGAGCGAGACCGTTGTCGTGAAGTCACAGGCTTCGTTTTTCAAGACCATTTCTATTCCGAAAAACCTCAATCCCGGACCTTATGTATTCGCTGCAAAAGCAAAATTCGGAAATTCTGTTGGGACATCAAGCTACATGTTTGAAGTTACCGGACCGGAAATCCAGCAGGGAAGTTTTGCAGCATTCTGCAAGAGCAGCGTATTATGCCTGGGGCTTTCCATGACTACTATTTTGCTGATTTTTGCGCTGATTGCATATCTTTACTTCTATGTTGGGGCATTCCTGTATGAAAAATTAACTGGAACTGTGACAGTGAGAAGAAAAAAGCAAGTGAAAGAAGAAACCGCCCCAGCTGAAGAGGTTCCAATTGAAAAACCAAAGCAAAGCATTTTTTCAAAAATTGCAGGTGAAGTAAGAAAATGGCAGAGAGGAAGGGAAAAAGAAAAACTGCAAAAAGAAAAAGTCACAAGAGAATTGGAACTGCAAAAGATTCAACAAGGAAGAATAATGCAGCTTGAAGATGCAAGGAAACAAAAAGAAATTGAAGCCCAGGCTCTTGAAGGATTCAAGAAACTGCAGATTCTCAAAAGGCAGGAGGAAATAGAAGAAAAAAGAGCCGAGCAGGATAGATTAAGGAGGGAAGAAGAAGCAAAGAGGCTGAAAGAGGCTGAAGAAGAGAGAAAAGAGAAAGAGGAGAAAAAAACGCGGCTGGAAAGGCAGAGATTAATCAAGCAAAAGAAAAAGGACGTACAAAATTTCTTTCACAAAATTGGATTTTACAAGACTCCTGAGGAAAGAAAACAAATTGCTATACAGAAAGAGGAAGAAAATCAGGAAAGGATGAAGCTTCAGGAGGAAACAAGAAAGCAAAAAGAATTGGAGAAAAAAAGGATTGAGCAGGATCGA
>DATDZA010000020.1:0-3205 GCA_035288865.1 Candidatus Nanoarchaeia archaeon
GCAATTTACCAGGCGTATCACAATTTAATTGATGCAAAATACGGACTAACTCCTTGCATGAAAGAAAGTTTGACTTCTTGTGTTTGGTCATGGGGAAAATTACTTAATGCAAAAATATCAGTGGATTAATAGGTCAGTTCGTTAAATAAAATGTGGGAAGAATTAGAGTTAGAGCGATAAATTTCTAATAACTCATCAAAATCTCAACGTCTTTCCCAAAGACTTTTTTTAAGTCCTCAAAGATTGATTCTTTTATTGATGATTTATTTGGGGATTTAACATTGGCAAGTGACTTTTCCATTTCTTCCAGTGAGCTCTTTTCCAGCATTCCTAGCCTTCCGTCGGGGTTTAATTTTGCTTTTGTAATCTCCTTTTCCTCGCTGTCTAAATCATAAGTAATAAAGGCCTCGTTCCCGAGCAGGATTACCTCTCCAAACTTCTCACCGTATTTGACTCTTATTTTCAGCCTTTCCAGTTCGCGGCTTCTCTTGCGCTGGATGTGCTCGACCAGGAACTTTACCAAAGCTCCTGACTCACGGTGAATTTTCTCTATTTCAACTTTTGATAATTTTCCGTCATCATAATCTTTTTTTGCTTTAACAATATCCTGTATGGTCTTCAAAAACTTGGACGGCATTTTTCCTTCAGAAACGAGCTTGTCCTCCACGACATGCAGAATTTCATTTTCCTTTACTTTTTCAACACCTTCCAGCCTAAGAACATCCCTTATGACCGTAGTTACAGTGTCATAAATATTAAGCATGTCGTGCTGTTCCCTGATTTTTTCTATTTGCGTGAACAATCTTTTTATCCTTTTCAAATATTTATCCCCGTCTCCCATCAGCTCATCAATCTCTTTTCCAGAAAGTTCCTTTTTGTCGCCGTGCTCAATTGCCTTTCTTATTTCAACAACTCTTTCCAGAGTCTTGACAAATTTGTCTTCCAGCAATTTTTCCTTGTGGACAAAAATTTCCCTCATTAATTTTCCGGTTTCTTTTGGGGCAGGGGGCGCAACTCCGTATAACATCAAAGCCGCCTGGCTTGGAGTCAGTAAGGCGTAATAGATATCTTCCATTCCGATTTCATTTAATTTCAATTGAACTCTCCGTATGACCTGCTCACCGGAGCCCATGAATATGTCAATAGCTTCTGCTGATGGTTTTATTTTTCCCATCTTCAAAAGCTGCTTCCAGGGCATGAAAATTCCCCGGTCAAAAAATGGAACACCATCTCTTAACAATGTGAAAATCACAGGATTGGCTTCTCTTAATGAATCCCAGAAATCCGTCAAAATGTATACCTGTATGTTAATTTTATTTTTTATTCCGGTCAATTCTCCAGCTTCTATGCCCATGCCAATTATTATAGCCCTTAACTTGTCTTTCAATTCCACTCTCGTCATGCGCTTGACATCAGTATCATCAATTACTATCCACACATCAATATCACTTGTGGGAGTTGCTTTGCCCTGAACCAATGAGCCTGCTAGAACGTAAGAGACAATGTATTTTTCAAACTTTTTAAGAACCATTGTCTTGTGCACTTCTGCGATTTTTATTGCCTGCAGCATCCCAGTGTCGTAAATAGGAGCTGACAATGCTATTAATTGCAATAATTCGTATTTTGCGTCGAAACAATTCTGCCAAAGTTCCGACAAGATCAATGTTTGGGGGGTAATATTTGGATCGATTTCTTTTCCAATGCTTAGAATTATGGCGGTCAATTTATCTTTCAATTCCAGCTTTGACATTGTCTTGCTGTCAGAATCATCGACCAAAACAAGAACGTGAATTTTATCTTTATCTTCAGGAACAGGTGCAGGCGGAACTGCCGGAGTTGGCTGCTGCGGATTTTGAAGCTGCTGAAGCTGCAGCAATTCTTCCGGCTTAGGAGGGGGCATTAGTGCAACGCCCACAATATACTTATCAAATTTTTCCAGAATTTTTTTATGGAATTTTTCCAGCTTAGTTTTTATGGCAGCAAGCTTTTCCTGAACATCTTTTGGAAGATTTGACGCTGCTGGGTCAATTTGCTGAGGCGCAGCATCAACACTATTTTCTTTTGGCTGATTGTATGGGCGCTTGTCTTTCTTTGACATAGAATATCGTATTCGTAACAATTACCTTTTATTTATAAATGTTTGCTTACTATAGATAGGGGTAGTTTACTATATAGAAAATAAATGAAGCTACTAATAAAAGCGAAATGTTTAAATACTTAGGTTATACCAATCTAATCATGATGGAAGTAGAAGCAAAAGTGAGGAAGTGGGGAAGATCATTTGGAGTTGTAATACCTAAAGATAAAATTATGAAAGAAGGAATCAAAGAAAATGATACCATTAATTTGTTAATAGGGAAAAAATCCAATGTGCTCAGAGAGACTTTCGGGACTATGAAATTCAAAAAATCAACAGAAGAAATGATGAAAGAAACCGACAGGGAGCTTTGGGGCGAAGAATAATATGCAGAAGTTTGTTTTTGATACTTACGCTCTTTTTGAGATAATTGCCGGAAACCAGAATTACGCAAAATATTTAGAGTCAGGAATCATAATAAATGATTTTATATTTGCTGAATTGTGCTATAAGCTAATTAGAGAAAATGTTGAAAATGCCAATTTTTATATCGACAAATACAAGGGGTTCATAATGGAAGTTGACGCAGAAATAATCAAAAAGGCTATGAAGTTTCGCGTCGATAACAAGAAAAAAAAAAGTGTCGGGCGCAGATTGCATAAGCTATATTATGGCACAAGAATTCGGAATCAAATTTCTAACGGGAGATAAAGAATTTGAGAGAATGGAAAATGTTGAGTTTGTGAAATAAAATTTTTAATTGGTCTAAAGAATGAATAGCCAATCTAACATCAATCAAAATATTTTTAGGAAATTTTAAGTAGCACTTCCTAACCCGATAAGGTTTTCTTCGCATATTAAGACCTGTAAAGGGGATGATAGTCCTATTTTATTCAATATTGAAAATAAATAGGCTTACTCATTGAAGCGAAAGATTTATATATAAGTTCTATTACTTAATAGTAGTAACAAATTTGATTTATAGCGAACAAACTGACCTGTATTTCCACTGAAAGATTTAAATACTAGTTCTACTTCGTATTCTAAAAAAGGTGATTATAATGAATAAGAACAAGTTGTACAACTTCTTCTGCCAAAATAAGGAGTGCAGAACTTATGGAAAAAAGA
>DATDZA010000021.1:0-21421 GCA_035288865.1 Candidatus Nanoarchaeia archaeon
TGTCAGGCACTATTGTTGCAATATCGCCGTCAAACACGATGGTTATATTGTCAGCCTTGTAATACCCGTAGTTCAATAAATCCCCATCTTCATCAGAGAAATATCCTGAAACATTTATCGTCGCGTTCCTGTTTCTTGAGATATTTATTGTTGTTATATTATTTAATAATTTCGGCGCATTATTCTGCACATCAACCAATGCCGTGTACTTTATCTTTTCAATTTGAAGAACGGCACCATCTTCAATTTCAAAAATCAAATTATACGAGCTCTTGTTCAAGCCATTTAGAACACAAGTATCAACGCATTTATCAAAGAATTCAGTTTCATCATCATAAAACTTGACGCTCAAATTGCCCCATTCTGAATTGTAAATTTCTGATTTTGGAATGCTTAAAGCTACTTCATAATAAATCACCTGGGCAGACACAATATTATCATATCCTGCACCATCTTTTCCATAAGACGAATAATATATCTCGCTCCAGTTTGATTTAGTGGGCAGCAACCCGACAAATGAGCAGCAGTCAGAATTTCCGTTGCAGAATGTATTTAACGTTGCAGCTTGTATATTATAGATTTCCCATCTTGTGCAAAGCTTTGATTCGTCTGCATTCCAGCTAAACTTTGTATTTAAAATATTTAAATCAACAACACCAGTAATGCTATCTTCCCCATTGTCATTTGCATCATAAACAGTTCCTGAATTGTATGATAAATTAACAGTTATTGTTTTTGTTTCGTTGATTGGCTCATTTATTAATTGATTTGATGCTGGTGGAATTATCAATTTCACATCTTTGTTGGAGCTTGAATTCAAGTCAGAAGCTGTCAGCTTAATTGTAGTGTTAATATTGTCATTGCTTGTGCTTAGTGCCAATAAATTTCCTGACATGCTTTCGCTTACATTTACAGCATCAGAAACATCGAAAGATAAGATGTCATTATCCTCATCAACAAAATATTGTGACAAATTAATCGATAAGGTCTTGTTTAATATAAACGAATCAATGGTGGAATTCCATTTGGGCGCATGGTTTATCTTTATTTGATCTGTCGCATTAGTTTGGTTAAGGGGTGTTGTTGTGTTCTCTGCAGCTTTTGAAGGGACAATCAATAAAATAGCCTTGACAGTTAAGTTCTTGCCATCAAATGCCGTGAATATGGTTGAGGCATTTCCGTAATAATCACTATTTGGAACTAAGGTCATTAGTTCATTGTCAATGTTGATTGTTATGTTTGGCACGGCCCCGTAGTTATATGATAAGGCATCATTGTCCTCATCTGTGAAATATTGGGCCAAGCTTATTGAGGTTGTTCCATCTATAACAAAACTATTGATATCAGAAATCCATACCGGTGCCATGTTGTCTTGGGCAACCTTTTTCTCGATAATCACAATTATCTGCACAACTTCGCTTGTTGAATCAATTCCATCAGACGATATGAAAGTTAATGTGGCATTGAAATTATTGTCGGAGCTTGGTATTAATGTTGCTACTGTGTCGCTAACCGAAACAGAAAGCTTATCACTATTTGAAGACGCAGAATAAATTAATGAATCATCATCTTTATCTATGAAATATTTTGACAGGTCTAATGTTGCAGTTCCATTTATTGTAAATGAGCTTGGCCCATCCCATTCGGGCTTGTTATTCTTCTTTTTCTTATCCTTGTCGTCCTCTTTGTCATTTCCTTTATCGTTTCCATTTTCTTTTTCATCGTTTATTGCAAGCCCGGTTATAGCGATTGTAGAATTTGATGTCCCGTGGTCTGCATTGTTGGCGCTTTCATTTAATTTTGAGCTGTCAAAGACAAGATATTTGATTCCGTTGCTCTCAATGTAAACTCTTGCTGTTCCGGAATTTGTAACCTTTCCATCAATCTTTAATGATTTCAATTCCCCAATATTTGCGGGATTCCATGTGTAATTTCCGTTTGAAGTAACAACCAAATTCAAGCTTTCAGAATAGCTGAACTGCTTTATTACAAATCCTGTCAGCGATGGGCCTAATACATAGATGCCAAATCCGGCTGCAATTAGCGCAATTACTAGCACTATTGCCTCCGCCCTTCGCAAGCTATTCTGAATCAATTTTTATTCCTCCAACTTAAATGAAGATCCGTCCGAAAAATTTTTCCCCATGCCTCTTTTCTTTTTCACTCTGTCATAAACTGTCCAAATCGTTCTGTCATCAAGATGCAGAATTACTCCGATTTCATGGTTTGAGTAATCCAAGTCTTTCACATAGCCGACAACGCCCTCAAGCGTTGAAAATGAGCGATTTGAAATTACAGAAGCGGGAATCACAATATCCCTTGAAACAGTTCCGAAAGAAGCAGGCATTTTCTTCTGGGATTTCTGGTAAGTTGCCCAGATTGTCTTGCTGCTCCTATTGAGAATTTTGGCGATTTTTGAAAATTTCAGCTTCAAATCTTCTTTCAGGTATTTTACAATTGCCTCGAGCGAACTTAAAGCATCATTTGAGAAAATGCCAATCGGAATTGAAATTTCTTTTCTGTTGAATATGTCCTGCTCATTTACTTCATGGAGCCTTTTCAGCTCGCTCATGAAAAAGGAAATCATCTCAATTTTGTCTTCTTTCGAAAGGTCATTGAATTTAGAAATAAGCCTATCCATACCAATATCGCCGGCACCTTTTTTTTCTATTGGCAAATTATTGTCCCTTAACTACCTAATTCTGCAATGAAAAATTTTAATGGAAACATTTTAGTCGGGCAACTTGTCTGGTGAAATTGAGTCCCCCAAACATACATCTAGAACGCAGAAAGAAGAGTAATTGTTGCTTTTTGAATGGGTACCCATTTAAATCACTTTTACCTTACTTTGTAAGTAAGATATATATAAAACTTTCCATTTTATACTCACGAAGATCAAAAAATTTCGGTGATTTTTGTATACTGTTAAATATTAGTCTTATTATATAAGAATTATATCTTATTATATAGTAATAAAATCTTATTATATAAGAAAAATATATTATTTTATAAGAAATAATCCTATTATGTAATTTTATTTATCTTATTATATAAGAATAAATCTGATTATATATGTTAAAATTACCTATTAAATAAGTATTTTAACTTACTATATAGGAAAATTAGTATTATCAATAACTTTATTTAGAAGTTTTCCCCAAAAACATAATTTATTAAAGCTGTAGAAATTTTTTGCTTAGGAAATGAAACACACATTAAAAGTTACATTAGCTTTGGTGGCTTTCTTTTTTCTGGCGCAGATTGTCGGGCTGCTGATAGTCAATCAATATATTGACCATAAGAAGACTGTTGAGGCAAACGAGGTTATATACAAGCCGCTGCCCTACAATCTTGAAAGGCCCCAGGTGGAAAATCAGTCAACATCTTTCATTTATATAATGGTTACTATCCTGATAGGGACTGGTTTGCTTTTGCTCATAGCGAAAACGCACAAGCCATTCTTTTGGAAAATATTATTTTTTATTTCTATCTCTGTAACTCTTTCTGTGGCGCTGGCAGCTTTCATAAACATTGCAATAGCGGCTGTTATAGCAGTTGCAATCTCATTTTTAAGATTGAACAAGCCCAATATACTAATTCACAATATATCTGAAGTTTTTATCTATGGCGGATTGGCAACAATAATGGTGAACATTTTTAATTTGTTTGCAGCCTTCATGCTTTTAATTTTTATATCAATTTACGATTATATAGCCGTATTCAGAACTAAGCATATGATCCAGCTTGCTGAATTTCAGTCGGAGGCTAAAGTATTTGCAGGCCTTTACATACCTTACAGCAGGGGAAAAGTTTCAGCAAAGCGTGAATTGAAATTGAGGCCTAAAATCAGGGAAACATCTGGCAGAGTTCCGTTAAAAAGCTCTGTTGCTATTTTAGGCGGAGGCGACATAGGCTTCACTTTGATTTTTGCCAGTGTTGTGATGAAAGATTTGATGCTGCATAATGCAATCTGGCTCGGATTTTTGAAAACTCTGATAATACCTGTTTGTGTTACAGTTGCGCTTTTTATTCTTTTAATGAAAGCCCAGCAGAACAAATTCTATCCAGCAATGCCGGTTTTAAGCTTGGGCTGCTTTATCGGATATCTGGTTGTTTGGCTAATTTAATTATCGGCATGTTGCTGCATATTTCTTTATCCATAAATATCCAGTCATCCTTAAAACCTGCGCTTTTTATTGCAGATTTAATCTCTTTTATTGGAATTTTTCCCCTAAATCTGGCTTGTGAAGACATTGATATCAGGATTTTTATAAGATCGTAATCTTCGTTAGATATATTTCCTTTTTCATAAAGCTTTTCCATCAATTTTCTGGCTTTTGGATAATCAACATAGCCGTTTTTGTCGGAGCAATGAAAATAAAGCTGCACTTCAATATAGCTAAACAAATTGTATTTTCTTCTTTTGCGATAGGCATATTTGCGTATTAGTTGCAGTAAATTATCCTCATTATTAAACTGCAAATTCCCCTTGCAATAAAATATGCCCTCGGGTTTTAGTGCTTCAAACATGACACTAAAGAATTTGTTTGTCATACTTTTGCCGATTACATTAAAAGCCCTGTGGCCAAGTATTACATCATATTTGTTTTTATCTTTTATTTGAAGCCAATCTATTTCCAAAAAATGTTCTTTCAAAAATTTTTCCTTCGAATATTTTGTCAACATCTCATAATTTGATTTGCTAAAATCGGCAACAAAAGGAATTGTCCTTAATTTTTTGCATAATCTCCTGTACTCAATAGTAGAGCCCAATATCAAGACATTTTTTGGTTTGATTCTTCTTAACTCTTTTTCAAGGAATTTAAGCTCTTCTTTAGATGGCCTTGCTGGGACAGGAAACTTGTCCCACACCTGGCCGTAATTCCAGTTGGCAACTTCTTGCTTTTTAAAATCCATAAAATATAAATAAAATTATGATTTATTTAAATTTACTTATTTATTATTAAGGATTGTATGGAAAAATATTTTTAATAGATAACCTTTTAAAATAAGTAACCCTTTCTCGTCTACGGGAGGACTTTGCCGGGAGGTCAGCACTCTCCTGTCAGCGCAGATGTGCTTCAGGCGCGGTGAGGTTTGGGAAGCGGCTTGGGCTGCTGCAATCTGGTCTTGCTTTTGGCGTCGAAGCTCTGTCCCGTTGAACTGTTGTTTTTGAAAATCCGTCAGGTCTGGAAGGAAGCAGCGGTAATCTTAGGCGGCGGTGTTAATGGGCAGCAGAGTGGAGCTTGAAGCAGGGTAGCCACTTGCAGTAACTCTTGCCCATTCTCAGGCGCGTCCTCCTACTTTTTATTTTTGTTTGACTGAAAAAATTAAATCTTGATGTGAAGTGGGAATTTAAACTTTAATTCTTATGAAATGGTCAAACCCGCTTTCAATTTTTATTTTTTTATTATTCTTAATTAGTTTTATTCCATTTTTTTTATTGACAATTTCTCCAATAACCGAAACATCAAATTTTATTAATTGTTTTAATTTATTTTTGTTTGCAGTAAAAACTAATTCAAAATCCTCTCCCCCGTAAAGCGCAAAATCTACAGCGTCTTTTTTTAATTTTTTTGAATCAATTATCGTGTTTTTAGATATTAAAATTTTATCAGCATAAATAACAGCTCCGACTTTTGATTGCTCGCAAATATGATTCACCTCAGAAGCAACTCCGTCGGAAACATCAATCATGGAATTAATGCCTATTTTTACCAATTTTCTTGCCAAATCAAGGCGGGATTTCGGCTCTAAATGCGGTTTTATTGATTTTCCCTTTAGGTTATGCCTTAATAATTCCAGCCCTGCTGTTGATTTTCCAACATCGCCTGAGCAGAAAATTAAATCGCCGATTTCAGCGCCGCTTCTCAGGGCAAGAAATTTTTTCTCAACGAGGCCAATTAATGCAATATTTATGACAATTTCTCTTGAATGGGTTATGTTTCCCCCAACAATGCTAATCTCGTATTCTTTTGCTTTTTTGTTTATTCCTTTGTATAATCCGTCAACAAACCCGATATCAATATCATGCGGCAGGGCAAGCGATATTACAGCAAATTTTGGAATGCCGCCCATTGCAGCTATATCGCTTACATTCTGCTCGACAGCTTTCATCCCGATCTGCATTGGAGTGGAAAATTTTAAGGAGAAATGGTCATTCTCAACGAGCATGTCAGTTGTTAAAAGCATATAATCTTTCTTATCATGCTTCAAAACAGCGGCATCATCACCAATTCCAAAAATAACATCCTTAGAAAATAGTTTAATTCCCCTATTGATTCGCTCAATTAATTCAAATTCACCCCCAATATCTTTGATTTTCATTCTTTGCGCCATACCACATTCAGCCCATTCTTTGATAACTTTACGGCTGCTTTGCTTCCATTTTTGAAGGAATGCTCCATTCCAACGGAATCTGCCACAATAATTCCATCCAGCATTTCAGAAAGAATTTTTATATTTTGGTTTGGCTTTAATATTCCATTTTTTAATTTATAATTCCTGAAAACCTTGCCTTCATATGGCTCCCTCACGACAAACTGGAAATTTTTTGAGTCGAGGTGCATTGTTTTTATCCCGCAGGCTTTTGCCCATGCATAGCTTCCTGCCGGCGTTGTTACAAGAACTCCGCTGCTTTTCTGCCGCTCTTTTTTTCCGCCGGATTCTAAAATATATTTTGCAGCATGGTAAGCCTTCTTTGGCCCTATAAACAATTCATTTAAAGCCAGCGTTTCTATCTTTTTGTTATTAATAAATGCCTCCAGTCTCGGGAATTTTTTTATGTATATCTTGTTTTGCAGAATTTTTTTTAATATTAATTCAAAATTATTTTTATCAGAGCTCATGAAAAATCCTTCCTTGCTGCCTACATCAGCATTCACACCAAACATTGGCTGGGAAGCGACAAATTGCGCAGCCCTCAGGAAAGTGCCGTCTCCTCCTACAGCTATTATCAAATCGCGGTTCGAGAATTGCTCATGTTTTAATTTATCCCTGTCAGCAAGATTGTAATCGATTCTGTATTTTTTTAATGTTTTCTTTACTTTATCCAAAGTAGATTTATAGATCCCATAAGCCGGATGAGTGTAAACCACTAAAACTTTTTTGAGTTTCATTTGGTATTCTAAATCAAAATTTATATTTAAAGGTTTGTTTTTGTATTTAATCACAGGGTTTAAAAATGAATATGTGTTATTCTGTATCGATTTCAATGGATAGGCTGGGACTGGTTCATCTGATAAACGGGGAAATATTAGGCAAGCTGGACAAAATTGGAGCTATTATTTTGGATTGTGATGGGACTGCAACCAATTTATTTAGCGGAGAAAATCCTGATTTAATCGGAGATAACATGCTGAATTTTCTTCCGCCTGATTTAAAAAAACCGCTGAAAGGGAAAAAATTTAGGGATTTGGAAGCAGCTTGTGATGTTCCAATAGGGGGTATGTAGATTTAAAACTTGGCTACGTAATTCAGCCCAATTCAAGAGGCATGATAATCTGGGCAAAAAGGGGCCGTAACGAGCTAACCGACCAGATTATAGCAGAAACTTATCCAGGACGGAAAATAAATATTTCTAATCCCCTTGATCCGGATTACCAGCGACCAAGATTTTTGCCCGTATCTGACGCATTTGATTATGTTGAAGGTGTTATTATTGTGGCACTATCTTCAGCTGACGGCTTGCCAAGAAAAAAAACCTTAAATGAAATCTCACTGGCAGTAAGGCAAGCGCACGATGATGTAAGAGAGGGCTTTAAGGCTGATTTTGTAAATTCCCCCAGCAAATATGGAATTGTTGAAAATAAAGAATTAAAAGATTTGCTTGAAGGTTTAAGAAAAACAAACCGTAGAGTCTTAATGCTTACAAGTTCAAAGAGAAACAAGCCAGATAAATATATCGCTACGCTGCTGGACAGAATAGGAATCTACGATTGCTTTGATGCAGTTCTTACTGGGTATACAAAGCCCGGCTGTTTTTATTTTAGCCATAAACATAATGCAAGACTGACGAGAGTGTTGGCTTCTCTTCAAATTAAAGGCCCGGCTGAAACTCTTGTCATTGGGGATAATTGGTATAAAGATGGGGTCTCACCAGGTAGCGTGGGATATAATTCATGCATAAGACTGCCGCGCACTGATATTATTAATTTTGAATCGGAACTGGAAGAGGCTACAAGCGCAACCTTTGTAATAAGAAAGCCATTTAAAGTTCTGGAAACAAGAGCTACTGAAAAAGAACTTCTTGAAGTAAGCAACTTTGCATCTCAGCTTTACCGTCATGTCGACATTCTTGTCCCAAAAATTCATTACCTTTCACAGCTGCTGCTGCGGTAATTTTCATATACCTCTAATTATATCAGTTAAAGCTTCATTTACCGGACATCTAATCCTATATTTTTTCCCAAGATTTACAACCGCCCCATTCAAATAATCAATTTCAGTATTCTTCCTCTTGAGCAAATCCTGCTGCATTGAAGAAACGTTTTGCGAAATTCTAAACTCCCTGTTTGTTGCTTCAACAAAATCAAAATCAAATTTCACGCCATCCTTTTTAGCGACTTTAATACATTCGTCTGCAATCAGCCTCTTCAAAGAATTTAATTTTTCATCTGCGATAGCTCCATTTTTTATTTTCAAAATAGCTGTAACTGGATTCAAAATACAGTTGAAAACAACTTTTTTCCACATGTCATATTTGATGTCTTTGCTTTCATAAGCATTCAGGCCGCATTTTGAAAAATTATCTGCAATCTGCCTGCTCCTGCTGCTTTTTTCTATTGAAGTATAGCTGTAGTTTTTGTATCCTACGGCGCCAGGCTCAAGAAATGTGGCGCCGAAATTAGTTATCGCCCTCAACACCATGCATTTATTCCCAACAATTAATTTGGCAATATCCTCGCTGTACAATCCATTCTGCAGGCAGATTATTATTGTATCTTTTCTTATTTTATTTTTGATTCTATTTATCGTGTTCCTGCTGTCATAAACTTTTGTTGTCAAAAGAATTAATGTATTTTTTTTTATTTCCTTTACTTTTGTGCTTGCTTTTATCTTGAAGATGCCTTCTTCAAGCCCGGTCATTCTTAATCCATTTTTATTTATTCTGTCGGCATGCTCTTTTTTGGCTATTAATAAAACCTGATTTAATTTTGATAATTTCGCCCCGTAAAAGCTTCCAATTGCCCCAGCGCCTAAAACAATTATGTTCATTTTATAGATTTTAAATTTTATTTTTATGATTTTTGATTATTTATTGTATTTCCTCATTTTGTTGAATCATTTCGTTTATTAACTTTGCTTTTGCAAAATCTAAATAAAGAAAATTTATACAAAATTTTCTAGATTAAATCCCGATAATGTACCATTTTCGGAATATTTAAATATTATTGCCAAATAATTAGATTCATGAAAAAAGATGAGCTTGTCAAGATGAGCCAAGAGGAGCATCAGGCTTACCACAGGAGAATAATTTACGTCTTCATAATATTAATGATAGTCCTTTTTGGAGGCGCTACTTTCTACCACTATGCGGAGAACTGGACTTATCTTGATTCGGTCTATTTTTCCGCTTCTACAATAACTACTGTCGGTTATGGGGACTTTCATCCAGTTACAGATATTGGTAAATTTTTCACTATAATCTATTTATTTACTGGAGTAGGGGTAGCATTATACTCGCTATCATTAATGGCATCCCATTTTGTTGAAGTGAGGGAAGAATTCTGGCTGGAGAGGCTCGAGAAAACCATGATAAGGCAGCATACTGGAACAGTTTGGAGTAAAATAAAAAATGCTTTTAACTACAAGCCCGGTTCCTTAGTTAAGGAATATGAAAATTCTGTTAAAAGAAAAAGATAGTCATTCAACTAAAATTGCAGCCTTTCCCGGCAATGCCTGTTTTGCTTTTGCTTCCTTTGAATTCTCCGCTGCAATCACTCCAACGCTGCACCCAATTTCTTTCATGTAATCTTTAGCAGAATTATTTAATGAGTGGAACTCGCTTTCCTGTTCCAAAACAGCTTCCGGAATTTTTGTCGTATCATTGAGCAATCTTGGAATAAGTTTTGTAATTTCCTGCCCGTAAATTCTTAAATCAGTTGCCATTATTTTTTTAATTAATTCACCGGCATTCCTGGTATTCTGCATTTCTTCCTTCAATTTTAACATGAAATCATATTTCCATTTTTCCGCAACAAACAAAGTTATTTTTTTTGGTTTTGTTATCTCAGCCAGCCTTAATATTTCCAAAATATCTTTTCTTGTGTTTACAGCCAAAAGCTCCAGTGCCTCAGCTTTTTTATCAATCTTGTTTTCGTCATAGATTGGCCATTTCTGCAGAGACGCAAATCCCTCTCCCTTAGCTATGTGCCAGATTTCTTCACTTAAATGTGGGGTAAATGGCTGCATCATAAAAACCAAATTTTTAATTGATTCTCCAAAAACCCCTTTGTTCTTGTCTTTATACCTTTGGAGCACATCAACAAATTCCATTATTTTTCCTATTGCTAGGCTGAACTCAAATTTTTCAAAATGCTCTGTGACATTTTTAACTGTTAAATGCATTTTGCTCAAGACATACTTGTCCTGATTGCTTAATTTAGTTTCACCATAATTTTTCAAAGAAATGTTTCCAAGATTTTCTTCAACTAAGTTGTAAACTTTATTCAAAAATCTGAATGCACCCGCAACTCCCTTATCGTTCCAGTCCAGTTCTTTTTCTGGCAAAGCGGCAAATAAAATAAACATCCTTGCAGTGTCCGGGCCGTACTTGTTGTAAATTTCCGCAGGGTCAACCACATTCCCGATTGATTTTGACATCTTTGCCCCGTCTTTTATGACCATCCCCTGAGTTAATAATCTCGCAAATGGCTCATCGACATTTATCAATCTCAAATCCCTCAATGCTTTTGTGAAAAATCTAGCGTACAGCAAATGCAGAATAGCGTGCTCTATGCCCCCGATGTACTGGTCAACTGGCATCCAGTAATCAACAGCGTGCCTTTCAAATGGCTCTTTTTCATATCTTGGGGAGCAATATCTCATGAAATACCATGAGCTGTCGATAAAAGTATCCATTGTGTCTGTATCCCTTTTTGCATGACCGTGGCATTTTGGGCATTTTGTTTCAACAAATTCTTTGCAAGTTTCCAGTGGATTTCCCTGCCCTGTGAATTTGCATTTATCCGGCTTTGGAAGTTTGATTGGCAGTTCCTCTAAGGGAACAGGAACCATGCCGCATTTCCCGCAATAAATCATTGGAATCGGAGTTCCCCAATATCTTTGGCGGGAGATAAGCCAATCGCGCAATTTGAAATTAACAGTCCTCCTGCCGAATTTATTTTCTTCCATCCAGTTTGAAATTGGCTCAATCGCATCCCGATTTTTCATTCCGGAAAATTTTCCTGAATTGAATAAAATACCATCCTCAATTAATGCTTTGTCTGCTTTGCTTGCGTCAATCGGCTTGCCGTCAGGAGATATGACAAATTTTAATGGAATATTGTATTTTCTTGCAAACTCAAAGTCCCTTTCATCATGCGCATCAGCCATGACAATTCCGGTGCCATAATCCATCAGCACAAAATTTGCCAAATAAATCGGAACTTCTTCATTGTTGGCTGGATTTATAATGTATTTTCCCAAAAAGCAGCCAATTTTGTCCTTGCCCTCGGTTCTTTCTGCTCTTGACTGTGATTTTATTTTCCTGATTGTTTCAATAGTTTCTTCCTCGTATTTCGTGCCTTTCACTATATCCAAAACTATGGGGTGCTCCGGGGCAATCACAATAAATGTTACGCTGTGAATTGTATCTGGCCGTGTGGTGAACGCCGGCAGAATTTTGTTTGAGCCTTTCAATCTGAAAAATATCTCGATCCCGTAGCTTTTCCCAATCCAGTTCTTCTGCATTGTCTTGACTCTTTCGGGCCAATGCTCTAATTTCTCAATGTCTTTCAATAATTCTTCCGCGTAATCTGTAATCTTGAAGAACCACTGCTCCAAAAACATTTCGGTAACTTCATTGTGGCAGCGCCAGCATTTTCCGTCTTCAACTTGCTCATTTGCCAATACAGTTCCGCAGCTCTGGCACCAGTTGACAGCAGCTTTTTTCTTGTAAGCCAGCCCTTTTTCATAAAATTTCAAGAAAATCCACTGATTCCATTTGTAATACCATTCATGAAGGCTTGCAACTTCCCTGTCCCAGTCATAACTAAAGCCCATTTCTTTCTGCTGCTGCCTTATTGTATTCATGTTTGTCAAAGTCCATTTTTCCGGGTCAATTCCGTGCTTTATTGCAGCATTTTCTGCAGGTAATCCAAAAGCATCATAGCCCATAGGGTATAAAACATTAAATCCCTGCATTCTTTTGTATCTTGCCAAAGCATCGCCGATAGAATAATTACGAAGATGGCCCATATGCAATTTTTCAGATGGATAGGGATACATTTCCAAACAATAGAATTTTTTCTTTTTGGAATCTTCTTTAACCTTGAAAATTTGCTTCTCTTCCCACTTCTTCTGCCATTTCTTGGCTATTTCCCTAAAATCAACCATTTTACCACTAGTTTTATAATCTGATTTTTAAACATTTTGTAATACTAGTAAAACAGAGAAATCTTATTGCATACAAAATGTGTTTAACTCATTAGAAAACGGCACCGGTTATCCATTAATTATTGTGGTTTTTTATCTTTACTTTACTAATAACATAATATTTTAATATAGTTAGGGATTTTTATTGATATGAACAAAAAAACTCTCGGAGTGTTTTCAATTATTGCAGCCAGCATTGTCTGGGCGATTGAGCCTATACTTGTAAAATTGTCTTATGTTAATTCCGATTTTTTGCACACGTCGTCTGTTAGGGCAATTTTTGTTGCGGCAATTGCTTTAATTTACGTATTTATGGCAAACAAAGGGAACTTAAGAGTCAATAAGAAACAGCTTTCTGCCTTGTTTTATATTGCATTTGCAGCAACTGTTACTGCAGAGCTCCTTTATTTCTATGCAATTGCAAAGATTCCGATTGTGAATGCAGTATTGGTGGGCCACATGCAGCCCATTTTCATTGTTTTGATGAGTTATGTTGTATTAAAAGATGAAAAGCTTACAAAATTTGATTACTTTGGAATCCTATTCATGATAATAGCTGGCTTGTTGGTCACTACAAGAACTTTTGTCAATTTATATTCACTAAAACTTGGAACTTTCGAAGATTTTCTTGTTCTAATATCGGCAATACTTTGGGCTACAACAAGCATAGTTATGCGAAAATATCTAATGGAAGTAAATTCGGGAGTTATAACTTTTTACAGATACACAATCTCTTTCATTGCACTGACTGGCTATCTTATTTTAAATTCTTATTTTGCTATTTCAAATATTTATCAGGTGATGCTTGGCCTTATAGTTGGAGTAGGAACAATACTGTACTATGAAGGATTAAAAAGATTAAAAGCGGCGCAAGTCGGGGCTTTGGAATTGTCAACACCGTTCTTTGCTGCAATTTTGAGTTTTTTTATTTTAGGGGAAATAACCACCACAATGCAGATTTTTGGAATCTGCCTGTTGTTTGTCGGGGTTTTTATGTTATCCAGGCATGAAAAATAATTAAAATTCTTTTCTCTTCATCAAATTCTCAACTAATTTCTCAGAAATAATTTTATTATTTTTGTCGCTCGTTTCAAGAGTATTTTGCGCATATTAGGATAAACTGCAGATTTTATTTTGATTAAAATTTAATTTATTATTTAATTCAAAAAATTTTTCATTAAAATACTTTCCAAATTTTTTTAATTTAATAATATCCTTTTTATTCTGCATATTCGTAAAAATTAAATTCTTCATTCCAACAATTTTAGAAATATGCTAGTATTTAATTAAGCATCAGTAAAAAATTTCAGCATCTAAATGTTCTATTATATATGCCCTCTTATTAACCATTCATTTATTGAGCTTATTCCCTATCAACGAGAATTTTTATTTAAATAATCAACAAAATAAGACATGTAGTTCATATACTTTACAAATGCCACTCTCAGCATTGCAACGGTAATCCTATGCCCCCCCGGCAGTATCCTGTCAGATATATACTGGTTTAATTCTTGATTTTTATCAGATCTAAAATTTTTTGGGTCTCTAAATAAATCTATCATTCGAAAATGAGAATATATGGGAATATTAGCATCGTAATTTTCTGAAATAAATAATTTAAGAAGTTTGAAATTAAAACTCTTGTGTGGAAAAGCTTTGGAATATACAACTGCAAGAGCATTGCTTATTGCTCTAATTTCAGCTTCATCTGTGAAGTATAATATTTGAGTTTCAATATCCTCTATTTCTTTGTTGTTAGACTCCATATAAGCATGGCTGCATTCATGATATACGTTTGCAATAATGACTTGTAAATATTTACTCAGTTCGGAAACATTATTGCATTTTTCAAGCAGTCCAACCCAAATTGCAATTCCTTTATATTTGCCATTAACATGATGACATTCTGCGCATGAGTCTGTTCCCCTAATATCATCATAAAATCTTATTGGCTTGTCTTGTCCGCAGAGGTCTGGAAAATATCTCTTTAAGAAAGAATCTTCTACAAAGAATTTATTCTGGCGACCTTTTTCTTGCCAAACTTCACCAATGCATGCAATGAATGTTTTGGTGTGTGGAACAATCTCAATGTTTTCTTCAAATATTTTTGCGGAATTAATTAATTTTATTTCTATAAATTTTGCAAGCTTCCATTCCGCTTCTTTGTTGTTTGTATAGGACAATCCCAATCTAACAGCTACATCATGAATACCCATAACTACTCTAACAAAGTTAAACTATATAAATTTAATTCAATCAACAAAAAAAAGAAATAATTTTAAAATTTCTTGAACTGCGCTGCCGTGTCTATTAAATCAACATGCCCTAAGAACATTGCCCTGCAACAGTATCTCTGCAGTCCCAGCTCATCCAAAATTTTTTTTCTTTCTTCGCCTTTGCCAATCCGCTCGGTGTACTTCTCATATAAATGCGCGATTGGCTTGCCGCAACTGAAGCATCTGATTGGTATTATCATTTTATTCCTCCTTATCTGTAAGATTTTTGCACTTTTGACCTGGCCTGCCCGTGCCTGTTCGGCTTAGAAGGCTCTTTCCTTCTGACGTCTGCGACTAAAAGATTTCTGTCATAATTCAGGAATACTTCTCTCAATTTGTCATTCTTCGTATAAACCAGCAATGCTTTTGCAATCGCCAGCCTTGAAGCCTCAGCTTGAGATGATATTCCGCCGCCGATAACGTTGACATCAATATTCACTTTACCGGCAACATCACCGGCAAGAATCAAAGGCTCCATTAATTTTAATCTTGACATTCTTGGCTCGACCAAATCAATAGGAACGCTGTTCAGCCTGATAATTCCGGTTCCTTGTTTTACTACCGCTCTCGCGATTGCTGATTTTCTTTTTCCTGATGTGTGAATGTTTTTCATTTTTTATCCTCTATTATAGCCAATCTGCCTGCATATATCCTTGACTTTCAAGTAATCTGTTGATTGCAATTTCCCAGCATTGGCTTTTTCTATCGTCATGAATTTTTGATTATGAAACTCCTGTGGAACTCCAATGTGGCATTTTACATTTCTGTAAACTTCCTGACCTCTTGGCTTTTTGAACGGCAGCATCCCCCTTATAGTTTTCTTGACGAAAAAAGCAGGGTTCCTGTAAAGATATGGCCCTTTAGTAGGCGCTTTTCTGTCTATTCTTCGCACATAATTCTCAATAATCGGAGCTTTTTTTCCGCTCACAACAGCCTCTTCGCAGTTGACAATATCAACTTCCTCTCCCAACAAAAGCTGCTTCGCCGCAAAGCTGCTCAGTCTTCCCAAAACCACATTTTTAGCGTCGATTATCATTTTAGTTTATTTTTCAATGAATTCTGAATCTCATCCAATTATTCTTATTCCTTTTCCGCTTGGATTATCCTTGCTTAACTCAAGCAGGGGAACAATTTTTGATCCTGCTTTTTCAATTTTCTCTTTTGCCCCGTCTGAAAACTGAAATGCCGAGATTGTCAGTTTGTGCTGTAGATCCCCTGATCCAAGAACTTTTCCAGGAACAACGATAATCTCATTTTCTTTTGTGTATCTGCTTATGCTCGAAAGATTTACAACTCTTCTCTGCCGCGTAGGCCTTTCCAAGTCATTGGCAACTCTTCTCCATATTTCTGCTTCCTGCTCGTTGCTTCTTTTCTTCAGTTCAGCAACTAACTTAAGCAAAATTATGTTTGTCGGCCCAGTTCTTTTCATGTTAGTTATTGAATTTAATTATTTTTAATTTATAATTGATTTTTTGTAAATGTTTTTGATTTGAAATGCGGGGGACGTGATTCGAACACGCGCACCCACTAAGGGATATGCACCTCAAGCATACGCATTTGACCAGGCTCTGCCACCCCCGCGTTATGAGGGCAATGGATTATATTTTGGATTCTTTACTCGAATTTTTTGGGGCTGAACCCTCGTGTTACTTCGCTTTCTTGAGCTCTTCAATAAATTCATCAAGCTGATCGTCTAAAATATCAACCGCCTTGTTGACAATCTCTTTGCAGCTTAGCTGTCCGAACGATTCAATGTAAAAAACAAAATCCGTTTCGCTTGCTGCAACTTTAACGTTCTTGTCAATTTCTGAAAAGTCTAATGATAAATCACATTCAAGCACTCTATCTTTGTTAATTGTTAATTTCCTGTCTTTGATTTCAAAAATATTATTGTGGTCAACTTCAATTATTGCCTCTGGGTTTTTTACATCTCCGGTAATTTCAACAATTGGCTTGCACTTGTACCATACATGACAAGGGCTCCATTTCATGTGCTGCTTTCCTTTGCCCAGGACAGCAGTTGCCTCAAGCTCAAGTGTCTGGCCTTTAAGCAATTTTACGATTGGCATTTCTCCAAAAACCGGTTTTACAGCAGGGTCTTTGCTTTTTAACTCTGAAGCATAAACAACCCCGCTTCCTTTTGTCGCCCTCAAAACTAATTTTAATTGGCACCTGTTGCATCCTTTTCCCTCGCACTTGCATTTGTCTGGCAAATTGTATGATTTTAAATCAGTTTTTAACGGTACTAATCCGAGCCTATGTGCAATCATTTCATCATAAAGTATGGAATTATTTTTCTGAAATTCAACATCTTCAATCGCCATTGACGGCACTTCATCTACCATTAACCTTCTAAGAGTATTTGCAAAAACATGGTCTGAGTCCTTCAAAATAAATGAAAGCGTTCCATTGTCCTTGTTATTTTCCAAGACCCTTATTTCCATTTTGTTTCCTCCTAAATTGAAAATTTGATTTGTTTTAATTTATTTTTATGAAAATTAATTTTTTATTTTTTTAGTGCTTATTTCTGTGCTGCTCCTCTTATTTTTTCCAACGCTCTTGTTTATCCTTTTTCAAATGTAAAATATTATTTTTTGTAATTATAATTTTGTTAATCCTTAAACTCTCCTTCCCCTTCTACCGCCTTTCTTTCTGCAACCGTCGTGCGGCAAAGGAGTTACTTCCTCAATTATTCCAATTCTTAATCCCATTCTTGAAAGCGCTCTGATTGCGGCCTGCGCTCCCGGTCCGGGGCTCGTTGGACCGTTATGGCCTCCTGGCGCTTTTATTTTGACATGAATTCCGGTTATTCCTTTGTCCATAGCAATCTCAGCTGCCTTTTTTGCAGCAATCATTGCTGCAGTTGGCGAGCCTTCCATTCTGTCACTCTTGACCACCATTCCGCCTGAGCCGACAGCCAAAGTTTCTGTTCCCGTTATGTCGGTAATGTGAATAATGGTATTATTGTATGAAGCATAAATGTGTGCTATTCCCCATCTCTGCGGCCTTGATTCCATTTTATTTAGCTTTCTCCACTTTTTGTTCCTGGGCAACCTGAGGCGCTAAGTTTAATGCTTTCACTAATCTTATTCCGGGCTCTTCATTTACAGTTACCAAGTATGATGGCGCGGTAACTTTTCTCGCGCCGATTGCAACATGCTCGTGTGTTATAAATTCTCTTGCCTGCTTCATAGTTCTTGCAAGCTGTTTTCTTATCAATAGTGTCTGCAGCCTTCTTTCCATTACATCTTTTAATGTTAAATTCAAAACATCTTCAACTTTGGAATCTTTTTTTAATAATCCCAGAGAGTTTAATCTCTGCAGCAGCTGCTTTTTTTCAAGATCTGACTGCGGATTTCTCTGCGCAATTAGCGTCTTTGCCCTGTTCAGAAAATCTTTAAGCATGGAATCCATTTTCCATATTTCATACTTTCTCCTTAATCCGTACTGCTTCAATATTTCTTTCTCCGCTTCAATTCTTTCTTTCTGCCAGGGATGATTTGGCGTTGAAAATTTCTTTTTCTGTTTTTTTGGATCTCCCATTGTGTAACCTTAAGCTTTAGCCGGCTTGTTTCCTTCCGAGCTTTTTCTCTTGACTCCCATTACTTTTCCTTTATTCCTTCTGAAATTTGACCTTGTTCTTTGACCTCTAACAGGCAATCCTAAAGAGTGCCTTATTCCCTTGTAAGATTTGATTTTCTTCATCATCTTTATGTCGTTATCCTGTGTGAATGATAAGTTTGTGCTGAGAAGATGTTTGTCTATATTGTCCTCGGGGTCTTTCTTCCTGTTGTAAAGCCATGAAGGAATCTTGAATTTTGAAGGGTCCTTCAGCACATCATCAATCTTCGCAACATCATCATCTGATAGGTATCCGGTTTTCTTTGTTTTCTGTATACCTGCTGCGTTGCAGATTGCATTGGAAATCATAAAATTTATCCCTTTTATTTTAATTAAAGAAGTTCCTATATTTCTATTTCCGTCCAAATCGGTATTTGCAATCCTTACAAAATATTTCAGTTCCGGTTTTTGTTCTTCAGCCATCTTATTGTTTAATTTTTAAGCCGCGAGAATTTAGCAAAATTAACGAATAACTATTCGCTAACCCTAAACGCGCTTGTGACCTGGTGAGCGAGTTTCGTTCAGCGAACCTCGCAAGTCCCACAAACTCGGGCTAATCCTTGACTATCGGGATACGAGGACGGTTTATAAAGGTTACGGAAACTTTTTTATTTTACCATCTCCACCACCGCTTCAATATGGTTTGTCTGCGGAAACATGTCAAAAAGCGCAACGGAATTAATTTTATATCCGTTTCTGCCGAATTTAATAAACTCTTTCTTGAACTTAAGCGAATTGCAGGAAATGTAAATTATCGTCTCAGGCTTTAGTTCAATCAATTTTTGGAGCGCAATATTCCCCATACCTGTCCTTGGAGGGTCAGTAATTACATGCAATGGTTTGGAAAATATTAATTTATTAATCCCCTCGACATTCATGCAAATTGCTTCCGCATTTTTGATTTTATTATATTTAATATTCTCATTGGCATTTTTAACAGAAAGTGAAAATGATTCAACTATAGTTACTTTCTCAAAAAATTCGCTCGAGCTTAAACCTAAAACACCAACGCCGCCGTATAAATCGAGTAACTGCCCTTTTTTATTTCGCAATTTGGATTTTACGTAATCAACCATCTTGTCAGCAACAAAAGAATTGTTCTGAAAAAATCCCTGCGAATGGTAAAAGAAAATTTTGCCCGAAAATTTCTCTTTAAGAAACTCATTTCCCTTAATAACCCTAAAATCAGAAGTCGTACTCTGGTTATTGTTATTTACGAATCCGGCTATGATATTCTCGGCTTCAGTATTTCTGGAAAATTCCTTTACAAGGCCTATAGCTTTGGTTTTATCCGGAGAATTATCATTTATGATAAAAGATATGCAGGAATCCATTGAAGGGGTTCTTATAACGGCATAAAGAAAAGTGTTAGGTTTTAAATTCGAAGACTTGATTTTATTGAAAAATCTTCTTAACTCGGAAAGTAATACATTTAATTTTTCATTTGATATCGGGCAATTTTCAATATCCATAATCCTATTGTCTTTGGCCCTTAATCCTAATCTGTCTGACTGAAAAACAAAATCCATCCTGTTCCTGTAATGGTATTCTTTGTCATGAAACACTTCAATTTTATCAGCAGGAAAATCAGTAAAGCTGCTTAAGCTCTTTACTTTATTTTTTAATTGCAGTTCATACTCAAGATGCTGCGTATCGCATCCAGCGCATGTTCCGAAGTAAGGGCATAATGGATGTATCATGAAATAATGTTTACATTAATCTTTTATTAAACTTGTTAAGAATAAATTCAGTGCTTTATAGAGTCAAGCATTTTGGTTACCCTGTTGTTTGCATTTGAGAATTCTGTTAAGCGTCTGTATACATGTTGCGGCGAAACCACAGAATTGTAATTTTCATCCAACACCAACCATAAACTATTTTTCCATTTTGGTGCTCCTAAAAGGGCTAACTTGCCTCTTTTCATGTCATCTTTCACATACCAATGGTTTGTTCCATCAACAGATAGGGGAATCTCACCAGCAACGCTGACGAAATTAGGGATAGAAATCTTGCGAAGAATACCTCCCCAGTATCTTGAACCTGTATTTACAAGCACTGTCAACTTCGATACTTCACTCAAGTCAACAGGGATGAGTGGATATTCAGCACCAGTCATGCAAAAATGTCGCTCATCCGGCTGATATACTGAACTTGGAACAACTCTCCCGAGCAATGGATCAGAATTGCTGCGATTTTCAACCTCA
Source organism: Candidatus Nanoarchaeia archaeon (assembly GCA_035288865.1). Lineage (GTDB taxonomy): Archaea > Nanobdellota > Nanobdellia > Woesearchaeales > GW2011-AR4. The sequence continues at coordinate 20,699 of DATDZA010000021.1, forward strand.
ACCTCATAACATCTCAAAACTTCTTTTGGATTTGGATCTTGCAGAAATAAACTCACCATAGATTCAATTCCACTTGGAGTAACATTTCCTTTCACAATCGTGCGTCCGAATCCTCTTAACATATTAGCCGGAACTTTGCTGCCTGCAACTTTGTCAAGTGCCTGTCTAGTCTCTGAATCTTGAGTTATATCATAACTGGCGACCATTGTACTAAAATTGACCAAGTGCCGAGCTAAAATAGGATATGGAGAATCAACTTCAATTTTTCTGCCGATTACTAAATTTGATGAGCCATTAGAAAACGACATGTACACATTAAATTTGTTTTCTCTAATCCTTGCAACAGCTTCTATTCTATAATCTTGATTATACACTCCCGATGATCTTTCGTATTTAACAACCGGTGAGCCGGGCCATGCGTAGTGAGCTTCAGGAATTTCAATTTCTTTTGCAGGATTTTCAATATTGATTGTAGGGCCTTTCACGAATTCAACTCCAAACCGCTCTCTCAAAAGCTGGAGCATATCTACAAAATATTGTGCCTCTAGCTTAATAGCGCCGTCATGCAATCTCCTTTCAAGGCGAACTGACCTATTAATCCACTGATATTTTTGCATTAAGTAATTTTCCCCATGACCAAACACAAGAAGTCAAACTTTCTTTCATGCAAGGAGTTAGTCCGTATTTTGCATCAATTAAATTGTGATACGCCTGGTAAATTGC